>NZ_CP007130.1:0-600000 GCF_000522985.1 Gemmatirosa kalamazoonensis
AGGTGTCGCACTGATGCCCCGGCCGCTCCCCGACGGAACGTCGCTCGTGTACGCCGTCTCTCGCTCCGGTGCCGCGAATCCCGCGAGCCTGAGCCTCGTGTCGCTGGCGACGGGCGAGACCACGCCGTTGGACGTGAGCGCATACGCGCCGTTAGGCACCCGCGGCGCGTGGCTCCTCGTCGAGCGGCGCGACGGCGTCACGGGGAGCATCGCGGCGGTGCCGTTCGACGCGCGGCGCCGACGGGTCGGGACGACGTCGGTGACGCTCGCGCAGGGGCTGACGTTCCGGACGACCGTCGGGCTGAACGCGTCGCTCGCCGACGACGGCTCGCTGGTGTACACGCGCGGCGTGCCGGGCCGCCGACTGGCGATCACCGACGCCGGCGGCGCGATCACCGCGACGTTCCCGGAGACGCGCGGCTTCTTCGACCCGCACGTGTCGCCCGACGGGCGGCGCGTCGCGGTCGTCGTGGCCGAAGCGGGCGGCGCCGACGCGCCGACGGCCGACGTGTGGGTCTACGACGTGGGGTCGGAAACACCCAGCCGGCTCACCGCCGGACAGCTCGTGCGCTACGTCGCGTGGGCGCCCGGCGGGACGCGGCTCGTCTACGTGCAGAACCCCGTGCGCGGACCGTCGGAGATCTGGACGGTGTCCGGCGACGGCAGCGGCGCGGCCGAACGGCTCTACGCCGCGCCCGAGGGGGTCCGCATCCAATCGCCGCCGTCGTACGTCGACGACGGACGCGCCGTGATCTTCGAGGCCATCGACCAGCGCACCCGGCGGCACGAGATCTGGCGCGTGCGCCTCGACTCCGCCGGCGGTGCCGCGGGCGCGCCGCTCCTGCGCTCGCCGTTCGACCTCGAGGACCCGCAGGTCTCGCCCGACGGCCGTTGGCTCGCCTACAGCTCCGACGAGACGGGGCAGCTGGAGGTGTACGTCCGCGCATACCCCGCGCTCGACCGGCGCGTGCGCATCTCCGCGGCGGGCGGCATCGCGCCGACGTGGGCGTCGGACGGGCGGCGGCTGTTCTATCAGGAGTCCGAGACGAGCGGCGGCCTCCTCGCCGCCGCGGTCGCGGCGGCGAGCGGGTCGCTCGCGGTGACGGAGCGTCGCGAGGTGCTGGCCACGTCGGGTGGCGAGCGGCCGATCGCCGGGTGGGGGGACTACGACGTGCGGCCCGGCGGCGCGGGGTTCGTCCTCGTCCGCCCGGTCGAGGAGCGCGGCCAGGAGCTCGTGCTCGTGCAGCACTGGGACCGCGAGCTGCGCGCACGCGCCGGCGGACGATGACGGACCGGGAGACCCTCGACATGCCTAACGACGACCCGTACCTGCGCGGCAAGCACGCGATCGTGACCGGCGGCAGCCGCGGCATCGGCGCCGCGATCGCCGCCGAGCTGGCCCGCGCCGGCGCCGACCTCACCATCCTGGCGCGCTCCACCGCGCGCCTCGACCAGCAGGCCGAGCGCCTCCGGGCGCTCGGCGCGCAGGTGACGGCGCTCGAGTGCGACATCGCCGAGGAGGCGAGCGTGCGCGCCTGCTTCGCGCGCGCCCGCGACGAGCGCGGCGACGCGTACGTGCTCGTGAACAACGCCGGCATGGCGGAGGCGGCTCCGTTCGGCGCGACGTCGCGCGAGCTGTGGGACCGCACGCTCGCCGTGAACCTCACGGGCGTGTTCACCTGCACGCAGCAGGTGCTGCCCGCCATGCTGCGGGCGCGCGCCGGCCGCGTGGTGAACGTGGCGTCGACGGCGGGGCTCCGCGGCTACAAGACGATGTCCGCGTACTGCGCGTCGAAGCACGGCGTGGTCGGCCTCACGCGCGCGCTCGCCGCCGAGACGGCGAAGCACGGCGTGACGGTGAACGCCGTGTGCCCCGGCTACGTCGCGACCGACATGACCGAGCACGCGGTGTCGAACGTGGTGCGCGCACTCGGCAAGTCGGAGGAGGACGCGCGAGCGATGATCGTCGGCACGGTGCCGCGCGGCTCGCTCATCACGCCGGAGGAGGTCGCGAGCGCCGTCCTCTGGCTCTGCCGGCCGGAGGCGGGCGCCGTGAGCGGCGTGGCGCTGCCGATCGCCGGAGGAGAGATGCCGTGAGCGACATCTGGCCGCACCACTTCGCGTGGCGAGTCGAGGGACGCGTCGGCGTCGTCACGTTCGACCGCCCGGAGCGCAAGAATCCCCTCACGTTCGAATCCTATCGCGAGCTCACCGACACGTTCGTCGCGCTGCGCGAGGCGCGCGACGTGCGCGCGGTCGTGCTCACGGGCGCGGAGGGCAACTTCTGCTCCGGCGGCGACGTGCACGAGATCATCGGCCCGCTCGTCGCCATGAAGCGCGCCGGCGACGACGCCGGGCTGCTCGCGTTCACGCGCATGACGGGCGACCTCGTGAAGGCGATGCGCGCCTGCCCGCTGCCGATCGTCGCCGCGGTGGACGGCGCGTGCGCGGGCGCGGGCGCGATCCTCGCCATGGCGAGCGATCTGCGCATCGGCACGGCGCGCAGCCGCGTCGCGTTCCTGTTCGCGCGCGTCGGGCTCTCCGGCGCCGACATGGGCGCGTGCGCGATGCTGCCGCGCATGATCGGCTTCGGGCGCGCGACCGACCTGCTCCTCACCGGCCGCGACATGAAGGGCGACGAGGCGCAGCAGTGCGGCTTCTACAATCGCCTCGCGGCGCCGGAGTCGCTGCTCGACGACGCGCTCGCGCTCGCGCGGTCGCTCGCCGACGGCCCCGCGGCCGCGCACGCGGTGACGAAGCGCTGCCTGCACGAGGAGTGGGACATGGACATCGAGTCGGCCATCGACCACGAGGCGCGCGAGCAGGCGGCGTGCATGCGGCACGAGGACTTCGAGCGCGCGTACCACGCGTTCGTCGAGAAGCGCGCCCCGGACTTCCGAGGCGACTGACGTGCGGCGTCGTCGCATTCACGACTCCACTCCGGCGTGTTCTCATTCAACGAATTCTCGGAATTCACTGAATTGAAACCCCACGTCGTGGAATCTTTCCAGCTGCGAGGAAGCCTGCCTGTGGAAACGCTCGGCTGGCCGTTCTTCGAAGACCGCCACCGCGCGCTCGCCGCGGAGCTGCACGCGTGGGCCGAGCGCGAGCTGCCGGCGCAGCACGGCGACGTCGACGCGGCGTGCCGAGACGTCGTGCGCCGGTTGGGCGACGCGGGCTGGCTGGGCCACGCCGTGCCGCCGCTCGACGTGCGCACGCTCTGCCTCGTTCGCGAGACGCTCGCCCGCGTCGACGCGCTGGCCGAGTTCGCATTCGCGATGCAGGCGCTCGGCAGCGGGCCGATCTCGCTCTACGGCACGGCGGCGCAGCGCGAGCGGTGGCTGCCGCGCGTCGCGCGGGGCGAGGCGATCGCGGCGTTCGCGATCTCCGAGGCCGACGCCGGATCCGACGTCGCCGCGATGCGCACGGTCGCGCGTCCTGACGGCGACGCGTGGATCATCGACGGCGAGAAGACGTGGATCTCGAACGCCGGCATCGCCGACCAGTACGTGGTGTTCTGCCGCGTCGCGGATGCCGAGCGCGCGTACGTCGCGCTCCTCGTCACGCCGGACGACGCGGGGTTCTCGGTGACCGCGCGCATCGACACCATCGCGCCGCACCCGCTGGGCACCGTGCGCTTCGACGGCTGCCGGGTCGACGCGGACCGCGTCGTCGGCGAGCCCCGGAAGGGGCTGCGCGTCGCGCTCGGCACGCTCGACGTCTTCCGCACCACGGTCGGGGCGGCGGCGCTCGGCCTCGCGCGGCGCGCGCTCGACGAGGCGCTCGCGTTCGCGGCGGCGCGGCGCATCTTCGGCAAGGCGCTGGCCGAGCATCAGCTCACGCAGGCACGGCTGGCGCGCATGGCGACGGAGATCGACGCGAGCGCGCTGCTCGTCTACCGCGCGGCGTGGACGAAGGATGGCGGCGCCGCGCGCGTGACGCGGGAAGCGGCGATGGCGAAGATGTACGCGACCGAGGCCGCGCAGCGCGTGATCGACGACGCGGTGCAGCTGCTCGGCGGCCGTGGCGTGACGAGCGGGCATCCGGTGGAGCGGCTCTACCGCGAGATCCGCTCGCTGCGCATCTACGAGGGCACCACCGAGGTGCAGCAGCTCGTGATCGCGCAGCAGATCCTGGAGGCCCACGCGAACCCGATCGAGCGATGACCACCGGTCACGTGGACACGTTCTGCGCCGACAACCTCCCGCCGCGCGAGCTGTGGCCGGTGCGCGACTGGACCGGCGTGCCGGAGCTCGCGTATCCCGCGCGGCTGAACTGCGCCGCGGAGCTGCTCGACCGCATGGTCGCGACGGGGCACGCGGACCGCGTGGCGCTGCGCTGGCCCGGCGGCCGCTGGACCTACGCCGAGCTGCTGGAGACGTCGAACCGCATCGCGAACGTGCTCGTGAACGACCTCGGGCTCGTGCCCGGCAACCGCGTGCTGCTGCGCGGGCCGAACGCGCCGATGCTCGCCGCGAGCTGGCTCGCCGTCGCGAAGGCGGGCGGCGTCGTGGTCTGCACGATGCCGCTGCTGCGCGAGCGCGAGATCCACTACATCGCCGAGAAGGCGAACGTCCACATCGCGCTGAGCGACGCGCGCGTGGCACCCGAGTGCGACGCCGCGTTCGCCGGCATCGGCACCGTGACGTGCTACGGCACGGACGACGGTTCCGGGCTCGAGCGCCTCATGCGCCGCGCGCCGTCGACGTTCGGGAACTGCGACACGGCGGCCGACGACATCGCGCTCATCGCGTTCACGTCGGGGAGCACGGGGCAGGGCAAGGGCACGATGCACGAGCACCGCGACGTGCTCGCGATCACCGACTGCTTCCCGCGCTACGTCTTGCAGCCCGACGCCGAGGACGTGTTCTGCGGCTCGCCGCCGCTCGGCTTCACCTACGCGTTGGGCGGGCTCCTCCTGTTCCCGCTGCGCGTCGGCGCGAGCGCGCTGCTGCTGGAGCAGGCGTCGCCGCCGCACCTCGCGAAGGCGATCGCCGAGCACCGGCCGACGGTGTGCTTCACCGCGCCGACCGCGTATCGCGCGATGTGCGGCATGCTGGGCGAGCACGACGTGTCGAGCCTGCGCAAGTGCGTGTCGGCCGGTGAGACGCTGCCGCGCAGCGTGTTCGACGCGTGGAAGTCCGCGACGGGGCTCGACATCATCGACGGCATCGGCGCGACGGAGATGCTGCACATCTTCATCAGCGCGTCGGGCGCCGACATCCGCCCGGGCTCCACGGGCCGGGTCGTTCCGGGCTACGAGGCGCGCGTGGTGGACGACGACGGCGACGAGGTGCCCGACGGCACCGTCGGTCATCTCGCCGTCCGCGGTCCGACCGGGTGCCGCTATCTCGCGAACCCGGATCGACAGCGCGAGTACGTGCGCGACGGATGGAACTTCACCGGCGACTCCTACCGGCGCGATGCGGACGGCTACTTCTGGTACCAGGCGCGGACCGACGACATCATCGTGTCCGCCGGCTACAACATCGCGGGCCCGGAGGTGGAGAACGTGCTGCTCGAGCATCCCGCGGTGGCGGAGTGCGCGGTGATCGGCGTGCCCGACGAGGAGCGCGGGCACATCGTGAAGGCGGTCGTCGTGCTGCGCGGCGCGCACGACGCGGGCGCGGCGATGGCGGCGGAGCTGCAAGAGTTCGTGAAGGCGCGCATCGCGCCGTACAAGTATCCGCGCGCGGTGGAGTTCGCGCACTCGCTGCCGCGCACGTCCACCGGCAAGCTGCAGCGCTACCGGCTGCGGGGAGGGGAGCCGCGCGCATGACGGGGTCCGATTCCGTACCGCTCCGCCCACGCGACTGGGCGGCGCCGCGCGGCTACACCGACGGGATCGTGGCGAGCGGCCGGCTGGTGGTGCTCGCCGGACAGATCGGCTGGAACCCACAGACCGCCGCGTTCGAGACGGACGACTTCGCGACGCAGGTGCGGCAGGCGCTGGCGAACGTCGCGCGCCTGCTCGACGAGGCGGGCGCGCAGCCGCGCCATCTCGTGCGTCTCACCTGGTTCGTCACCGACCGCGCCGCGTTTCTCGCGTCGCGCCGCGACGTCGGGGCGGCCTACCGCGAGCTGTTCGGCCTGCACTACCCACCGATGTCGGTGCTGTTCGTGTCGTCGCTCGTCGAGGAGCGCGCGAAGGTCGAGATCGAGGCGACGGCCGTTCTTCCCGATTGAAGTGATCGACGGCATCCGCGTCACCGACTGCCACATCCACATCCACCCGTGGCGCGAGCTGCGCGACGACGTGCTGGAGGTGCTGCGCCGCGGGCAGGACTTCGAGCGGCTCGTGGAGGTCATGTACGACCCGCGGCTGCTGCTCGAGATCATGGACGCCGAGGGGATCGACCGCGTGGGGCTCGTGAACTATCCCGCGCCGGAGGTGATGGGCACCGACCTGCGCACGATCCTGCACGCGGCGCGGTACGCCGAGTCGGCGCCAGACCGCATGATGTGGTACGGCGGCGTACACCCGCGCCACACCACCGATCCCGCGGGCGACGTCGACCGGCTGGTCGAGATGGGCATGCGGATGCTGAAGGTGCACCCGAACCATCAGGCGCTCCCGGCGAACGCCTACGCCGACGGGCTCGACGCGCAGGCCGAGATCTACCGCCGCTGCGAGGCGTTAGGCATCCCGGTGCTGATCCACACCGGCACGAGCGTGTTCCCGCGCGCGCGGTGCAAGTACGGCAACCCGCTCGAGATCGACGACGTCGCGATCGACTTCCCGGATCTCCGCATCGTGCTCGCGCACGGCGGCCGTCCGTTCTGGATGCGCGAGGCGTTCTTCGTGCTGCGGCGGCACGCGAACGTGTGGTTCGACCTCTCCGGCATCCCGCCGAAGCTGCTCCCCGAGTGGTTCCCGAAGCTCGCGGAGCTGGAGCACAAGCTGCTCTGGGGGAGCGACTGGCCGAGCCCCGGCGTGACCGGCATGCGGCGCAACGTCGACCAGTTCCTCGCGCTGCCCTACGCGGCGTCGCTCAAGCGCGCGGCGCTGGAGACGAATCCGGAACGGCTGCTTCCGCCGCTGCCTCTGACGGGCGGCCTCGGGTCGCGGTAAGTTCGCGGTCCCACCCGACATCCGGGCGCGGACCGCCGTCCCACGAGATGCACCTCGGAGGGAAGCATGCGCCGCCTCACGCACCTAGCCGTATTCTGCCTCGTCGCCGCCGTCGCCTGCGCGAAGAAGGACACCGCCGCGAACTCGACCGCCGCCGACACGACCACGCCCGCTGCGGTGGCCGCCCCCACGCCTCCGCCCCCGGCGCCGCTCACGCTCGCCGACGTCGCCGGGAAGTGGAACATGCGCGCCGTGCCCGACAGCGGCGACACCACCGCGACCACCTACGTGATGACGGCGACCGCCGACTCCACGTGGACGCTGCAGTTCCCGAACGGCCTGAAGGTCCCCGTGAAGGCCATGGCGTCCGGCGACAGCATCACCGTGCACGCGGGACCGTACGCGAGCGTGCGCCGCAAGGGCATGCAGGTCACCACCGACGGCGCGTTCCGGCGGCAGGGCGACCGCCTCACCGGAACGTCCACCGCGCACTACAAGACGACGCGTCCCGACTCCGTGCTGCACCTGCGCGTCGAGGGAACGAAGGCGCCGTGAGGCCTGGCGCGCCGGCGCGTCACCGCGCGCCGGCGCTCGCCGGCTCGACGCGAACGGGCACCGACTTCGAGATCGGTGTGTTGCTCCGCTCCGCCGTGCGCTCCACCGGCACGAGCACGTTCGTCTCCGGGAAGTACGCCGCCACGCAGCCGGCGGGGATGTCGTAGGGCACCACGCGGAACCGCCGCGCGCGCCGCACGCGCCCCTCGCAGGTGCTCGTGACGTCCACCGCCGCGCCTGCCGCGAGCCCGCGCGCGCGCATGTCGTCGACGTGCATGAACAGCACTCGGCGCCCGCCGCGGATGCCGCGGTAGCGATCGTTCGGCGCGTAGACCGTGGTGTTGAACTGGTCGTGGCTGCGCACCGTCGTCAGCAGCAGCTCGTCGGGCGCGAGCTCGATCCGCGGCAGCGCGTGCGTCGTGAAGTGCGCGCGTCCGGTCGCCGTGACGAACCGCCGCTCGCGCGCCGCGTTGGGCAGATGGAACCCGCCGTCCTGCCGCACGCGCACGTTGTAGTCCGCGAACCCCGGGATCACGCGCTCGATCGCGTCGCGCACGCGATCGTGGTCGGCGGCCATGCCCTCCCAGTCGACCGTGGTCCGCGTGCCCAGCACGGCGCGCGCGAGCCGCGCGACGATCGCCGGCTCGCTCAGCAGGTGCGGCGACGCGGGGTCCAGCGTGCCGCGCGACATCTGCACGACGCCCATCGAGTTCTCGGTGCTCACGAACCGGTCCCCGTCGCGCTCCGACCGGCCGAGGCACGGCAGCAGCAGCGCGCGCCTGCCGGCGACGAGGTGCGCGCGGTTCGGCTTCGTCGCGACGTGCACCGTGAGCCGGCAGCGGCGGAGCGCCTGCGCCACGTACTCGGTGTCCGGCGTCGCCTGCAGGAAGTTGCCGCCCATCGCGACGAGCACCTTCACGCGGCCGGCGTGCATGGCGTGGATCGTGTCCACGGTGTCGAGCCCCGCGGAGCGCGGCGGCGTGAAGCCGAACTCCCTGCCTAACGCGTCGAGGAACGCCGCGCGTGGCCACGCCGTGATGCCGACCGTGCGGTCTCCCTGCACGTTGCTGTGGCCGCGCACCGGACAGAGCCCCGCGCCCGGCACGCCGATCTGCCCGCGCAGCAGGTGCAGGTTCACGATCTCCTGGATGTTCGCCACCGCGTGCACGTGCTGCGTGAGCCCCATCCCCCAGCACGTGATGGTGCGGCGCGAGCGCGCGAACACGTCGGCCGCGCGCTCGATGTCGCCGCGCGGCACGCCGCCCGCCTCCACGATCGCGTCCCACGGCGTGTCGCGGATCGCCTCGACGTACGCGTCGAAGCCGTGCGTGTGCTCCGCGACGAACGCCTGGTCGATCGCGCCACGATCGAGCACCGCCTTGCCGATCCCCTGCAGCACCGCCACGTCGCCGCCCACGCGCACGCGCAGGTGGAAGTCGGCGAGCGGCGTGCCGCGGCCGAGCAGGTCGCGCACGTCCTGCGGGTGCTTGAACCGCTTCAGCCCCGTCTCCACGAGCGGGTTGATCGCGACGATCGTCGCGCCGCGCCGCTTCGCCTGCTCCAGCGTGGCGAGCATGCGCGGGTGATTCGTCCCCGGATTCTGCCCGACGATGAAGATCGCGTCGGCGCGCGCGAAGTCCTCGAGCGTGACGGTGCCCTTGCCAACGCCGATCGTCTCACCGAGCGCGGCGCCGCTCGACTCGTGGCACATGTTCGAGCAGTCGGGCAGGTTGTTCGTCCCGAACTGCCGCGCGAACAGCTGCCACAGGAATGCGGCCTCGTTGCTCGTCCGGCCGGACGTGTAGAACGCGGCCTCGTCGGGCGACGCGAGCGCGTGCAGCTCCCCGGCGACGATCGCGAACGCGTCGTCCCAGCTCACGCGCTCGTAGCGATCGGCGCCCTCGCGCAGCAGCATCGGCTCGGTGAGCCGTCCCAGCTCGCCGAGCCAGTGGTCGCTGTGGTCGGAGAGCTCGGACACCGTGTAGCGCGCGAGCACCTCCGGCGTCGCGCGGCGCGTCGTCGCCTCCCACGCGACGGCTTTCGCGCCGTTCTCACAGAACTCGGCCACGTGGCGCGGCCCGTCGGGATCGGGCCACGCGCACGACTGGCAGTCGAAGCCGCCCTTCTGGTTCACGCGGCGGAGCGTCCGCACCGCGCGTGCGGTGCCCATCTCGTCGCGCGCGTAGCGCAGGCTCACGGTGATGCCGGGCAGCCCCGCCGCGACGTCGGCGGGCGCGCCGACGCGGATGGCGTCGAGATCCTCCTCCGGTGGCTGCGCGCGGACGCCGCGGTCGTCGGTCATCCGTACGTCGCCGCGGCGGGATTCGGGAAGACGTCGGCGTCCTCGCTCGGCCGATGCAGGCACGCGAAGTCCTTCTCCACCGCGATGCGCAGCGGCTCCGCGGATCCGTTGGGCTGCTCCACCTCGATGCCCTCGTCGTCGCTCGTGATCCAGCGGCGCGCGGCGGCGTCGGGCAGCGCGACCCGTAGGCGGCAGCCGTCGAGGTCCGCGCGCGCGGCGTCGAGCCCCTCGCGCACCTCGACCGCGTAGTGCAGCGCGACCCCGGGGGCGAACGCGACTTCCTCTTCCACCCGGCCGGACTCGTCGAGCAGGGCGATCTCGCGCTGTGTCAGGCGCACGCGCAGCGTGTTCCCCTTGATGCGGAGCTTCATGGGAGTGACATGGCTGAGGATCCGACGACGGCGCCGCGCACCCGGCCGGCGCCCGCGTAGACGTTGAAGCGGCCGTCGCGCACGAAGCCCAACAGCGTTAGGCCGCTCTCCGAGGCGAGCGATACGGCGAGGCTCGACGGCGCGCCGACCGCGGCGAGCACCGGCACGCCGGCCATCACCGCCTTCAGCACGAGCTCGAAGCTCGCGCGCCCGCTCACGAGCAGCACGCGGTCGCGCGCCGGGAGCCGCCCGGCGAGCAGCTCGGCGCCGACCACCTTGTCGACCGCGTTGTGCCGCCCGACGTCCTCGCGCAGCGTGAGCAGCGTGCCGTCGGCGGCGAACAGCGCGGCCGCGTGCAGACCGCCGGTGCGCGCGAACACCGCCTGCGCGTCGCGCAGCGCCGCCGGCAACCGGTGCACGACGGCGGCATCGACGCCGGGCTCGCCCGCCGCGAGCGGCCACGTGGGGATCGGGCGCAGCGCGTCGATCGACGTCTTGCCGCACACGCCGCACGCCGACGTGGTGACGACGTGTCGGTCGAGCCGCGACAGGTCGGGGGCGCCGCCGAGCGTGACGCGGATCGCGTTAGGCACGGGACGCGACACCGGGCCGCAGCGTCGCACGTCGAGCACCTCGGCGCGGCCGCGCACGACGCCCTCGCCGACGAGGAAGCCCACCGCGAGCTCGGCGTCCTCGAGGTCGCCGCCGGGCGTACGCATGGTCACCGAGAGCGTGCGCGGCGGGCCGGCCGCGTGGCGCCCGAGCTGCACGCGGATCTCGAGCGGCTCCTCCACGGCGAGCACGTCCAGCTCCTCCCGCCGCTCGTCGCCGCGGACGCGGTCGATCGGCACCTCGATCACGCGCTCCTGCCTCATGAGTGAACTATACGATGCGCCCCTCGTCGCGGGAGAGCGACTCGGCGGCGGCGAGGTCCTCGGGGGTGTTCACGCTCAGCAGCAGGACGGCGGGATCGCCGTGGCGCGCCACCTCGTCGGCGTCGAGCCACGCCGTGCGCACGGACTCGGCCAGCGCCCGGGCGCGCCGCTCCCCTGCGTCGAGCAGCCGCTCGGCGGCGCCGAGACAGGCGCGCGTGTAGAGCGCGCACAGCGGCTCCGCCCCGTCCGGGCCGCGCGGCACCACGGCGTCGACGTCGGCGCGCTCGCGGTCGCGCAGCTCGCGCAGCAACGCCGATGTGACGAACGGCATGTCCCACGCGACGACGAGCGCCGCGTCGGGGGCGTGCGTCAGCGCGGTGTGCAGCCCGCCGAGCGCGCCGAGCGCGGGGCGGACGTCGCGCACCACGCGCACGTCGGGAAGCCACGCGCGCGCGTCCTCGTCGTTCGCGACGAGCAGCAGCTCGTCGCACGCCGGACGCAGCGCGCGCGCGATGCGATCGACGATCCGCTCGCCGCCGACGCGTGCGAGCCCCTTCGGCGCGCCGCCGAAGCGCGTCGCGCGACCGCCGGCGAGGATCACGCCCGTGACCGGTCGAGCGAGCACGCTCAGCGCTCCGGCACGCGGAAGCGCACCGAGCGCAGACGGAAGATCCCGTCGCGCGCGTCGGGCCACACCGCGACGAACTCGCTCGCGCCGACCGCCGCGAGCCCGTGATACTCGCCGCCCGACGGGAACCGATCCACCACGCCGGCGCCGCTCGCCGCCGCCGTCGGGCACGACGCGGCGCTCGACAACCGCTGCGCCGGCAGGAACGTCGCGCCGCCGTCGCGCGACGCCGTGCCGTAGAGGTGCCAGCAGCGCCCCGTCGCGTCGTCGCGCGCGTCCACCCACGTCACCGCGAGCACGCCGCTCGCGCTCACCGCCATCGTCGGCGTCTTCGCCCACGCCGAGTCGGCGCCGCCGTCGATGCGACGCACGGGCGTCCAGCGCTCGCCGCGGTCGTCGGAGCGCGCGAACAGCACGCCGTGGTTGCCGTTCGCCTCGCAGGTGAAGAACAGCCGCTCCGGCACCGCGTCGCGCCGCGGCGACGCGGCGAGCGACGGCCACGCCGTGTTGCGCGTGCGCGAGCACGACTCGGCGATCAGCAGCGGCTCGGTGAACGTCGCGCCGGAGTCACCGGAGACGACGAGCCACGCGCGTCGCCGCTCCAGCCGCCGCCCGCTCGCGTCGCCGTGGTCGATCGTGCCGACGACGAGCGCGCCGTCCGCGAGCACGAGCGGCGTGATGGCCTCCTGCTCGACGTTCGTGAGCACGAGCCGACACCGCTCGACGAACGTGCGGCCGCCATCGGTGGACCGCGCGACGTACACCGCGGGACGCGGCCGCCGTCCCGGATCGCGCCGTCGCGCGGAGCCGACGAGGTACACGGTCTCGCCGCGTGCCGCGAGCATCGCGTGATCGAACCATCCCGGCACGGCGAGGCTCGGCGCGCTCCACGTCCGGCCGTCGTCGGCCGAGCGGCGCACGACCGTTAGGCTGTCGGCGCCGTACGACAGCAGCGCCGATCCGTCGCCGGTTGCCGCCGTCCACGCGTCGCCGCACCCCGTCGGGCCGCTCAGCCCCAACCGCGTCACGGTCCACGATCGCCCGCCGTCGGTGCTCGCCAGCGCCATGCAGTCCATGCTCCCGTCGTCCGCGGAGAGCGGCACCATCGCACCCACGACCAGTCGACGCGGGTCGCTCGGCGCGGTCGAGAGATGCGGCTCGACGACCGGGTACGCGAGCGGCGGTCCCACCGGCCGGTCCGGCTCGACGACGAGCTGCGCGCGAGCGGCACGCGCGTGGGCGAGCACCGCGAGCGGCACGAGAGCGATGAGGTGTATGCGCATACGTTCGTGAGACGCCGTGAGCTAGACTGTGGTTCGAAGCCTATCGCGCGCGCCCCCCGAACGCCTTCACCACCGCGCATGACCCCCGAAGAGTTCCGCGCCGAGGCGCACCGGCTCGTCGACTTCATCGCCGACTACCGCCGCGACGTCGAGCGCCACCCCGTGATGGCGCAGGTCGCGCCGGGCGACGTGCGCCGCGCGCTCCCCGCCGAGCCGCCGGAGCGCGGGGAGCCGTTCGACGCGATCCTGCGCGACGTCGAGCGCGTGATCGTGCCGGGACTCTCGCACTGGCAGCACCCGCGCTTCTTCGGCTACTTCCCGTCGAACGGCCTGCTCGCCAGCGTGCTCGGCGACTTCCTGAGCACGGGGCTCGGCGTGCTCGGGCTCTCGTGGCAGTCGAGTCCCGCGCTCACGGAGCTCGAGGAGGTCGCGTGCAACTGGGCGCGCCGGATGTTAGGCCTCTCCGACGCGTGGAGCGGCGTGATCCAGGACACCGCGTCGACGAGCACGCTCGTGGCGCTGCTCTGCGCGCGCGAGCGCGCGTCCGACTTCTCCGAGGCGCGCGGCGGGCTGCAGGAGACGGGCGCCGCGCCGCTCGTCGTGTACTTCTCCGAGCAGGCGCATAGCTCGGTGCAGAAGGCCGCGCTGCTCGCCGGCTTCGGGCGAGCGCATCTGCGTCTGATACCATGCGACGCCGCGTACGCCATGCGACCCGACGCGCTGGCCGAGGCGATGGCGCGCGACGTCGCGGCCGGGATGCGCCCATGCGCGGTCGTCGCGACGACGGGCACGACCACCACCACCGCGCTCGACCCGCTCGCGCCGATCGCCGCCGTCGCGCGCGCGCACGGCGTGTGGCTGCACGTCGACGCGGCGATGGCCGGGTCGGCGATGATCCTGCCCGAGTGCCGCTGGATGTGGGACGGGGTGGAGAGCGCCGACTCGCTCATCGTCAATGCGCACAAGTGGCTCGGCGCGGCGTTCGACTGCACGCTGTACTTCGTGCGCGACCCGCAGCACCTCGTGCGCGTGATGTCGACGAACCCGAGCTACCTGCGCTCCTCGGCCGACGCGGAGGTGAAGAACTTCCGCGACTGGGGGATTCCGTTAGGCCGCCGCTTCCGCGCGCTGAAGCTGTGGTGCCTCGTGCGCGAGCAGGGAGTGGAAGGGCTGCGGGCTCGCCTGCGCCGTGACCTCGAGAACGCGCGGTGGCTGGAGGCGCAGGTGCGCGCGGACCGCGACTGGCGCGTGCTCGCCCCGGCCCCGCTGCAGACGCTGTGCGTGCGCCACGCGCCCGCGGGCCTCGACGGCGACGCGCTCGACCGGCACACGCTGGCGTGGGTCGAGCGCGTCAACCGCTCCGGCGAGGCGTACCTCACGCCGGCCATGCTCGACGGGCGGTGGATGGTGCGCGTGTCGATCGGCGCGTACCCGACGGAGCGTGCGCACGTGGACGCGTTGTGGACGGCGATGCGCGCCGCCGCTCACGCCACCGACGAGACCCAGGCCGCCTCGTAGTCGCACGTCGGGTGCTTCGCGCACCGCCACACCGCCTCCGCGGGTACGGCCGTCGCGTCCGGCGTGACCCACCGCTCGAGCACCACGCCGCCGCACTTCGGGCACCCCGCCTTCCGCCGCCGCGCGCCGACGGGGAGGCGGAACCGGCACTTGCGGTCCTCGCACGCGTAGAACGGCGCGCCCGCCGCCGGATCGTCGGGCGTGAGGATCCCGAGCTTCGCCGCGCCGCACTTCGGGCACGTCTTGTCCGTCGCCTCGCGCCGGAGCGCCGCCTTCTTCGATCCCGCCGTTCGCGCTGCCGCTTTCGATGCCGCCTTCTTCGATTCCGCCGTTCCCGTCCAGTCGGCATACGTGCACGGATCGGGGTCCGCCCCGTACCGCACGCATCCCCAGAACGGCGCCTTCTTGCCGATCTTCTTCTCGATGAGCGCCGAGCCGCACGTGGGGCACGCGCCGGGGCGCACCTTCGCGCGCACGTCGCGCGTCATGCGGCACGCGGGACACGCGAGGAAGCTCCCCTTGCCGGTCTTGCGCGCGATCTTGCGGTAGTTCGCCTCGCCGCATCGGTCGCAGCGCGTCGTCGTCTCCTCGCCGCGCCCGCCGCCGGTGCCATCGGCGCGCCCGCGCGCGCGCAGCCCGTGGGCGGCGCGGTACTCGGCGCCTAACGCGTGCGCCCGCCGCATCGCCTCGCGGAACGCGTCGTACCACGCGCGCAGGTACGTCGGGCGCGTCGCGTCGCCGCGCTCGATCGCGTCGAGCTGGCCCTCCATGTCGGCCGTGTAGCGCTCCGTGACGAGCTCCGGAAACGCGTGCGACAGCAGACCGTCGACCTGCATGCCGAACTCGGTCGGCTGCAGGAACTTCTTCCCGCGTCCGCCGGCGATCTCCTGCACGTACTGCCGCTCCAGCAGCGTCGCGATGATGCTCGCGAACGTCGCCGGCCGGCCCACGCCGCTCGTCTCGAGCTTCTTGATCAGCGCGCCCTGGTCGTAGCGGCTTGGCGGCGTCGTCTGCTTCTCGTGCACGAGCAGGTCGGTCGGCGACAGCACCTGCGCCGGGGCGAGCGCGGGCAGCTCCACGTCCTCCTGCCGTGTGTACGGGCCCCAGAACACGAGGAACCCCGGGTCGCGCAGCACCGACCCCTCGGCCGCCCACGGCACCGGGCCGGAGTCGATCATCACCGTCGTGCGGTCGAACGTGGCCGGCTTCGACTGCGACGCGAGGAAGCGCGCGCGGATCATGTCGTAGAGCTGCTTCGCCTGGGCCGGCGCGCTCTCGCCGTTCGGCGCGAGCTTGGTCGGACGGATCGCCTCGTGCGCGTCCTGCGCGCCGGCCTTCGCGCGCGCGCGCGGCGCGCTCGGGGGGAGTGCCTCGGGATGGTGCGCGCCGATGAACGCGCGCGCCATGTCCACCGCCTCGTCGCCGACGCGCGTCGAGTCGGTGCGGTGATACGTGATCATCCCCGCCTCGAACAGCGCCTGCGCCGCGTCCATCGCCTGCTTCGCCGAGAGCCGCAGCTTGCGGCTGGCGTCCTGCTGCAGCGTCGACGTCGTGTACGGCGGCGGGGGGCGCCGCTCGGTGCGACGCGCCTCCACGCTCCGTACCTGGTGCGCGTGCCTGCGCGACTCGGCGAGGGTGGCCTCGGCTTCCTCGCGCGACGCGAACTGCTTCGGGACGAGGCGGGACTCTGGACTCGGGACTCGGGACTCGTCCCCCCCGAGTTCCGAGTCCCGAGTCCCGAGTCCAGAGTCCTGCGCGGCGGGGACGAACGCCGTGAACCCCTCGGCGTACTGCGCCTCGAGCGTCCAGTACGTCCGCGCGGCGAACGCCAGGATCTCGCGCTCGCGCTCGCACAGCATGTGCAGCGCCGGCGTCTGACAGCGGCCCGCGCTCTGCGCCCCCGCCGGCCAGCAGATCTCCTTCGAGCAGTCGAAGCCGACGATGCGGTCGAGCACGCGCCGCGAGCGCTGCGCGTCGACGCGCCGTGCATCGATGGCACGCGGCTGCGCGACGGCGCGCTTGACCGCGCTCTCGGTGATCTCGCGGAACTCGATGCGCGACGACGCGCGCGCCGGGAGGCCGAGCCGCTTCGCGAGGTGCCACGCGATCGCCTCGCCCTCGCGGTCGGGGTCCGAGGCGAGCAGCACCGCGTCGAAGCGCCCCGCCTTCACGTCGCCCTTCAGCGCCTTCACGACGTCGGCGCCCTTGCCGCGCAGCACGTACGACTCCTCGAGCGTGGCGAGGTCGACGCCGTACTCCTTCGGCGGCAGGTCGGCGATGTGGCCGAACGACGCCTTCACGACGTAGTCGGAGCCGAGGAACGAGGCGAGCTTCTTCGCCTTGTTCGGCGATTCGACGATGACGAGAGTGCGGGGCACGACGGAGCTGCGGTGGGCCATCAGGGCCGTTCGACGCCGCCCTCGTAGTACGGGGTTCGTTCGGGCGTCGCTGGAAAGCTAGCCGACGACGCGATCCCCGGCAAACGCACGCGTGCGGTCAACCGTGCTCGACGAACCGCCGTTTCACGAGCGGCAGCAGCTCGTCGAGCGGCATCGCCCACACGGCCTCGTTGAAGATCTCGACCTCGATCGGCCCCATGTAGCCCGCGCGCTCCACCGCCGCGCCGATGCGCGCCAGGTCGATCACGCCGTCGCCCATCATGCCGCGGCCGAGCAGCACGTTCGTCTGCGGCACGAGCCAGTCGTTCACGTGATACGCCACGAGCCGCGGCGCCGCGGCGTCGAGCTCCTCGTACAGCTCGGGATCCCACCAGATGTGATAGACGTCGGCCACGACGCCCACGATGCCCCGTGGGAAGTGCTCGGCCAGCCGCCGCGCCTCACGCAGCGTGGTGATGCACGACCGCTCCCCGGCGAACGCGGGATGCAGCGGCTCGATGCCCAACGTCACCCCGCGCTCGGCCGCGTACGGCACCACGGCGGCGATGCCGTCGGCCACCATCGCGCGTGCCGCGCCGATGTCCTTGTCGGGCGCCGCGCCGCACACGAGCACGAGCACTTCAGCGCCTAACGCCGCGGCCTCGTCGACCGCGCGCAGGTTGTCCTCGATGCGCCGCGCGCGCTCCTCCGCCGTCGCCGCCGGGAACATCCCGCCGCGGCACACGCTCGACACCGTGAGCCCCGCGTCGCGCACCAGCCGCACCGCGACGTCGAGCCCCGTCTCCGCGATCTTGTGCCGCCACAGCGACACGTACGGGATCCCGTGTCGCGCGCACGCCTCCACCACCTCCGGCAGCGAGGCCCGTTCGGCGGTGGCCTGGTTGAAGCTGAGACGCATCATTTCCATTGCGCTACCATGATTTGCAGAGGGCGTAGCACCGAGTCGCTAGGGCCTATGGAGATGATGGTAACGCGATGAACATGATGCGTGATGCCGTTCCTCACGCCTCGATCCCCGCAACGGCGAGCACCTGCCGCATCCGCGTCGCCGCGAGCCCCGGGTCGCGCAGCAGCCCCGCCGCATCGGCCAGCCGGAACAGCTCCGCGAGGTGCGGCACCGAGCGCCAGCTCTCGGCGCCGCCAATCATGCGGAAGTGCGACTGGTGCCCGTTCAGCCACGCGAGGAACACGACGCCCGTCTTGTACGCGTACGTCGGGCGGCGGAAGATGTGGCGCGACAGCGGTACCGTCGGGGCGAGCGCGCAGTCGAACGTCGCGCGGTCGCCGCGGTCGAGCGCCTGCAGCGCGGCCGACGCCGCCGGCGCGATCGCGTCGAAGATGCCGAGCAGCGCGTCGCTGTGCCCGTGCTCGTCGCCGGCGATGAGGCGGTCGTAGTTGAAGTCGTCGCCCGTGTACATGCGCACGCCCGCCGGCAGCCGCCGCCGCATCGCGATCTCCGCGTCGGCGTCGAGCAGCGAGATCTTGATCCCGTCCACCTTCGCCGCGTGCTCGCCGATCACGTCGAGACACGTCGCCATCGCTGCGCTCACGTCGCGCGTGCCCCAGTAGCCGGCGAGCTGCGGGTCGAACATGTCGCCGAGCCAGTGCAGGATCACCGGCTGCCGCACCTGCGACAGCACGCGTCCGTACACCCGGCGGTAGTCGTCGGCCGAGCGCGCCGCGCGGGCGAGCGCGCGGCTCGCCATGAGGATCACGCGGCCGCCGTGCCCCTCCACGAAGCCCACCTGCTCCTCGTACGCGCGCGACACGTCGTCGAGCGTGACCGATTCGTTAGGCACGAGGTGGTCCGTGCCGGCGCCGCACGCCACGGTGCCCCCTTCGGCGCGCGCCTCGGCGATCGAGCGCGCGATCAGCTCGCGCGCCGCGTCCCAGCCGAGCCCCATGCCGCGCTGCGCCGTGTCCATCGCCTCCGCCACCGCGAAGCCGAGCGACCAGAGATGCCGGCGGAAGGCGAGCGTCGCGTCCCAGTCGATCGCCTGGTCGGCGAGCGGATCCCGCGTCGCGAGCGGATCGGCGACGACGTGCGCGGCGGCGTACGCGATGCGCTGCTGGAACGGCCCCGTGGGGCGCGGCCACGACGTCGGCTCGCGCAGCGTGTAGGCGGCGAGTGCGCCGTCGTCGGTGGGAAGGCGCAGCGTCTCAGGCATACGCGCCCACGCCCGTCCCCCGGGCCTCGGTCGGCGCCCCGCCTAACGTCAGCTCCGGCACGTCGAGCCAGCGGCGCTCGGCCCACGACTGCAACCCCAGCTCGGCGAGCTGCACGCCTCTCGCGCCCTCCAGGAAGTCGTGCGGGAACGGCGTGTCCACCGCGACGTGCCGCAGGAACGCCTCCCACTGCACCTTGAACGCGTTGTCGAACGTCCCGTTGTCCGGCACCTCCTGCCAGTGCTCGAAGAAGTCGAACGGGTTCGGGATGTCCGGGTTCCACACCGGCTTCGGCGTGTTCGCGCGGTGCTGCGACTTGCAGCCGCGCAGCCCGGCCACCGCGCTGCCGTGCGTGCCGTCCACCTGGAGCCACAGCAGCTCGTCGCGGTACACGCGCACCGCCCACGACGAGTTGAACTGCGCGACGATGCCGCCCTCGAGCTCGAACGTGCCGTACGCGGCGTCGTCGGCCGTCGCGCGGTAGCGCCGCCCGCGCTCGTCCACGCGCTCCGGGATGTGCGTCGCCCCGTAGCACTGCAGCGCCTTCACCGGGCCGAACGTGTGATCGAGCACGTAGCGCCAGTGCGCGAACATGTCGACGATGATCCCGCCGCCCTCCTCGGCGCGGTAGTTCCACGACGGCCGCTGCGCGGGCTGCCCCGCCCAGTCGCCCTCGAACACCCAGTACCCGAACTCGCCGCGCACGCTGAGGATGCGGCCGAAGAAGCCGCCGTCGATGAGGCGCTTCAGCTTGAGGATCCCCGGCAGGAACAGCTTGTCCTGCACCACGCCCTGCTTCACGCCGCGGTCGCGCGCGAGCCGCGCGAGCTCCAGCGCCTCGGCGGTGCTCGTGGCGAGCGGCTTCTCGCAGTAGACGTGCTTGCCGGCGGCGATCGCGCGGCGCACGTTGTCGGCCCGCGCGCTCGTCAGCGTCGCGTCGAAGTAGATCGGGTCGCGCGCGTCCGCGAGGCACGCGTCGAGGTCCGTGGACCATCGCGCGACGCCGTACCGCTCCGCGAGCGCGCGGATCTTCCCCTCGTTCCGTCCGACGAGGATCGGATCCGGCATGAGCGCGTCGCCGTCGCCTAACGGTACGCCGCCCTGCTCGCGGATCGCGAGGATCGACCGGACCAGGTGCTGGTTCAGCCCCATGCGTCCGGTGACGCCGTTCATGATGATGCCGATGGGCCGCGTGGCCATGCGTGATTCTCGGTGTGCGATGGGAACGACTGTGTCCGCCGATGACGAGCAGTCTCAGGTCGCGCGTGCGGGCGCCGGCTCCAGCACCGGGTCCTGCGCGCGCGCGGGGCGGGGAAGCAGCGCGATCGCGACCGCGCCGGTGAGCGCGAAGCCGATCAGCGCGGCGAAGCCGGACGCGTAGCTGCCGCTGACGTCGCGCAGGCGGCCCACGAGCACGGGCGCGAGCGCCTCCGCCACGCCGTCGGCCGTGAGAATCACGCCCATCGCGCGGCCGAGCACGCGCACGCCGAACAGCTCGGCCGCCATGAGCGGGATCACCATGTACTCGCCGCCGAGCCCGAGCCCGAACACGATGGCGAACGGATACACGGTGCGCGGCGACGCGCCGAGGAACAGCAGCGGGATGGAGCCGGCGACGAGCACGTAGATCAGCAGCATCACGTGCTTCTTCGGCAGCCGGTCGGCGAGCCATCCCATCGCGAGGCGTCCGACGAGGCTCGACGCGAGCACGAGCGACGCGACGCGCGCCGCGTTCCCCTGCGAGTAGCCGTGATCGAGGCTGAGGAACAGCTTCAGGTTCTGGTTCGTCCCGCCGACGGCGGCGATGGAGCACATGCTGCCGAGGAGCAGCAGGTAGAACGCCGGCGCGCGCAGCACGCCGCCGAGCGGTGGCGGCGGCGCGGCGGCCGCGCGCGGGTCGCCCGATGCGTCCGGCGGCGCCTCGCGCACCAGGAGCACCATCGGCATCGCCACGACGACGATGACGATGCCTAACGCGCGCAGCGCGCCCTGCCAGCCGAAGCGCGCCGTGAGCCACACGCCGAGGAACGGCACGAGCGCGCCGCCGAGCCCGATGCCGAGGTACGCGAGCCCCATCGCGCGGCCCCGCGCCGTCGTGAACCAGCGCGACAGCAGCACCTGGTTCGGCAGCGGGCCGCCGCACACGTAGCCGATCGCGTTGCAGAGATAGAAGAAGTAGAAGCCCGTCAGCGACCGGATCGAGCCGAGGCCCACGAGCGCCACGCCGGCGAGCAGCACGCCGGCGATCATGAGCCGCCGCGGCCCGAAGCGGTCGACGAACCAGCCGGCGGCGAACCCGAACAGCGGGCCGACCACGAGCTTGCTGAGCGCGTTCCCCGACGTGACCTGGGCGCGCGTCCACCCGAAGTCCTTCACCATGAAGTCGTAGAAGAACGGCAGCCCGTAGAGCGCCAGGCCGACGATCGCGAACAGCGACAGGAAGGCGGTCGCCGCGGCCTGCGCCTGGCCGCGAGTCGGCGGGCTGGCAGGGACCTGCTCGGGCATGGCGTCGCTCGGGGCGGGGGAGGACGACGACCGTCGTCACACGGGAATGCGGCCGCCTAGCGGTATCGCGGCGGGCACTTCATCGTTTAACCGCGTCGAAGCTCACCGTCCGTCCGGCGTCTCGCAAGAGTGCCACACCGCGCGAACCCAGACTCCGATGCGCCGTCTCGTCACGACCGGACGCACCCTGCTGGTCGCCGCGCTCGTCTCCGGAGCCGCCGGCGCGCAGTCCGTCGCCCCGGCGGACCTCTCGAAGCTCTCCCCGGCCGCGTTCCGCGACGACGAGCTCGATCTGCCGTACTACCTCGCGCACTTCCAGCGGCTCGCGAACGCCGTCGCGCTCGACGGGCCGCGGCGTGGGTTCATCGACGTCGCCGTCTGGCGGAGCCCGAAGGACAACAAGCCGTACAACGCCAGGATCATGGAGAACGTGCTCGCCCTGGCGTACTTCTACACGCTCGACCGGCCGTGGAACCCGTATCGTGGCGACACCGCGGTGCGCGCGCGGCTCGAGGCGGCGCTCGACTTCTGGGTGCGCAGCGAGAGCCCCGACGGACGCTTCAGCGAGTACGCGCCCGAGCAGTGGAGCCTCGCGCCCACGGCGTTCGCCACGAAGTTCATGGGCGAGACGCTGCGCCTGCTGCACGACCCGAAGGCGCCGCGGATCGACGCCGCGCTGCTCCGCGGCGCCGCCGAGGCCGACCGGCGCGCGATCATGGCGACGCTCACGCGCCCCGACCTCGCGGAGCACGGCGCGCGGTACACGAACCAGTTCGGCAACGTGTGGGGCGGCGCGCTCGCCTACCTCGCGCTGTACCCCGATCCGGCGATGCGTCGAGCGTTAGGCGCGTGGCTCGCGCGCGCCGAGACCGAGCACCAGAGCCCGGTCGGCTACTTCTACGAGGCCGACGGGCCGGACTGGGGCTACGACCTCGACACGCACCACAGCGACTTCCTCATGGCGTGGCAGTACGCGCGCGGCACCGACCTCGCGCGCTACTTCGTCGACCCGACGCGTCGCTGGTACGAATGGCTCGGCTACAACGTCGTCCCCGAGCCCGGCGAGTCGGCGCTCACGCTGAACCGCTCCATCGAGTCGCGGCAGCAGCACGCCGTCGTCGACGAGGCGGGGCCGGCGGAGTCGCAGACCGGCAACCCGCTCGCCGAGGTGGTGCTCGAGGCGCGCGTGCTCGGTCCCACGCGCGAGACGCTCGCGCGCCGCGCCGCCGAGCGCCGCGCGGCGCTCGTGCGCGACTGGCCGCGCGTCGACACGCTCGCCGTCGGCGAGTTCCGCGCGTTCTCGCCGTACGCGTTCCTGCACCGCGCGCAGGTGCGCTGGTATCCCACCGACGCGCAACGCGCCGCCGCCGTCGAGCGGCTGCGTCCGGTGTCGGAGTCGCGCTTCACCCATCAGCGGGTCGACGCGCGGCGGCCGATCGTGTTCAGCTACGTGCGCCGTCCGTCGTACTACGCGGCGTTCACCGCCGGCGACGTCGTCACCGCGCAGCAGCGCTACGGGTTCGGGCTGCTGTGGATCCCGGGCGTCGGCTCCGTGTTGCAATCGCAGACCGGCGGTGGCGTCACGGCGTGGGGCACGCGGCGCGCGGACACCACGGTCGTGTACGAGGCCGCGACGTTCGACGCCGCGTACCGCGTGGCCGACAGCACGCTCGGGCCGGCGCCCGGCGTGCGCGACCTGCCGGCCGGCGACCTCGCCGTGACGTATCGGTTAGGCAGCCGCGGCACGAAGCGCATCCTGTTCGACGACCGCGGCGTGCACGTGTCCGTGTCGCACGCCGGCGCGTTCGCCGAGCAGCTCCCGCTGCTCGTGCTGCCGTCGGACTCGGTGACCACGCGGCCGGGGGGCGTGGAGCTGCGGCGGGGCGGGGCGCGCTTCACCGTGCGGTGGGCGCCGGCGAGCACCGCTCAGGTGACCTACACCGACGAGCGGTCGGGCGCGCGTCGTGTGGTCGCGGTCGTCATCCCCGCCTCCGACTCGCTCCGCTACGACCTCGAGATGCTCGGCGCGCCGCCGTGATTCCCTCTTGCCAGTTAAACGTTTCAGAACAAATGTGCAGCACCCCACGCCGAGCCCTGCCCGCCTCATGCCTGCCCTCACCCTGCGCGACGTCGCCACCCACTGTGGCGTCTCCACGGCTACCGTCTCGGCCGTCGTCAACGGCGCCGAATGGGTGTCGCCGGCGACGCGGGTGCGCGTCCAGCGCGCCGTCGACGAGATGGGCTACCGGCCGAACCAGTTCGCGCGCGGGCTGAAGACCCAGCGCGGCTACGCCGTCGGCGTCATCGTCTCCGACCTCACGAACCCGTTCTTCACCGAGGTCGTGCGCAGCCTGAGCCACGCCCTGCACGCCGGTGGGCGCGCGCACTTCCTCTGCGACACCGACCACCGGTCGGATGTCGGCGAGAGCTCGCTGCGCATGCTCGCCGACAACCACGTCGTCGGGCTCGTGCTCATCGGCGACAGCGTGCCCGGCGATGCGGTGCGCCGCTACGTGCGGCGGCGCGGGCACGTCCCCATCGTCGCCATCGAGCGCGACTACGACCTCGAGGGCGTGAGCACGCTGCTCGTCGACTCCGAGCTCGGCGCGTACACCATGGTGCGCCATCTCCTGGGGCAGGGGCACCGGCGCATCGCGCTCATCACCGGCCCGTCGCTCGGCGGCGGCAGCGCGACGTTCGGGCGGGAGCAGCGGCTGCACGGCTACCAGCGCGCGCTGCGCGACGTCGGCATCGATCCCGACCCGGGGCTCGTCGTCGAGGGGAACTTCCGCTACGCCGGCGGGCAGCACGCCATGCGCCGGCTGCTCGCGAGCGGCCGCATCCCCGACGCCGTCTTCGCGTCGAACGACATGATGGCGCTCGGGGCGATGAGCGTGCTGCGCGACGCCGGGCTCCGCATCCCCGACGACATCGCCATCGCCGGCTTCGACGACATCCCGCCGGCCGCGCTCACCACGCCGGGGCTCACCACCATGGCGATGCCGATGAGCGAGCTCGGACGCGCCGCCGCGCAGCTGCTCGGCGAGCGGCTCGTCGGCTCGGGGCTCGACGTGGTGCGCAAGGTGTTCGACCCTCAGCTCGTGGTGCGGCACTCGTCCGGACATCACGCCGGCGCCCGCCAGTCCGCCTGACCCCCTCGCTCGAATCGATGCATCCCATGCCGACGTTCACCACGCCGCTCGCTCGTCGCGCGCCGTTCCGGATCCTCGCCGCGCTCGCGCTCGCCGCGTGCGCCCATCGCGGCGCCACCCCACAGCCGACCGGCCCGAACGCGCTGTCGAGCGCCGAGCGCGCGGCCGGCTGGCGCGCGCTCTTCGATGGCGAGACGCTGCGCGGGTGGCGCGGGGTCGGCTACGACAGCGTGCCCGTCGGGCACTGGCGCGTGGTCGACGGCGCGATCGAGAAGATCGCGACGAAGAACGTCGCGCGACGGCCGGACGGGCTGCCGGTCTCCGGGGGAGACCTCATGACCGTCGACACGTACGGCGACTTCGAGCTGGCGTGGGAGTGGAAGGCGACGCCGGGCGCGAACAGCGGGGTGAAGTACAACGTCTCCGAGGCGCTGTCGACCGGGCCGCAGAAGGACAGCCACTCGGCGATCGGCTTCGAGTACCAGATGATCGACGACGACCGGCATCCGGACGGGAAGCTGATCAGGCACAAGACGGGCGATCTCTACGACCTCATCTCGTCGAACGAGCGGAAGCACGTGCGGCCGATCGGCGAGTGGAACGAGTCGCGGGTGGTGTTCCGCGGCATGCACGGCGAGCACTGGCTCAACGGCGAGAAGGTCGTCGAGTACGACCTCGGCACGCCGGCGATGCAGGCGGCGGTCGCGGCGAGCAAGTACAAGGTCTATCCGTGGTTCGCCGAGCGGCGTCGCGGGCACATCGTGCTCCAGGACCACGGGGACGAGGTGTACTTCCGGCACATCCGGATCCGCGAGCTCGATGGCGCCGGCCGGTCGGCGACGCGCTGATGCGCGGTTCGCCCGCCAGTTCGTGACGGACCGTCGGCGGCCGGGGTCTGCGACCGAGTGAGTGTGTCGCGGCACCCCGCGCGGCGCGCGAACGAGGTTGACGGGAACTGGTTAATCGATAAAGTTGGCACGCGACGCAGCCGACGCCTCCATCCCTACCGTGGTGTGCCGCGTCACTCATCGGCACGTGCTCGACTCCGGCCGGGTCTGGCCGGGAATAGTTAGTTAGACGTACAATACGTGCCGCGTCGCGCGGTCCTGCCGCGCGAAATGGCTGTCCTTCCGGCGAGAACGGGAACTCGCCGCTTCGCCCCGCCGCGTGGAGTCCGGTCCGACGTCGGTCGTCGGTGCCGCCGCCACGCGGCTTCGGATGCGCGAAGCGCGGCCCCCGACCCAACGCATAGATCGTCGTGCCTGCGTCTCACGCAGGTCGATCTGTCCCGACATCGTACGATCCCAAGTCCTTGGGCCCGGATGCCGTCGGGTGTCGTCGCTCACTCCTGTTTCGGAGGAAGGCCACTCATGAAGCGTTGGCTGATCGCCTGCGGCCTGGCGGGTCTCAGTCTGTTCTCGACCTCCTCGCTGCGCGCACAGGGCACGACCGGACGCGTCACCGGCGTGGTCACGTCGAAGGAGTCGGGACAGCCGATCCAGGGCGCATCCGTGGCCATCGTCGGCACCCGCTTCGGCGCGCTGACGAACGACCAGGGGCGGTACACGGTCTCGCTCGTGCCCGGCCTCTACAAGGTCCGCGTGACGCTCATCGGCTACGGCCCCGTCCTCATGGACAGCGTACCCGTCACCGCCGGACAGACCACCACGGCGAACTTCGAGCTGACCAAGCAGGCGCTCCAGCTCACCGCGGTGACCGTCGTCGGCTACGGCACGCAGGCGAAGCGCGACGTCACGGGCGCCATCGCCTCCGTGAAGGCCGAGGAGATCAAGCAGACCCCGACGACGAACGCCATCGAGGCCATCAAGGGGAAGGTCCCCGGCGTGGACATCGTCACCACCGGCTACAAGCCCGGCGACGGCGTGCGCGTCCGCATCCGCGGCCAGCGCTCCATCCTCGCGTCCAACGACCCGCTGTACGTGCTCGACGGCGTGCCGATGGCGGGTGGCATCGGCGACCTGAACCCGGCCGACATCGAGTCGATCGAGGTGCTGAAGGACGCGAGCGCCACGGCGATCTACGGCTCGCGCGGCGCGAACGGCGTCGTGCTCATCACGTCGACGAAGGGCAACGCCGGCAAGACGAAGATCTCGTACGACACGTACTACGGCGCCGAGGACGCCGCGAAGAAGGTCCGCGTCTTCAACGGCCCCGAGTTCGCCGAGTACAAGCGCGAGGCGTACCGCGCGTCGGGCGACTACGCGAAGTGGTGCGGCACGGCGATGCAGTGCGACGAGGGCGACAAGAACATGTTCTACGTCGAGGAATACAACGCCTTCAAGGCGGGGATCTCGACGGACTGGCAGGACCTGATCCTCCGCACCGGCGGCCAGGCCAGCCACCAGCTCTCGATCACCGGCGGCAACGACCGCACGCAGTACGCGGTCAGCGGCAACATGGTGCGCGACAACGGCATCGTCCTCGGTCAGAACTTCGACCGCAAGTCGATGCGCGTGAACCTCGAGACGCAGGCCAACTCGCGGCTGCGCTTCGGCGGCTCGGCGCTCGTGCTGCGCAGCAAGCAGAACGTCGGCCGCGGCGACGGGCTGTACGGCGAGACGCTCGCCGACGCGCCGCTCTCGGTGCCGTACGACAGCGCCGGCAACGTGATCTTCAAGCCGACGCCCGACTCGCAGCGCGACAACCCGCTCAGCGACGTCGTGAACTACATCAACCGGACGTTCCGCACGCGCGCGTTCGGCACGATGTTCGGCGAGGCGAAGCTCGCGGAGGGGCTCAACTTCCGCGTCAACTTCGGCCCCGACATGACGTTCGCCAAGCAGGGCACGTTCATCGGCGCGCAGACGCAGCAGAACCAGGGCTCCGGCGCGAACGCGTCGATCGGTGAGGACCGCGTCTTCGACTGGACGCTCGACAACATCCTCACGTACAAGCGCGAGTTGGGGCAGAACCACCGCATCGACGCGACGCTCCTGTACTCCATCGAGCGCAACACGACCGAGTCGATGGACGAGGGCGTGTCGGGCCTCCCGTACGAGAGCCAGCTGTTCTACAACCTCGGATCGGCGGCCGCCGTCTCGAACATCGGCTCGGGCATCTCGCAGTGGTCGCTGCAGTCGTACATGGGTCGCGTGAACTACACGTTCATGGACAAGTACCTGCTGACGCTGACCGCCCGTATCGACGGCTCGTCGCGTCTCGCCGAGGGACGCAAGTACGCGACGTTCCCGTCGGTGGCGCTCGGCTACCGCGCCGTGGACCGGAACCCGGTGGGGCCGATCAGCAGCCTGAAGCTCCGCGCGAGCTACGGCATCACCGGCAACACGTCGGTGAATCCCTACCAGACGCAGGGCGGCCTCACGCGCACGGTGTACTCGTGGGGCAACACCGGCGCGTTCGGATATCGTCCCGGCTCGCTCCAGAACCTCGACCTCGGCTGGGAGAAGACGGCGCAGTACGACGCCGGCGCCGACTTCGGCCTGTTCAACGACCGGCTGACCGGCACGCTCGACGGCTACATCGCGAACACGACCGACCTGCTGATGAACCGGCAGCTCCCGCCGAGCACCGGGTACTCCTCCATCACGCAGAACATCGGCGCGACGCGCAACACGGGCGTCGAGGTCGCGCTCTCGCACCGCACGCTCGACAACTGGCACGGGGTCCGGTGGACCAACGACGTCACGTTCTCCGTCGCCCGCAACAAGATCGTCAGTCTCACCTACGGCAAGGTCGACGACCCGGGGAACCGGTGGTTCATCGGCCAGCCGATCAACGGCGGCAGCAACAACGTCTGGTACGACTACAAGATGCTCGGCATCTGGCAGCTCGCCGATTCGCTCGAGGCGAAGAAGTACGGTGAGAAGCCGGGCGAGATCCGCGTGCAGGACGTGGACGGCGACGGCAAGATCAACACGAACGACCTGCAGATCCTCGGGAACACGTTCCCGAAGTGGAACGGGAGCTTCAACAGCCGCGTGGACTGGAAGAGCTTCGACCTCTCGGCGCAGGTGGTGACGCGCCAGGGCTTCATGGTCCAGAACACGTTCCGCACGAGCAACAGCACGCTCGCCGGCCGCTACAACGGCATCTGGGTGAACTACTGGACGCCGACGAACCCGGGCGGTACGGACCCGCGGCCGAACAAGAACCAGGAGAACCCGACCTACGGCGGCGTGCGCGCCTACGAGGACGGCTCGTTCACGCGGCTGCGCAACGTGACGCTCGGCTTCACGCTGCCCAAGAACCTGTCGCAGCGCTTCGGCTCGGACCGCACGCGCATCTACGGCACGGCGCAGAACCCGATCACGTGGACGAACTTCACGGGGCTCGACCCCGAGGGTCGCACGAGCGCGGGCACGCCGTCGTACAAGATGTTCCTCCTCGGCGCCACCTTCGGCTTCTGAGGTGACCCCGTGACCACTCCGAAGACTCACTCCGCGATGCAGAAGCTCGCCCCTCTGGCCATCGCCGCGGCGGGACTGCTCGCCGTCGGCTGCGCCGACCTCGCCGAGAACCCCATCTCGGGCATCACCGCCTCGTACTACGCGACGCCGCCGGGTTTCGACGCGGCCGTGAACGCGAGCTACACACCGCTGCGCGACTGGTACGGGCAGCAGATGGGGATGACGTTCACGACGTTCGGCACCGACGAGTTCACGAACGGCTCGGATGGCAGCTACAAGCACTTCAACACGTACACGACGCAGCTCAACGGCGACGACTCGTACATCCGCGACTTCTGGCGGCTGACGTATCGCGCGGTCAACACGACGAACACGGTGCTCGACGCCGCGCCGACGGCGAACGTGCCCGATGCGACGAAGAAGGTGCGCGTGGCGGAGGCGAAGTTCCTCCGCGCGCTCTACTTCTTCAACGCCGTGCGCACGTGGGGCGACATCCCCATGCCGCTGAAGGCGACGGAGGGCCCGCAGACGGAGGCCACGCGCGAGCCGGTCGCGAAGGTCTACGACCAGATCGTCAAGGACCTCACCGAGGCCGCCGCGGACCTGCCGCCCAGCCAGCCGCAGTACGGCCGCGCCACGAAGTACGCCGCGCAGCAGCTGCTCATGACGGTCTACCTGACGCGCGCCGCGTCGGGCGACTTCCAGAAGGCCGCGGACCTCGGCAAGGGCATCATCAACTCGGGCGCCTTCTCGCTGCTGCCGAAGTACTCCGATCTGTGGGTGATGAGCAACGAGCGGAACTCGGAGATCATCTGGTCGGTGCAGTTCACGCCCGACCTGCTGACCACCGGCCCGGGCAACTCGTCGCACCTGTACCACACGATGGCGTACGATCTCGAGGCGGGGATGGTGCGCGACATCGCGAACGGCCGCCCGTTCCGCCGCTTCCGGGCCACGACGTGGATGTACGGCAACTTCGACCGCTCGAAGGACACGCGGTACGAAGACAGCTTCACCTCGGCGTACATCTCGAACAACCCGAACAACATCCCGAAGGACGCGAGCGGGAAGCCGCGGTGGAGCGTCGGCGACACGGCGTTCTACCTGTCGCCGGTGGAAGTCGACGCGGCGGAGCGCGCGAAGCACTCGTACGTGATCTACGCGCCGTCGCAGTACACCGAGGCCCGGTTCCCGTCGTTCAACAAGAAGTTCATCGACCCGCTCCGCGCGCTCGTGAACGACACCACCGGCTCGCGCGACTGGTTCGTCATGCGGCTCGCCGACACGTACCTGCAGACGGCCGAGGCGCTGATCCGCGACGGCAAGAACGCGGAAGCGGTGCCGTTCATCAACACGGTGCGCGAGCGTGCGGCGAAGCCGGGCGTCGCGAAGTCCAGCATGGACATCACCGCCGGTGAGGCCACGCTCGACTTCTTGCTCGACGAGCGGGCGCGCGAGCTGGGCGCGGAGATGACGCGCTGGTTCGACCTCGTACGGACGGGCAAGCTCATCGAGCGCGTGCAGAAGTACAATCCGCAGGCGGCGCCGAACATCAAGCCGACGCACCTGCTGCGCCCGATCCCGAACGAGCAGATCACGCTCACGAGCAACAAGTTCCCGCAGAACCCCGGGTACTGACGGCGCTCCACGGATGACGGCATCGACGGCGGACGCGGAGGCGGGTTCCTGGAGCCTCCGCTCGGCCGAGGCAGGCCGGCGCTGGCTCGGACGACTCGGGCCGGCCGCCGGCCTCGTGCTCGTCGTCCTCACGTTCGCGCTGCTCTCCGACGCGCCGGCTCGCTACCTGTCGCCGTTCAACCTGCGGATCGTGCTCTCGCAGACGGCGATCGTGGCGGTCGGCGCGATCGGCATGACGGCCATCATCGTCAGCGGCGGCATCGACCTCTCGGTGGGCGCGGTCATCGCGCTCACGGGGGTCATCACCGCGCTGACGCTCGGCGCGGGATGGCCGCCGCTGCTCGCCGTGGCCGCGGCGGTGCTCGCCGGCGGCGCGGTCGGCTTCGTGAACGGGCTGCTGGTCACGGGGCTGCGGGTGGTGCCGTTCATCGCGACGTTAGGCATGCTCGGCGTGGCGCGCGGCGTGGCGAAGTGGCTCGCCGGCGAGCAGGCGGTGGACGTCGCGCCGAACCCGGTGAACGATCTGCTCGTGACGGTGCCGCGCCAGCGGTGGATGGTGCTCGCGCCGGGCGTGTGGCTCACGATCGGGCTGGCGATCGTCGCGGCGTTCGTGCTGCGCAACACGGTGTTCGGGCGTCGCGTCTTCGCGCTCGGCTCCAACGAGCACGCGGCGCGCGCGATGGGGATCGACACGGGTCGGCTCACGCGGCTCACCTACGCGCTCGCCGGGCTGCTGTTCGGCCTCGCCGGCGTGATGCAGATGTCGCGGCTGCGCCAGGGCGATCCGACGGTGGCGAACGGCGCGGAGCTCGACATCATCGCCGCGGTGGTGATCGGCGGCGGAAGCCTGAGCGGCGGAGAGGGGAGCATCCTCGGCTCGATGATCGGCGCGCTGATCATGGCGTTCCTGCGCAACGGCTGTCAGCAGATGGGATGGCCGAACTACATCCAGGAGATCATCATCGGCGCGATCATCGTGCTCGCCGTCGCGCTCGACCGGCTGCGTGCGCGCGCCGCGGAGCACGCATGACGGACGCGCACGTGCACTTCTGGGATCCGTCGGCGCTGCACTACCCGTGGCTCGAGGAGCTCCCCGCGCTGCGCCGCGCGTTCGGTCCGGACGAATACGCGACGGCGGCCGGCGACGCGCCGGTGGAGCGGCTCGTGTTCGTGGAGTGCAACTGCGTCGCCGAGGAGAGCGCACGCGAGGTCGCGTTCGTGGAGCGGCTGGCCGAGCGCGAGCCCCGGATCGCCGGCATCGTGGCGTTCGCCGACGTCGCCGCGCACGGTGCGGCGGCGCTCGACGCGCTCCCGGACTCGCCGCTCGTGAAGGGCGTGCGCCAGAACATCCAGGGCCAGCCGTCCGGCTTCTGTATACGGCGTACATTCGTCGACGGCGTGCGCGAGGCGGCGCGGCGCGGGCTCGCGTTCGACCTCTGCGCGACGCACGACCAGCTCGGCGACGTGATCGCGCTCGTCGAGCGGTGCCCGGACGCGCGCTTCGTGCTCGATCACTGCGGCAAGCCGGCGATCCGCGCGCGGGCGATCGACACGTGGGGTCGCGACCTCGCGACGCTCGCCGCGCACGACGGCGTGTGGTGCAAGCTCTCCGGGCTGCTCACCGAGGCGGGCGCGGAGTGGACGCAGGACGACCTGCTGCCGTACGCCGAGCGCGTCGCGGAGCACTTCGGTCCCGCGCGCATGCTCTACGGGAGCGACTGGCCGGTGCTGACGCTCGCGGGCACGTACGCGCAGTGGTACGATTTCACACGGCGCGTGGCGAAGGATTGGAGCGGCCCGGAGCGCGACGCGTTCTATTCGGGAAACGCGGCTCGAGCGTACGAACTATGACATCGAACCGCAGAGGACGCAGAGGACGCAGAGGAAACCGCCGGAAAGGTTCTCCGCTGCGTCCTCTGCGTCCTTCGCGGTGAATACACAGTGACCCACGACCTCACGAACAGGACCGCCGTCGTCACCGGCGCCGCGTCGGGCATCGGCCGAGCAATCGCGCTGCACTTCGCCGCGGCGGGTGCGCGCGTGGCGGCGCTCGACGTGAACGACGACGCGCTGCGCGAGCTGGTCGCGGAGGCGGAGCGCGACGGCGGCTCGGCGGCGGCGTTCCCGTGCGACGTGCGCGAGCAGTCGGCGGTGCTCGAGACGTTCCGCGTGGTGGCCGAGCGGTTCGGGCCCGTCGACGCGCTCGTGAACAGCGCCGGCGTCGCGCACGTGGGCACGGTGGAGAGCACCGAGGAGGCCGACTTCGATCGGCTGTACGCGGTGAACGTGAAGGGCGTCTACAACTGCCTGCGCGCCGTCGTGCCGAGCATGAAGGGGCGCGGCGGTGCGATCCTCAACGTCGCGTCGGTCGCCGCCGTCGTCGGCATCCCGGACCGCTTCGCGTACTCCATGACGAAGGGCGCCGTGCTCACGATGACGTACTCGGTGGCGCGCGACTACGTGGCGCACGGCATCCGCTGCAACGCCATCTCGCCGGCGCGCGTGCACACGCCGTTCGTCGACGGCTTCCTCGCGCGCAGCTACCCGGGCCGCGAGCCGGAGATGTTCGAGGCGCTCTCCCGCACGCAGCCCATCGGCCGCATGGGACGCCCCGACGAGATTGCGGCGCTCGCGCTGTTCCTCTGCTCCGACGCGGCGGCGTTCATCACCGGCAGCAACTACACCATCGACGGCGGGTTCGTCTCCCTCAAGATGTGAGGCCATGAAGCTGATCCGATTCGGCGCGCCGGGGCGCGAGAAGCCCGGCGTGCTCCTTCCCGACGGCCGGCGCGTGGACGCGTCGAGCTTCATCGTCGACTACGACGAGGAGTTCTTCGGATCCGACGGGCTCGCGCGGCTCGAGCGGTGGCTGCGCAACGCCGGCGCGTCGGCGCCCGAGGTGCCGGCCGACGCGCGACTCGGCCCGCCGGTCGCGCGGCCGAGCAAGATCGTGTGCATCGGGCTCAACTTCCGCGACCACGCGGCGGAGACGGGCGCGAAGATCCCCGAGGAGCCGATCGTGTTCCTGAAGGCGACGAGCGCGCTCGCCGGGCCGGACGACGACGTGATCATCCCGCGGCACAGCGAGAAGACCGACTGGGAGGTGGAGCTCGGCGTCGTCATCGGCAAGCGCGCGAGCTACGTGTCGGAGGCCGACGCCATGTCGCACGTCGCCGGCTACGTGCTGCACAACGACTACTCGGAGCGCGCGTTCCAGCTCGAGCGCGGCGGCCAGTGGGTGAAGGGGAAGAGCTGCGACACGTTCGCGCCGTTAGGCCCGTTCCTCGCCACGCGAGACGAGATCGCCGATCCGCACGCGCTCCGCATGTGGCTCCGCGTGAACGGCGAGACGATGCAGGACGGCACGTCGGCGGACATGATCTTCGGCGTACCGAAGCTCGTGAGCTACCTCTCCGAGTTCATGTCGCTGCTCCCGGGCGACGTCGTCTCGACGGGCACGCCGGCGGGCGTGGGGCTCGGCATGAAGCCGCCGCGGTTCCTGAAGCCCGGCGACGAGGTGGAGCTCGGCATCGACGGACTCGGCACGTCGAAGCAGCGGCTGCGCGCCTGCCGGTGATGCCGACGGCGGGCACGCGGCTGCGCGACCGCGCGGTGCTCATCACGGGCGCGAGCACCGGCATCGGCCGTGCGTGCGCGCTGCGCTTCGCGCGCGAGGGCGCGCGGCTCGCGCTCGCCGACGTGCAGGTGGAAGGGGGCGAGGCGCTCGCGCGCGAGATCACCGCGGCCGGCGGCACCGCGTGCTTCGTGCGCGCCGACGTCGCGCGCCGCGCCGACAACGAGCTCGCGGTGGACGCGTGCGTCGACCGCTTCGGGCGGCTCGACGTGCTGTTCTGCAATGCGGGCGTGAACCTGCCGAAGCGGCTTCCCGACTCGGACGACGACGACATCGCCCGCGTGCTCGGCGTGAACGTACTCGGCCCGCTGTACGCGGCACGCCACGCGATCCCCGTGATGCAGAAGCAGGGCGGCGGCTGCATCCTGTTCACGGCGAGCAAGACGGGGCTCGTCGCGCAGACCGACTCTCCGGTGTACTGCGCGTCGAAGGGCGCGGTCGTCATGCTCGCGAAGGCGCTCGCGCTCGACTACGCGACGCAGGGCATCCGCGTGAACGCGCTGTGCCCGGGGATCATCGAGACGCCGATGCTCCGGGAGTTCGCCGACGCGATGGACGATCCCGGGGCGGCGTGGGCGCGCTACTCGGCCGCGCAGCCGATGGGACGGCTGGGCACCGCGGAGGAGTGTGCGGACGCCGCGCTGTGGCTGGTGTCCGACGAGTCGTCGTTCGTCACCGGCGTCGCGCTGCCGGTCGACGGCGGGTTCACGGCGATGTGAGCGGGGATGGACGCATGGACAGGAGACGGCGGCAGATGGCTCTTCCTTTCGTTTCGGACAGGATGAACAGGATGGAGAGGATGACCAACGGCACCAACACCAACAGCAAAGGCACTGCTGTTGGTGTTGGTGCCGTTGGTCATCCTGTCCATCCTGTTCATCCTGTCCGAACGAAGCGCACCAGCATCCTGTCGCTTCTCTTCGCGCTGGTCATCCTGTCGAGCAGCGCGGCCGGCGCGCAGAACGCCCCGCCGTCGGTGGTGGCCGGCATCCCGGTCAACTACGACGAGGCGAAGGTCGGCACGTACACGCTCCCCGACCCGCTCGTGCTGAACGACGGCACGCGGGTGCGCGACGCGATGACCTGGTGGGTGCGGCGGCGCGACGAGGTGCTGCGGCTGTTCGAGACGAACCAGTTCGGGCGCGCGCCCGGCCGACCGCCGGGCATGCGCTTCGAGCTGCTCGACTCGGCCACGACCACGTTCGACGGCTACGCGACGCGTCGGCAAGTGCGCATCCATCTCGCGCCGGGGAACGAGCGCCCGTTCGTCGACGTGCTGCTCTACGTGCCGCGCGGCCTCCGGGCGCGCGTCCCCGTGCTGCTCAACGTGAGCTTCTCGCCGAACCGCAGCACCGTGGTCGACAGCGGCATCGTCGGCGGCGACTCGTCGTGGGCGCGTGACGGCAAGCGCGTGGCGGCGCCGCCCGCCGGCCGCGGCGCGTTGAACCCGCGCCCGTTCCTCGCGCAGGGGATCGGCGTCGCCACCGTGTACTACGGCGACATCGATCCCGACTTCGCGGGCGGGCTGCCGTACGGCGTGCGCGCGGCGTATCTCAAGCCCGGGCAGACGACCGTCGCGCCGGACGCGTGGGGCGCGATCGCGGCGTGGGCCTGGGGGCTGAGCCGCGTCATGGACTACCTCGAGACCGACCCCGACGTCGACGCGAGGAAGGTGGCGCTCGTCGGCGTGTCGCGGCTCGGCAAGACGGTGCTGTGGGCCGCCGCGCGCGACGAGCGGTTCGCGCTCGTGATCGCGAGCTGCTCGGGCGAGGGCGGCGCGGCGCTCAGCCGGCGCGACTACGGCGAGACGGTGGCGCACATCACGCACCCGACGCGCTACGGCTACCAGTTCGCCGGCAACTACGCGACCTACGCGAGCCGCGTCGACTCGCTCCCGATGGATGCGCACATGCTGCTCGCGCTCGTCGCGCCACGTCCGGTGCTGCTGCAGACGGGCGACACCGACTTCTGGTCCGACCCCAGGGGCGAGTTCCTCGCCGCGGTCGCGGCGGAGCCGGTGTTCAACCTGTTGGGCGCGCGCGGGCTCGACACGAAGGAGATGCCGCCGGTGGGGACGGCGATCTTGCACACGTTAGGCTGGTACGAGCACGCCGGCGGCCACGGCACGATCCCGTCGGACTGGGACGTGTTCCTGCGCTTCCTCCGGCTGCACTTCCAGGGCGTCGCGCCGTGAGCCGGATCACGATCACGAGCGTCACGACGCACGACGTCCGCTTCCCGACGTCGCGCGCGCTCGACGGCTCCGACGCGATGAACCCCGACCCGGACTACTCGGCGGCGTACGTGGTGCTCGGGACCGACGCGCCGGGGCTCGAAGGGCACGGGCTGACGTTCACGATCGGGCGCGGCAACGAGCTGTGCGTCGCGGCGATCGACGCGCTCGCGCCGATGGTGCGCGGCGTGACGCTCGACGACATCACCGCGGACATGGGCGCGTTCTGGCGGCGCGTCGTCGGCGACACGCAGCTGCGCTGGGTGGGGCCGGAGAAGGGCGTGCTGCACCTCGCCACCGCGGCGCTCGTGAACGCGGTGTGGGACCTGTGGGCGAAGGCCGAGGGGAAGCCGCTGTGGAAGCTGCTCGTCGACCTGTCGCCCGAGGAGATCGTGCGGTGCGTCGACTTCCGCTACGTCACCGACGCGCTCACGCCCGACGAGGCGCTCGCCATCCTGCGCCGCAACGCCGGCACGCGCGCCGAGCGCGAAGCAGAGATGCGGCGCGACGGGTATCCCGCGTACACGACGTCCGCCGGCTGGCTCGGGTATCCCGACGAGAAGATCCGGCGGCTGTGCGCCGAAGGGGTGGCGGCCGGATGGAACCACTTCAAGATCAAGGTGGGGCGCGACCTCGCCGACGACCTGCGGCGCGCGGCGCTCGTGCGCGAGGCGATCGGTCCCGACCGCAAGCTCATGGTCGACGCGAACCAGGTGTGGGACGTCGGCGAGGCGATCGCATGGATGGGCGAGCTGGCGCGCTTCGACCCGTGGTGGATCGAGGAGCCGACGAGCCCCGACGACGTGCTGGGACACGCGGCGGTCGCGCGTGCCGTCGCGCCGATCGGCGTCGCGACCGGCGAGCAGTGCCAGAACCGCGTCGTGTTCAAGCAGCTCATGCAGGCGAACGCGATCCGCTTCTGTCAGATCGACGCGTGCCGGCTCGGCGGGGTGAACGAGGTGATCGCCGTGCTGCTCATGGCCGCGAAGTTCGGCGTGCCGGTGTGCCCGCACGCCGGTGGCGTGGGGTTGTGCGAGTACGTGCAGCATCTCGCGATCTTCGACTACGTGTGCGTGAGCGCGTCGCTGGACGATCGCATCGTGGAGTACGTCGATCACCTGCACGAGCACTTCGTGCACCCGGTGGTGATCCGCGGCGGCCGCTACGTGCCGCCGACCGCGCCGGGATACAGCATCACGATGAAGCCCGAGAGTCTGCGCACGTACGCCTACCCCAACGGCCCCGCGTGGTCCTCATGAAGACGCTCACACGACTCACCGTCGCGCTGCTGCTCGCCGCGACCGCCGGTGCGCAGCCGAAACCCGAGACGCCGGCCCAGCGCGACGCGCGCATGCAGTGGTGGCGCGAGGCGCGGTTCGGGATGTTCATCCACTGGGGGCTCTACGCCGTGCCCGCGGGCTCCTACAAGGGGGAGCGCCTGCCGAACATCGGCGAGTGGATCATGAACAACGCGCACATCCCGGTGGCGGAGTACGAGCAGTTCGCGCAGCGCTTCGACCCGGAGCAGTTCGACGCCGACGCGTGGGCGCGCACGGCGAAGGCGGCCGGGATGAAGTACATCATCATCACGTCGAAGCACCACGACGGCTTCGCGATCTTCGACTCCAAGGTGTCGCGCTACGACATCGTCGACGCGACGCCGTATCACCGCGATGCGCTGAAGGCGCTCGCCGCGGCCGCGCACCGCGAGGGGCTCAAGTTCGGGGTCTACTACTCCATCATGGACTGGCATCACCCCGACGCGCAGGCGCCGAACTACCCGGAGTACAACTCGCGCACGAAGACGAACCCGAACTTCGCGCGCTACGTCGAGACCTACATGAAGCCGCAGCTCCGCGAGCTCGTGACGCAGTATCCCGAGATCGACGTGCTGTGGTTCGACGGCGAGTGGATCCCCGACTGGAGCGATGCGCAGGGGAAGGCGCTGTACGACTGGCTGCGCACGTTGAAGCCGAGCCTCATCATCAACAACCGCGTCGGCCACTCGCGCAACGGCATGCAGGGGATGAGCGCGAGCGGCGACGCGCCCGGCGACTTCGGCACGCCCGAGCAGCAGGTGCCGCCCGAGGGGCTCCCGGGCATCGACTGGGAGACGTGCATGACGATGAACGACACGTGGGGCTTCAAGTCGTACGACGACGACTGGAAGGACACGAAGACGCTCGTCCGCACGCTCGTCGACGTCGCGTCCAAGGGCGGCAATCTCCTGCTCAACGTCGGGCCGACGGCCCAGGGGCTGATCCCCGCGCCGAGCGTGTCGCGCCTGCGCGAGATGGGCGACTGGATGCGCGCGAACGGTAACGGCGAGTCGATCTACGGCACGACGGCGAGCCCGTTCGGGCTGCCGGCGTGGGGACGGTACACGACGAAGGGCGCGAAGGTCTACGCGCACGTCTTCGACTGGCCGAAAGACCGCAAGCTCACGCTCACCGGCGTGACGAAGCGCCCGTCGCGCGTGTCGCTGCTCGTCGACGGCAAGCCGCTCGACGTGACGCAGGGTGCCGGCGGCGCGTTCGTCGTCACGCTGCCACCGGTGGCGCCGAGCACGATCGCGTCCGTGCTCGTGCTGGAGGGGACACGATGACAGGATGCCGGGCGCTCTTCTTTGGACAGGATGACAGGACGGACAGGATGAGAACCTCTTCTAAGAGAGAGCAACTGCAACAGCCTTCTTGGTGTTGTTCATCCTGTCCGTCCTGTCATCCTGTCTGAACGAACGGCAGCCCGTCCTGTCCATCTTCACGCGCGAGGGGTGATGCGAGCAGCGGTGCTGGTGGACGTGAACCGCATCGAGGTGCGCGACGTCCCGCGTGCCGTGCTCGCGCCGCACGAGGTGCGGGTGCGCGTCGGCGCGGTGGGGCTGTGCGGCACCGACGTGCACATCGTGGAGGGGCACGCGAACTATCACCGCGACGCGCACGGCCGCGTCGTGCCGCTCGCCTCGTGCCCGCAGATCCTCGGCCACGAGATCGCCGGCGAGGTCGTGGAGATCGGCGCGGACGCGCGCGGGGTGCGCGTGGGCGAGCGCGTGATCGTCGACCAGGGACGCACGTGCGTCGGCGAGCGGCGCACGCCGGTGTGCGAGTACTGCGCGACCGGCGACTCGCACCAGTGCGAGTGGTACGCCGAGCACGGGATCACCGGGCTCCCGGGCGGCTTCGCCGAGGAGATCGTCGTGCCGGCGGCGAACGTGGTGCCGCTGGCGTCGGACCTCGACCTCCTGCGCGCCGCGCTGGCGGAGCCGCTGGGCTGCGTCGTGCACTCGACGGAGACCGTGCTGCGCGCGCCGTCGCGCTACCGGCTCGCCGGCGATGCGGCAGCCGTGCGCACGGTGGTGCTGTGCGGTGCCGGACCGTCGGGGCTCCTGTTCGTGCAGTACCTGCGCAACGTGCTGGGCTTCGACGGCACGCTGCTGGTGTCGGAGCCGAGCGCGCGGCGCCGCGTGCTGGCCGAGCGGTTCGGCGGCGAGACGATCGATCCGACGTCGACGCCGCTCGCCGACGCGGTGCGCGACCGCACGGAGGGCCGCATGGCCGAGCTGCTGATCGACGCATCGGGCGCCGGCGCGGTGATCGCCGCGGTGCCCGAGCTCGTGCGCAAGCAGGGCACGGTGCTGTTCTACGCGCACGGCCATGCCGGCGTCGATCTCAGCGTGATGAACGGCGTCCAGTTCCTCGAGCCGACCATGCTCTCCCCGTGTGGCGCGTCCGGCGGCTTCGAGCCCGACGGCCGCCCGACGACGTACGTGCGCGCGCTGCGCATGATCGAGAGCGGCCGTATCGACGTCGGCTCGCTCGTGACGCATCGTTACCACTCGCTCGACGCCGTGCCGCAGGCGTTCGCCGGCGATCACCGGCTGCCGGAGTACGTGAAGGGAGTCGTGGTGCTGTAAACGACAACCGCCGAGCCAACATGACCAGACGATCTCTGATCGCCGTCGCCGTAGTCGCACTGCTCGCCGCCTGCAGCAAGAGCGCCGACAGTGGAAAGGGTCCGCTCACCATCGCGGTCATCCCGAAGGGCACCACGCACGAGTTCTGGAAGAGCATCCACGCCGGCGCCGAGCAGGCGGCGCGCGAGCTGTCGGCGCAGGGCGACTCCGTCGTCATCATCTGGAAGGGCCCCATCCGCGAGGACGACCGCGAGCAGCAGGTGCAGGTCGTCGAGGGATTCGTGAGCCAGGGCGTGAAGGGGATGGTGCTCGCCCCGCTCGACCGGCAGGCGCTCGTCCGCCCTGTCGAGGAGGCGCAGCGCGCCGGCGTGCCGACCGTCGTGATCGATTCGCGGCTCGACACCGATTCCATCGTCGGCTACGTCGCCACCGACAACCTGAAGGGCGGCCAGCTCGCCGCCGACCGGCTCGGCGAGCTGTTAGGCGGCAAGGGCAAGGTGCTCGTGCTCCGCTATCAGGAAGGCTCGGCGAGCACGATGGAGCGCGAGCGCGGCTTCCTCGAGGAGCTGAAGGCGAAGTACCCCGGCATCACGCTCGTCTCGTCGGACCAGTACTCGGGCCCCACGCGCGAGACGGCGAAGCGCGCCGCGGAGAACCTGCTGAACCGCTTCGGCGCCGACCTGCAGGGGATCTTCACGCCGAACGAGTCGTCCACCATCGGCATGCTGCTCGCCCTGCAGGACATCGGCAAGGCGGGCTCGGTGCGGCTCGTCGGCTTCGACGCGGGACAGACGCTGCTCACCGCGCTCCGCGCGAAGCAGATCCAGGGGCTCGTCGTGCAGAACCCGATGCGCATGGGCTACCTCGGCGTGAAGACGATGGTGGATCACCTGCGCGGCCGCCCCGTGTCGAAGCTCGTCGACACCGGCGTGATGCTCGTGACGCCGGAGAACGTCGACTCGGCGCAGGTGCAGCAGGTCGTGAGCCCGCCGATCGCGAAGTACTTGCCGGGCGGATGAGCGACGCCCTGCTCGAGATCACCGGCGTCGCGAAGCGATTCGGCGCCACCGTCGCGCTCGACGGCGTGGACCTCGCGCTGCGCGCCGGCGAGGTGCACGCGCTCGTCGGCGAGAACGGGGCGGGGAAGTCCACGCTCATGGGCGTCCTCGCTGGCGCGCTGCGCCCCGATCGCGGCACGATGCGGCTCGCCGGCGCGCCGTACACGCCCGGCTCGCCGCTCGACGCGCGGCGGCGCGGCATCGCGCTGATCCACCAGGAGCTGTCGCTCTGCCCACACCTCACGGTGGCCGAGAACGTCGTGTTGGGCGCCGAGCCGACGCGGCGTGGGCTCGTCGACCGGGACGCCGCGCGCGGTCGCACGCGTGCGCTGCTCGCCGAGTTCGGGCACCCGGAGATCGAGCCCGATCGACCCGTGCGCGCGCTGTCGATCGCGGCGCGGCAGGTCGTGGAGATCTGCCGCGCGCTGAACGCGGATGCGCGCGTGCTGCTCATGGACGAGCCGACGAGCTCCTTCCAGCGCGCCGACGTCGAGCGGCTGTTCGCGCTCGTCAGGCGGCTCGCCGCGCGCGGCATCGCGGTCGTCTACATCAGCCACTTCCTCGAGGAGGTGCGCGAGATCGCCGACGCGTACACCGTGCTGCGCGACGGCCGATCGGTGGACAGCGGCCGCATCGCCGAGGTGACGAACGAGCGACTCGTCGCGCGCATGGTGGGGCGCGAGATGGGCGGCATGTTCCCGGCGCGCGCGTCGCACGAGCGCGGCGAGGTGCTGCTCGCGGTGGACGGTCTCGCGGCGCCGGGGCTCGCGCACGCGAGCTTCGAGATCCGACGCGGCGAGATCCTCGGCGTCGCGGGGCTCGTCGGCGCGGGGCGCACGGAGCTGGTGCGCGCACTGTTCGGGCTCGCGCCGGCGCAGTCGGGGCGCGTCACGCTCGGCGGTCGCGCGCTGGCGCTGCGCGGCGCGCCGGACCGACGGATCGACGACGGGTTCGGGTATCTGAGCGAGGACCGGAAGGGCGAGGGGCTCGCGCTGCCGCTCTCGATCGCCGACAACGTGTGCGCGACGCGCCTCGACGCGTGCACGCGCGGCGGCGGCATCCTCGACCTCGGCCGGCAGCGCACCCGCGCCCGCCGGTGGATCGACGCGCTCGGCGTGCGCGCGTGGGGGCCGGAGCAGCGGGTGCGGACGCTCTCGGGCGGCAATCAGCAGAAGGTGGCCCTCGGCCGTTTACTTCATCAGGAGGCCGACGTGCTGCTCCTCGACGAGCCGACGCGCGGCATCGACGTCGGCAGCAAGGCGCAGGTGTACGATGCCGTCGCGCGCGCCGCCGACGCCGGCAAGGCGGTGCTGCTCGTCAGCTCGTACCTGCCGGAGCTGTTCGGCCTCTGCGACCGGATCGCGGTGATGTGCCGCGGGCGACTCTCGGCGGCGCGCCCGGTGTCGGAGTGGACGCCGGAGACGGTGCTCGCGGCCGCCGTCGGTGCCGACGCCGCCTGACACGAAGATCACACGGAGGACAATACGATGGACTCGCTGACCCGGCGCCGCTTCCTGGAGCGCCTCGGCCTCGCGCTCGCCGCGGTCCCGTTAGGCGCGGCGACGGCGCGGGCGGCCGACGCCCCGCGGCGCCGCCTGCTCGTGTTCACGAAGTCGAGCGGCTTCGAGCACTCGGTGATCAAGCGCGGGGCCGACGGCTCGCCGTCGCTCGTCGAGCGCGTGCTCACCGAGATGGGCGCGAAGCACGGCTTCGACGTCACGTGCACGAAGGACGGCAGCGTGTTCGACACGAGCGCGGTCCGCGACAACGACGCGTTCTTCTTCTTCACGAGCGGCTACCTCACCGACGTCGGCACCGACAAGCACCCGGCGATGAGCGACGCCGGCAAGGCCGCGCTGCTCGACGCGGTGCGCGGCGGCAAGGGATTCGTCGCGTTCCACGCGGCGACGGACAGCTTCCACACGCTCCCCGACCCGACGGACCGCTCGAACCGCTACGTCGCGCACGGCGACGCGACCGATCCGTACCTCAAGATGCTCGGCGGGGAGTTCATCCTGCACGGCAAGCAGCAGAAGGCGTGGGCGCGCGTCGTCGACGCGAAGTTCCCCGGCATGGACGGCTACGGCGCCGAGCGCGTGGAGCGCATGGGCGAGTGGTACTCGCTGAAGGACTTCCAGCCCGACCTGCACGTGCTGATGGTGCTCGACACGCAGGGGATGGAGGGCGCCCCGTACCAGCGCGGCCCGTATCCGGTCACGTGGGCACGCGCGCACGGTCGCGGCCGAGTCTTCTACTCCGCGCTCGGTCACCGGGAGGAGGAATGGACCGAGACCGCGATGCCGACGATGGTGTTAGGCGCCCTCCGCTGGGCGTTCGGCGACGCGAAGGCGTCCATCCCGCCGAATCTTTCGAGCGTTGCGCCGCGCGCCGCGGAGATCCCGCCGAAGAGCTAGCCGTAGCTGATCGCGCTCCGGCTGGGCTCCACGTACGAGTTCTCGTGGGACTGAAGAAGGACTGAAGGAGGACTGAAGCAGGACAACAACAAAGAAGTTGTGGTTGGTCCTTCTTCAGTCCTCCTTCAGTCCTTCTTCAGTCCTGACGAACCACGTACGTGGAGCCGTGCGCGGCCACGACCGCCGAGAAGCTCACGCTTCCTGACCCCCCGCGGCCGACCCTCGGCCCCTCGTCGCGACCCGCCACGCGGCGTACGCGAGCGCGCCGAGCGGCAGCAGCACGCCGGAGGCGGCGATGGTGCGGGCGAGCAGGATGACGAAGTTGCGCCACGCTTCGCGCAGCGCCTCGGCGAGGGGATGCGGCGTCGGCGACGGGCCGAGGATGGGCGGGCGCTCGTGCACGTTGATGGCGAGGGTGCTCGTCGCCGAGTGCGCGCGCAGCCACCGCATGCGGCCGTCGTAGCGCTCGATCTCCTCGCGCACGCGCGCGAGCTCGCGCTCGACGGCGAGCACGTCGGTGAGCTTGCCGGTGCGCTCGGCGAGCAGCGCGACGAGGCGTGCCTCGAGGCGGCGCGCGTTCGCCTCGCGCGCGGCGACGTCGACGTACTCCTCGCCGACGTCGGCCGCGGTGACGTTCACCGCCTCGACACGCCCGATCGGGCCGAGCGCGTTCACCAGCTCGTCGAAGCGGCCGGCCGGCACCTTCAGCTCGAGCGTGGCCGATCGCACCTGCGCGCGGCCCGCGGCGAGCGACGCGTTCGCGACCACGCCGCCGACCTGCGACGCGATCGTGCGCAGGCGACTCATCGCGATCCGGACCGAGTCGACCTCGATGGACGCGGTGCCGGTGCGCACGACCATCGTCGTCGCGAGCTCCGACGCGGCGGCCGCGCTCGGGAGCGTTGCCGGGCTCTCGGCGTCGGCGTCCGCGGGAGGCGGCGCGGCGGCCCCTGCGGCGGCGAACGGTGCCTCGATGGGTGGCGCGGCCAGGGATGGCATCGCTCGCCGTCGTTCGGCGACGACCGTCTTCGGCGCGGCGTCGGCGGCGACGGTCGCCGCGGGGGTGGCCGCGTCGCCGGCGGCGGAAGGGCCACGATCGGCGGTGCCGCAGGCGAGGGCGACGAACGGCAGCGCGCCGGCGGCGACGCGGCGCAGGCAGGGAGTCAGTGTGGAGGTTCGCATGTCCTGGAGACGTGCGACCCGACGCGGCTTGCACATGGAGAGGGCAGGAGGGCAGGAGGGCAGGAGGGCAGGAGGGCAGGAGACCGTCGTGGCTCTCCTGCCCTCCTGCCCTCCTGCCCTCCTGCTCTCCTGCCCTGTCGCCCTCCTGCCCTGTCGCCCTTACGGCTTCGGCGGCCGCTTCAGGCGGATGAGGATCACGCCGTTCGCGCCGCGCGAGCCGTAGGCGGCGAGCGAGCCGGCATCCTTCAGGACCTCGACCGACTTCACGTCGCGCGGGTCGAGGTCGGTCATGATGGTGCTGCCCGTCATCGGGATGCCGTCGACGACGTAGAGCGGCTCGCCGTCGGACTTCAACGACCGGTCGCCGCGGATGCGGACGGAGACGTTCCCGTTGCCGAGCCGGCGCACCTCGAGCCCCGGCACGTGCCCTTCGAGGAGGTCGGCCATCGTGGTCGCGGTGCCGCGCGGGGCCTTCTCGGCGTCGACCGAGCCGATCGAGCCGGTGACGTTGCGCCCCGCCTGGGTGCCGTACCCGACCTGGACGGAGTCGCTGGTCGAGGCGGGGCTGGCGTGCGCGACGGAGGTGCCGCCCTGATGGCAGGCGGCGAGGGCGAGGGCCGCGGCGGTGGCGGCGGAGGCGAGCCGAAGCCCGTGCGCACGTGCACTGCGTGCACTGCTGGTCATCTGAGCCTCCAGGCTCACGAGACGTCCGGGCGTCGTGGCGCTCGGTGCAGGAAAGTGCGGGCTACGGTATGCCCGCGCCGGCCGGATCGCAATGCATACGCAGCCCACGAGCGCGTTGTTGCGGCCGCTGCGAGCGACGTCGGCTGACGTGCGTCACGGACCGCTCGGGGACCACTATTGCTGGTGCTCCGTACCCCGCGTACATTGGGCGCGCGCCTCGGCTTAATCGTTTAAGCCGCTCACCGCGCCCCCACCCTCCGCGCTACGAGACCCGCGATGTCCGAGGAATTGTTCGTTCGACGTACATTCCTCCGGGTCGCCGCCGCCGGCACTGCCGGCGCGGCCCTCGGCCTCCCCCGCGCCGCCCGCGCGTCCACGGCGTCCGCCGCACCCGACGCCCCATCCGCCGCCGCGCCGGGGCCCACGGCCCCCGTTCGCCTCGGCGTCGCCAGCTACTCGCTGCGGAAGTTCCCGCGCGCGAAGGCGATCGAGATGACGAAGGCCCTCGGCGTGAAGTGGATCAACCTGAAGTCGGTGCACCTCGACTACGATCTTCCCGCGGCCGACATCGACGCGGCGCGCCGGGAGATCGAGGCCGCCGGGCTGACCATCGTCGGCGGCGGCACCATCACGTTCGACAAGGACACCGACGACGGCGTGCGCCGCTACTTCGAGTACGCCAAGCGCGCCGGCATGCCGGTCATGGTCGCCACGGGCGCCCCCGAGGTGATGCCGCGCGTCGAGCGGTTCGCGAAGCAGTACGACATCCAGGTCGCGATCCACAATCACGGCCCCGAGGACAAGCACTTCCCGTCGCCGTACGACGTGCTGAAGCTCGTGAAGAACATGGACCGGCGCATGGGGCTGTGCATGGACATCGGCCACTCGACGCGCGCCGGCGCCGACATCGTGCAGGCTGCCGCCGACGCCGGCCCGCGGCTGCTCGACATGCACGCGAAGGACCTCAAGGACGGCACGGCGAAGGAGAGCCAGTGCATCGTCGGCGAGGGCGTGCTCCCGATCGCCGATCTGTTCCGGCAGCTCGTGAAGCAGCGGTACGCGGGCGTCGTGAACCTCGAGTACGAGATCGACGCCGACGACCCGCTGCCCGGCATGCAGCGCTCGTTCGCCTACATGCGCGGCGTGCTCGCGGGCATCACGCCGTCGGCACGCAAGGCCTAACGCCGAACGAATCCGCGTGGTCTGCGTAATCTGCGGATGACGTGCGCTTCAATGCACGACCCGCAGATTACGCAGATTACGCAGAGTGGACTTCACCCGAGTAGAGGTGCCATGCGCTGGTCCAGCATCGCAAGCCTGGTGGTTCTCGTCGCGCCGGCGCTCGGCGCACAGCCGCGGGTGACGAAGGATGGGGCGAACGTGCAGCTCGTCGCGCGCGAGGCCGACCGGCGCGTGGACGTGCTCGTCGACGGCAAGCCGTTCACGTCGTTCCTCTATCCGGCGAGCCTGCCGAAGCAGGTGCTCTACCCGCTCCGCGCAGCGAGCGGCACCGAGGTCACGCGCGGCTGGCCGCTCGACCCGCGCCCCGGCGAGCGCGTCGACCACCCGCACCACATCGGACTGTGGTTCAACCACTCCGACGTGAACGGGCTCGATTTCTGGAACAACTCCGACGCGATCCCGGCGGCGCAGAAGAACAAGTACGGCTCCATCGTGTTCCGCGGCATCGACACGGTGCGGAGCGGCAGGGGCGAGGGCGTGCTCGTGGTGCGCAGCGACTGGGTGACGCCGACCGGCAAGACGCTCATGCACGAGACGACGCGCTACGCGTTCCACGCGGCCGGCGACCTGCGCGGCGTCGACCGCACGACGACGCTCGTGGCGACCGACACGACGGTGACGTTCCACGACAACAAGGACGGCACGCTCGGTCTTCGCGTGCGGCGCGAGCTCGAGCAGCCGGCCGACAAGCCCGAGGTCTTCACCGACCCGAGCGGCAAGGCGACGGCGGTGCCGGTGCTGAACAATGAGGGCGTCACGGGCCGCTACCGCAGCGCGGAAGGGCTCGAGGGCGACTCGGTGTGGAGCACGCGCGCGCGGTGGACGTCGCTCGGCGGCACCGTGAAGGGCGAGCCGATCACGATCGCCATCATCGACCACCCGAAGAACTACAACTTCCCCACCTACTGGCACGCGCGCGGCTACGGCCTGTTCGCGGCGAATCCATTGGGGGCGAAGGACTTCACGAAGGGGAAGACGGACGACGAGTTCACGCTGAAGCCCGGCCAGTCGGTCACGTTCCGGCACCGGGTGGTGATCTTCGACGGACCGACCACGCCGGACCGGATCGAGGCGCAGTTCAAGGAGTTCTCCTCGAAGTGATCACCGGAGGTCGGAGAACGGCAGCGGGTTCAGGAGCACGGAGCTCGTCACCGTGGTGATGCCGCGCTCGTCGATCCACCGCGGGTCCTTCTGGATCCGCTGCCACTCCGGATGCGCGCGGAACGCGGCCCATGCCGTCGCGCGCGCCGCGAGGTCGTCGAACGTGAGCATGTAGGACAGGCTCGGGAGGCGCGTGGCGTACAGGTTCTCGCCGAAGAACACGGGCGTCATGCCGATGGAGCGGAACAGCGCGATCTCCGCCTCGTCGAACATGGCGATCTTCTTCGCGAGCGTCTCGGCGTTGCGCGACTCGTACGTGCGGAGCTCGAAGATCCGCGGCGCGCGTCCGGCGCTCGTCGGCGGCACCTCGACGGCGGGGTGCCCGGCGAAGGCGCGCATGAGCCGCGCCTCGTACCGGACGTAGGGTGGCTGCGCGTCGCCCTCGAACGCGCGCCGCGCTTCCGCGTACGCGGAGTCGGCCGCGAGGCGCTGCGGCACCGCGAGCGCGTCCGCCGCCGACTTGTACTCGAGCAGGATCGTGATCGACTGGCCGAGCATCCCGACCTCCGGCGTGAACGCGCCGAACGCGCCCGCGCCGGCCCGGCGGAGCGCCGGGATCATCGCGTCGGTGAAGAACGCGCGAATGCGGTTCGGCGCGAGGTCGCTGCGCGTCTCGTACACGCGCAGCTCGTAGTGCCGCCGGTCGTCCGCGGCAGCGGCGGCGGCGAGGCCGGACGGCGCGAGCGCGCTCGCGGCGCCCGCCTTCACGAAATCACGACGGTCCATGGCTCGATCGGGTGTGGGACGGTTGGTCGATCTGCCTAACATGCGCGCGGCGGCGGCGCTCCTCAACACCGCGCGCGACGGTGGGGACTCTCATGACCAGGACGGAGACGTGACGACGAACGCGCGTGCCCCCGAAGCACCGGCCCTCACTCCGCGCGGCGTCGCGCCGCTCGTGCTGCACCCGGACCGCTACTTCGATCCGGATCCCGCCATTCGCCGCGTCGCGCGCGCGCTGTACGAGGAGACGCACGCGCTACCGCTGATCTGCCCGCACGGCCACGTCGATCCGGCGATCCTCGCCACGAACGCGCCGTTCCCCGAGCCGACCGCGCTGCTGCTCGTTCCGGATCACTACATCTTCCGGATGCTCTACTCCCAGGGCGTGCCGCTCGACGCGCTCGGCATCCCGACGGTCGACGGGAGCACGGTGGAGACCGACGCGCGGAAGATCTGGCGGCTGTTCGGGAGCCACTACTACCTGTTCCGCGGCACCCCCACGGGGATCTGGCTCGACAACGAGCTGCACGACGTGTTCGGCGTGCGCGTGAAGCTCTCCGCGGAGTCCGCCGACCGGGTGTACGATGAGATCGCCGAGAAGCTCGCGAGCCCCGAGTTCCGGCCCCGCGCGCTGTTCGAGCGATTCGACATCGAGGTGCTCGCCACCACCGACGCGGCGAGCGACCCGCTGCCGCATCACCAGGCGATCCGGGCGAGCGACTGGGCGTACGGCGCGCGTCGCGTGGTCCCCACGTTCCGCCCCGACGCGGTGCTGCGGATCGCGCGCCCGTCGTGGCCGCACGAGCTGGCGGCGCTGGCGCGGGCGCACGGCGCGCCGATCACGTCGTTCGAGGCGTTCCTCGCCGCGCTCGCCGAACGCCGGCGCTACTTCCAGACGCTCGGCGCGACCGCCACCGACCACGCGGTGCTCGAGCCGTGGACCGCGCGCCAGACGCCGGAGACGATGGAGGCGCTCTTCCAGCAGGCGCGCCGCGGCGAGGCGACCGCGGCCGACCAGCGCACGTTCGAGGCGCACCTCTTGATCGAGCTGGCCCGGCTCTCGACCGAGGACGGGCTCGTGATGCAGCTCCATCCGGGCAGCTGGCGCGACCACAACGCGCCGATCGCCGCGCGCTACGGCCCGGACAAGGGCGCCGACATCCCGGTGGCCACCGAGTACACGCGCAACCTCCAGGCGCTCCTGGCCGCGCACGGCAACGATCCGCGGCTGACGCTGATCCTGTTCACGCTCGACGAGACGACCTACGCGCGGGAGCTGGCGCCGCTGGCGGGGCACTATCCGGCGCTGAAGCTCGGGCCGGCGTGGTGGTTCCACGACAGCCTGGAGGGGATGCGGCGCTACCGGGAGCAGGTGACGGAGACGGCGGGGGTCTACAACACGGTGGGGTTCAACGACGACACGCGGGCGTTCTGCTCGATCCCGGCGCGGCACGATCTGGCGCGGCGCGTGGACGCGAACTGGCTCGCCGGGCTCGTCGCGCGGCATCAGCTCGACCTCGCCGACGCCCGCGAGCTCGCCCGCGCCCTCGCTTACGACCTCGCGAAGCAGACGTACAAGTTCGGGTAGAGGCGATGGGCGTCAGGCGAGTACCTCCGGGATTCGACGGCGATCTGCTTGGATCTCGCGATAGCTTTCAGCCCTGCGCGTCTCGCCTCTATCGCGAGATCCTTCGATCGCCGTCCGATCCCCATGTGTAGTCGCCTCGGCCCTGAGTCCCGATGCCCTCGCTGACAGGTTGGCTGCCGCTTCTGCTGATCGCCGCTCCGTTAGGCGCCCAGCCCGCATCGCGCGCGTTCGACGTTCGCACGTTCGGCGCGACCGGCGACGGACACACGATCGACAGCGACGCGATCAACAGGGCCATCGACGCCGCCGCGGCCGCGGGCGGGGGCACGGTGTATCTCGGTGCCGGCACGTACGCGAGCTATTCGGTGCGGCTCAAGAGCCACGTCGCGCTCTACCTCGATCGCGGCGCGACGCTGCTCGCCGCGGACACCGCGAACGGCCGCGGCTTCGACGCGGCGGAGCCGGGACCCGGCAACGAGTACCAGGACTACGGCCACAGCCACTGGCACAACTCGCTGATCTGGGGCGAGGACGTCGAGGACGTGTCGATCGTCGGGCCGGGGCGCATCGACGGGAAGTCGCTCAACCGCGGCATCAGCCGCGACACGCCGCACGTCGGCAACAAGGCGATCGCGCTGCTGCGCGCGAAGAACGTACTGCTGCGCGATCTCACGATCTATCGCGGCGGCCACTTCGGCGTCCTCGCCACCGGGGTCGACAACCTCACGATCGACAACCTCACGATCGACACGAACCGCGACGGCATCGACGTCGACGCGTGCCGCAACGTGCGGATCTCGAACACGAGCGTGAACTCGCCGAACGACGACGCGATCGTGCTGAAGGCATCGTACGCGCTCGGCGCCACCCGCGGCACCGAGAACGTCACCCTCACGAACAGCGTCGTGACCGGGTTCGCCGTCGGCTCGGTGCTCGACGCCACGTACCGGCCGTTCACCGACGGTGCAGCGAACCGCGACGGGCCGACGGGGCGCGTGAAGCTGGGCACCGAGTCGAACGGGCCGTTCCGCAACATCACGATCTCCAACATCGTCTTCGACAACTCGCGCGGCCTCGCGCTGGAGTCGGTCGACGGGTCGATCATCGAGGACGTGACGGTGACGAACCTCACCATGCGCCACGTCTTCACGTCGCCGATCTTCCTGCGGCTCGGCTCGCGCATGCGCGGCCCGAAGGAGCTGCCGGTCGGCACGCTGAAGCGCGTCACGATCAGCAATGTCGTCGCCTCCGACGTCGACCCGCGCTACGCGTCGACGATCACCGGCCTGCCGGGGCACGCGGTGGAGGACGTGACGCTGCGCGACGTGCGCATCGTCTACCGCGGCGGCCTGTCGCTGGAGACCGCAGCGAAGCAGCCGTCCGACATGGTGCGCTCCGGGGAGCGCGGCGGCGGTGGTCCGCGCAGCGATCCGTACGCCGTGGCGGAGCAGGAGAAGGTCTACCCGGAGCCGAGCATGTTCGGCATCGTGCCGGCGTCGGCGTTCTACGTGCGGCACGTGACGGGGCTCACCATGGACGGCATCGACGTGAGCTTCGAGCAGCCCGACACGCGACCCGCGTTCGTGCTCGACGACGTGCACGACGCCGAGTTCCGCGGCGTGCACGCGCCGAAGATCGCCGGCACGCCGACGTTCGTGCTGCGCGGCGTGAGCGACTTCCGCACGTTGTTCTCCCGGCCGGTCGCGGACACGTACGTGAAGCAGACGACGTCGAAGAGCTTCTGAGCGTGTCTCACGCGGAGCCGTGGAGAACGCGGAGCACACCGACATGAAGACCTGGCCGTTCTCCGCGTTCTCCGCGGCTCCGCGTGCGATGCTCGTCGGCGCGCTCGTGACGCAGGTCGCGCGCGCCGATGACCTGCCGGCATGGGCGTCGAAGGTCGGCACGCGGCGGCATCCGGTCGCGACGCGCGTCTGCTCGGCGAACGCGCGCGGCGCGGTCGGTGACGGGGCCACGAAGTCCACCGCGGCGATCCAGCGGGCGATCGACGAGTGCTCGGCGGCCGGCGGCGGCGTGGTGCGGTTCGACGCGGGGAGCTACGTCACCGGCGCGCTGTTCGTGAAGCACGACGTCGAGCTGCGCGTCGACTCGGGCGTCACGCTGCTCGGCAGCCAGGACGACGCGGACTATCCCGTCATGCCAACGCGCGTCGCGGGGATCGAGATGCCGTGGCCCGCGGCGCTCATCAACGTGAACGATCAGCGCAACGTGAAGATCGCCGGCCGCGGCACGATCGACGGGCGCGGGCAGAAGTGGTGGGACAAGTACTGGACGCTGCGCCGCTCGCTGTACGAGCCGCAGGGGCTGCGCTGGGCGGTGGACTACGACGCGCAGCGCGTACGCCTCGTGGTCGTGTCGCGCTCGTCGGACGTCACGATCGAGGAGGTGAACCTTCGTCGCTCGGGCTTCTGGACGGTGCAGCTGCTCTATTCGGATCACGTCACGGTCGACGGCATCAGCATCGCCGACAACGGCGGGCCGAGCACCGACGGCGTCGACATCGACTCGTCGGAGTGGGTGCTCGTGCAGCGCACCGACATCGCGAACAACGACGACACGATCTGCCTCAAGGCCGGGCGCGACGCCGACGGGCTGCGCGTGAACCGGCCGACGCAGTACGTCGTCATCCGCGACAACGTGGCGCGGAAGGGCGCCGGCGTCGTGTCGTTCGGCTCCGAGACGTCGGGGAGCATCCGCCACGTCGTCGCGCTGAACAATCGCGGCACGGGGACGAACGCCGGCATCATCTTCAAGTCGGCGCGCACGCGCGGCGGCGTGGTGGAGGACGTGCTGGTGCGCGGCCTCGTGCTGGAGAACGTGCCGACCGCGTTCTCGTTCACGCTCGACTGGAACCCGAGCTACAGCTACGCGACGCTGCCGAAGGACTCGACGAACGTTCCGGCGCACTGGCGCGTGCTCGCGACGCCGGTGACGCCGGCCGAGCGCGGGCTGGCCGAGTTCCGCGACATCACGATCGAGCACGTGCGCGTGACCGGAGCGCGTCGCGTGTTCGTCGCCGCCGGGCTCCCGTCGAAGCCGATCCACGACGTACGCTGGCGCGACGTGCAGGCCGAGGGGCAGGCCGCAGGCAGCATCGAGTGGGCACGCGGCTGGACGATGACCGACGTGACCGTGCGCGCGGCCGACGGCCAGCCCGTGCGCATCACCAACAGCGAGCGGGTGCAGGCGCCCGCAGGAGACGGCACGCGATGACGCTCTCGCGTCGGAGATTTCTCGAGTCGGCCGCCGCGGGGGCGGGGGCCGGACTGTTAGGCACCGCGGCCGGCGCGCAGTCCGCCGAGGGGCGCGACTACTACGAGCTGCGTGCGTACCATCTGCGTCGCGGCCCGCACGAGCGGGCGATGAGCGACTACGCGCGCGACGCGCTCGTTCCCGCCCTGCGGCGCGCCGGCACGGGGCCGGTCGGCGTGTTCAACGTCGCGATCGGTCCCGACTCGCCGACGCTGTACGTGCTCATCACGCACCCGACGATGGACTCCGTGGCGACGCTCCCCGAGCGGCTCGCGGCCGACACGGAGTACCGGCGCGCCGGCGCCGCCGTCCTCGACGCGCCCGCCGCGGACCCGCCGTACGAGCGGATCGAGAGCTCGCTCATGGTGGCGTTCGCCGGCCACCCGCGGCTGGCGCTGCCGCCGCAGCTCGCGGCGGGGAAGGGGCGGCTGTTCGAGCTCCGGCGCTACGAGAGCCACAGCGAGCCCGCGAGCGCGACGAAGATCGACGTGTTCAACCGGTGGGAGGCCGCCATCTTCGCGCGGCACTCGATGCACGCGGTATTCTACGGCCAGACGATCGTCGGGGCGAAGATGCCGAACCTCACGTACCTGCTCGCGTTCGACGACATGCGCGACCACGACGCGCGGTGGGGCGAGTTCGGGTCCGATCCGGAGTGGCGCGCGATCGCCGCGAAGCCGGAGTACGCCGATCCCGCGATCGTATCGAGCATCAGCAACGTGTTCCTCAGGCCGACGGCGTACTCGCAGATATGAAAGGGTGATGGCGACGAGGCGAGTACTCTGGGGATCCAAGTGCGATCGAAAGGATCTCGAGATCCCGTTCATCGCCGTCGGATCCCCAGGGTACTCGCCGAGCGCCTCGAACCAATCCTTGGAGGACAGCCGTGATGGATCGTCGCCAGTTCGTGACCGCCCTCGGCACGACGCTCGCCGCGGGGTGCGTGCACCGGACATCGGCATCGCCGTCGTCCGGACGGGCGCCGTTGTCGTTCTCCACGCTCGGCTGCCCGAACTGGACGTGGGCGCAGATCCTCGACTTCGCCAAGACGCACGAGTTCGCGGCGATCGAGCTGCGCGGCATCCAGCAGGAGATGGATCTCACGCAGCGCCCCGAGTTCGCCCCCGCGCGTCTCGCGCAGTCGAAGCGTGAGGTCGCCGACCACGGGCTGCGCATCGCGTGCCTCGGCTCGTCGGCCGAGATGCACGTGCCGGAGAGCCCGCGGCGCACCGCGTGGCTCGACGAGGGCCGGCGGTTCATCGACCTCGCGCACGCGCTCGACGCGCCGTACGTGCGGGTGTTCGGCAACAAGTGGGTCGCGGGCGAGGAGCGCGACCGCACGCTCGACCGGGTCGCCGCGGGGCTCCGCACGTTGGGCGACCACGCGAAGGGCTCGGGCGTGACCGTGGTGCTGGAGACGCACGGCGACTTCACCGACTCGCCGACGATCGTCGACATCATGCACCGCGCCGACTCGCCCACGGTCGCGCTGCTCTGGGACGCGCACCACACGTTCGCGTTCTCGCACGAGGATCCGGAGGCGACCGCGCGGCAGCTCATGCCGTGGGTGCGGCACGTCCATCTCAAGGACTCCGTGCCGGCGGGAAGCGATCGACGCTACGTGCTCACGGGCCGCGGCGACGTGCCGGTGCGCGAGCAGGTCGAGGTGCTCGTGCGTCACGGCTACCGCGGCTACTACAACTTCGAGTGGGAGAAGCGCTGGCACCCGGAGATCGAGGAGCCCGAGGTGGCGTTCGCGCAGTACGCGCAGGCCGTGCGCGAGTACCTCCGCGGAGCGCGCGCCTGACGATGCCCGACGGCACGACGCTGCTGGCCGAGCGTCTCCGCGCCGCGTTCGAGCAGACGCCGGTCAGCACGGTGGTGTACGACGCGAGCGGGCGGCCGCTCGCCGTGAACCCGGCGTTCGAGCGTCTGTGGGGTGCGGCGCTGTCGGACGTGCCGGCGGAGTACTCGGTGCTCGCCGATCCGCAGCTCGAGGCGGCGGGCGTGCTCCCGCTCATCCGCCGCGCCTTCGCCGGCGACGCCGTCACGCTCCCGGCGCTTCGCTACGAGATGGCGAGCACGGTGGGGCGCGGCCGCGTGCTGTGGACGCAGGCGCATCTCTATCCCGTGCGCGGCGCGTCCGGCGCCGTCGAGCAGGTCGTGCTCACGCACGAGGACGTGACGGCGCGCCACGAGGCGGAGGAGGCGCTGGCAGAGGCGGCGGCGACCGCGCGCCGGCAGCAGGCGCTCAGCGCGGCGCTCGCCGTCGCGTCCACGGTGGCCGACGTGGCCGCGGCGGTGGTGGAGCACGCGACCGCCGTGTTAGGCGCCACCGGCATCGTCATCGCGCGGCTCACCGAGCGCGGCGACGAGATCGAGATCGTGCGCGCCGGGGCGATGCCCGACGACGTGCGCGACACGTGGCGCCGCTTCCCGATCGGCGCACCGGTGCCGATCGCCGACGTCGCGCGCACGGGCATCCCAGTGTTCCTCGAATCGCGCGACGACTGGGCGACACGCTACCCCGACCTCGCGCCGACGCTGGAGGCGCTCGGCCAGCACGCGAACGCGGTGATGCCGCTCGTCGCGGACGGCCGCGTGCTCGGCGTGCTCGGCGCCGCGTACGACGCGCCGCAGCGGTTCGACCACGACGCCCGCGCACGCGCCGGCGCCGTCGCGCTGCAGTGCGCGCAGGCGCTCGAGCGCGCGCGGCTGTTCGAGGCGGAGCGCGCCGCGCGCGCCGAGGCGGAGGCGGAGCGGGAGCGGCTGAACACCGTGCTCGCGCAGCTGCCCGTCGGGGTGGTGATCGTGGAGGCGCCGTCGGGACGCATCACGGCCGCGAACGAGGCGGTGGAGCGCATCTGGGGGCAGCGCCCCGCCACCGCCTCGGTCGAGCGCTACAGCAACGAGTGGACCGGCTTTCACGCCGATGGCCGGCGGCTCGCGTCCGAGGAGTGGCCGCTCGCGCGCGCCCTGCGCGGCGGCGAGCGCGTCATCGGCGAGACGGTGGAGATCGAGCGTCCCGACGGCGGCCGCGCGCTGCTCGACGTCAGCGCCGAGCCGGTGCGCGACGCGACCGGGCGCGTGACCGCCGCCGTCGCCGTGCTCGTCGACGTCACCGCACGCGTGCGCGCTCGGCGCGAGATGGAGCGGCTGCTGCACGAGAGCGAGCGGGCGCGCGCCGACGCGGAGGCCGCGCGCGGGGCGGCGCACGCCGCGAACCAGGCGAAGGCGCAGTTCCTCGCCGTCATGAGCCACGAGCTGCGCACGCCGCTGAACGCGATCGGCGGCTACGCGGAGCTCCTGGAGCTCGGCATCCGCGGGCCGGTGACGCGCGAGCAACTCGAGGACCTGCGCCGCATCCAGCAGAGCCAGCGGCATCTGTTAGGCCTCATCAACGACGTGCTGAACTACGCGCGCATCGAGGCCGGAGCGGTGCACTACGACGTCGCCGCCGTGCACGTCGCCGAGGCGCTCGCCGCGGCGGAGGCGCTCGTGATGCCGCAGGCGAGCGCGAAGGGGCTCACGCTCGTCACCACGGGCTGCCCGCGCGACGAGCTGCTCGTGCACGCGGACGCGGAGAAGCTGCGGCAGGTGCTCATCAACCTGCTGTCGAACGCGGTGAAGTTCACCGACCGCGGCGGGCGTGTTGAGCTCGACTGCGACGCGACGGACGACGTGGTGCGCGTGCGGGTGCGCGACACCGGCGTCGGCATCCCGGCGGACAAGCAGCGCTCGATCTTCGAGCCGTTCGTGCAGGTGCGCGCGGATCTCACGCGCACGGCCGAAGGCACGGGGCTCGGCCTCGCGATCAGCCGCGACCTCGCGCGCGGCATGGGCGGCGATCTCACGGTGGCGAGCGCGGTCGGCGAGGGCAGCACGTTCACGCTGACGCTTCCGCGAGCGTGGAGCGTCGAGCGTGGAGCGTAGAGCGTAGAGCGGGGAGAAGACGTCGCTCCACGCTCTACGCTCTACGCTCTACGCTCAACGCTAGGGCTTCGACACGCGCGGACGCTGCTGGTACGTGATGATGAGCACGAGGTCCTGGTCGCCGAGCACCTTCATGCCGTGCGAGCTGCCCGCGCGGGTGAGCAGCGCCGTTCCGGGGCCGACCTCGCGCGTGACGCCATCGAGCGTGTACGCGCCGCGGCCGCTGAGCACGTAGTAGATCTCGTCGTCCTTGTGCTCGTGGTAGCCGATGCCGGCACCCGGGTGCAGCGCGCGCTTGCGGAACACCGTGGTGAGCCCGGGCGCTCTCGCGAAGAACGAGTAGCCGGTGGACATGCCGCCGCCACCGTGCGTCCCCGGCTCCTCCTTCGCGACGGTCGAGTCGTGCTCGATGGTGGATCCGTGGGCCAGCACCTGCGCACCCGCCGGCGCGGCGCACAGGCCTAACGCGACGAGCAGGAGCGGTCGCTTCACTGGCCCGTTCTCCGGATGCGCGCCGCGTAGCCGCCGCCCGGCGCGAGGTGGAGCTCCACGCGCGTGCCGCGCGTCACGGAGCGAGACGTCTTGCGGTAGTCGGTGCCGTCGCGGTCCGCGTTCGGTCCGTCCTCCCACGCGTCGAGCGTGTACGGGCCGTCGCCGAGGAACGAGAGGTCGAGCGCGAGCGTGCGCGCGCGGTCGTTCGTCATCGCGCCGACGTACCACTCGCTGCCGCTGCGGCGCGCGACGAGCACGTGCTCGCCGACACGGCCGTCGAGCGCGCGCGTCTCGTCCCACGTCGTCGGCACCGCCTCGAGGAACTCCATGGACTCGGCCTCGCGCAGGTACTGCGTGGGACTGTCGGCGAGCATCTGCAGGGGGCTCTCGTAGACGACGTACATCGCGAGCTGGTGGGCGCGCGTCCCCTGGCTCATCGGGCGCTCGAACACGGCGCGGAACTGCCGCGGCTGCGCGTTGATCATCGCGCCGGGCGTGTAGTCCATCGGGCCGGCGAGCATGCGCGTGAACGGGAGCGTGACGTCGTGCGTCGGCGTGACGAGCGTGCTCCACTTGTCGTTCTCGAGTCCCTTCACGCCCTCGAAGCTCAGCACGTTCGGGTACGCGCGATTGAGCCCCGCCGGCTTGTGCGCGCCGTGGAAGTCGACCGTGAGATGCCGCGCCGCCGCCTCGCGCGCCGTGCGCCAGTAGAAGTCGACGATGGCCTGATCGTCGCGCTGCATGAAGTCGACCTTGATGCCCTTCACGCCCCATCGCCGGAACTGGTCGAGCGCGGGCGTCATCTGCAGGTCGAGCGTGTGCCACACGACCCACAGGATGACGCCGACGCCCTTGCTCTCGCCGTAGCGCACGAGCTCCGGCACGTCGACGCCCGGCGTGACGGACATGAGGTCGCCGAGCTTGTACCAGCCCTCGTCGAGGATGATGTACGGGAGGTGGTACCGCGCCGCGAAGTCGATGTAGTACTTGTACGTGTCGGTGTTCACGCCGGCGCGGAACGGCACGCCCGTCACGTTGAGCGCGTTCCACCAGTCCCACGCCACCTTGCCGGGACGGATCCACGAGACGTCCGTCAGGCGGTTCGCGGGCGCGAGCCGGTATACGAGCTCGCTCTCGAGCAGCTCGCGGTCCTCGTCGGCGACGAACAGCACACGCCACGGGAACGTGCGCCGTCCGGCGGTGCGCGCGAGATACGGAAAGCGGTCGGTGACGTCGACGTCGCGATCGTTTCGTGCATGCTCGGCGCGCGCGGCCTGCGGGAAGACGCCGTGCAGCGTGCCCGGTCCGCCGCTCGCGAGATACATCCCGGCGTAGCTCTCGAGGTCCGACTCGGTGATGGCGACCTTGGCGGCGCCGACGTCGACGAGCAGCGGCAGGAGGCCCATCTTGCGCCCCGCGATGCTGTCGATCGGCACGCGGCCCCACGCCGGCTCCTGATGCGTCATGAACGTCGAGTCGAGCCCCACCACCGCGGTCGGGTTTCCCTCGAAGCGGAACGTCGCCTCCTCCGACTGCACGGTGACGCTGTCCGGGAGGCTCGTGATCCACCGGTACGCGACGCCGTCGTCGTACGCGCGTGCCTCGAGCGCGTAGCCGCCGCGGAAGTCGACGTGCACCTCGCCGTACCGCTCGCCCACGATCGCGTTCTTGACGGCGACGACGGGCCTGACGGAGTCGCTGACCTGCCGCGTGCGCGCCCCGCTCGGGCGTGCGTCGTGGCCCAGCACTCGGCCGTCGCCCAACGTGAGCGAGATCGGCGACGGCGCGACGAGCGTGCGGCCGCGATGCGTCACCGTGTACGTCACCTGCGGTCCGACGGCGAGGGCGATCACCGTCTCGCCGTCTGGGGATCGCGCGGAGTAGGTGCGGGGCTGCGCGCCGGCCGTCGCGGCGGCGAGGGCGAGCGAGGCGGCGCAGCGAATCGATCGGAGTCTCATCGTCTCACGAGGCTGTGTGGTCTCACGCGGAGGCGCGGAGAACGCGGAGAACACCAACGACCAAGCAGTGGTGTTCTCCGCGTTCTCCGCGCCTCCGCGTGAGACAGCTTTCATCGGGTGATGCGCAGCAGCTCCGCCTCCGTCCACGGCTTCTTGCGGCCGGCCGTCGCGGCGCGGATCTCCTTCACCTGCGTCGGCTCGATCGGGTCCGCGTCGTTCCCCCACGAGCGCCGCACGTAGGTGAGCACGTTCGCCACCTGCTCGTCGGTCAGCGTGCCGCCGATGGGGGGCATGAGCATCTCGCCCTCCTTGCCGTTCAGCACGATGCGGATGAGCCTAACGGGAGTGCCGAGCACGAAGCGCGAGCCGACGAGCGGCTTCGCGACGCCGGCGAGGCCGCCGCCGTTCGCCTGGTGGCAGCCGGCGCACGTCGACGTGTACTGCTGCCGCCCGGCCTCGTAGCGCGCCTGCTCGTCCGCGGTGAGCGCGCGGGCCGCCGGCGCGGCGGCGCCGCCCTTGCCGGGCCACGTGAGCGCGTCGGCGACGGCGCGGGCCTGCGCGCGGATCGCGCTGTCCGGGCTCTCCGCCGCCGCGAGGAGCGCCGCAGGTCGGTTAGGCAGCGCGATCGGTGGCGCCGCCGTCGGACGTGGTGGCCCCTCGGGCGCCGCGCCGCTCGCCGCGCCGCCCGCCGCGGCACCGGCCGGCGGCTCGAAGCTCGGCCGCGGTCCACGCGGCGCCCGCTGTCCACTGCGCGGGTTCGCGCCGGTGAGCAGCGCGAGCCGCTGCCAGCGCGGGCGCGACGGCTGGCCGGCGAGCGTGAGCAGCCGGCCGATCGCCGCCGCGTCGCGGGAGCGCACGATCGACGCCGCGATCGACTGCACCGCGGCGGCGTGCTCGCCGCGCGTCGCGAGCAGCTTCTCGAGGAACGCCGTCTCGCGTCCGCGCACCGCGCCGGCGACGAGGTCCGTCACGATCGGGTCGTCGCCGTAGCGGCTCGCCACCGTCACGAGCGCGGCGTCGCGCCGCGTCGCGGTGAGCTCGCCGAGCGACGCCGCGAGCTGGCGGCGGACGAGCGGCGTGCGGTCGTCGGCGAGGCGCAGCACGGCGTCCTGCAGCGGGTGCGACGCGCGCGCGAGCCACGGCTCGCTGATGCGCACCGCCGCCGCGCGCACGTACGGCGACGAGTCGGCGAGCGCGGTTTCGATCGTCAGCGGGTCCGACTCGCCGAGCCCGTCGAGCGTCCACAGCGCGTGCAGCCGCGCGCGGTCGTCGCGATGCGAGCGGATCATCGCGCGCAGCGCGTCGGCCACCGAGCGGTCGCCGCGCTCCACGAGCAGCTGCTGCGCCTTGAAGCGCCACCACCCGTTCGGGTGCGCGAGCAGCGGCACGAGGTCGGCCGCCGACGCACGCGACAGCTGCGGCGCCGGCCCGCGCTGGGTGCTCGTGTGCACGATGCGCCAGATGCGGCCGAGGCCGACCGGCTGCTCCATGCCGCGCTCGCGGATCTTCTGCTCGAGGTAGTCGGTGATGTACGCGCGGTGCTGGATGATGCCCCGGTACATGTCGACGACGTACAGCGTGCCGTCGGGCGCCGACGAGAGGTTGACGGGGCGGAACCGCTGGTCGCTCGCCGTCATGAAGTCGGCGCGCTCGTACGCCTTGCGCGCCCGCGCGAAGCCGTCGCCGCTGTCCTCGATGACGAACCGCGCGACGAGGTTCCCCGCCGGCTCCGTGACGAACACCGACCCGCGCAGCTCGTCAGGCAGCCGGTCGCCGACGTACACCGTGGGGCTGCCGGCGGACGTGAACATCGCGAGCGAGCTGTCGCCGCGGAGCACGCCCTCGCGGTAGCCGCGGTTCACGGCGGGTGTCTTGTGGTCGGGCCACACCGACGTGTTGCGCGTCACCTGCTCGTACACGCCGCGCCGCAGCCCGGCGTTGCCGCCGCGCGCCGCGTAGTGCTCGGGGATGTAGTCGGTGCGGAGCGGGTCCTCGTTGCTGTTGCGGAACAGTCGCCCGTAGTCGTCCGACGACACGCCCCACTGGCCTTCCTCCGGCGCCGGGCGGAACGCGAACGAGCCGTCGGGCTGCAGACGGAACTCGCCCGCGTAGTTCGCGTTGTGCAGCCAGTTGTCGAGACCCCACAGCAAGCCGTTCGCGTTGTGCTCGGGGTTGGAGCTGAGCGTGCCGTAGTCGCCGCGCACGAGCGTGCGCACGTCGGCGCGCAGGTCGGCGTTCGTGTCACGCGCGAAGTACAGGTTCGGCGGCGCGCCCACCAGCACGCCGTGCTGCATGACCTTGATGGTGCGCGGCAGCACGAGGCTGTCGAGGAACACGGTCTTGCGGTCCATGACGCCGTCGTCGTTCGTGTCCTCGAGCACGACGACGCGCCCGATCGGCCGGTCCTCGCCCTTGCCGTCGATGTTCGGCATGAACGCGCGCATCTCGACGACGTACATCCGCCCGTCGGCGTCGAAGTCGATCGCGACCGGATCCTGCACGAGCGGCTCCGCGGCCACGAGCTCGGCCCGGTAGCCGTCGACGAGCCTGAACGTGCGCGCCTCGTCCTGCGGCGACCGCACCGGCGTCACGCCAGTGTCGACGTACAGCGCCGCGAGCGGGTTCGCGGCGGGCGCCGGTGGCGCGGTGGACGCCGGGGTCGGCATGGCCGCGGCTGGCGCGGCGGCGGGCGCGGGTTGCGGCACCGGCTCGTGCCGGCAGCCGACGAGCAGCGACGCGACGAGCAAGGCTCCGCCGAACGGGCCGGAGCGGAACGACATCTCCATCTTCATGTCCACGACTGGTTGATGAACGTCGCGCCTCGCGTGACTCCACGTACGAGTGTGGGTGGGACTGAAGCAGGGACTGAAGGAGGACTGAAGAAGGACCAAACAATGCTTTCTTGCGGGTGGTCCTTCTTCAGTCCTCCTTCAGTCCTTCTTCAGTCCTCCAATAAGAACGTACGTGGAGCCATGCCGGGCGCGTCTCACAGCCGGATCTCCTGCCGCCCCGCGTGCAGCGGCGCTTCGCGGCCACGCCATACAAAGGTACCGGAAAGACCGGCCGGCAGCGTGACCTCGCCGCGGACGCCCGTCGCGCCGACGCGCTCCAGGCGCACCTCCACGTCGCCGAGCGGGTGGGGCACGCGCCCCTCGGCGCGGTGCAGCGGGCCCAGGCTCGGCGCCACCCGCACGCGGCGGAATCCGGGCGCCGACGGCCGCACGCCGAGCACCGTGGCGAGCAGACCGTAGTTCGGATGCGCGCTCCACGCGTGCGAGTCGGAGCGCGTCGGCTCGGGCGTCTCCGGTGTCGTCGTGAGGCCTAACGCGAGCATCCCCCGCCACGGCGCGAGCTGCTCCACGTAGCGCTCGCCGAGCCCCGCCTCGCGCAGCGCCTCCAGAACGTAGAAGCCGTAGTAGTAGCTCGCCCGCACGAGCGTCGTGTCGGCGAGCACGCGCTCCATCACCGTGCGCCGCTCGGCCGCCGGCACCGCGCCGGACAGCACGGCCATCACGTTCGTCTGCTGGCTGAACGAGGCCGAGTCGGGTGCGTCGGCGAACAGGCCGCGCGCCGGGCGCCACGTCCGCGCGCGCACCGCGGCGGTGATCCGTGCGGCGAGCGCGCGCTCGCGCGAGCCCTCGGCCGGAAGGCCCAACGAATCCTCCATCTGCGCCGCGCGCTGCAGCGCGTAGACGAACAGCAGCGACGTCATGGCGGAGTGCCCGCGGTCGGCGCCGGGCGGAACGCCGTTCCGCCACGCAGGCGTCCAGTCCACGTAGTTCCACCACGGCGTCGGCCCCACCATGCCCGTGGAGTCGACGTGCCGCTCGTACCACGCGAGCACGCCGCGTACGCCGGGCAGCAGCGCGCGCACGAACGCGGGCTCGTCGCGGTGCATCCAGTAGTCGTGCACCATCGCCACCCAGATCAGCGAGAACGGCGGGATGATCTGCACGAGGCACGACGGGTACCGGCTCTGGGTGATCCCCTCCGGGAGACGCGACCGGTCGAACTGCACGATCGCCTCGCGCATCAGCCGCGCGTCGCCGCCCACGTACAGCGAGATGAGCGACTGCACGCGCGTGTCGCCGACGTACTGCAGCTGCTCGTAGTACGGCGTGTCGAAGTACGTCTCCCACGCGTCGAGGCGCGCGCCGCGCCAGTTCATGCGCCACATGTCCGCGAGCCACGGCAGGTCGCTCGCGAAGCGCGCGCGCTCCACGAGCGGGTAGCCGGTGAACACGCCGCTGACGTCGTGCACGCTGAGCGGCTCGGCGGCCGTCTCGACGTCGAGCTGCACGTAGCGGTAGGTGCGGAACCACAGCGCGCGGAAGCGCCGTCGCTCGGCGCCGCCGCCCGGGCGCACGACGTCGCGCACGCCGGCGATCGTCTTGCCCTCCACCGAGTCGCGGTTGCCCTTGCGTCCCTGCGCGTCGCGCAGTGCCTCGGCATAGGTGAGCGTGATCGAGCTCCCCGCGCCGCCGCTCGTCTCCACGACAGGATACGCGTTCGTGAGCTGGCCGTTGTCGAGCAGCAGCGTGGCGCGCGTGCGCGCGGGGATGACGAGCGCCCCCGTCCCGCGCAGGAACGCGTCGCCCGCGCTCACGCCCTGCGCGCGCCGCACCGACGCGAAGCGCACCGGCGCTTCCTCCATCGGCGGGATCGTGCGCGGCTGGAGCTGCCACGGCGCGGTGCCCGGCGCGCCGAGGTCGCCGACGCCGTAGAGCTGCACGCGTCCGATCACACCGCCGCCCGCGCCGGTCGCGATCGTGCGCCAGCGCGCGTCGTCGTAGTCGACGCGCTCCCATCCCCACGGGTACGCCGCGCCGTCGACGTTCTCGCCGGGCGGGGCGGCGTAGTAGCCGCGCACGTCGGCGAACGAGATCGGGATCGGCCGATACGCGGAGTCGCGCAGCACCTTCCATCCCGGCCCCGTGTTCGCCGCCGCCTCCGCCGCGCCGTCGCCCTGCACGAGGAAGCCGGTGCGCGTGCCGCACTGCGCCACCGGGCGATACGCGCCCCAGTTCCACACCTCGGCCGCGAGCACGTTGCGCCCCGCGCGCAGGAACGGCGCGAGATCCACCGTCTCGTAGCGCCAGTGCGGCACGTCCGAGCGCTGCGGGCCGCTCGCGACCGACGTGCCGTTCACGAACAACCGATAGCGGTTGTCGGCCGAGACGTGGACGACGAATCGCGACGGCGCGGCGCGGAGGTCGAGCGCGCGGCGGAAATGGTATACGCCGTACACGTCGCCCGGCGCGTCGGGGTCGGCGATCCAGCTCGCGGGCACGGCGAACGGGCGCGGGACGTCGGTCGTCTGGGCCGCGATCGGCGCCGTGCCGAGGGCGATCGTTAGGCAGATCGTCAGGAAGGGACGCGGCGAGTACGTCTGGGGATCTCTGGGATCACGAGGATCTCGCGATGGAGCAAAAGCGAACGATCCCAGGATCTCGTCGATCTCGAAGATCCCCAGAAGCACTCGTCTAGGATCCCATCCCTCATCGCTCCCGGTCGGCCCTTTCATCGCTTGTAGACGCGCACGTAGTCCACGACCATCCGCTGCGGGAAGCTCGTCGTCGCGTCCGGATCGCCCGGCCACGCGCCGCCGACGGCGAGGTTCAGGAGCACGAAGAACGGGTGGTCGAAGACCCACTGCGACGTCGCCGGGATCACGCCGCTCGTCGTGCGGCGGTACTGCTGCCCGTCGACGAGCCATCGGATCTCGCCCGGCTCCCACTCCACCGCGAAGACGTGGAAGTCGTCCGCGAACGCGCCGCGGTCGAGCGCGTACGGCCCACCGATGCCGTTGCCGCCGGAGTAGCCGGGGCCGTGGATCGTGCCGTGCACGACGTTCGGCTCCTTGCCGATGTTCTCCATGATGTCGATCTCGCCGGAGCGCGGCCAACCCACGGTGTCGATGTCGCGGCCGAGCATCCAGAACGCCGGCCAGATCCCCTGGCCGCGCGGGATCTGGATGCGCGCCTCGAAGCGGCCGTAGGTCTGGTCGAACAGTCCCTGCGTCTTGAGCCGCGCCGACGTGTGCGTACACGCGCCGTACCAGCACCGGTAGCCGGACGTCGGCGACTCGGCGCGCGCGGTGATGACGAGATGCCCGGCGCCGTCGAGCGACACGTTCTCGGGGCGCGTCGTGTAGAACTCGCGCTCCTGGTTTCCCCAGCCGCCGCCGCCGGTGTCGGCGGTCCACTTCGCGCGGTCGAACGTCGCGCCGGCGGGGCCGTCGAACTCGTCGCTCCAGGCGAGCGCCCACTGCGCGGGCGGCGTGGCGGGGGTCACGGGCGTCGTCGGCGTGCTCGTCGTCGTCGTCGTGGCGTGCGGTGCCGTGCTCGACGCGCACGCGGCCAGCACGGCCCCGGCCAGCAGGGTGGCGAGCGCGGCTCGGGCGATGGTGCAGCGCGGCATGTTAGGCAGGGGCAGGGAGACCGGGCGAGGGACGCCGGAAATCGGGCCCGCGGTCGAGCGGCGCGCAAGCCCGGCGCAGCGCCCGCGCAGCGCCCGCGCGGGGCACTCGCTTGACACCCCGCGGTCGCCGGGAATCTTGTCCCGTTGTCGCACATAGGGAAGTTCGTGAGCAGATGTGCGTTCACCCCGGTCGGTGGTGTCCATGCGGATCGTCCTCCTCGCCCTGCTGGTGACCACGGCGTGCGCGTCCGGGCGCGCGGGTGGCCCGGCCAGCCGGCCTAACGATCCCGACGCGCGCGCGTGGATCGACCTGTTCGACGGCCGCTCGCTCGCCGGCTGGACGCCGAAGATCGCGAAGCACGACGTCGGCGAGAACTTCGCCGAGACGTTCCGTGTGCGCGACGGCGTCATCCAGGCGCGCTACGACGGCTACGGTGGGAGCTACGGCAACCAGTTCGGGCACCTCTACTACGACCGCCCGTTCTCCTACTATCTCCTGTCGCTCGAGTACCGTTTCCTCGGCGACCTGTATCCCGGCGCGCCGTCGTACACGCTGCGCAACAGCGGCGTCATGATCCACTCGCAGGACCCGCGCACCATGCCGCGCGACCAGAACTTCCCGATCTCGGTCGAGGTGCAGTTCCTCGGCGGGCTCGGCGACGGCAAGGCGCGGCCCACGGGCAACATGTGCTCGCCGGGCACCGCGGTGGTGTTCAACGGCCGCCTCGACCCGCGACATTGCATCAACTCGACGTCGAAGACGATCCACGGCGACGCGTGGGTGCGCACGGAGGTGCTCGTGCTCGGCGACTCCATCGTGAAGACGATGATCGACGGCGACACCGTGCTCGTGTACGAGAAGCCGCAGATGGCGGCCGGCGTCGTCACGGGATTCGACCCGAAGATGCTCGTGCCCGGCAAGCTCCTGACTGGTGGCTTCATCGCGCTGCAGGCCGAGGGGCATCCGGTCGACTTCCGGAACGTGCGCGTGTTGAACCTCGAGGGGTGCACGGACCGGCGCGCGACCAATTACAAGTCCTATTACGTGCACTCGAACCCGTCCGCCTGCACCTACCGATGAGACTCGCCCGCTACCCCCTGCTGCTCGCTCTGCTCGCGACGCCGGCGCTCGCCCAGCCGCGCGGCAACCCGACCGCGCGCCCGGCGACGATTCCCGCGAGCGGCGCGGTGCCGCGCGAGCCCGCCGTGGAGCAGAAGCTGCGCGACGAGGTGAAGGCGCCCGACGGCTTCACGCTCACGCTGTTCGCCGGCCCGCCGGTGGCGATGTACCCGACGTGCGTGGCCGAGTCGCCCGACGGCGCGCTGTTCGTCGGTGTCGACCCGAACCTGTCGCTGTCGCAGCTCAAGGGCGTCGGCCGCGTGATGCGCCTCGTCGACGACGATCACGACGGGCGCGCCGACCGGTACACGACGTTCGCCGAGATGGACAGCCCGCGCGGCGTCGCGTTCGACGGCAGGACGCTGTACGTGATGCACCCGCCGAACCTCACCGCGTATCGCGACACCGACGGCGACGGCGTGGCCGACTGGCAGCAGAACATCGTCGAGGGGCTCGGCTTCGACCTCGACTTCCGCGGCGCCGACCACACGACCAACCAGATCGCGTTAGGCATCGACGGCTGGATCTACGTCGCGGTCGGCGACTACGGCTACCGCAAGGCGGTCGGCACCGACGGCACGCAGATCTCCCACCGCGGCGGCTCGGTGGTGCGCGTGCGCCCCGACGGCACGCACCTCGAGATCTACGCCACCGGCACGCGCAACATCTACGACGTCGCGATCGATCCGCTGCTCCACGTCTACGCGCGCGACAACACGAACGACGGCGACGGGTGGGACACGCGCCTGCACTACCTCGCGCCGGGCGCGAACATGGGCTACCCGACGCTCTACCAGAACTTCAAGACGGAGCACTTCCCGTCGCTGTACGACTACGGCGCGGGCGCCGGCGTGGGCTCGGTGTTCGTGCAGGATCCGTCGCTGCCGCCGGAGTACGGCAACACGCTCTACACCGGCGACTGGACGAAGAACCGCATCTACCGCCACCCGCTGTCGCCGAAGGGCGCCAGCTTCGACGCGCGGCAGGAGGAGTTCCTCACCGTCGTGCGCCCGTCGGACATCGTCGCCGACGCGCAGGGGAGCCTGTTCGTCGCGAGCCTGTCGGGCGGCCAGTTCACGTACAACGCGGACACGGTCGGCTACGTGTTCCGCGTGCGCCGCAGCGACGTCGCGCCGGCCGCGCTGCTGCCGATCGACAAGGCGCCCGACGCGCAGCTCCGCACGATGCTCGCCTCGGGCAACGCGCTCGTCCGGCTGCACGCGCAGCAGGAGATCCTGCGCCGTCCGGCATCCGACGCGACCGTGCGTGCGCTGCAGAGCGCCGTCGCCGACGCGAAGGCGTCGGCCGAGGCGCGCGCGGCGGCGATGTTCACGCTGAAGCAGCTCGTCGGCGCGCGCGCGAACGCGGCGCTCGAGCAGGCGGCCGCCGACGCGAGCGCGCCGGTGCGCGAGACCGCCGTGCGCGCGCTCGCCGACCGGCCCGACCAGGCGGAGGGCGTCCACACCGCGCTGCTCGTGAAGGCGCTCGGCGACGCCGACGCGCACGTGCGCGTGCAGGCGCTGAACGCGCTCGTGCGGCTCGGCGCGACCGACGCGGCCGACGCCATCGCACCGCTCGTGGGGAGCGACGACCAGGCGCTGCAGCACCTCGCCGTCCACGCGCTGGTCGCGTTGGGCGCGCGCGACGCGGCGCTGAAGGTGGTCGACGGCGGTACGCCGGCGGCGCGCGACGGGGCGCTGCGAGCGCTCGCCATGATGTACGACCAGCCGACGGTGACCGCGCTGCTCGCGCGCCTCGACCGCGCCGATGCGGCATCGCGCGAGCCGCTGCTGCACACGCTCGCGCGCCTCTACGATCGCGAGGGCTTCTGGGCCGGCGACTGGTGGACGACGAAGCCGGCCCATCTCGGCCCGTACTTCGATCCGACCCCGTGGGAGGGGAGCGCGCGCATCCGGCCGGCGCTCGCCCGCGCGCTCACCGCCGCGCGCGGCGACGCGCTCGACCGGATCGCGAAGGACTTCGCGGCGAACCAGGTGCTGCCGCGCGGCGCGCCGGCGTTCCTCGCCGCGGTGCCCGCGAACGAGCCGCTGCGTGCGCAGGCGATCGACGCGCTCGTCGGCCGGGCGCAGCTCGACGCCGAGTCGGTGACCCTCGCCCAGCAGCTCGACGCGCGTGGGCCGGCGCTGCGGGCCGCGGTCGCGCAGCTGCTCTCGGGCGAGAGCGCGCTCGGCGCGGGCACGCTGCCGCTCCTGCGCACCGTCGTGCTCGACGCGAAGCTCGACGCGGCGGTGCGCGGGCAGCTGCTGACGGCGTTGAGCCAGGTCCCCGGGCCCTCGGCGCGCGACGCGGCCGCCGAGGTGTTCGGCCGGCTGATGCCGGTGCCGGGGCTGCCCGCGGCGGCCACCCCGGCCGCGGCCGCCTCCGCGGCGCCCACGCCGCCCGCCGGCTCGGCCGGCGCGGGCGATCCGGTGGAGTCGGCGTGGCGCCGCTACGTCGGCGACCGGCGGCGGCTCGCCGATCTCGACTGGTTCATCGCGCAGGCGCGCTCGGGCACCCCGGCGCAGCGCACGCTGGCCTACGCGGTGCTGGTGCAGTCGGTACGCACGCCGCGCACGCCGGCCCCGGTGCGGGAGAAGGTCGCCCCGGTGCTGGAGGCGGCGTGGCGCGACCCCGCCTCGACGCCGAGCCTGGTCCAAGCGATTACACTCATGCACGTCGAGAGTCAGTACGCCGACAGGCTGCAGGCGGTCGGCCAGCAGCAGAAGAAGCCGTGACCGGCCCCCGGCCCACAGAGGAGGAGTGATGAGCGAATCACGCACGAGCCGTCGGTCGTTCCTGGTGGAGCTGGCGGGCGTCGCGTTAGGCGGCGGCGCGCTCGCGGCGTGCGCGAAGCACGCGTCGGGAGGGGTGCGCCCGTCGCCGGACCGCGTCGGCATCCAGCTCTACACGGTGCGCGACCTCATGCAGCAGGACTTCGAGGGCACGCTGGAGCGCGTCGCGCAGGCCGGGTACAAGGAGATGGAGTTCGCCGGCTACTACAACCGCACGCCGGAGCAGGTGCGCGCGGTGCTCGACCGGCTCAAGCTCGTGTCGCCGAGCGCGCACATCGGCGCGCAGCTGCTGAAGGAGAACGTGCAGCGCGAGATCGCGAGCGCGAAGACGATCGGACAGTCGTACATCACCATCCCGTCGTACGGTTTCCCGAGCAACGCCGGCGTCGACGCGTGGAAGGCGGCGGCGGCGGAGTTCAATCGCTGGGGCGCGGCGTGCCGCGACGCGGGGCTCAAGCTCGCGTACCACAACCACAACCGCGAGTTCGCGCCGATCGACGGGGCGACGTCGGGGTTCGACGTGCTCGTGCGCGAGACCGATCCCGCGCTCGTCGACTTCGAGCTCGATCTGTACTGGGCGACGTACGCGGGGCAGGACCCGATCGCGCTGTTCGGGCGCTACCCGGGCCGCTTCGCGATGTGGCACGTGAAGGACATGCGCGACCCGCAGGGCGCGAAGACGATGGCGCCTGTGGGGCTCGGGACGATCGACTTCAAGAGCATCTTCGCGCACGCGTCGCAGTCCGGGATGCGCCACTACTTCGTGGAGCACGACACCGCCGCGCAGTGGCCCGGCGGCGCGATCGCCAGCATCACCGAGAGCGCGCGCTACCTCAAGCAGCTCCTCGCATGAGACGCGCGCTGCCGCTCCTCCTCGTCGCCCTCGCCGGCTGCGCGAGCGCCCACGGCGCCGCGCGCGCGACGACCGACCCCGACGCGCGCGAGTGGATCCAGCTCTTCAACGGCCGCGACCTGAAGGACTGGGACATCAAGTTCGCGAAGCACGACCTCGGCGACAACTTCAACGACACGTTCCGCGTCGAGGACGGGCTGCTGAAGGTGCGCTACGACAAGTGGACCGCGTTCAACGGCGAGTTCGGGCACATCTTCTACAAGAAGCCGTTCTCGTACTACCTCGTCGCCGCGGAGTACCGCTTCGTCGGCGACCAGGTGACCGGCGCGGGGCCGAGCCTCGCGTGGGCGAAGCGCAACAACGGCATCATGATCCACGGCCAGAGCGCGGAGAGCATGGGGAAGGATCAGGACTTCCCGATGTCGCTCGAGGTGCAGCTGCTGGGCGGCCTGAGCGACGGCAAGCCGCGGTCGACGGGGAACCTGTGCACGCCGGGCACGAACGTGCACTTCGGCGAGAAGCTCATCACCGCGCACTGCACGAACTCGCGCTCGAAGACGTACGACGGCGACCAGTGGGTGCGCGTGGAGGCGCTCGTGCTCGGCGACTCCGTGATCAAGCACATCGTCATGGGCGACACGGTGCTGGAGTACCGCAAGCCGGAGATGGGCGGTGGATCGGCGAACAACATGAAGCCCGGCGTGAAGATCGACGGCACGCCGATCACCGGCGGCTCGATCTCGCTGCAGGCCGAGACCGCGCCGATCGACTTCCGCAAGGTGGAGCTGCTGAACCTGGAAGGGTGTATGGACGCCAAGGCCTCGAACTACAAGCGCTACTACGTGAAGGCGGACCCCGCGGCTTGTCGCTACGGTGGCGGAGCGCGGCCATGAACGCGCGCGTCGCGCTGGTCGCGTTAGGCACCGCGCTCGCCGCGACGTCGGCGTCGGCGCAGGCCCCGTCCGACGGCAAGAAGATCTTCGGTGCGACGTGCGCCGCGTGCCACCAGGCGACGGGCGAGGGCGTGCCGGAGAAGTACCCGCCGCTCGCCGGCAGCGAGTGGGTGACCGGCGACGAGGGGCGCCTCGTGCGCGTGATCCTGCACGGGCTCCAGGGCGACGTGGAGGTCGAGGGCGAGACGTTCAACGGCGCGATGCCGGCGTGGGGCCCGACGCTGAGCGACCCCGACATCGCCGCGGTGGCGACGTACATCCGCGCGAGCTTCGGCAACAAGGCCGCGCCGGTGAGCACGGCCACCGTCACGCAGATTCGCGCCGCCACGAAGTCGCGCGCCACGCCGTGGACGGCGCAGGAGCTCGCGCAGGTGCTCCAGGTGAAGAAGTAGGCGCCGGCGTGCGTCGCTGGTCGGGCCGCGCGCTGCAGGTCGTCGCGTGGCTCCTCGTGCTCTGCACGATCGTCCAGATCTTTCTCGCCGGGCTCGCCGTGTTCGTGGGGCCGCAGTGGTGGCCGCGCCACCGCGCGTTCGTCGACGGCTTCCAGTACCTCGCGCCGCTCGCGCTCGTGCTCGCCTACCTCGCGCGCACCACGCGCGGTCCCAAGGTGATAGGCTGGGTCATGCTCCTGCTGCTCTGGCTGCAGTACACGACGATCGAGCAGCGGCTGGTGCCCGGCCATCAGGCGTGGGCGGCACTGCATCTCGTCGGAGGCGTGCTGATCTTCTGGCTCTCCACCGAGTTGGCCCGGCGCGCGACCGTTCGTCCGCCGTACCACGACTCCACCACGAGGGGGCCTTCATTCAACGAATCGGGAGAATTCGAGGAACCTCCGCCGGTCCCGAAGGGGGTTCCTTGAATTCTCCCGATTCGTTGAATTGAAAACGATAGAACGTGGAGCCGTGCCGGCGCGACGGACGGGAGCGCTCGCACATCATGTCGTCCCTCATCCGGTGCCCACGATGTTCATGACGTCGAGACGATTTCTCCTCGCGGCGGCCTTCTCGGCCGGCCTCGGCGCGCCCGCCCAGGCCCAGTTCGGGCAGCCGAACATGGGGACGGGCCCGAAGCTGCCCGCGAGCGGCGCGATCACGCGCGACACCGCGTACGAGCGCAAGGTGCTCGAGAACATCACGGCGCCAGCCGGCGCGACGATGACGCTGTTCGCCGGACCGCCGATCGCGATGTACCCGACCGCCGTCGCGCCGTCGCCCGACGGCTCGGTGTACGTCGGCGTCGACCTCAACCTCGCGCAGGGGGCGGTGAAGGGACGCGGCCGCGTCATGCGCCTGGTCGACACCGACGGCGACGGGCGCGCCGACCGGTACACGACGTTCCTCGACGTCGACAGCCCGCGCGGCATCGTCGCCGACGGCAAGACCGTGTACGTGATGCATCCGCCGAACCTCACGGCGTACCGCGACACGAACGGCGACGGCATCGCCGACGACTCGACCGACATCGTGAAGGGGATCGGCTTCGGGCTCGACGTGCGCAGCTCGGACCACTCGACGAACAACATCACGCTGGGACCCGACGGCTGGATCTACGTCGCCGTCGGCGACTACGGCTACCTGAACGCGACGGGGAAGGACGGCAACACGATCACGCGCCACGGCGGGAGCCTCGTGCGCGTGCGCCCCGACGGTACGGGGCTCGAGATCGTCACCGTCGGCACGCGCAACATCTACGACGTCGGCATCGATCCGTTCGGGCACGCGTTCACGCGCGACAACACGAACGACGGCGGCGGGTGGGACACGCGCTTCCACTACCTGGCGCCTAACGCGAACATGGGCTACCCGTCGCTCTTCCGGTACTTCCGCGAGGAGCACATGCCGTCCATCGCCGACTACGGCGCGGGGTCCGGCACCGCGGGGCTGTGGATCCAGGATCCGGGCGTGCCGGATCAGGTGAACAACTCGCTGTTCACCGGCGACTGGACGACGAACCGCGTCTACCACCACGTGCTGACCCCGAAGGGCGCCAGCTTCGCGATCGAGCAGCACGACTACATGACCGTGCCGCACGCGATCGACATCGCGATGGACGACCGGTCGCACCTGTACGTGGGCAGTCTCATCGGCGGGGTGTTCAACTACGCCGGCGATACGGTCGGCGCGATCGTGCGCGTCTCGTTCCCCGGAAAGACGCCGTCGAAGCCGCCGACCTGGGCGTCCGCCAGCGTGGCGCAGCTCGTCGACGCCATCGTCTCCGACAACGCGGTGCACCGCATCTGGGCCCAGCAGGAGCTCGCGCGCCGCGGTGCGTCGGCGGCGACCGTCACGCGGCTCGGCCAGCTCGCGGGCGACCGCGCGCGCCCGGCGTACGCACGTGCCTCGGCGATCTTCGCGCTGAAGCGCCTCGCCGGCGAGCGCGCGAATCCGACGCTCGTGCGGCTCGCCGACGACCCGGTGGTGCGCGAGGTCGCGCTGCGCGCGCTCACCGACGACCGGACCCACGTCGCGAACGTGCCGGTGAACCTGTTCGTGCAGGCGCTGCAGGACACGAGCTACTTCGTCCGCGTGCAGGGGCTCAACGGCCTCGTGCGACTCGGCGCGCGCGACCGCGCGCAGGCGATCGTGCCGCTGCTCACGAGCCCCGACTCGGCGCTCGCACACCTCGCCGTGCAGTCGCTCGCGGCGCTCGGCGCGCGCGACGTGGCGCTCGCCGCGCTCACCGCCGCGGGCAGCTCGCCGGCGCTGCGCACGCGCGCGCGCATGGTGCTGCAGCAGCTGCACGACAGCGCCACGGTCGGCGCGCTGCTCGGCGCGTTAGGCAGCTCGTCGAGCGCGGACGTGAAGCACGAGGCGCTGCTCGCGCTCGCGCGGCTGTACAACACCGAGGGGCCGTGGACCGGCGACTGGTGGGGGACGCACCCGTCCACGCTCGGGCCGTACTTCGCGCCGGCGACGTGGGAGCAGAGCGCGCGCATCCGTCCCGCGCTGCGCGACGCGCTGCTCGCCGCGCAGGGCGACGACTTCCGCGCGCTCGCGCAGACGTTCGTGCGCAACCGCGTGCTCCCGGCCGGCGCCGAGGCGCTGCTCGCCGCGGTGAGCACGCCCGGCGACCCGTCGCGCGCGCGGCTCGTCGACGCGCTCGCCGGCGCGTCGCAGGTCGGCGACGCCGCGGTGGCGCTGCTGCCGGAGCTCGACCGGCGCGGCGCCGCGTTCCACACCGCGGTGGCCGAGCTGCTCGCCGGCGAGACGACGTTCGGCGCGCCGACGCTGCCGCTCGCCCGCGCCGCGGCGCTCGACACGACGCTGAGCCCGGAGGTGCGCGGGCGGCTGCTCACCGCGTTCAGTCAGCTCTCGGGCGACGCCGGACGTGACGCCGCGGTCGCCGTGTTCGCGCTCGTGACGCCGCGCACGGCTGCGCCCCGTCCGCCGTCGCCGCCGGCCGGAACGACCGGCGACCCGGGCGCCGGCGTGCCCGGCGTGGGCGTGGTAAAGAGCGGCGCCCCCGCGCCCGGCGCGGTGCCTGCCGCCGCGGCGGCGGCGGCCACGCCGACCGCGGCGCCTAACGCGCCGGCGGGCGCGCCGAGCGCGGTGGAGCAGGCATGGCGCCGCTACGTCGGGTCGTTCGACCGGTTCCAGCAGCTCGACTACTTCGCCGCGCTCACGAAGAGCGCCGACGAGGCGCAGCGCACGCTCGCCTACGCGGTGCTGCTGCAGGCCGCGCGCGCGTCGTCGCGCTCGCCGATGCTCGCGCCGGTGCGCGAGAAGGTCGCGCCGGTGATCGACGCCGCGTGGGGTGACCCGACCGCGCGCACGAGCCTCGTCGACGCCATCCACATCATGCACGTCGAGAGCCTGTACGCGGACAAGCTCAAGGTGACGAAGGAGCCGGATTGAGCGCTCGACCGACAGGAAGCCTGCCCGTTCGTTCATCCTGTCGAACGGGGTGACGGGCCTCCGCCTAACGGCTCCAGTCTGGACGCGGCCCACCCGAGCTCGCGCGTCACGGCGGTCACGATGTCCTCCCGGCGGTATTCCTCCGGGAGGACGTCCCACGTGTAGGTCTCGACCTCGAAGTGCGCGCAGTCCGACCGCTGCCGCACCGCGCGCAACAGCTCCGCGACGTACGCCTGCGTCCCCTCGAACCGACCGTAGCGGTCGCGGAACAGCGGCACGTGGAAGTGGATGCGCCACTCGCGCGGGCCCGCCTCGTCGGTGCCGCGCGCGGCGGCGAGCGCCTGCGGCAGGTCGAGGTGCCGCACGAGCGTGCCGTCGGCGCGCCGCTCGACGACCTGGTGCAGGTACACGTCGTCGGCGAACGCATCGAGCGCGTCGAGCACCGCGGCGTCGTCCGTGCCGCCGGGCAGCGCGACGCGGAGCCCCGCGCTCACCTGCACCTTCGCGACGCGGACCCCCGCGCGGTCGAGCGCGTCGAGCGCCGCCGCCGGATCCTCGAACTCCACCGCCATGTGGCAGGCGTCGAGGCACACGCCGAGGTGCTCGCGGATCGCGCGCGCGGCGTCCGCGGGCGCGAGCCCGGTCGCGCGCGCGACCGTGACGGCCGCTTCCGGCGTGAAGAGGTGGCGCGCGAAGAAGTCGACCGCCTGCGCCGTCGTCTCGAGGAAGCAGCACGGCTCCGGCTCGAGCGCGAGCGCGACCCGACGGCCGGTGGTCACGCGCAGGAGCACGAGGTGCGCGACGTGCGCGAGCATCGCGCGCGCCATGCGCTCGGCGTCGGCGTCGCCGGCCACGCGGCGCTCGAACGCGCCCGGCACGGTGCTGATCGTTCCCTCCATCCCCTCGGGCAGCAGCGCGGCGAGGAGGTCGGCCAGCCGGTCGGTGTACGCGAGCCGCTCGTCGTCGAGCCAGTCGGGTAGGTAGACGGTCTCCTTCACCGGCCGGCCGTGGAACGTCCCGTACGGGAAGCCGTTGATCGTGTAGACGAAGAGGTCGTGCGCGCGCAGCAGCCCGCGTAGCTCGGCCATCGCCTCCGGCTCCGACAACGCGTGGGCCGCCGCGCCCGACAGGCGCAGGCCGACGCCGAACGGTCGTCCGGGCGCGAACCGCTCGCGGACCGGCACGACGTAGCGCGTCAGGTTCTCGCGCACCTCGGGCCACGTCTCGCCGGCGTGGATGTTGGTGCAGTAGGTGAGGTGGGGTCGGGCGGGCGGAGCGGTCACGGTCGGAAGCGGCGGGCTCGTCGTGATGGGAGGGCGTCGTGCCGCACACTAGATTGCAGGGTGCGCCCCCGCCAGGCGCGAGGGCGTCCCCACCCATCAGGAGACCGTGCCGTGCAGCCGGCAGTGATCGCTTCGCCGAAGACGGGCCGCGAGCTCGTCGACGAGTACTTCATCGAGAACCGGACGCGGCTGCTCGAGATCGCGGCGTTCCTCGACCGCCTCGACCGCGTGGACGATACGCTGGCCCAGCGCGACTTCCGCGCGCGCGCGTTCCGCGAGGCGTTGGGCGTGCTCACCGCGGACGCGGCGACGGGCGACGCGACGCGGGTGGAACGCATCCAGATGATCTTCAGCGACCCCACGACGGAGCCGCTCGAGCGTCTCGACCAGAAGAGCGCGCGCGGCGCCTACGACCGCTGGCAGATGGGGGTGGCGTGATGCGCTACATCGACCTGCACGCGCACATGGTCTCGCGCACGACCGACGACTACGTGCAGATGGCGCTGACCGGCTGCGTGGCCGTCACCGAGCCCGCGTTCTGGCCGGGGTGGGACCGCAGCTCGGCCGACGGCTTCGAGGACTACTTCCGTCAGCTCACGGACTTCGAGCCGAAGCGCGCCGCACAGTACGGGATCCGGCACTTCACGTGGCTCTGCCTGAACCCGAAGGAGGGCGAGGACCGGCAGCTCGCGCGCGAGGTGCTGCGGCGCATCCCGCGGTTCCTCGACGCGCCTAACGTGCTCGGCATCGGCGAGATCGGCCTCAATCGCGTGACGCGCAACGAGCTCGCGACGTTCCGCGACCACGTCGAGCTGGCGCTCGAGCACGATCAGCTGATCCACATCCACACGCCGCACCTCGAGGACAAGTACAAGGGCACGAAGACGATCGTCGACGCGCTGCTGACGTACGACCGCATCGATCCGGCGCGCGTGATGGTGGACCACGCCGAGGAGCACACGCTGCGGATGATCCTCGACAACGGCTTCTGGACCGGCCTCACGCTCTACCCGCAGACGAAGGTGAGCCCGGAGCGCGCGATCGACATGCTCGAGCGGTACGGGCCGGAGCGCGTCTGCGTCGCGTCGGCGTGCGACTGGGGGCCGAGCCTCCCGGACGCGGTGCCGCACTTCGCGATGGCGATGCGCCGCCGCGGACACGACGAGGCGTTGATCGAGCGCGTGGTGTTCGAGAATCCGGCGGCGTTCCTCGGCCAGTCGCCGAAGTTCCGCGTGCCGCGCGCGGAGGGGGCGGCCGTGGCGGCGGTCTGACGCGCCATGCGACCCACGGTCGTGCTGCTCGTCGTCGGCCTGACGAGCGATCTGTTAGGCGACGACACGCCGAACCTCCGCGCGTTCGCCGCGCGCGGCGGGCTGCGGCCGCTGCGCACCATCGTGCCCGCGGTCACGTGCTCGGTGCACGCGACGTTCACGACGGGGCTCCTGCCGCGCGACCACGGCGCGGTCGCGAACGGCTGGTACTTCCGCGACACGGCGGAGGTGCGGCTGTGGGTGCAGTCGAACCACCTCGTGTCCGGCGAGAAGGTGTGGGATGCGGCGCGGCGCGTCGACCCGAGCTTCACCTGCGCGCAGCTCTTCTGGTGGTACAACATGTACAGCGGCGCGGACTACACCGTCACGCCGCGCCCGATGTATCCCGCGGACGGGCGCAAGATTCCCGACGCGTACACGCAGCCGATGGCGCTGCGCGACGAGCTGAACGCGCAGTTGGGCACGTTCCCGCTGTTCAACTACTGGGGGCCGCGCGCCGACATCACGACGTCGCGGTGGATCGCGGACTGCGCGAAGCACATCCACGACACGCGGCGTCCCACGCTGTCGCTCGTGTATCTGCCGCACCTCGACTACAACCTGCAGCGGCTGGGCCCCGACGATCCGCGCATCGGCGCCGACCTGCGCGCGATCGACGCCATCTGCGGCGAGATGATCGAGTGGGCGGAGCGCGACGGCGCGCGCGTCGTCGTGCTCTCGGAGTACGGGATCACGCCGGTGACGGGCGCGGTGCACGTGAACCGTGCGCTCCGCGAGGCGGGGCTCATCCAGGTCCGCTCGGAGCTCGGGCGCGACATGCTCGATGCGGGGGCCTCCGAGGCGTTCGCCGTGGCCGACCACCAGATCGCCCACGTCTACGTCAGGCGTCCGGAGCGCGTGCCCGAGGTGCGTGCCCTGCTCGAGCGGCTGGACGGCGTCGAGACGGTGCTCGACGAGGAAGGGAAGCGCGCGCACGGCCTCGACCACCCGCGCTCGGGCGAGCTGGTCGCGATCTCGAGCGCCGACCGGTGGTTCACGTACTACTTCTGGCTCGACGACGACCGCGCACCCGACTATGCGCGTACGGTGGACATCCACCGCAAGCCTGGCTACGACCCCGTGGAGCTGTTCGTCGATCCGGCCATCCGCTTCCCGACGGCGAAGGTCGCGGGGATCCTGGCGCGCCGGAAGCTGCTGAACTCGCGCGCGCTGCTCGACATCACGCCGCTCGACGCGTCGCTCGTGAAGGGCTCGCACGGCCGCCCCACCGACGACCCGGCGCGAGGCCCGGTGTTCATCTCCGGCGATCCGTCGCTCGCGCCCGACGGCGACGTGCGCGCCACGGACGTGAAGGAGCTGCTGCTGCGGCAGGTGTTCGCGGTGCGCCCCGACGCGGCGCGTGGGCTGGCACATGCCCGCTGACGCGATCGACGCCGGCGGGGCGCGCGAGGCGCCGCGCACCCGCCCGCGCGTTGGGCGCGTTAGGCACGCACCCGACGCGTCCGCGCCGCACCCGCTGCTGCCGTACTTCCGGCTGGTGCGCGCGCCGGCGGTCTTCTCCGCGCTCGGCGACCCGCTCGCCGGGCTGCTGATCGGCGCGGGACGGCTGCCCGCGCGCCGCGCGGCACGGCTGTCGTCGGCCGCGGCGCTGCTCTATCTCGCGGGGATGGCGCTGAACGATCTCGCCGACCGCGCCGAGGACGCGCGCGAGCGGCCGGAGCGGCCGATCCCGTCGGGGGCGGTGTCGCCGCACGCCGCGGCGCTGGTGGGCACGGCGCTGCTGATGGCCGGCGCCGTCGTGGCGCGCGACGCGGGCGCCCGCCGCACCGGCCCGGCGCTCGCCGCGCTCGTCGCGGCGTACGACTTCGACCTGAAGCACTCCGCCGCGTTAGGCCCGACGGCGATGGGCGCCTGCCGGTCGCTGTCGCTGCTCATGGGCGTGGAGGCGGCACGGCGCGTGGACATGCGGTCGGGCGCGCGGCCCCGCACTCGGCGCGGGCGCGAGGCGGCGGTGCTGTTGGGCGCGTACGTCGCCGGGCTCACGCTCGTCGCGCGTGGCGAGACCGGCGCGGCGCGGCGCAGGGAGCTGCGGCTCGGCGCCACGCTCGCGGCGACCGCGCTGCTCGCGTCGGCGTGGCGCGGCGGAGCGCGATCGGTGCCGTGGGCGGCCGCGGTCGCGGCGCTCGCCGGGCCGGCGGTCGCGCGCGCGCTGCGTGAACCGGCGCCCGCGACCGTCGGGCCCGCGGTCGGCGCGCTGATTCGCGCGATCCCAGCGCTCGACGGCGCGCTCGCCGCGGCCGATGCGCCCGGGCGCGCGCTCCTGCTCCTGCCGCTGCTCGGTCTCGTGCGCTGGGGCCGTGCGCTCATTCCCATCACGTGAGAGACGTTGCGCGCCGCGTGGTGCGCCACCCATGACTCCACGTACGCGTCTTCGTGGGACTGAAGAAGGACTGAAGAAGGACACTTGAAAGGTTCCCTCTTCAGTCCTCCTTCAGTCCTTCTTCAGTCCTGTACACACACGTACGTGGAGTCACGAACGACACATCGGAGGAGTCGTACTTGAAGATCTGGATCGTTGGAGCCCGCGGCGCGATCGCCACGACGCTGACCGTGGGGCTGCTCGCGGCGCGCCGTGGTCTGCTGCCGCTCGAGGCGCTGCTCACCGAGACGTCCCCGTTCGGCGCGCTCGACCTGCCGTCGCTCGACGATCTGGAGATCGGCGGCTGCGACCTCCGACCGGGGACGCTGGCCGAGAGCGTGCGCGCGACGCTCGACGGCGTGGGCAGCTTCTCCGCGCCGGTGATCGACGCCGTGATGCCCGCGCTCGACGAGATGCGCGTCACGCGTGGCGTCCTGCGCGGCGGCGGCCCCGCGGTCGAGGCGCTCGCCGGCGAGGACCGCGAGGCCGGCGCCGCGGGCACGGCGCGCGACGCCGTCAGGCGCATCGGCGACGACCTGCGCGCGTTCGCGGGCGGCACGCCCACCGTGGTGGTGAACGTGGCGTCGACCGAGCCGCCGCCGCATCCGTCGCTCGCGGCGTGGGACGCGGAGGCGCTCGAGCGGGCGCTCGACGCCGACGACCCGCGCATCCCTGCGTCGTGCCTGTACGCGTACGCGGCGATCACGGCCGGGCACCCGCACGTGAACTTCACGCCGTCGGGCGGCGCGGCGCTCCCCGCGCTCGCGGAGCTGGCCCGCGCGGCGGGCGTGCCGCTCGCGGGGCGCGACGGCAAGACCGGCGAGACGCTGCTCAAGACCGCGCTCGCGCCGATGTTTCCGATCCGCGCGCTCACCGTCGAGGGATGGTACGGCACGAACATCCTCGGCAACACCGACGGGCTGGTGCTCGCCGATCCGGACAACAAGGCGAGCAAGATCACGTCGAAGAAGGGCGTCCTCGAGGGCTGCCTCGGCTACGCGCCGGCGGGCGACGTCCGCATCGACTACTTCCCGCCGCTCGCCGACCACAAGGTGGCGTGGAACTTCATCCAGTTCCGCGGCTGGGGCGGGCACCGCATGCGGCTCCAGTTCACGTGGGAGGGGACCGATTCGGTGCTCGCCGCGCCGCTCGTGCTCGACGTGGCGCGGCTCGTCATGCTCGCGCACCGGCGCGGCGAGGCGGGGCCCGTCGGCGCGCTCGGGCTCTTCTTCAAGACGCCGGAGGGGAGCGACGAGATGAACCTGCACCGGCAGTACGACGCGCTGCTCCGCTGGGCGGCGGCGCCGGTGCCTAACGGAATCGCCGCGCCGGACGTCTGATGTCGGCGCGCCCGTACCGGCTCGGCTACAACACGAACGGCTTCGCGCACCACCGGCTCGAGGACGCGCTCGCGATCATCGCGGAGCTGGGCTACCGGGCCGTCGCGCTGACGCCCGACGCGAACCACCTGCCGCCCGACCGCACCTCGGCGGCCGATCTGCGCGCGGTCCGCTCGCTGCTCGAGCGCCTCGACCTCGCGGTGGTGGTGGAGACCGGCGCGCGCTACGTGCTCGACCCGCGCCGCAAGCACCGCCCCACGCTGCTCGAGCGCGACCCCGCCGACCGCGCGCGGCGTCTCGACTTCCTCGTGCGCTGCGCCGAGATCGCGTCGGAGCTCGGCGGCGACTGCGTGTCGTTCTGGTCGGGCATCCCCGCGCCCGGGGTGTCGCGTGACGAGGCGTGGAGCTGGCTGGTGGACGGCGTGGCCGAGGTGTGCCGGCGCGTCGAGCCGTTGGGCGTGCGCCCCGCGTTCGAGCCCGAGCCCGGGATGCTCGCCGAGTCGCTCGCCGACTGGGCAGCGCTGCGCGACGCCGTGTCGTCGCCCGCTCTCGGCCTCGTGCTCGACGTGGGCCACGTGCCGTGCACCGAGTCGATCACCGCCGGCGACGCGATCCGTCGGCACGGCGCGGAGCTGCGCACGCTCCACCTCGACGACTCGCGCGGCGGCGTGCACGAGCACCTGCAGATCGGGGAAGGGGAGCTGGACTGGCCCGACATCGCGCGCGCCCTGCGCGAGGTCGGCTTCACCGGCGTCGCCGCGTTCGAGCTCTCTCGCCACTCGCACGCGGCGCCCGACGCGGCGCGTGTCGCGATCGAGCGCTTTCTGGCCGCGGATCGTCATTGAACCGCAGAGGGCCGCAGAGGGCCGCAGAGAACGACCAACTGCTTTCTCACCACAGAGGACACAGAGGACACGGAGGAAACCAACAAGAGGTGGCTCTCCTCCGTGTCCTCCGTGTCCTCTGTGGTTCAAATGAAAGGCTCTGCGGCCCTCTGCGGTTCGAATCAATCCCTCGCGAACGCCGCGTCGAACGCCACGTTGCTCGGCGCGAAGTCCAGTGACTTGATCTTCGCGCACGCCTCGCGCGCCCCGAACTCGCGGTCCATCGCGCCGTCCTCCCACTCCACCGAGAGCGGCCCCTGGTACCCGATCTTGTTCAGCGCGCGGATGATCTCCTCGAACCTGATCTTGCCGCGGCCGATCGAGCGGAAGTCCCAGTAGCGGTCGCCGTGCCCGAAGTCGAGGTGGCCGCCGAACACGCCCGACGGCTTCGGCACGTCGGACCACCACACGTCCTTCATGTGCGCGTGGTAGATGCGGTCGGCGAACCGCTCGATGAACAGCACGTAGTCCACGCCCTGGTAGCCGAAGTGGCTCGGGTCGTAGTTGAAGCCGAAGGCCTCGCGGCGTCCCACCGCGTCGAGCGCGCGCTCGGCCGACGACACGTCGAACGCGATCTCGGTCGGATGCACCTCGAGCGCGAAGCGTACGCCCACCTCGTCGAACGTGTCGAGGATCGGGTTCCAGCGGTCGGCGAAGTCGCGGTAGCCGGCGTCGATCATCCCCGGCGCGTTCGGCGGGAAGCTGTAGAGCAGCGGCCAGACCGCGGAGCCGGTGAACCCGGGCACGACCTTCACGCCTAACGCCTTCGCCGCGCGCGCCGTGTTCTGCATCTCCTCCGCGGCTCGCCGCTGCACGCCGTCCGGCTTGCCGTCGCCCCACACCCGCGGCGGGAGGATGCTCTTGTGCCGCTCGTCGATGCGGTCGCACACCGCCTGGCCCACGAGGTGGTTGCTGATCGCGTATACCGCGAGGCCGTGCTTCTCGAGGATGTCGCGGCGCGACTGGACGTAGCGGTCGTCGGCGAGCGCCTTGTCGACCTCGAAGTGGTCGCCCCAGCAGGCGAGCTCCAGGCCGTCGTAGCCGAACGACTTCGCCTTCGCGGCGACCGTTTCGAGCGGCAGGTCCGCCCACTGCCCCGTGAACAACGTGACGGGTCTCGGCATCAGTGTTGAGCGTAGGAGTGATTGCTGCGTGGCTGCGTGGCTGCGTGAGCGCGTAGCTGTTACGCAGCCACGCAGCCACGCAGCCACGCAGTCTAGTGGTTCACGTCGACCCAGCGCTGCTGCTCGTGGCTCGCGAGCACCGCGTCCACGATGACGACCTCCGCGTGCCCGTCCTCGAACGTCGGGAAGTCCGCCGCGTCGACGCCCGGCTTCTTCCCGGCCGCGATGTAGCGATAGAGGTTGCGGAACAGGTTGCGCGGGCCGTCGGGGTAGCCCTCGGGATGGCCGCCCGGATAGTGCGCGTAGCCGCGCGCGTTCGCGTCCATCAGCGACGGGTCCTTGATGAGCGTCTCGTTCGGCTTGTCGCGGTAGCCGATCCACAGCGTGTTCGGCTCCTCCTGGTTCCACGACAGCGCGCTCTTCGAGCCGTCCACCTCGATCCACTGGCGGTTCTTGCGGCCGGCGCTGACCTGCGACACGACGAGCGAGCCGCGCAGCCCGCCCTCGAGCTCCGCGAGCACGAAGCCGCCGTCCTCGGTGTCGATCGGCACCTCGTCGTACTCGTGCGGGGCGCCCAGCTCCTTCCCCTTGTACGTCTCCACTTCCTGCGTCGGCTTCTTGCGCGTTTCGTGCGCGCGGAACAGGTGCGCGAACACGCGCGTGATCTTGCGCCCGGTCACGAACTGCACGAGGTCGCACCAGTGCGAGCCGATGTCGGCGATCGCGCGCGACTTGCCGCTCACCGCGCTCTCCAGCCGCCAGTTGTAATCGGTGTCGTAGAGCAGCCAGTCCTGCAGGTAGTGCCCGTGGACGACGAACAGATCCCCCAGCTCGCCGCGCTGCACCATGCCGCGCGCCTGCTGCACGAGCGGGTAGCCGCGGTAGTTGAAGTTGATCGCCGTCGCCACGCCGGCGTCGCGCGCGAGCCGCACGAGCTCCGACGACTCCGCCGACGTCATCGTCAGCGGCTTCTCCGACAGCACGTGCTTCCCGGCGCCGAGCAGCGCCTTGTTCACCTCGAAGTGCAGGTTGTTCGGCGTGCAGTTGTGCACCGCGTGCACGTCGGCGCGACCGAGGAGATCGTGCCAGTCGTCGAGCACGTGCGGGATGCCGAACTGGCCCGCGATCTCCTGCGCCCGCGGGCGGTCGGCGGACGCGATGGCGACGACGGCGACGTTGGGCACGCGCCGCAGCGCGTCCACGTGCGCCGCGCCCATGAAGCCCGAGCCGATGACCGCGACGTTGATCGGTGGCATGAGGATGTGGTTGGGCGTCAGGTGGGCGGCGCGTAGCGCGCGTCGACCCAGTCTCGCTGCCGGCCGCTGTCGATCGCGCGGTGGATGAAGTGCACGCCGCGCGCGCCGTCCTGCACGGTCGGGAAGTCGGTGTCGAACTCGCCCGGCGCCTCGCCGGCGACGCGCGCCGCGATCGTGCGCGCGACGTTGCGGTAGATGTTCGCGAACGCCTCGATGAACCCCTCGGGGTGCCCGAACGGGATGCGCGTGTTGTGGCGCGCGATCGGCGCGAGGTAGTCGTTGCCGCGCTTGTAGACCTCCGACGCGCGGTCCGCGTAGAGCAGGTGCAGGTAGTTCGGGTCCTCCTGCCGCCAGTCGAGCCCCGCCTCGGTGCCGAACACGCGCAGCCGCAGCCCGTTCTCCTCGCCGACCGAGATCTGCGACGAGTAGATGACGCCGCGCGCACCGCCGTCGTAGTGCACGAGCAGGTTCGCGTCGTCCTCCAGCTCGTAGCCCTTCCCGAACGACGTGAGGTCGGCGTTGAGCGCGGTGAGCTCGAGCCCCGTCACGTAGCGCGCGAGGTGCCACGCGTGCACGCCGATGTCGCCCACCGCCGACGAGATGCCGGCGACGCTGGGGTCGAGGCGCCACATGTTGATCCCTGCCGCCTTCGCGAGCCACCCCTGCGGGTACTCCGCGACGACCTTGCGCAGCGTGCCGAGCTTCCCCTGGCGCACGAGCTCGCGCGCCTGCTTCACCATCGGGTAGCCCGTGTAGTTGTGCGTGAGGCCGAACACGGTGTCGTACCGCTTCACGAGCCGGCACAGCTCCTCGGCGTCCTCCACGGTCGTCGTCATCGGCTTGTCGCACACGACGTGGAAGCCGGCCTCGATGAACGCCTTCGCGATCGCGAAGTGCGACACGTTCGGCGTCACGATCGTCACGAAGTCGATGCGGTCGCCCTCGGCGCGCGCGCGCTCGCGCTCGACCATCTCCTCCCACGACGCGTAGACGCGCGCCGGATCGAGGTGCAGCGCGTCACCCTGCTGCCGCGACTTCTCCGCCGACGACGAGAACGCGCCGGCGACGAGCTCGATCTCGCCGTCGAGCGCCGCGGCGGCCCGGTGCACTCCGCCGATGAACGCCCCCGGCCCGCCGCCGACCATCCCGTACCGCACCTTCCTGTTCAGTGGCATCGGTTCGTTAGGCTGTCGTTGATGGTTGCTCGGCAATGGGTCGTCCGCAGATTACGCAGAGCTCTTGGAAAGGCCTGCTGCGTAATCTGCGCAATCTGCGGACGACCCGAACAGCACGGTCACATCCGCGGCCCACTCGCCAGCGGCGTCAGCGTCGCCGGCCCGACGAGCCCCGACGTCCGCACCGGCCACGTCGACGCGTCGAACGGCTTGTAGTCCAGGTTCACGTAGTTGATGTCGCGGAAGATCTTCCACGGCACGCCGCGCACGTCCAGGTCGCGCACGCGGTTCGCCGAGAGGTTCGTCACCTCCACCTCGAGCACGTTGCCGCTCGGCTGCAGCGGTCCGGTGCGGACGCGGAACGGGCGCGCCACCAGCGTGCCGAGGTCGCGGCCGTTCAGCCGCACGCGCGCGCTCGCCTCCACGCGCCCGAGGTCGAGCAGATAGTCGCTCGCCGAGCCCGGCGCGTCGAACCGCAGCGCGTAGCGCGCCGTGCCCGCGAAGCGGTCCGCGTCCGCGTCGCCGAGCCCCGTCCACGGGAGCAGCGAGTCGGCGCTGAACCCTTTCGGGAGCGTCGGGCCGCCGTCGACGAACGCCACCGTCCAGCGCCCGCGCAGCGCCACCGGCGCCCCGGCCGGCGTGCGATACGGCCACGCGGCCCCGGTCACCGCGCGGTCGAACGCGCGCAGGATCAGCGACTCGCCCGGATCGAGCTGCAGATACGCCTCCGTCCGATCGCCCTGGCGCCGCGTGCGCGCGAACCCAGTCCGTCCGGTCATCGGATCGAGGATCGCGACCGACGCGGCCCGGACGCCGAGCGCGACCCAGCCGTCGACCGCGTCGCCGTTGCCGGTGTGGGCGACGAAGTAGCTGTGCCCCGCGTCGGTGCGTCGGCGGATGAAGTGCACGCCTGCGCGCGCCGTCATCGGCTCGCGGCGCACGCCGGCGGCGTCGAGCAGCGTGGCGAGGCTGTCGCCCACGAGCACGCGGCCGCGCCCCACGACGCCGGTTCGCATTCCGCTCGCGTCGGCGATACGGACGCGCTTCTCCTCGGCCGCGAGCGCGCCGCGCCGCGCCTCGAGCTCCGCGAGCCCGGGCACGTCGGTCGGGAGCGCGCCGAGGAACACCACCGTGGCGCCGTCGCGCGCGAGGTTCAGCAGGCGGCGCATCGTCTCCACCGGCATGTGCTGCGTCGGCGGCACGACGATCGCGCGGTACGACGCGCCGCCCGCCTGCAGCCGGCCGTTAGGCGCGGTGACGTGCGCGGCCAGCAGCCGGTCGGACACGTAGTCGAAGCCCACGCCGGTCGCGATGAGCGCCTTCGCGACGTCGCCGACCGGCTTGCCGCCGAGCCACGACGTCGTGCGGCCGACGTCGCGCACGTTGAAGTCCATGCGCAGCCCCGCCGGGTCGTGCCAGTTGTCCCACACCGGCCAGTAGAGCAGCACGTCCTCGTCCGGGCGTCCGCGCTGCAGCTCCGACTGCACGCGCGCCACGTAGCGGTTGAACGCCGGCAGGTCGCGCCAGAACGCGTTGCGCGGGTTGAACTCGGCCGACGCGTAGAACTCCCACCCGGGCCACGCGATGCCGGCGGGCGAGTACGCGGTGCCGTGGTACAGCAGGTGGTTGATGCCGCCGAGGAACATGCCGTCGGCGGCGCGCTTCACCTCGTCGAGCGCGACGGAGAAGTGCTCCTCGAGCCACGTGAACGACTCCGCCGACGCGAGCGGCTTCCCCGACACGTGCGCGGCCGACGACGCGAACTTGTTGATGAGACGGTTCGCATCGGTGGTGTCGACGGGGCCGAAGATCTCCGTCTCCGGAATGTCGACGGCGGCGTAGAGGTCGAGCAGGTTGCCGGGCGAGCCGTGCGCCTGGTTGCGGCTCAGCCCTCCGCGGGTGTGCGCCCACGCGGTGAGCGGCCCGAGGAAGTTCGCGAGCAGCATGTCGCTCAGCGTCTCGCGGTAGTCCGACTTCACGCGTGCGACGGAGTCGGCGCTGCCGCGGCCGAGCAGCTCGGGGAGGTGCAGCGCGAGATCGTAGCCGCGCAGCCGGCGGAACGTGTCGAACAGCTCCGGCGACCCGGTGCCGGTGTACTCGTACGAGTCGTGGAACCACGCCCGCACGAGCCCGTTCGGCAGCGCACGCGTGCGCTCGTCGTACGCCGCGAGGAAGTGCCTAACGGCGCTGGCGGAGAACGGATCGATCGCATGTCCCTCGCCGCCGGGCGCGGGGCGCTTCACCTCGTCCACCGGCGCGCGGGTCTCCGCGATGTAGACCGTCCACGGGCCCGCGCCGCCGGCGGGGGCCGTCCAGCGCAGCGGCCCGGCGGGAAGGCGCGCGACGAGCACCGGCGCCGCGCCCGGCGCGGTGGCCGTGACCGCCTCGATGCGCTTGCCGGTGAGATCGGCGCTCCACGTGCCGCCCGACGGGACCGGCTCCGCGGTGACGCGGAGCGACGCGCTCGCGTCGGCCTCCGGCACGAACGGGCCGCCGGTGCGCCAGCCGGATCCGGGCGGCATGTCGAGCCCCATGCCGAACCGCCGCGCCTCGGTCGCCGCGTGACGCAGCAGCTGCACCCACCTCGGCGACAGGTACGGCACGTACGCCGAGTCGGCCCCCTTGGCGCCGTAGATCGCCGTCACCTCCACGCCGCCGAATCCCGCGGCGGCGAGCCCCCGCAGCTCGCGCGTGAGCCCTGCCGAGTCGACCGCGCTCCCGAGCCACCACCAGCGCGTCCACGGGCGCTGCTCGCGGCCGACCGCGGACCATGCGAGCGGACCGGCCTGCGCGTGCGCGCGTGGCGCCGCGATCGTTAGGCACGCGGCGACCAGCATCGCGTGAACACCCCGAGCAATGAGCTGCGACATCGTCACTTGGGTCGGGAAGCGAGCGCCTCGGCCGTGCTCTGATCGGTGAACAGCACGCTGATGACGCCGGTCGCGAGCGCGGCGGCGATCGCATCGACCTTCTCGAGCCCACCCGCGACCGCCACGACGCGGCGCGCGCGGCGGAGCTGGTCGCGGGTGATGCCGAGCAGCCGCTCGTCGAGCGACGTGCGCACGCTCTCGCCGGCAGCGTCGAAGAAGCGTAACGCGATGTCGCCGATCGCGCCGGCCCGGCGCAGCTCCTTCAGCAGCCCCGGCGGAAGCGACGCGGGGTCGTTCAGCGCCGCGTTCGTCGCCAGCGCGCCGATGCCCACGTACACCACGTCGAGCGCGTCGAGCTGCTTCAGCGCGGCCTGCACGTGCTGGTCGCCGCGCAGCGCGTCGCGCACCGCGGCCGACGGCACCACGCCCGGCGCCGGCAGCAGCACGGGCGTCGCGCCGAGAAGCTGCGCCAGGCGGCGCACGAGCGAGCCCGCGTACGACGCCGCGTCGGGCGGCCCGATGCCGCCGAGCGTCTGCACCACGCGCACGCCGTCGGTGGGGAGCGGCGTCATCGCGTCGACGAGCGCGGAGAGCGTCGTGCCCCACGACAGCCCGATGGAGTCGCCCCGCTGCACGGTGCGCGCGAGGTACCCCGCGGCGCTCGCGCCGAGCTGGCGCTTCAGGAGGTCGCGCGCTTGGCGCGGTTCCAGGGCGACGACCTGCGCTTCCTGCAGCCCGAAGCGCTCCTCGAGCCGCGACTCGAGCTCGGTGTGCAGGCCGCGCGGCGGCGCGACGGTGATCTGCACGATCCCCTGTTGCTGCGCCTCCTGCAGCAGCCGCGACACCGTGGGCCGCGAGATGCGCAGGCGGTCCGCGATCTCCTGCTGCGTCTGATCGCGCAGGTAGTAGAGCGAGCTGACTTTCGTGAGGAGGTACAGATCGGGCGCGGAGCGAGGGCGAGGCATGCGGGAGGCGTTAGGCCGCGGAGCACTTGACAGCGCACCCGCGCGCACGATCTTCGGCCGAGACTCGTTTCCGAACGGATTGCATAATCTGCACATTCGTTCAGTCACGCCAGAGGGACCGACGCCCATGCGCCTCTCCACCTCCGTCCGGCGGTGCCTCGTGGCGGCCGTCGTCCTGCTCGCGGCGGCGCGCGGCGCGCCCCTGCATGCGCAGCCGGCCATGCAGGTCACCGACCTGCGCACCGAGTACCAGACCAACCCGCTCGGCATCGACGTCCTCGCGCCGCGCCTGTCGTGGAGGCTCGCGTCGAGCGAGCGGGGCGCCGTGCAGGGCGCGTACGAGATCCGCGTCGCGACCGACGCCGCGTCGCTCGCCAGTCGGCCGCTGTGGACCACCGGACGCGTCGCCTCCGACAGCTCCGTGCAGCGGCCGTACGCCGGTCCGGCGCTGCGCAGCGGACAGCGCTACCTGTGGCAGGTGCGCGTGTGGGACGGCAAGGGGCGCCCGTCCGCGTGGAGTGCCCCGGCGTGGTGGGAGATGGGCCTCCTCGCGCCGGGCGACTGGACCGCGCGCTGGATCTCCCCCGACGTCCCCGAGGACACGACGAAGTCGAACCCGAGCCCGATGCTGCGGCGCGACTTCACGCTCGCCGGCCCGGTCGCCTCCGCGCGCCTCTACGTCACGAGCCTCGGGCTGCACGAGGTGGAGCTGAACGGCCGACGCGTCGGCGACCGGCTGTTCGCGCCCGGATGGACGAGCTACGACCACCGCCTGCAGTACTTCACCTACGACGTCACCGACCTGCTGCGCCCCGGCGCGAACGCGATCGGTGCGACGCTCGGCGACGGCTGGTACCGCGGGCACTTCGGCTTCACCGGGAAGCGCAACAACTACGGCACGCGGCTCGCGCTGCTCGCGCAGCTCGTCGTGCGCTACGCGGACGGCCGCACGGTCACGTTAGGCACCGACTCGGCGTGGAAGTCGTCGACCGGGCCGATCCTCGTGTCGGACATCTACGACGGGGAGCGGTACGACGCGCGGCTCGAGAAGCGCGGGTGGAGCGCTGCGGGGTTCGCCGACGGCGGCTGGCGCGGCGTGCGCGTGACGGCGGCGCCTAACGTGGCGCTGGTCGCCCCCGCGGGCCCGCCGGTGCGGCGCATCCAGGAGCTGCGGCCGCTGAAGGTGATCCACACGCCCGGCGGCGACACCGTGCTCGACCTCGGCCAGAACATGGTGGGCTGGGTCCGGCTCAGGGCGCGCGGACCGAGCGGCACGACGATCACGCTGCGACATGCCGAGGTGCTCGACAAGGCGGGGAACTTCTACACCGAGAACCTGCGCGGCGCCGAGGCGACGAACCACTACACGCTGAAGGGGGAAGGGGAGGAAGTCTTCGAGCCGCACTTCACCTTCCAGGGGTTCCGCTACGTCGCGGTGAGCGGCTACCCGGGCGGCGACCCGCCGCTCGACGCGATCACCGGCATCGTGGTGCACTCCGACATGGCGCCGACCGGCACGTTCGAGTCGTCGAACGCGCTCGTGAACCAGCTCCAGCACAACATCCAGTGGGGGCAGAAGGGGAACTTCCTCGACGTCCCCACGGACTGCCCACAGCGCGACGAGCGCATGGGATGGACGGGCGACGCGCAGGTGTTCGCGCCGACGGCCGCCTTCAACATGGACGTCGCCGGCTTCTTCACGAAGTGGCTCGGCGACGTCGCGCTCGACCAGAAGCCTAACGGATCGGTCCCGTTCGTCGTCCCGGACGTGTTGAGCAAGGGACAGCCGACGGGCGGCGGCGCGACGGGGTGGGCCGACGTCGCCGTCGTCGTGCCGTGGACGATGTACCAGGCGTACGGCGACACGCGGCTGCTCGCGCGGCAGTATCCGAGCATGCAGCGGTGGGTGGAGTACATGCGCGCGCAGGCCGGCGACAGCCTGCTCTGGAAGAGCGGCTTCCACTTCGGCGACTGGCTCGCGTTCGCGAGCACGTCGGCGGACTATCCGGGCGCGACGACCGACAAGGATCTCCTCGCGACGGCGTACTTCGCGCACTCCACCGACCTGCTCGCGCGCTCCGCCGCGGTGCTCGGCAAGCGCGACGACGCGGCGCGCTACCGGGCGCTGTTCGAGCGCATCAGGGCGGCGTTCGACCGCGAGTACGTGACGTCGCGCGGACGGCTCAGCTCCAACACGCAGACCGCGTACGCGCTCGCGCTCGACTTCGGGCTGCTTCCCGACAGCGTGCGCGACGACGCCGCGCGGCGTCTCGCCGAGGACGTGCGGCGCATGCGCCACCTCACGACGGGCTTCCTCGGCACGCCGGCGCTCACGCGCGCGCTGAGCGAGAACGGCTATCTCGACGTCGCCTACGCGCTGCTGCTGAACGAGAGCTACCCGTCGTGGCTCTACCCGGTGAAGCAGGGTGCCACGACGATCTGGGAGCGGTGGGACGGCCTCAAGCCGGACGGCACGTTCCAGGACAAGGGCATGAACTCGTTCAACCACTACGCGTACGGCGCGATCGGCGACTGGATGTACCGTGTGGTCGCGGGGCTGAACATCGACCCCGAGCATCCGGGCTACAAGCACGTCATCGTGCGCCCGCGTCCCGGCGGCAACTTCACCTGGGCCCGCGCCGCGCTGAAGACGCAGTACGGCGACGTCGCCTCCGGCTGGAAGCTCGACGGCGGCCGCATGACGGTCACCGTGCGCGTGCCGCCCAACACGAGCGCCACCGTGTGGCTGCCTGGCGCGACGCTCGCGTCGGTCAGCGAGGGCGCGTCGCCCGTCGCGCGTGCCGCCGGCGTCACGTTGGCGACTCAGGACGGCGCCGCCGTGCGCGTCGACGTGGGAGCGGGCGACTACACCTTCGCGTACGACGCCGCTCGACGTTAGGCGGCGTCGTGGGCGGCGTGGCTCCACGTACGAGTGTTGGTTGGACTGAAGAAGGACTGAAGAGGGACTGAAGAAGGAGAACACCAACAATGTTGTTGGTCCTTCTTCAGTCCCCCTTCAGTCCTTCTTCAGTCCCCCAGAAACACGTACGTGGGACCGTGCCGGGCGCACCCGATCAGTCGCCTCGCATCGCGCTGATCGGATCGATCCGCGTGGCCCGCCGCGCGACGAGCAGGCACGCGCCCAACGACGTGACGACGAGCCCCGCGACGACGCCGACGAACGTGCGGGGGTCGGTGGCGCCGATGCCGAAAAGGAGCCCGGACAGGAAGCGCGTGGCGCCGAGCGCGGCGACCACGCCGACGGCCACGCCCGCGCCGAGCAGGCGCGCGCCGTCGCGCACCACGTGGCCGAGGATGTCCCGCCGGTCGGCGCCTAACGCCATCCGGATGCCGATCTCGCGCGTCCGCTGGGCGACCGACTGCGCGACCACCGCGGCGAGCCCCGCGAGCGCGAGCACGAGGCCGAGCGCGCCCGCCGCGCCGAGCGCGATCCCGGAGGCGCGCGACGGGAACAGCGCGAACCCGAGATGCTCCTCGAGCGTGCCCGTGCGCAGCACGAGGCTCGGGTCGAGGTGCGCGACCTCGCGCCGGATCGCGCCGAGCGCCGCCGTCGGCGTGACGCCGGCCACCTCGGCCACGATCGTCAGCCGCGCGCGATACGTCTGCCGCTCGGCGCGGAACAGGGCCGGCGTCGGACGCTCGCCGAGGCTGCGGTACTTGCCCGTCGTCACCACGCCGATCACCTGGTAGCTCGCCGGTCCCGCGCCCACGTCGACCGTGAGCGCGCGGCCGACCGCGTCGCCGTCGGACCACAGCGCGCGCGCCAGCGCCTCGTTCACCACGACCACGGGCGCGGAACGCTCGTCGTCGCTCGCGCCGAACTCGCGGCCGCGCAGCAGCGGCGTCCCCATCGTCGCGAAGTAGCCCGGGCCGACGTCGAACGTCTGGACCTGTCGCTCCGTGCCGTCGGCGCGCACGCCGGCGGCCATGCGCGTCGTGGCGAGCGGCAGATACTGTGTCGCGCTCGCGCGCCGCACGCCGGGCAGCGCGGCGACGCGCTCCATCAGGCGGCGCTGGAGCGCGCGTCCCGCGCTCTCCGTGTAGCCCAGGCTCCCGAGGTCGAGCTCTGCGGCGACGCGGTTGCGCACGTCGAATCCCGGGTCCGCCGACTGCGCGCGCCGCAGGCTCTGCCAGCACAGCGCACCGCCCACGAGCAGCACGAGCGACATCGCGATCTGCGTGACGACGAGCGCGTTGCGCAGCCGCGCGCCGCGTCGACCGCCCGCCGCATCGAGCCGCAGGATCCCCGCGAGGTCGCTCGTCGCGCGCAGCGCCGGCCCGAGGCCGAACAGCAGTCCGGTGAGCAGCGCCGTCCCCGACGCGAACGCGACCACGCGCCAGTCCATCGCGAGCCCCAGCCGCAGCGGCAGCGTCGGCGGGACGAGCCGCAGCAGCAGCGGCGCCGTCTGCCGCGCCACGAGGAGCCCCGCGATCCCGGCGAGCGCGCCGAGCAGCGTCGTCTCCACGAGCACGAGCTGCACGAGCCGCGCGCGCGTCGCGCCGAGCGACGAGCGGAGCGCCATCTCGGGGCGGCGCGTCGTGGCCTGCGCGAGAAACAGGTTCGCGGCGTTCGCGCCCGCGATGAGCAGCAGCATCACCACCACCGCCTGCAGCAGTCCCACGAACGCGCCGACGTAGACGCGGAACGGGCCGGGCACCAGCGTCGCCGGGTACACCGCGGCGTCGAACGTGCCCCGCTCGACGTCCGGCGGCGCGCCCGGCACCGGCGCCAGTCGGTCCTCGGCCGCGACCCGGCGCGCGAGCACGCGGACCTCGGCCGCGGCGCGCGGTGCCGTCACGCGCGGCGCGAGCCGGCCCACCGCCATCAGCCAGAACGTGGAGCGGCTGGCGAGGCGGCCGTGCTCGTGCCTAACGGCGTCGGTCGTCGCGAGCGGCGCCCAGACGTCGGGCGCGAGGCCGGCGAGCAGTCCGGTGAATCCTGGCGGCGCCACGCCCGCGACCGTGAACGCGACGCCGTTCAGCATGATCGCGCTCCCCACCGCGGTGGGCTCGCCGCCGAGCTGCTCGCGCCAGAAGCGATGGCTCACGACGACCGTCGGTGTCGCGTCGCCGCGCCCCTCGTCCGCTGGGAGCGCCGTGGTGCCGAGCGTCGCGCGCACGCCGAGCACCGAGAAGAAGTTGCCCGACACGAACTGCGCCTGCACCATCTCGCCCCGTCCGCCGCGCATCCAGCTCAGCGTCGCCGGGTCCCCATCGAACGCGAGCAGCCCCGTGAAGCCGTGCGCGTGGTCGCGGTAGTACGCGTATGCCGGATAGCTCAGCGGGACGAAGCGCTCCATCGGCGAGCGCGCGCCGCGGTTCACGTTCCACAGCTGCAGCAGCCGCTCCGGCGCCTCCACCGGTGCCGGCTGGAGCAGCAGCGCGCTCACGAAGCGGAAGATCGTCGTGTTCGCGCCGATGCCGAGGGCGAGGATCGCGACGGCCACCGCGGTGACCGTCCGGTTGCGGCGCAGCGTGCGCGACGCGTGCACGATGTCGCGGGCGACGTTCTCGATCCGGGGGCGGACCATGCGGCGCTCCTGTCGCGAGGATGCCGGTCCGTACGGGTGGTGGGCGCTCGTCGTTTCGACACGCTCGGCACGGGCATGCTCCGCGGCTCCGCGTGAGAAGATCAGTAGCTCTTCCGCGCGACCCGCGCGAGCGTCACGTCGGCGAGCGGCGCGGAGTCGCGCACGCGCACGTCCTCGACGCCGCGCAGCTCGAGCAGCGATGCGCCGGACGCGCGCCGCGCCCGCACGCCGCGCAGATCCACGCCGCGCACGTCGTCGAGCACGAACGCGGGACGCGTGTCGGGCTGCTCCCAGCTCACCTGCACGCCATCGAGCCGCACGCCCCTCGCGTGGCGCACGTAGAACCCGTACGCCGGCAGCACGCCGAACATGCTCGGCTCCGGGTACATCGCGGCGCGCTCCGGTACCGTGAACGGCTCGCGCGGGCCGCTGCCGTCGGGCGGACGGAAGAACGTGTTCACGAGCTCCGACGGTTGCTTCGCCGCGTGCTCGAGCGACAGGCCGCCGCGGTAGACGAGCCGCACGTCGCGCAGCGTCACGTCCTCCACCGGATGCCCGGGCAGGCCCGCGATGATCGACGCGTAGCGGGGGTCGGCGCCCGAGGCGACGACGTTGCTGATCGTCACGCGCCGAATCGCGCCGATCTGCGTCCCCGCCGGGCCGCGCAGCCGCGCACCGATGCGCAGGAAGATCGGCGCGGTGGTCACCTCGCGCATCGTGACGTTCGTGATCGCCACGTCCTCGATCGTCGCGCCGTCCACCGTCTCCAGCGCGAGGCCGCGCGACCGCTCGAAGACGACGTTCGCGATCGTGATGTTGCGGAACGCGCCGTTCGACTCGGTGCCGAGCTTGATGCGCCCCGTGGGACCGTCGCGGTCCGGCGCGCGCTCCGTGGTGCGGCGGTACGTGCCGTCGAGCACCGAGCCGACGTCGAAGCCGCTCACGACGCTGTTCGTGATCGCCACGTCCTCCGTGGCGCGCGGCGCGCCGAGCGCGTAGGAGCTCTTGAGCACGATCGCGTCGTCGTTCGGCGCGTTCACGCTCGTGTTCGAGATCCGCACGTTGCGGCACGCGTCGACGTCGATGCCGTCGCGGTTCGTGTCGATCGTGAGGTCGTCGATCGTCAGGTTGTCGACGCCGGTGGCGAGGATGCCGAAGTGGCCACCGCGATAGATCGTGAGGTCGCGCAGCAGCACGTTGCGCGCGCGCTTGAGGGCGATCGCCTTGTTCGCGAGCCCCGGCACGTCGCGCGACAGCTCGCGGCGCAGCGCGGCGCCGTCGATGCGCCCCGGCCCGACGATCGACACGTCCTCGACGTCCTCGCCCCAGAGGAGCGAGTTGTGCCAGTGGCTGTGCCCGAAGTCCTGATACGCGTTCCCCGCGCCGGGCTCCGCGGGGTCGAACCCGCGGCCGTTCGCGGTGTCGGCGGCGAGGAGCGTGGCGCCGCGCTCGAGGTGCAGCGCCACGTGGCTCCTGAGGCGCACCGAGTGGCTCGCGTACGTGCCGGCGGGGAAGTGCACGGTGCCGCCGCCCGCCGCCGCCGCCGAGTCGATCGCGCGGTTGATCGCGTCGGAATCGATCGTGTGTCCGTCGCCCGTCGCGCCGAACGCGCGCACGTCGAACGTGCGGGCCGGTGCCTGCGCGGCGAGCGGCGGGGCGAGCAGCGCGAACGCCAGAAGAGACGTCGCGATCGAACGTCCGTAGGTCGCAGGCGAGGACTTCATGGGGATCCAAATGCGAGTGAACGGATCTCGGGATAGCCTCGAGACTGTAGCCTGTCGCCTATCGTGAGATCCGTTCGAATCGCTCGTGGATCCCCATCGTGTTCTCACCTCGCGCCTCGGTCGAGATGAAACACCTCGCGCAGGTGCGGAACGCATTGCGGATCATGCCTAACGGAGGTACGGCGCCACGGGACTGTTCGGCAGCCGCCGCAGCGCGTCGATGGCGATGCGCGCGCTGATCGCCGCGCCGTCGCGGTTCGTGTGCGTGTGGTCGGCGGGGAAGAGCGCGTGCACCCGCTCCTCGCCCATGGCGTCGTACTCGCGCGCGATCAGCTCGTTGAGGTCGATGAACGGAACGCCCTCGGCCCGCGCGACGTCGCCGGCCCACCCGGCGAAGCCGCCGAGGCCGCGGCGCACCCTGCCGTCGTCCCACGCGTCCTGCGGTACCGACGACGCGACGATCGGCGTGGCGCCCTTCGCGCGCGCGTCGGCGATGAGCTTCCGCAGGTACCAGCCGTAGCTGTGCACCGTCTCGTGCCGGTGCGTGACGCCGTTCTCTATCTCGACCGAGTCGTCGCCGATGCCGTGCAGCGTGCCGCGGGCGCGCGTCGTGTCGTTCACGGGGCTCGCGTCGTTGTGGCCGAACTGCATGACGACGACGTCGCCCGTGCGGAGCTGCGCGAGCACCGCGTCCCAGTAGCCCTGCGAGATGAACGTGCGGCTGCTCCGTCCGCCGAGCGCGCGGTTCACGACGTGGACGCGCGTCGTGTCGAAGTACGACGCCGTCAGATCGCCCCATCCCCACTGGCCGTTCCCGCCGGTGCCGTTGCCGTTCCGCACGGTGGAGTCGCCGATGTAGAAGACCGTCGGCAGCGCGTCGCGCCGCGCGGGCTGCGCGACGAGCGGCGCGCGCACGCTCGCGGTCGGGTCGGGCGGGAGCTGCGCGCGCGCCACCTCCACGGCGTACGAGTCGCTCCGCCCCTCGAAGTTCGCGCGGAACACCACCCACTTCCCGTCGGGGGAGAAGTGCACGTTCGGCTCGAGGCGGTAGTCGTGCGCGCGCATGTCGACGAGCTTCTCCGACACGAGCCGGTCGCCGTCGGGACGGAACAGGTAGAGCCACCGGCCGTCCTTCGCGCGGGCCACCTGCGACGAGTCGCCGCCGTCGCCCGCGAACAGGAGCGGAGCCACCGGCGACTGGTTGAAGTGGATCGACCACTCGTCGCGCGTGAGCGCGTAGCGCGTCGTGCGGCCCGTCGCGACGTCGGCGCCCGCGAGGTAGAACGTCACGCCGCGCGGGATCTGCAGGTCGTACCAGATCGTGCGGCCGTCGGGGCTGAAGAACTCGTGGCCGGCGATCTCCCGCTCCATGGAGCGGTGGTGGATCTGCTTCACGTCGCCGCGGCGCACGTCGATCGTCCAGATGCGGTCGACGAGGTGCCACGGTCCCTCGTGGCAGAACATCAGCAGATCCGGATCCGTCGGCGAGAACTGCACGTGCCCGATCCAGGTCCGCTCCTCGTGGATCCGCCGGAGCGCGCCGGTCTTCAGGTTGACGACGAACAGCGTGTGCCGTGGGTGCGCGGCGAAGATGCGGTCGAAGAAGTCGCGCTTCGCCGGATACTGCGCGAGGATCTCGCGCACCTCGGGACCGGCGATGACGCCGCCGAGCAGCGTCTCGTCGGCGTTGAGGGTGGTGACGCTCGCGTGCAGCGTCGGGGGCAGGGCGGCGAGCAGCCGCGTGCGGCGCGTGTCGAGGTGCGTCGCGAACACCGAGTCGCCACGCTGCCACACCGCCTCGCGGTGCCGCGGCGCGACGATCTCGCCGCGCGCGCCCCCCGGCTCGTCGGTGAGCTGCGCGATCGCGCGCGTCGCGAGGTCCACCGTGAAGAGCTGGCGCCCGTGCCCGGTCGTGCCGGCGAAGACCATGCGTCCGCCGCCGTCGCTCCGCCGCGGCACGAACGGGTCGTTGTGGAAGTAGAAGCTCTCGCTGCTCGCCTCCCGGTGCGTGAGCCGCACGACGCGATGCCCCGTCGCGCGGTCCACCCACTCGTCCGGCATCGCGCCACGCGTCTCGAGGGTCGGCGCGCGTTGGGCGCCGGCCGACGCGAGCGGGAGAACGACGATCGAGGCGACGATCCAGGGGAGGCGCATGTGGCGAGATCTCGGGTTCCGGCGCGCCGTCTCCGGACGCCTCGGCGGAGACGACCCCTCTCGTCTTGTAACGGATCGACGGATCGGCGGATCGTTCGATCCGTTACCGAAGACGAGGGGCTCTCGCGGTGGTGTAGTCGTGAGATGGCGCGCCTAACGGGTCACGCGCAGCAGCACCACGCCGTGCGCAGGTACCGTCGCGGTGTGCTCGGACCCGGGCGACACGTCCTGATGCGCCCACAGGTCGCGCGCCTGCCGCGCGCGGACCCCCAGCGACGCCCAGCGCGCGGTGATCGACGCCGGCGCGTCGCCGCGGTTGAACAGCGCCACGGCGCGCGACCCGTCGGCCAGCTCGCGCGTCCAGATCTCGCGGTCGCCGTCCTGCCACGCGCGCGCGCCCTGCTTGCCGCCGGCGTCCTGGTCGATCGCGATCACCTCGCGGTTCAGCAGGATGTCGCGGATCTCCGGCGTCATCGCGCGCAGGTCGTTGCCGGCGAGCAGCGGCGCGGCGAGGATCGACCACAGGCTCATGTGCGTGCGATACTCGTCGGCGCTCATGCCGCCGTTGCCGATCTCCAGCATGTCGGGGTCGTTCCAGTGCCCGGGCTTCGCGAAGCGGGCGAGCGAGTCCTGCGCGAAGCCGATGCGCGTCATCGAGTCCCACGTGTCGCGGATGTCGCCCGTCGTGCGCCAGAGGTTCCCGCCGACGTCCGCGCCCCACGTCCACACGTCCTCGCGGCCGTACTGACAGAGGCTGTAGACGATCGGCCGCCCCGTCGCGAGCAGCGCGTCGCCCATCTTCTGGTAGACCGCGGGCATCTCCGCGTCGGTGTAGATGTTCCGCGCGCCGCACCAGTCGTACTTCAGGTAGTCGATCCCCCACGCCGCGTACGTGCGCGCGTCCTGCGCCTCGTGGCCGTAGCTCCCCTCGTAGCCCGCGCAGGTGTTCGGCCCCGGCGACGAGTAGATGCCGAGCTTGAGGCCCTTCGCGTGCACGTAGTCGGCGAGCGCCTTCATGTCGGGGAACTTGCGGTTCGTCGTGATGTTCCCCTGCGCGTCGCGCTCGCCCTCCCACGTGTCGTCGATGTTGACGTACACGTAGCCCGCGTCGCGCATGCCGTTCGACGCCATCGCGTCCGCCATCGCGCGCACCGCCGCGTCGTCCACTCGGCCGGCAAACTTGTTCCACGAGTTCCAGCCCATCGGCGGCGTGCGTGCGAGGCCGTTGTCGCGCACCGCGTGGCGCGCCGGCGGCTCGATGCGTGCCGGCATCGCGCCCTCGCCGGCCGGCGCGCGCACCGCCTTCGACTCCGTCATCGGCGACTGCGCGTTGCGCCGCGTGAAGAGATGCAGCGTGTCGCCGACCAGCTTCCCGGTGTACGTCGCGCGCCGCTCGCTCGCGCCGTCGCGCATCACGCCGGTGATCTGGAACGAGTCCGCGGTGCCCGCGCCGATCACCGTGCGGTAGAAGAACTGCGTCGTGCGGATCGTGCCGCCGATCGAGTCGCCGCGCTGCGTGAGCGCGAAGTAGCTGTTGCGCGACGTCCCGTCGCCCATCGGCTGGCGCACGACCCAATTGCCGTTCAGCCCGACGTCCGGCGTGGGCAACGGCGCGGGGTGGTGCGCGCAGGCGCCGACGAGTAAGGCGGCGATCGCTGGGAGTCGACGGTCGTGCATCTCAGGTTTCGTGGCAGGTGGACATGGGCGGGCCGTTCATGACTCCACGTACGAGTTTCGGGTGGGACTGAAGGAGGACTGAAGAAGGACCGGCGCCGGAGCGTGCCTAACGTTTGACCGTGCCCCCGTCGATCTCGACGACGATCACGGTGCCCATGAGGTCGTCGATCGCGAGAAACCCCGGACGGTCGGCGGGGAAGCGGGGCAGCACGATCTGGCGCGCGCCGGCCGCCGTTGTGCGCACCTCCATCGGCGCGCCGTCGCTCAGGCGGTACGCGCGCTGCACCGCGTTCGGCATCGCCGGCAGCTCGAACGTGCCGCCGGGATCCCTGAAGAACGTGAAGAAGAGCTTCCCGGGCTTCGTCGTGACGCGGTAGTCGGTGCGCGCGAGGAACGCCGGCTGTCCGCGCGCGTCCTTCGCCTTCGTCGCGGGCTCGCCGAGCTCGTCGCCGAACGGCGTGGGGCCCGCGCCGTACACCGCCTCGCCGTTCTTCTTGAGCCACGCGCCGGCCGTGGTGAGGATGTCCACCGCGGCCCGCGGCATCTCGCCGTTAGGCATCGGGCCGACGTTGAGCAGGTAGTTGCCGCCCTTGCTCACGACGTCGACGAGCTTGAAGATCACGTCGCCCGGGGACTTCCAGTCCGCGTCGTCGGTGCGGTAGCCCCACGTGTGGTTCAGCGTCGCCGGCACCTCCCAGTACTCCCCGCGCACCGCGGACGGGATCGCGTTGTCGCCCGTGCTCACGTAGTCGCCCGCGGCGCCGAGGCGGCCGTCGATGAGCGTGTTCGGCTGCAGCGTGCGGACGATGTCGGTGAAGCGCTTCGCGCGCTCCGGCGTCATCATGCGCGGCGTGTCGAACCAGATGAGCGCGACCGGCCCGTAGCGCGTGAGCAGCTCGCGCACCTGCGGCTCCGCCTTGCCGCGCAGGTAGGCATCGTAGTCCTTCAGCGAGTCGGGGCCGAAGTCCCACGTGTTGCCGGCGCCGTTCGGCTCGTGCCAGTCCTGCGCCTGCGAGTAGTAGAAGCCGAGCCGCAGCCCGTACTTCGCGCACGCCTTCGCCAGCTCGGCCAGCACGTCGCGCTTGAACGGCGTGGCGTCGACGACGTCGTAGCGGCTCACGTCGGACCGGAACAGCGCGAAGCCGTCGTGGTGCTTGGAGGTGATGACGACGTACTTCATCCCGGCGTCGCGGGCCATCCGTGCCCACGCGTCGGCGTCGAACCGCGTGGGGTTGAACTGCCGCGCGAGCTGCTCGTACTCGCGCACCGGGATCCGCGCCCGGTTCATGATCCACTCGCCGATGCCGGGGATCGTCTTCCCCTTCCACTGGCCGGCGGGGATGGCGTAGAGCCCCCAGTGGATGAACAGCCCGTACTTCGCGTCCTTGAACCACGCGAGCCGCGCCTCGCGGGCCGAATCGACCTGCGCCCGGGCAGGGGACGCGAGCGTGAGTGCGATCGCGAGGAGCCTGAGGTGACGTCGCATGCTTAAACGATTAAGGAAATCGCTCACGCGGAGACGCGGAGAACGCGGAGAACGACCAAGTTACGTCGGTGTTCTCCGCGTTCTCCGCGTCTCCGCGTGCGATGCCGAGCCGTCGGAGCGTCAGCCGAGCGACGGCACCTCGAACGGCTTGCGGTAGTCGCGCTTCAGCATCGCGTTCGCCTGCGCCGAGTTCGAGCCCACGAAGCGCTCGTGCGCCGCGTCGATCTGCAGCGGCACGCCCTGCGTCAGCGGCGTCTTGCCGAGGTCGACCTTGTTCGCCGCGAGGTGCTCGAGCATCCGCCCGTGCGCCTCGAACAGCTTCGCGTCCGACTTGATCGACGACGTGAGCACCGCCTCCGACTGCGCCTTGCCGAGCCGGTGCGAGATGTTGCCGAGGTGGCAGAGCGCGCTCGACACGTGCCCCTCCTCGACCGGCCCGAAGAGATCCTGCGACCGGCGGCTGCGGACGACGTCGATGAAGTTCTGCATGTGCGTGTCGCGGCCCGTGAACTCCTTGATCACGGTGCCGCTCTTGTCGACCACGCGCGCCGTCGTGTAGCTCGGCACGATCACGCTGCCGCCCTCACAGTCGATGACGTTGCCGATGTCGACGCCGCGGTAGTTGTCCATGTCGCGCGCCGCGGCGCCGCCCTGGTTTGCCGCCGGGTCGCCGCCCGCGCCCTGGACGCCGGCCGCCTTCGGCAGCCCGCGCACCTCGAAGATGAGCGGCGCGGTGGCGTAGTCGTGGATGACGACCTGCGTGTTCGGGGTCTCGCCGTCGTCGACGTAGCCGAGGCGGCCGCCGATCGACATCGTGTGGCGCGGCAGCCCCTCCTCGCCGAGGAACCAGCGCGCCACGTCCATCTGGTGGATGCCCTGGTTGCCGACGTCGCCGTTGCCGTACAGCCAGATCCAGTGCCAGTCGTAGTGCACCGGGCCGTTCTTCGTGTTGCGGTGCGGCGCGACGAGCGGCGCCGGGCCGCTCCACAGGTTGTAGTCGATCGTCGACGGCACCTGCTGCGGGCCGCCGCACAGGCCGATCGAGTCGCGGCGCTTGTAGCAGAAGCCGCGCGCCGCCGTGATCTTGCCGAGCTGACCCGACCGGACGTACTGCACCGCCTGCTGCAGCCCCTCGCCGGAGCGGATCTGCGTGCCGACCTGGATGACGCGGTCCTTGTACTTCTTGGACGCGTTCACGAGCTGGCGCCCCTCCCAGATCTCGTGCGAGACCGGCTTCTCGACGTAGACGTCCTTGCCCGCCTGCATCGCCCAGATCGCCGCGAGGCTGTGCCAGTGGTTCGGCGTGGCGATCGTCACCGCGTCGACGTCCTTGTCGTCGAAGAGCTTCCGCAGGTCGGTGTACGTCTTCACGTCGCCGCCGTTCACCGTCGGCTTCACCTTGTCGAGCACCGCCGTGTCGACGTCGCAGAGCGCGACGACGCGGACGCCCGGGATGCGCGCGAGGCTCTGCAGGTGGTTCCGGCCGCGGCCGTTCAGGCCGATCACGGCGACGCGGATGTCGGCGTTGGCGCCCGGGATCCGGGCCCACGCCTTGGCCGGCAGGGCGGCGCCGGCGGCCGCGAGGGCCGAGGACTTGAGGAAGGTACGACGCGAGAAGGAGCTCATGGCACGGGCGGCGGTGAGGGGGCTGCGGAGCCGGACGATCGGCCGGAGCGGGCGCTGTCCACGTTGCTGTAACGTTCAAGCACCTCGGAGCGCTGATGATGGGGGGGGAAGCCGAAATCGGCAACCGGCGCCCGGTCCAGCCTCCGCGCCGGCCCCCGCGCGGCCCCCGCGCGGCCCCCGCTAGCGGGTCAGCTGGACGCCCCAGTGGGCGGCCAGGTAGCGCTCCAGGATCCGCGCCGTCGCGTCGCCGAACCGGGTGCGGCTCGCCGCGTCGTCGCGGACGCCGGTCAGGTTCGTCTCGATCTGCACGGCGCACAGCGTCCCGCCGTCGCGGCAGCCGTAGCGCTCGACGTTGAAGCCGCCGTTGAAGTACGGATCGCCGCCCGGCGATCGGTCGGTGACGCTCGGCACCGCGCGAAATCCCTCCGCGGCGTACATCGCACCGAGGCTCGTCGGACCACGCAGCAGCGCGGAGAACGACCGGCTCGTGTCGTCGTGCGAGATCGTCCGGATGGTGCTCGAGTCCTCGAACGCGGTGCCGGCGTCGAGCGCGGCGTCGGAGAGGGCGAGCGTCGCGGCCGAGAGGTCGTAGCCGATCTCCAGACGCTGGATCGCGTGGCCATGGCCGTGCATGTCCATGTACCAGCCGCGCGCGCCGTTCGCCGTCACCGCCTGCCTCGCGACGTCGAGGAAGCCGTGCCACGCGACCCACGCGGCCGTCGCGTTCGCATCGCCGCACGTCGCTTCCTGCACGTCGCGGTTCGCATCGAGCTTGCTCCGGCTCAGCCGATTGATCACGACGTGCGGGAACCGTCCGGTACGGTTGAAGAACGACTGCTGCATCTGTCGGACGAGCTCCTCGGTGTTCAGATCGGTCGTGTTCGTTCCGCAGGTGCGCGTCGCGATGTCGGCCGGCGCCAGCGTGCCGCCGTGCGGCGCGCTGAAGATCACCGGCGCGTTCCCGGCGATGTACTCGATGTAGTCGTGCTGACTGAAGTACGACTGCCCGGGCACGTACGGTCCGGGCGGGAGGATCGGCGGCGGCTGCGGCCCGCAGGCCCACGCGGCGAGCACGACGACGACGATGCGCGTGGCCGACGCGCGGCGAACGTTCGTGGCGCGGTCGTGCTCGTGTGAACGCGACATGGGCGCACCATCGCGGTGTCCGGAACGCCGCCGATTCTACGTATGTTGGATGGGGCGATGGCCGCACGTGTGCGCCGACGCTGGCGCGTGCGACCGGGGCAGCGCATCATGGTCGCTCGTTTCGATGGACCGCGCTACCCCGGCGGTCGCGCATCGCAGGACATCGCGAGTCGGGCGCATGGCCATCCGGACCGCCATTCTCGGCGAGGTTCGATTGTTTCGCGACGGCCTCGCGAGCCTCCTGCGAGGGTCGCCTGCCGTCGACGTCGTCGCCACCGCGGCCACGCTCGCGGAGGCGCTGCAGGTCATCGAGCGCGACCAGCCCGAGGCCCTGCTGCTCGACATGGCGATGCCTAACGCGCTCGAGCAGATCCGGGCGCTCGCCGGCGCGTCGCGCGACCTGAAGATCGTGGCGCTCGGCGTGCCCGAGACCGCCACGGATGTGATGCCGTGCGCCGAGGCCGGCGCGGCCGGCTACGTGCCGCGCGACGCGTCCGTCGACGACCTGATCGGCGCGCTGCAGGCCGCCGCGCGCGGCGAGCTGCGGTGCTCCGTGCGCATCGCCGCCGCGCTGCTGCGCCGCGTCGCCGAGCTCGCGCGCACGCGCACCGGGATGCGCCCGGGCACGCGCGCGACGGCCCCCACCGCGCTCACGGCGCGCGAGCTCGACGTGCTGCGGCTGCTCGAGGCGGGACGCACGAACAAGGACATTGCGCGCGAGCTCGGCATCGAGCTCGCGACGGCGAAGAACCACGTCCACAACGTGCTCGAGAAGCTCGGCGTGCGCGGCCGCGCGCAGGCCATCGCGGTCGCATCGCGCTGGCTCCCCGGCGCCCCGAGCGGACTCGGCGTGCCCGTCGGCGGCTGATCGCGCCGAAATCAGCTGAACCCTGCTGAATCCTGCTGAACCCAGGATTCACGCGGTGCTCGGCACGCGAGGATGTGCCCCGACTGCATCTCCGCCTGAGCCCAACTTCGCTCCTTCGGCTCATGGCGTCGCGCGCCGCCGACATCGATCGTGGGCCTCGTCTCTCTCGGAGCCTGCCGGAGATGATCCGTGGTCCGACGGCGCGATCGCGCGTCCTGGTCTGGATACCGCCGGGAGTGTTCCGGTCGGTCATCATGGAAGCGCTGAAGGACGCGGCCGACATCGCCGTGCTCGACGCGGTGCCGCCGTGCGACGGTCCGACCGCACCGAGCGCGGTGGCGTTGCGCGACACCGCGAAGCGCCTGCAGCCCGACGTGATCATCGTCCGCACCCCGGACGCGGACCTGCGGCGGCTCGTCGGCGACGCGAGCGAGATGTCCGCGGTGTTCGTCTCGACCGACGGCCGCCGCGCGCTCGCCTACGATCGCGACGTGTCGGCGAGCTCGCTGCTGGGTCTCGTGCGGTCGGTCGCCGAGAGCGCCCTTCGTCAGTGATACCACGAGGCCGGAGGAAGCCATGGCTGCGAACGACTGGCGCCTGACGTCGACGGAGTATCCCGCGGTCCGCCGCGTCATGGGCCCCGACCGGATGGCGCTCGACGACGATGCGCTCGAGGCGCTGCTCGCGCGCACGTTTCCCGGGACGCCGGCGGAGGACGTGGAGGACTTCATGGGCACGATCCAGCGCTTCGGGCGTGACGCGGCGCCGATCGTCCAGCGCGCGCTGCCGGGCGTGGTGCAGGGCGCGGCCCAGGGCGGCGCGGTCGCCGGCCCGTGGGGCGCGGTCGCCGGCGGCATCATCGGCGGCGGCTCGGCGCTCCTCGGCGGCGGCGGTGCGCCGAGCGCCGGGGCGCGTGCGGCACCACCCGCACCGGCTCCGACGCCCAACGCACCCGCCGCCTCGCCGCCTAACGCGACGCCTAACGCGACGCCTAACGCGACGCCGAACGCGCCGCCTAACGTGACGCCGAGCGCACCGCCCGTGGCGTCGTCGAACGGCGCGCCGAACGCGCCGGCCGTCGCCCCGCTCGGCACGACGTCGAGCCTCACGCCCGACGCGGCGGCGATGCAGCTCGTCGCGCTGCTGACGCGGCCCGAGACGATCCAGGCGCTGCTCGCGCTCGTTCTCGCCGCGGTGGGTCGCCAGACCATCGCCGTGGGCTCGCGGCAGGTCCCGCCGACCGCGTTCGCGAACGCGATCGCCGAGCTGGCGTCCGTCGCGGCATCGGACGGGCCGGCGGTGGAGGACTACGCGGCCGAGCACCTCTACGACGACGTCGGCCAGCCCCGCGGCGACATCGCGAATCCCGCGGAGCGCGCTGCGATGCTGCTGACCGACCTCGCCGCGGTCGCGATCATCGACGCCGACGGCGAGGCGATGGACGACGCCGAGGCATCGGGCGACGCATGGGACGACGCGTGGGACGATGCGTGGGACGACGCGTGGGACGAGTCCGACCCCATGGCCGCGTTCGAGGCGGCCACGCGCGACTGGCGGGAGTGGCCCGATGTCTGACCCCACGCGCGCCGACGATCCGACGGGCGAGGGGCCATCGGGGCAGGGAGCGGGAGCTGCCGCGCTGCCGCTGCTGCTCGGCCTCCTCCAGGGCGGGGGCGGCCTGCCGTCGCTGATGATGGCGCTGGCCGAGGCGCCGCTCACCCCCGAGCAGCGCGCGGTCATGGAGCTCCTCGGCGCGCTCGGCAGCCGGCGCGACGACGACGACGACGATGACGACGATGACGACGACGACATCGACGAGCCGCGCCGGCGCGCGGCATGGCGCGCCGCGCGATACGGCACGCGATACGGCGCGTCGCCGCCTGTGAGCGAGCCCGTCGTCGACGTGCCGTTCTACTCGCCGCCCGAGCCCGAGCCCGACCCGTCGTCGTCCGATCCGTCGGCCGACGAGATGGTGTGCGTCGACGTGCGCACGCTCGCGCGCATGCGTCAGGAGCTCGCGAGCCTGCGCGAGGTGAACGACACGCTCGCCGCGGCGCTCGGCGCGTGCCGCGCGTGCTGGGGCGGCGAGGCGCACTGTCCGTTGTGCGGCGGCCACGGGAGCAGCGGCGCGTCGCCGCCGGACCCGCCGCTGTTCGAGGCGCTGGTGGTTCCGGCCGTCCGGCGCATGCGCGCTCGCGCGCACCCCTCCCCTACCACGGAGGATTCCCCATGAACGCCGAGGACTACGAGACCATGGAGACCGACGAGAGCTACGGGCCTAACGTCGCGGAATACGACCACGGTGAGGTGGACGAGATGCTCGACTCGCTGATCGACGCGGCCGGCGGGGAGTTCGGCGAGGCGCGCCGCGGACGCGGGCGTGGCCGCGGCCGCACGAACGGCCGCCCGGTGCCGACCCCCGACGGTCGATCCGCGTACCGCGACCCGACCGGCGCCGGCAACGGCCCGGTCACGCAGAAGCAGTACAAGGAAGGGATGGACAAGGTCGCCGCCGAGTTCGTGCGCACCGCGAAGGGCATCCAGGAGATCAACGCGCGGCTCGGCACGATCGATCGCCGCGTCGACGGCGTCGTCACCGTCGCGACGGCGCAGAGCCGCCAGCTCACGCGGATCGAGAAGCTGAACAAGGCGGACGGCGCGCTGGAGCTTGTCGAGGCGCTGAACGGCACCCAGCTGAACGTGTTCCAGCTCCTGAAGGGGGCCGTGAAGCTGGGCTTCCTGGGCGACGGCAAGGGCGCGCTCGGCAACCCGGTGGTGATCGGCGGCATCGGACTGCTGCTCCGCAATCCGGGCATCCTCGGCGGTCTCGCGAACGGCTTCAACGCGAACGCCGCCGGCACCCCGTAGCACATCGTCCCAACGGAGGCTCACAACATGGGCGTGACCATTCCCATCGGCGGCGGATCCGCCGGGTCGGGCGCCGCGGCCGGGATCAACATCCCGCTCGGGATCGGCGTGCCGGCGTTAGGCACCGGCGCCTCGACGCGCGAGACGCAGATCCTGCGCGCGGTGGCCGCTGCCGCCGCGCTCGAGGACCCGGCCAACGCGCTCGAGCTGGCGCGGCAGGCGAGGGACGACCCCGGGTCGGTCGTCGCGCCGACGATCGACGCGGCGAAGCTCGCGCTCGTCGTCGACGCGGTCGACCGCCGGCGCACGGACGGCACGGGCGCACCGTCGATCACGGCATTGCACACGGCGGCGGCGGGCGCGATCGGCGCGAGCGCGGCGCTCGTCGCCGCGGGCGACGCCGTGCTCGCGGACCGCACCAACGGCTCGCTGCCGCAGGCGCTCGCGTGGGTCGCCTCGATCGACGCGACGCTGCTGGAGCGCGCGGCGCTCGCCGGCGAGCGCCGGCGGGAGCTCGATCGGATCGCGGCACCCGCTGCCACCGTCGTGAACGATCGCATCGACCAGCTCGAGACGCGCGTCGGCACGATCGACACGCGCGTGACGTCGCTCGACACGCGCGTCACGAACCTCGACACCCGCCTCACCGCGCTCGAGGCGCGCGTGACGGCGCTCGAGACGAGCTAGTCCACCGGTGGCTCGGCCAGTAGCGCGTCCAACGAGTACGCGAGCAGTACGTCGACGCCGCCCCCGCCCGCCACGTCGAAGGGAAAGAGCGCGTCCGGCGCGCAGCAGGCCGGCCAGCCGTGACGCAGACAGTCGACACGGCGGCGTAGCGATCCTCGCGGCGACGGCATCACCGCGCCGCGAGGGCCGCGCGCCGGTCCGCTCACCACGGTGCAGCCGATGGCCGACCCGCAGGCGGAGGTTCGCCAGTACGACCCGGCGCTCGCCGAGGTCGCGCGCGAGGGCGACGGCGACGACGAGATCTCGCTCATCGCGCGCGTGCCCGACGTGACCGCGCTGCCCCCGGGCGTGCGCGCCGTCACGCGCTTCGGCGACGTGGTGACGCTGCGCGCGCCCCGCTCGCAGCTCGTCGCGCTCGCCGAGAGCCCCGCGGTGGTGGAGATGGAGGCGGCGTTCCACCTCCTGCCGTCGATCGAGGTGCTGGACGCGCCTCCGTCAGGCATCGACGCGTCCGACGCGGATCCGTTAGGCGCCGACGACGCGCTGGGCGACCTGCCGATCGCCGAGGACGCGCCCGACGACTCGCCGTACACGCGCCGGCCCGCGGGGCTCGTCGCGACCGGACGCGGCGTCGTGATCGGCGTGCTCGATTGGGGCTTCGATTTCGCGCTCGACACGTTCCGCAACGGCGACGGCTCGACGCGGCTGCTCGCGCTCTGGGACCAGCGCGGCGACGCCGGCTCGGGGCCCGACAACGTCTGGGGCTACGGGCGCATCCACACCGCCGCGGAGATCGATCGCGCCCTCGCCGCGCCCGACCCGTACCGGACGCTCGGCTACCATCCCGCCGACGCCGACGCGCCCGACCGCGCGACCCACGAACGATACGGCACGCACGGCACGCACGTGCTGGACATCGCGGCGGGCAACGGCCGCGGTGCCGCAATGAGCGGCGTGGCGCCCGACGCACGGCTCGTGTGCGTGCACCTCGCGCGCACGTCGGACGTGCTCGGCCCGCGCAACCTCGGCGACTCGGCCAGCCTGCTCGAGGCGCTCGACTTCGTGTTCCGCGTCGCGAACGGTCGGCCGTGCGTCGTGAACATGAGCGTCGGCGCGCAGGGCGGGCCGCACGACGGGTCGACGATGGTGGAGCAGGGGATCGACCGCGCGGTGTGGCTCGAGCCGGGCCGCGCGGTGTGCAACAGCATCGGCAACTACGCCATGGCGGGCGCCCACCAGCACGGGCGGCTGCGCACCGGCGAGGAGGCGGTGCTGCGCCTGACCGTGCCGACGCACGACACGACGCCTAACGAGGTGGAGGTCTGGTACGCGCGCGGCGATCGGTTCCTCGTCACGATCGTCGGGCCCGACGGCGCGCAGCTCGCCGCGGTCGCGCCGGGCGCGGAGGCCCCGCTCACCATCGGCGGCCGCGGCGTGGGCTACGTGTACCACGTGCGCACCGCGGGCACGGGCGAGCACCAGGTGGATCTGTTCCTCTATCCCCGCGCGCCCGGCGGCACGTGGGAGATCCGGCTGCGCGGGGACGCCGCGCCCGACGGCCGCTTCCACGCGTGGGTGGAGCGCAAGCGCGGGCCGCACCCGCGGTTCGCCGACTCCGCGGACGGGCCGCTGTTCACGACCGGCACGCTGTGCAACGGCCGCCTGTCGATCGGCGTCGGCGCGTACGACCCGCACGACGCGTCGCGCCGGATCGCGCGCTTCTCGAGCGCCGGGCCGACGCGCGACGGCCGGCTCAAGCCGGAGGTGTGCGCGCCCGGCGTGAGCATCTCGGCCGCGCGCTCCACGCCGCCGGGCGAGGCGCCGTCGGCGCGCGCCGTCTCGAAATCCGGCACCAGCATGGCCACGCCCCACGTGGTGGGCGTCGTCGCCGTCATGTTCGAGGCGATCGGCCGGCCGATCGAGATCCTGGACACGCGGGCGCTGCTGCTGGCGAGCACCGACCACGCGGCGATCGACGACGACGACCCGGACGCGAACCTCGACGTCCACCGCATCGGCCACGGCTACCTCGACCCCGTCGCCGCCGAGCGTGCCGCGCGGCGGTGGGCTCGCGACGACTTCTCCGGAGACACCGCCATGAGCTCGACCTCCGACGCATGGGCCCGCGAGTCGCTCGACGACGCGCTCGACGACGCGCTCGACGACTCGGTCGTCGCGACGTCGCCGTCGCTCGCGGACTTCGCGTTCCTCACCGGCGTGCCTAACGCCCCGGTCGTGCCTGACGGTACGGACGTCGCCGAGGACGACGGCGGGCCGGGACACGCGATCCCGCGCGCGGTGGTGAAGGACGTGCTCGGGAACCGCATCCTCGACCTGCTCTGGGAGCCGATCGCCGACGACGACGCGCCGCGCGTCGTGCGCCGGCTCGGCGACCTGCGGACGCTGTTCGACGCCGTGCCGTCGGGGCCTAACGCGTGCCAGCTGCTCACCCGGCTCAACCCGGGCGGCGACCTGCAGCGCGACTTCGACTACCGGCTGATGACGTCGACGCGACGCGAGCTGCGCGAGAGCCTGCGCGTGCGCTGCCATGCGCCACCACCCCCACCGCCACCGCCGCCACCGCCGCCACCTCCTCCGCCACCACCTCCGCCACCACCGCCGCCGCCACCCCCACCGCCGCCACCGCCACCGCCACCGAAGCCCGCGCCGAAAGCGCGGGCGTGGCAGCTGGCCGGCGAGTACGTGTTCGCGACGAAGGACCGCGTCGTCAAGCGGTTCAAGTACTTCACGGTCCTCGGGCACATCGAGGTGCAGATCGTCGCCACCGTGAACGCCACCGACGACGAGCTGGTGAAGATCAAGGCGCGGTGGGTGAACGGCGACTACAAGCCGCAGGTCGAGGCGGGCCTAACGGATTACCTCGGCTTCGACGTGAAGGCCGAGTCGGCGAAGGGGAAGTACAAGATCCAGTTCAAGCGCGACATCGGCGTCGGCCCGATCGAGGTGACGCCGGCGATCCAGTCGAGCCTGACGGATCCGTTCCAGGTCAAGGTCAAGACCCCGAAGGTGACGCTGCCGATCACCATCCTCGGCAACGAGTTCCGCCTCGCCGCGAAGGCGATGATCGTGCTCACGCTGCACTTCGAGTGGGGGCAGTATCTCAAGGACCGCGTCAAGCGGACGATCAAGGACATCCTCGAGGATCTGCTGGGCGACGTGGCCGAGTTCTTCGGCGGGCTGTTCGGGCACTCGATCCTCCGCTCCATCCTCGCGGGTCTCATCGGCCTCGTCGCGGTGAAGCTGCTGTGGGACAAGGACGACGGCGGGGAGATCCCGCTCCCGCAGCTCGACGACGTGCGCGGGCACAAGGGCGCGCTCAAGCTCGCCGGCGGCAGCGGCGACGCCGGAGCCCGTCTGCTCAAGGAAGCGGAGGCGTACCGCAAGGCGTTCGCAATCGGCATCGGCGACACGCTCGGCGAGCTCACCGAGGCGACGTGGAAGACGAGGCTCGCCACCGTCACGACGACGGTGCACGTGCCCAGCCTGGCGAGCCTGCCCGCGGTCTCCGCGGAGCACGAGGTGTGGGTGCGCTGGGCGCCGAGCGCCGCCCGCATCGGCAGCGAGGCGGTCGATCTGACGAACGACGACTACGTCGCGCGCTACCGACTCTGCGAGAAGGCGCTGATGTACGCGTACGCCGCGTACTACGCCCGCCGGTTGTCGAAGAAGGATCTCGACGACGTGCGCGGGGTCGTGCATCAGCAGGCGACGGCAGCGGGCATGGCGGCCGCGGTGATGCACGTGCACGCAACGATCGCGCGCGAGACGTACGTCTACATCGACGAGACCGGCGCGTCGCAGCGGGCCGACGGCATCGCGGCGTGGGACGCCATCGCGGGCATCGCTCGCGACGCCGCGCCCGATCGGATGAACCGGCAGCGTCGGCTCGCCGGCCTGGTGACCGATTTCCTGCCACGCCTCGGCGGCGCCGCGCTGCAGGAAGCCGCCGACGACACCGATGCCGTGCGCGACGACGGCGCCGGCGCGGACGCGAGCGGCCTGACAGCCGAGGCCCAGCCCAACGCCACCGTGGCGCACGTCGTCGGCACGAAGCGCAACCCGAAGCCCGCGCGCCCGACGAAGGTGATGCCGGAGTCGGCCGAGGAGGACGCGGGCGACGATCGCTCGTTCCGCGAGCGCCTGCTCGAGCGCGCCGCCGACGCGACGCCGCGCGACGCCGCGGGGCTCCTCGCGCTCGCGGCTGCGCTGCTCGGGCGACGGAACGCGCTCACGCCGCTGTCGAGCCCCGGCATGCAGCTCTCCGAGGCGCCGCGCGCCGGCGACGTGCTCGTACGCTCGGCACCGAGGCAGGGCGTGCGCTACAAGGCCGTGATCGTGTCGGAGCGGCCGGAGCTGGCGTGGGAGATCAAGCGCCGCGGCGTGACGGTGGAGGCGAGCGGCGACGGGCTGTACGTCGAGGTGGCGGAGGTGCCTAACGACGGCGGCGACGTGCGGACGGTGGGCCGGCGACTCACGGATGCGTGGCGGCGGCTGCCCGCGGGCCAGGGCGTCTACCGCTTCCGCGACGCGCACGACGAGCAGTACCGCGAGGACGACGATGCCGACGACGACGACCGGAACCCGCTCCACGACTGGGTCGCCGACCGTCAGTCCATCGTCTTCCTCGTGGGGGACGGCCACCTGTTCCTGCTGCCGTCGTCGACGCTCGGCGTCGTCACGCCGCCGGAGAAGCTCGGGAAGATCGACTGGAGCCGGGTCGTCGTCGCGAACGACCTCGGGCCGCTGTTGGGCCTTCCGGCCGTCGCCGCGGGCGCGTCGCGCGTGTTCCGCGCCGGCCCGCGCCTCGGCGTGATGCTCGACGCCGGCCGGAACCCGCAGCGACAGCCGGCCGCGGTGTACCTGGACCACCTCGCGGCGCGCGTGCGCGACCTCGGGCTGTCCGAGGTGCGCACGGTGATCCTCATCCACCGCCACGCCGACCACGCGAACGAGCTCGCGCGCGTCGTGCAGGACTACGGCATCAAGCCCGAGAACGTCGTCATCCCGCGCGCGTACGACGCGCAGCAGCCCGACGAGGTGTACGAGGCGACGATGCGGGCGCTGCGCGCGCGCTTCGGCGCGAGCTGGAAGCCCGCGGACCTGAAGCTGCAGCCGGCGACGCCGACCGGCACGCTCGTGCGCGGACGCTACACGTTGGGCGACGCGACGTTCGAGTTCCTCGCCGACAGCGCGAAGCTCAAGCTGCCGCGCCACACCGATGCCGCGTCGCTGCTCGTGCGCGTGACGCGGCGCGGCGAGCGGAACGCCGTCGTCGTGCTGGGCGACTTCCGCGGCGCCGACCTCGAGTCGCTGCACGACCTGATGGGCGCGCGCGCGTGGAGCGAGACGTTCCGCGACGTGCGGCTCATCGACGGCTTCAGCCATCACCGCGGCGCGATGACCGCGGCCGACGTGCCCGGCATCATGCGCCTGCTCGAGGCGACGCTGCTGCGGAATGGCAGGCTCGCCGTCACGCTGCAGACCGATCCCGGGCAGCACGTGCAGGCGCGCGCCGACACGCTCGAGCTGATGCGCCGCATCGGCGTCGAGGTCGTGGAGACGAACGTCGGCGCGCAGACGGCGTCCGGCGTGCAGGCGACGAGCGGCGGTGCCCGGCCGATCGGTCCCGCGGCCACAGTGTACAGTCCGATCCGCTCGCCGCTCGTCGCCGCGCTCGAGCGCATCGCGCGGCTCGAGGCGGCGCGCGAGACGATCGAGCTGTGGGGACCGCACGTCGCGCGCACGACCAAGGGCTACGATCCGCAATCGGATCTGCGCACGATCGAGCGCTCGCTCGACGAGCTGCGCACGACGACCGGCGCCGCGCTGCTGGCGGCCGCCCAGGTGCGCACGGCGCCGGCAGCGCGTGGACAGCAGCCCGTGCGCGATTACGCCACCGGCGCCGCGGGCACCGCGTTCACCGCGGCGGTCGGACGCATTCCCGCGACGACCGCGGCGGAGACGGCGATCGGAACGACTGGCTTCGAGCAGCTGCGGCGGCTGCGCGAGGTGCCCGAGCGAGAGGTGCCGCTGCGCGTCCAGCTCACCGACGCGTTGCAGAACGGCCGGTTCACGAAGGAGGCGTTCCGCTACATGGTGAGCCAGCTCGATCCCGCGACGCGGAAGAGCATCTTCACCGGGCCGCGCGGCGGGCCGGCCGGCGAGCTGACCGTGATGCGCCGAGTGCGCGCGCAGTTCGGGTTCCAGCAGATGCTCGGCGACATGGAGACGATGAGCGTCGCGCATCTGACCCCGGCAGGACGGGTCGGCGCGCGCGGCGTCGCCGGCGTGCTGCTCGCCGTGGAGATCGGGAACCTCGTCGCGCAGGGCGTCGAGGCCTATCGCATCTCCAAGGACACGGCGCGCCGACGCAACGTCGCCCCGTTCCTGCGGCGCATCGCGTTCTGGCGCCAGCTCGGCGTGCACGCCGCGGAGGTGGCGGTCGACGACGGCGTGTTCAGCGCCGACGAGTCGCGCGACGCGGCGGAGATCGACGAGGGGCTGAAGAAGGACCGCTGGAACTTCCTGTTCATCGAGCACACGAGCACGCGGCCGGCGCTCTCCGACGCGGCGATCCTGCGCCTCGGCGTGGTGTTGGGCCAGATGGTCCGCAGCTACGACGAGTACGCGACGCTGTTCGAGGACTCGTTCCAGGACGCGATCCGCTTCGTGCCCGACCCGAAGAACTGGACGGACGCGCGGTGGGAGGTGTGCGTCGGCTCGTTCGAGACGTCGGGGGAGAACCACATCGCGGAGCGGTGGGTGGAGCTGCCGCTGCTCACCGAGACGATGCGCGCGGTCACGCGCCGCGTCGTCGCGAACACCGCGGAGCTGTTGAGCCGCATCGGGCGCAACGTGTCGGCGGACACGCAGGACTTCGGCACGCTGACGGAGCCGCCGGGGACGCTCCAGTATCGCGCGCGCGCGGCAGCGGGCAGCCGACCACGATCTTCGAGGTGAAGTCGCACGCCCCGTCGGCGTGGGGCGGCGCGCCGGGCGTCGCGCCGAAGAGCACCTACCACAAGATCACGTGGGGCGCGAGCCGGCCGGAGTACTTCGTGTGGGCGGTGGACGGTGTAGACGTGCGGGTGAGCGGGTCGAACTTCACGACGTACGCGCTGCTGCGGGACTTCGAGAAGTACGAGTACTCGGTGGGCACCCGCGGCGACGTGCTGAACGCGACGTTCGAGCGGCTCGTGCGGAACGCGACCGGCGACGCGTGGGTGCTGGTGCCGGACATCGAGCGGGTCTGACGACAGGCGATGGGTGCCGGGACGGCGGGGGTCCCGGCACCCGCGTCCTGGTGGCCGGGGCGGGCAGCACGAGCGACATAACGGAGCCCATAATTACCGTTGCGGGTTCCTTAAGTTTTGCAAATGAAGTGAGGCGCGACCCGGAGAGCCGCGCCCCACTCGAATACCCAACGACATCCGGGCCAAGCGCCTACGGGATGATGCCTCCCGCCGGCTTCAGGCCCGTGCCGCTCACCGACACGCTCGACGAGCCCCCGCCGGCGTTGTGCACCACGTTCACCGTCGCCGTGCGCGATCCGACGCGGAGCGGCTCGAAGCTCACCCAGACGCTGCACGACGCGCCGGGAGCCAGCGAGGTGCCGCTGCACGGATCCCACAGCGAGAAGTCGCCGGGATTCGCGCCGCCGAGGCTCACCGACGAGACGACCAGCGGCGCGTTGCCGGTGCTCTTGATCGTGATGGCGCGGCCGGACGTGGCCAGACCGAGCGCCACCGATGGGAAGCCGATCGACGTCGGCGTGACGCTGATCCCCGGCGCGGGCACGTAGCCGACCCCGCTGAGACCCACCGCCGCCGGATTGTTCGGCGAGCTGTTCGGGATGAGGAGCGTGCCGCTCACCAGACCGTTGATCGTCGGCTTGAACGAGACCCACACATGGCAGTAGTCGCCAGGGTGGACCAGGATGGTCGGGCAGTCGTTTGTCTGCGTGAACGGCCCGGAGACACTGATCGCGCCCAGGAGGAGCGGACCGGTGCTGCCGAAGTTCTCCAGGAACACGGTCTGCGGGGCGCTCGTCGTGCCTAACGGCTGCCAGCCGAAATTGAGCGAGCCGGGATAGAGGGTGATGACCGGCGGCGGGTCCTGGTAGACCGTGAGGTTCTCCGTGCGCGTCTGGCCCAGGTACGTGGCCGAGAACGTGATGGGGATGCTGCCGACGGGGTCGGGGCCCGAGAAGATGGTGAAGGTCCGACGCGTGGTCCCTGCCGGCACGATCACCAGGCTGTCGGGCGCGACCCAGGCCACCGCGTTGTTAGAACTCGTGATCACGACCGTCGCGCCGCCCGCCGGTGCGGGCGCGTGCAGGACCAACGTGCCCGTCGCGTAATAGCTGCCAGGAATGGAGTCCGGATCGATCCGGAAGCTGTCGATCGGCGTCGGGGTCGGTCCGACGTCGGCCCGCGCGCGCGGCGCCGCGAAGCGTGGGGCGGTCGCGGGGGCGTCGGTGCACGCAGCGGCGGCGGCGACGACGGCAAGTAGAACGAGCGACCGCGCGGTGCGGGAGCGCCTAACGGACGAGGAAGTTCGGCGATCGGGCCACGACATGGCGGCGAAGCTCCGAGCTGGAAGGTGATCGCGATGGGGCGTACGCGTGTCACGCCTCCACGTCCCGATCCTTCTCATGTAGCCGCTCGCCCGAGATCTCGTGGGCATGGCGCCGCCTGACGTTCTCGCTGAGGTTCTTGATGGCGTTTACGGGCCCCCAATGAAGCGCGCGCAGCTGCGGGGGCGTCACTGGCGACGTGCCATCGTGCCGCGGCCGGGGTGGTCAGCGTCGGCCCCTCGTTTTCCGACGACCACGACGCTCGGCCCGCTCCGGCGCACCAGGTCGATGATCTCGCGCCCGGCGTCGCCACCGGGGACCGAGACCCGGCAGGCGACCTCCGGCCCGGCGTCTCGCGCCAGCCATGCGAGCCGCGCGTACATCGCGTCGCGGTGGGCTACCTCGCTCGCAGGCACACGCTCGGCACGGCCGACACCATCGCGCCGCGGAGCGAGCAGGCGGTCGTAGCTTCCCGTCCAGGGCGAAAGCACGTGCACGAGCGTGAGCGCGGCACGGTGCACTCGCGCCACACGCAGTGCCCGAGCGACGACCTGCTCGGCGGCGGGGCTCGCGTCGACGGCGGCGATCACGTGCTCGACCGGCGCGGTGGTCTCCTCCGGCACCACGAGGACCGCGCACGGCGCACGGCGCGCAACCCGCTCGATGACGTTCGGCTCGCCGATTCGGTGCCGCGCAGCGTCCTTGCGGCGCCCCAGCACGAGGAGATCCGCGTGCTCCGACTCCGCGAGCGTGGCGAGCCAGGCGGACGGGCGCCCGAGCCGCACGACCGAGCGGGTGCGCGCGAGACGCAGACTCGCCGCGAAGCCTGCGAGTCCACCGAGCAGCGCGGGACGCATCTGGCGATACGGACGCTCCGCCTCGCGCACCCCACGCACGGTCTCGCCGTCGTGCGACGGCGGGCCATCGGGCCACGGCACTACGTGCGTGAACAGCGCGGTGCTCGCCGGCGCGAGCTGCCGGACCGCCCAGCGGCCGGCGTTGAGCGACGCGGGGCTGAAGTCGACGCCCACGACGATGCGTTCGGTGCAGTCAGTCGTGTCACCCGACGCCCTTCCCTCTGGCGTAACCTCGGCCGCAACCCTGCCGACCGACTCCACCGGCACGCTGTCGCCCAGCCCCGCACCATCGATCATGTCCCCGTGATGCACGCGCCCTCCTTCGCTGGGGGCGAACGCACGACGAGCGAGCACTCCGCACGCCGAACGGCCGCCCGTTCAGGTACGAAGGTCTCGCTCGGTCACGAGGGACTTGCCGGCCCGTGCGCCCCAAGGCGCAGTGTTGACGATCCGGCAGCGCGGGCTCGGCCCGCGGAGCTACTCCCCTTCAGTTGTCTGCTTCATTCGAAGACTACCCACCCGACACGCCGCCGCACAACCCATTCAGGCCGCGGTCGTGACGGCGAAGCAGCATCGCGGACGCGCGCCGTGCTCGCAGCACTGCCGCACCGGTGCGCCGACGACCTCGCCTACGAGCCGCTCGACCGAGCGGCACATCTCCGGCCGCCGCGACACCGTGGCCGACAGCGGACAGGCGTAGCCGCGCAGCCGCAGACCCGCCTCGTCGTGGACGACGTCGACCTCACCGCCTAACGCCTCGAGTACCGCCGCGGCGGCGGCGGCGCGCTCCTGGATCGTGCCCGACGCCTGCCCACCGACATCACGCCCGAGTCGGCGGCCGACCTCGCGGAGCAACTCCTCGGCCTTGGCGGCGGATAGCTCGTCGACGAGGACGTCGATCGTGGTCGTGAGCACCGGCGCATACGCGCGAGAGAAGAGCGGCTCGGCGTCCGGATGGACCTCGTAGAGCACCGCCGGCTTTCCCGCACCGGGAGAGCGCCGTACGCCCTCCTGCCGCACGATCCCATGACGCTCGAGCGTCGCGAGGTGGTTCCGGACCCCGTTGTCGGTCAGGCCGACGGCGCGGGCCAGCTCCTCGACCGTTCGCGTGCCGCGGCGCAGGAAGGCGACGATCTGCCCCCGCGTCGTGCCGAGAAAACGCCTGGCGAAATCGGTTGCAGACATGGACGCACCGTGGATGCGGACACCCCAAGAGTAGCCCCTCTCAGGCATTATGTCAAATATTTACAGTGATTACTTGACTTATTCTGGTCCACCGGGCACTCCTTCCGGCACGAGACGCGTCCCGCGGCGGTCCGGCGCCAGCCGGAGCCGAGGGGGACGCGCCGACAGGCAACGCCGCATCACTCACAGCATCGAGGTTTCTCATGCGCAGGATCGTGATCGCAGCCCTCAGTCTCGTCACCACCGCGGCGCTCACGGCCGCGACCCGCCCGCCGACACCGGTCGCGATCGCCTCGGCGACCACACACCAGGCTCTCGACGATGCCACGATCGTCGCGATCTTCGACGCCGCGAACACGGCCGACATCGAGACCGGCCAGCTCGCCGCCGAGCGCGGGCACACGAAGGAGGTTCGCGACTTCGGCGCGATGCTCGTGCGCGACCACAAGATGGTCCGCCAGCAGGGACGCGACCTGGCGAAGAAGCTCGGCGTCACGCCGACGCCACCGAAGAACGACGCGTCGGCCACCGATCACGAGGCCGCCATGCAGCGCCTGCGGGTGCTCCACGGCGCCGCCTTCGATCACGCGTTCCTCCAGCACGAAGTCGCGTTCCACAAGGCTGTCATCGACGCCATCCAGTCGACGCTCCTGCCGGCGATCAAGAACGCCGAGGTGAAGGATCTCGTCGTGAAGGTCGCGCCCGCGTTCCAGGCGCACATGATCGCCGCGCAGAACCTCGACAAGCAGCTCGCGGAGCGCTGACCGTGCGCCGCGCGCTCACCACCGGCGTCGCCGCCCTCGCGCTCCTGGGCGCCGGCGCGATCGGCTCGGCCGTCGCGTGCTCCGACGACGCGCCGACCGCGCCGCGCCCCGAGCACCTCGATCCCGCGCTCGTTGCACAGGGGAAGGACATCTTCCGCTTCGACACGTTCGGCGACGAGAAGTACTGGACCGACACGCTGCGGATGCACGAGATCATCCAGCAGGCCGTCTCCCCGGCCGCGGCGCTCGCAGTCGGGCTCAGGGTCGACGTCGACAGTCTGCCGCAGGCCGTCAGGGACGCGCTGGCCGCGGGCAAGGTAGACCTCAACAGCCCCGCAACCACGGTCACGCTGCTCAAGTTGAACGCGGTGGTCGGCCTGAAAGGCCAGGTGCAGACGGTGGGCGGCCGCGACTCGCTCGTCCGCGTCGGGATCACCTGCGCGCTCTGCCACTCGACCGTCGACAACAGCTTCGCCAAGGGCATCGGCCGCCGCCTCGACGGCTGGCCGAACACGGAGCTGAACCCCGGCGCCATCGTCGCGCTCTCCCCCGCCGTCGCGGAGAACGTCAAGGCCGTGCTCCGCACGTGGGGGGCCGGCAAGTACGACCCGCGCATCAACTTCGACGGACAGAGCACGCCGCTCGTGCTGCCGCCGGCGTACGGGCTGTTAGGCGTCGACAAGGAGACGTTCACGGCCGAGGGGCCGGTGTCGTACTGGAACGCCTACGTCGCTGTCACGCAGATGCATGGGCAGGGCAACTTCAGCGACCCGCGGCTCGGGATCAACGTCGCGCAGGCGCCCGATCTCGTCACGCCGAAGCTGCCGGCGCTCCGCCAGTATCAGCTCAGCCTCCAGAAGCCGGCCCCTCCTGCCGGGAGCTTCGACGTCGCCGCGGCCGAGCGCGGGCGCGCCGTCTTCACCGGCGCCGGGCAGTGCGCGACGTGCCATGCCGGGAGCACGTTCACCGACGTCAACACTGGCAAGCTCCACGCCCCGTCCGAGACCGGAATGGATCCGCGCTACGCAGCGCGAACCGCAGGGAAAGCGTATCGCACGACGCCGTTGCGTGGGCTGTGGCAGCACGCGCCGTACTTCCACGACGGCAGCGCCAAGACACTGGCCGACGTGGTCGCGCACTACGACCGTGTGCGGAGCCTGCGGCTAACGGACCAGCAGCAGCGGGACCTCGTGGAGTACCTCAAGTCACTCTGACCGGAGCGGCGATGGGCAGCAGTGGCAGCACCCTCAGGCAGCGCTTCGACGCGGTTCGCGCGCTCGGAGCCCACGCCGACGCCACCTCGTTCGACGGCGCGATCGACGACGAGCTCGCGGCGACCATCGAGCGGCAGCTCGAGCTGCTAGGTGAGGATCCGGGGCGCGACGGACTCCGGAAGACGCCGTCGCGCGTCGCGGCAGCACTCCGCTTCCTCACGCGCGGCTACGACATGTCGGCCGACGAGGTGGTGGGCGACGCCGTGTTCAGTGAGTCGTACCGGAGCATGGTGATGGTCCGCGACATCGAGTTCTACTCGCTCTGCGAGCACCACATGCTGCCGTTCTTCGGCAAGGTGCACATCGCGTATCTGCCTAACGGGCGCGTCGTGGGGCTGTCGAAGCTGCCGCGCATCGTCGACGTGTACGCGCGCCGGCTGCAGGTACAGGAGCGACTCACCGAGGAGATCGCGGACGCGATCGAGCGGGTGCTGCATCCGGCGGGCGTGGGCGTCGTCGTCGAGGCGGCCCACCTGTGCATGATGATGCGCGGCGTGGAGAAACAGAACTCCTCGACCGTGACGAGCGCGGTGCGCGGCGCCGTGCGTGACTGCCCGATGACGCGCGACGAGTTCCTCAGGCTCGCCCACGGGCGCCGGTGACCACAGCGGTCGTCGGTGCGAATCGCGCGGGTCGTGGCCCCCGATGACCGCGCTCTACCTCGCGAGTGTCACCGCTCACGTCCTCGCCGCGATGCTCTGGCTCGGCGGCATGTTCTTTCTCGGCGTCGTGGGCGCGCCGGTCCTGCGCGCGGTCGAACCGCCCGCGCTGCGCAAGCACCTCTTTCGAGAGCTCGGGCTGCGGTTCCGATCGGTTGGCTGGTGGGCAATCGGCACGCTCGTCACCACCGGCGTGATCAACCTGCACTTTCGTGGGCTCCTGCATTGGGACGGTGTCCTCGGTGCCGCCACGTTCTGGCAGACGCCTGTGGGACGTGCGCTGGGCGTCAAGCTCGTCGGAGTCGTGGCCATGCTCACCGCGAGTGCGATTCACGACTTCGTGCTTGGTCCGCGTGCCGCCAGCGCGGAACCCGGGTCGCTCCGGTCCGTGACGCTTCGCCGTAACGCGGCGGTCCTGGCACGCGCGAACGCCCTACTCGGCGTGGTGATCGTGCTCGCCGCCGTCCGGCTCGCACGCGGCGGCTGACGTGCGTCTCATCGAGCGCGTCAGACCCTGGGCCGCCTAACGATCGCCGGGCGTGGCGGCGGTGTCCGGCTGCCTGCCGCCGTCATGCTGCCACCGCCTGCCACCGCAGCCATGGTGGTGTCGGACACCATCCGACAGCGGCCACACGATGCTCCGACGGCCCCGGTGGCGGAACATAGGTACGGTTGTCTCAGCCGTCAGAATGCCGCGCACAGTGAATGTGATGCTATGCGGCGCGGGACGCACTACTGCGACGGGTGATGAGCATGGCACTGCTCTACGCCATCACCGAATCCGCGTTTCCCGCAGTCGGAGCAACCAGTGCACACGCTGCCTAACGCTGCCCATCAACATCGCGCCGAGTCGCATCGGGAACCTGGGAACTTTGCGGGTCTTGAGCCACGGTCCGCTCGCTGGGCTGTCCTCCCGCTGGCGCTCGTCGTGGTGGCAATACTCGGCTCCGTGGCGATCCCCGCCCGACAGACGTGGCGGATCACGCGGCTGCTCCGCGAGACCACCGCAGTGCTCGCGCCGGCGCGGCTGATCGAAGCGGAGCTGCACGCCGGGCTCGCGAAGGAGCTCACCGCGCTGCAGCGCTACGCCCTGACGGGCGACACCGCGATGCTCGAGCAGTTCCGCGCGGCGGCGGCGGATGACGAGCGGCGTCTCGCTGCCCTAAAGCGCCTCGCCGCGCGCCTCGGAGCCGCGCCCACCGTTCACGTGGATGTGCTCGGACAGCGGATCGATGGGTGGCGGAGGACGACGGGCGCGAGGGCGACGCAGTCAGGGACGCGCGCACAGATCGCGGCGACGTTTCGGGCGGGACAAGCGCAGTACGACGCAGCGCTGAGCGCGTTCGCTGGATTGTCGTCCGACCTCGCGGCCAACGCTGCCGCGCGCGACGACCGTGTCCGCGCGCTCGAGCACCTGAGCCTCGCGATCAATGCAGCGCTGGTGCTGGCAGCGCTCGTCGCGATGGGCGGCGTGACGACGCTGACGCTCAGGGAACGGCGGCTGACCGCCACGCTTCGCGCCCGCGTCGGCGAGGCTCGCCGGAGAGCACGGCAGGAGGCCGCGCTCCGTGAGGCGGCGGAGGCGCTCGCCGGGGCGTACAGCGTCGACGAGGTGACGCAGCGGGTCGCACAGACAGCCCTCGCCGCGCTCGAAGTTCATGGGGCCTTCGTCGAGCGGATCGTCTCGCGGTCGGGCGAACTCGCGGACGTGGCGGTCGTTCAGGCGGTGGCTGGCGCCGATGTGCCACCGCTCGGGACAACACGCGCGCTCGCCGGCTCCTTCACGGAGCAGGTGACGGCGAGCGGTCAGTCGCTGCTCATCGCGGATCTGCATCAGCCGGAGCGAGCAGGGGCCGCCGGTGCCGTTCGCACGCCGGGCGGATCGGCGATCGCCGTGCCACTCGGCGGCAGCGTCACGCCGATGGGCGCGCTCTTCGCCATGCGCGCCACGGGTGGCGAATTCGACGCCGATGACGTGGCACGGGCGGGCATCTTTGGCCACCTCGCCACACTGGCGTTCGACAAGGTGCGGCTGCTCGAAGACGCGTTCGAGCGACGGCGGGTGCTGGAGCGGGTGATGAAGAGCCGATCACGCCTGATGCGTGGCTTCAGCCACGACGTGAAGAATCCCATCGGCGCGGCCGACGGCTTCGCGGATCTCCTGAGCCTGGGCGTCTACGGCGAGCTGTCCGCGCAACAGCAGGCGAGCGTCGAGCGCATGCGTGGGTGCCTTCACGGAGCGCTCGCGCTGATCGACGACCTGCACGAGCTGGCTCGCGCCGAGACCGGTATCCTCACGCTGTCGTCGGAGCCGGTGAACGTGGTGGAGCTCGTCCGAACGATCTGCGACGAATACCACGCCGCGGCACGGGCCGCGGGGCTCTCGCTCTCGGTGGAGGTGGCGCTCGACCTGCCCCTCATCGACACGGATCGAGTGCGGGTGCGACAGATCGTCGCCAACCTGCTGTCGAACGCGATCAAGTACACCGAGCGCGGCACGGTGGTGGTGCGTGCGTCGCACCGACCGACCGGCGCCTCCAATGAGGCCGGCGACTGGGCGCTCATCGAGGTCGTCGACACGGGCCTCGGCATCCCCGCGCACCAGCAGGACGTGATCTTCGAGGAGTTCAGCCGACTCGGTAGCGGAGAGCACCGTGGGGCCGGGCTCGGACTGGCGATCAGCAAGCTGCTCGCCGAGGCACTCGGCGGTCGCATCACCGTGCAGAGCGTGCCGGGACAGGGATCGACGTTCACGCTGTGGCTCCCGCTCCACCAACCCGCAGCGCGCATCCGCGCATCCCCAGCGGCCGGCGCTCCCACGTACGTGCGCACCGGATGTGTGCGTCCAGCGTACGTGTGCACGTGACGAACGCTCCCGGGGCCTGGCGGGGTCGGTGAACTCATGTCGCGCTCCATCATTCCTGCTGGAGGCGACATGTCGGACGATGAGGATGCGGGACTCGACGCGGGCCATGGCCGGAGCCCGGGCGCGACAGGGCGATTGTTCCCCGACGCCAAGCTGGTGACACCGGCCAGCGGGCTGTTCTCGCTCGACCGCTACCGACCGCTACGGAATCTCGTGGTACTCATGCTCGGCAGCGGCCCGATCGTCGCGCCTACGGCGCGACTACTGAGGCAACTCGCTGTCGCGCACGTAGAGATCGAGGCAGAGGACGGTCAGATCGTCGTGATCGCCGCGAACACGCCGGCGCAGTGGCGCGCAGGCTGGCCGTACGCGTTTCCGCTCGCGTTCGATGTGGGCGCGACCCTCCATCGCCGCATGGCCGCCGTCGATTCGGCGGGCCGCCCCGACGTGGCGCTCTTCATCACCGATCGATTCCGGGAGATCTTCGCGGTCCTCCGGCCTCGCGACGCGCGATGGCCCACGAGCGCACGCGACGTGATCGAGTGGCTGACGTTCATCAACATCCAGTGTCCGGAATGCAACCCGCCGGAGGCCTGAGCGTGCACGCACCAGCCGACGCATGACACCTCCGTGACGGAATCGAGCGCGGAACTCGGCAACGCCGAGCGGTTGCGACTCGCGGAGGACGCACGCACGAATGGGGTGTGGAAGCGTTGGGGTCCATACCTGAGCGAGCGGCAGTGGGGCACGGTACGCGAGGACTACAGCCCGTACGGTACCGCGTGGGAGTATCTGCCGCACGATGCCGCGCGCAGCCGCGCCTACCGCTGGGGGGAAGACGGCATCGCTGGCATCAGCGATGACCGGCAGCTTCTCTGCCTCGCCGTCGCGTTGTGGAACGGCCGTGATCCCATCCTGAAGGAACGCCTGTTCGGCCTGACGAACAGCGAAGGCAACCACGGCGAGGACGTGAAGGAGCTGTACTACTATCTCGACGCCACGCCGACGCATTCGTACCAGAGGATGCTCTACAAGTACCCGCAGGAGCCGTTTCCGTACTCCCGCCTGGTCGACGAGAACCGGCGCCGCGACCGGGCCGACCCGGAGCTCGAGCTGATCGACACGGGCATCTTCGACGAGGGACGCTACTTCGATGTCGTGGTCGAGTACGCGAAGGCGGCGCCTAACGACATCCTCTTGCGTGTCACGGTGCACAACCGCGGGCCCGAGGCGGCGTCGATTCACGTGCTGCCGCAGGTCTGGTTCCGCAACACGTGGTCGTGGAGCGACGGCGCGCCGCGACCCGCGCTGCATGCCATCGACCAGCGTGCCATCGAGGCCCGTCATCCGGATCTCGGACGCTACGTCCTTCACTGTGACCCGGGCGCGACGCTGCTGTTCTGCGACAACGACACCAACACCCCGCGCCTGTTCGGTTCCGACGCTCCAGGCTACTTCAAGGACGCGTTCCACGAATACGTCGTCGACGGCCGCCACGACGCGGTGAATCCGCGGCGGGCCGGCACCAAGGCCGCAGCGCACTATCTGCTCGCGGTGCCGGCGGGAGGCGCGGCGCAGGTCCGGCTGCGCCTGAGCGACGCGCCGTCGTTGCCGCGGCCGTTCACCGAATTCGACGCCATCGTCGCGTCGCGCCAGCGCGAGGCCGACGAGTTCTATGCCGTACTGCAGCGCGACCTCCCGGACGCCGAGAAGCGCAATGTGCAGCGCCAGGCGCTCGCGGGCCTGCTCTGGAGCAAGCAGTTCTACCACTACGACGTCCCGGAGTGGCTGCGTGGCGATCCCGCGCAGCCGCCACCGCCGCCCGAACGGCGACACGGACGGAACCACGAGTGGCAGCACCTGAACAACGCCGATGTCGTCTCGATGCCGGACACATGGGAGTACCCGTGGTACGCGGCGTGGGATCTCGCCTTCCACTGCATCCCGCTGGCGCTCGTCGACGCCGAGTTCGCGAAGTCGCAGCTCGTATTGCTGCTGCGCGAGTGGTACATGCACCCGAACGGCCAGTTGCCCGCGTACGAGTGGGCGCTCGGCGACGTCAATCCGCCCGTGCACGCCTGGGCGGCGTGGCGCGTGTTCGAGATCGATCGCAGGCAGCGCGGCGACGCTGGCGACATCGCGTTCCTGGAGCGCGTCCTGCACAAGCTGATGCTCAACTTCACGTGGTGGGTGAACCGGAAGGACCTGGGCGGCCACAACATCTTCCAGGGTGGCTTCCTAGGGCTGGACAACGTCGGAGTGTTCGACCGCTCCAAGCCGCTGCCGACCGGGGGGCACATCAATCAGTCCGACGGCACGAGCTGGATGGCGATGTACAGCCTGAACCTCCTGCGCATCGCCCTCGAGCTGGCCCAGCACAATCCGGTGTACGAGGACATCGCCACCAAGTTCTTCGAGCACTTTCTCGAGATCGCCGCCGCGATGAGCGGCGTGGCCGGCGACGGACCGGGCCTCTGGGACGAGACGGACGAGTTCTACTACGACGTGCTGAAGCTGCCGGACGGCGCGCGCGTGCCGCTGCGACTGCGCTCGATGGTGGGGCTCATCCCGCTCTTCGCGGTGGAGACGCTCGAACCCGAGCTGCTCGACCGGGTGCCGGAGTTCCGGCAGCGGCTGGAATGGTTCCTCCACCATCGGCCGGATCTCGCGCGCCAGGTATCACGCTGGAACGAGCCGGGGCGCGGCGAGCGGCGGTTGCTATCGCTCCTGCGCGGCCACCGCATGAAATGCCTGCTCCGGCGCATGCTCGACGAGACGGAGTTCCTGTCCGAGTACGGCGTGCGCTCGCTCTCGCGGCATCATCGCGATGTGCCGTACGTGCTCTCTGACGGCGACCGGTCGTTCGGCGTGCGGTACGAGCCCGCCGAGTCGGAGTCTGGACTGTTCGGTGGCAACTCCAACTGGCGGGGGCCGGTCTGGTTTCCGGTGAACTTCCTGCTCGTGGAGTCGCTGCAGAAGTTCCACCACTATTACGGCGACGAGTTTCGCGTCGAGTATCCCACCGGCTCCGGCGTGCTCGTGACGCTCAACGACGTGGCCGACGAGTTGACCCGCCGGCTCACGCGCCTCTTCCTCCGCGATGCGGACGGGCGGCGCCCGAGCGCGCGACAGCACGGACCGCTCGCGAACGATCCGCATTTCCGCGACCACGTGCTGTTCCACGAATACTTCGACGGCGACGACGGCCGAGGCCTTGGCGCCTCGCACCAGACCGGCTGGACGGCCCTCGTCGCCAAGCTATTGCAGCCCCGCAGGGCGCCGCACTGAGGCGGAAAGAAGATGTGCGTCGTCGACGTGGACGATCGATCCGGGTGCCGGGCACGGGCTCGTGGGCCGCGACCCGAGCGTTAGGCAGCCGCTACAGCGAGTCCTCGCGCAGTCGTGCCGGCCGTCGGAGGTCATCCGACGCCACCATCAAGAATGGCCGACAGCCGCGCGCCGAGACGCGTCGCATCTTGAGTTCAGGAGAACTCGCCAACACGGGTGGAGATCCGACACGCCGCGCGGGACAACACTGCGCCGCTGCGTGCCCGCTCCGAGAGAACTGCCGATGCCCAACGTACGAGAAGCCGTCGTGGCTGCGCCCCTGCGCACCCCGAGACGCGTCACGCACACCCCGCCCGCCCGCAGGGTCGGCGTCAGGCCTGGACGAGATCAGCGCCGCCTGTCCGACACTGGCGCGGGAGCGTGTCTCCTTCGACGCCTCGATGCGGCTGTGGCGCACCCCTCCGACCACACGATGGCGGCGCTCCGCGCGACGGTCACCGATCTGGTGGACCGCATGAAGGCGCTCGGCCTGCCGCTCGATCGTATCGAGGCGGCTGTCGAGATGCTGCTGCGCGAGCACGGGACCCCGCGCCCAGGACCGACCCTGCACACCGGCGACGCGTTACCGGCAACCGGGTCCGCGGCGACGGTCCGGGCGCGCCTGTTCGACTGGTGCGTCGGAGCGTACCGAGACGATGAGTGGTGGTAGGGGTCTGGCGTGCGAGCCGATGCGACCGCGTCTCTCATCCTCATGTGCATCGTGTCGGGAAATGCGGAGCTGCCAGCACGCTGTCCGCACACAGGTCCGCTGGATGAGACAGACAAATCACCGTCTGCGGGATCGCGTCCGGCGGCATTCCACCGCGTCGGCCCGGCACCCCCGGATCGCTCGCCTCGCGCACGAGTCCTGACACGAGCCGACGGATGAGCGGCACCGCGACGGGTTCGTTCACACATGACGCGACGAGGCCCGCGGTGCATGCCGTGAGCAGGACCCGTGCGCGCGCCTGGCCCGCGACGAGCCAGTCGGCCATCGTGTCGCCGTTCGTCATGAGCACCGCGACGGCGGACGCGCGCTCCATGAGGACGCGGCCGGTCGGCTTCCCCCGCGACTGCTTCGCGACCGCCACGAGCCCTCCCAGCGTTCGGCGGAGTGGCGGCGCATCGATGAATCCCAGCCATGCGCCCTCCAACCGTGCGGCGCCGAGCAGCAGCGACAACACGTGTGGCGCGATGGCGCGGCTATCCGAACGAGTTCCCTCCGCGCGCGGTCGCGTGAGAGCGGCCACCATCGCGTGGTCGGCGGGCGTGGGGGTGTGCGACGCATCCAGGCTCACGCGCGCGAGCAGGTCGGGCTCCGCGCGGTCGGGCAGCAGTTCCACCCGGGCGGCGTAACCCAGCGCGCGGAGTGCGACGCACAGTCGCAGGAGTGCCGCGCCGCAGTCGATGATCGACTCGCGGCCAGCAGGATCGACGCCGGCAGGCACGCCGAGGCGATCGACGTACATCTCCAGGACGCCATCGTCTCCCACGCAGCACATCCAACGCTCCCGGTCAGCACCCGACGGCACCCGCACCGCCTCGCGCAGTGCCTCACGCGCAACTCCGCGCATGGCCTCGCGCGGCGCGGCACCCAGCGTGCGGCCTCCGGCGATCACGGACCCTTCGTCCAACATGTGACCTCTCCTACGCGTGTTGAGGTATCGCACTCGCGGCCGTCGGGCGCGCGCCGCCGTGCACCGCCTGCCAGTCCTGCCGGAATCGCACGATGCCGGCCTCCGTGAGGGGGTGCCGGATCATCCGCCGAAGCACCTCGTTAGGCACGGTCGCGATGTGCGCCCCGGCGAGCGCCGCCTCGGTCACGTGGCGCGGACTCCGGATGGACGCGACGAGCACCTCCACCGGCAGACCGTGAAGCCGCACGATCGCGGCGATGTCGCGCACCGTCTCCATGCCGTCCTCGTTGATGTCGTCGAGCCGTCCGACGAACGGCGACAGAAACGACGCGCCGGCCTTCGCCGCGAGCAGCCCCTGATTCGCGCTGAAGATCAGCGTGCAGTTCGTCATGACGTGTTCGTGTGCGAGGCGCGCGATGGCCTCCAGGCCCGCCTCGCACATCGGGACCTTGACGACGACGTTCGGCGCCAGCGCGGCGAAGTGGCGCCCCTCGCGCAACATGCCGTCGACCTCCTCGGCGACGACTTCGGCACTCACGGGGCCCGGCGTGATCCGGCAGATCTGCGTGAGCACGTCGTCGTAGCTGCCGCCCACCTTGGCGAACAGCGTCGGATTCGTCGTCACACCGTCCAGCACACCCCAACGCGCTGCCTGGCGGATCGCGTCGATGTCGGCCGTATCGGGGAAGAGTTTCACGGCAGGCCCCCGCATGCGAGGAGGTGGTCTCGCAGCGCGACAGCCGCGTTGTGTTTCGTGTCGCGTGCGCTGTAGACGAGGGTCGTGGGTCCGCTCCGCGCCGCAGCGAGCAGCGGCTCGACCGCCTTCGCGTGCTTGCGTAGCTCGGCGAAGTACCGACGCCGGAACTCTTCCCATCGCCGGGGATCGTGCCCGAACCAGCGACGCAGCTCGGGGCTCGGCGCCACGTCCTTGAGCCAGCCGTCGAGCGGCAGGTCCGCCTTCCGTACGCCGCGCGGCCACAGCCGTTCGACCAGAAAGCGTGCGCCATCGCTCGCCTCGGCCGCGTCATACGCACGCTTCAGCGCGATCATGTCCGTTCAGCTCCTGCCCCGCGGTGGAGTGTGCCGCCTCATCGCTCGGTCGTCCCGGTGATTGCCGTGCGTCGCGGTACGTCGCGGTACGTCGCCGTACGCGAGCCAAGGGTAGACTCGCGCTCCAGCCAGCGCCGTCGGACCACCGTGCCACGCGCGTCGGATGAAGTCCGACAGGAGCGGTCTCGCGCGGAACTCGAGCGGATTCGCGTGAATGCCTAACGGCAGCATGTCGTCGGGGAGGTCCCGCCGCCGACGCGGATTCCTCCGACAGTCCCGCCGCGGGCGCCGGCTAACGTGATCGTACAGGCACCGGAGACACCATGGCGCAGTTCTGGAAGGGATTGGAACGGCGCACGCGCGGAGCGAGCGTCAATCGGCGAGCGCACGTGCGCGCCGCGTGGGCGTGCGTGCGGGTCGAGAGCGTCGACTACGCGGATCGCGGCGGCGCGGTCATCGCGCGCGTGTGGGTGCGACTCGGTGCGCTGGCGCCGGCCGACGTCGCGGTGGAGCTCGTGACGCCGTCGCGCGGCGGGTGTCGCATGTGGTGCGAGCAGTCGTACCACAACGGGAGCTTCGCCTACACGGCCAGCATGGCGCGCGTGGCAGACGAGACCGAGGACACACCCGAGACGTGGACGGTGCGCGTCACGCCCGCGCGTCGGTGGATTGGCGTGCACGGCCTTCCGCCGGTCGTCGGCGGAGTCGCCCGCGTCACTTCCGGATCAGGTCCAGCGAGAGCGCCAGCCTCACATACTCGGTGCGGTGCGTGATGCCCAGCTTCTTCTCGATGCGCTGCTTATAGGTGTCGACCGTCTTGGGACTGATGTCGAGCTGCTGGCCGATCTCCACGCCGCTGTAGCCTTCGGCCATCAAGGTGACGACACGCTGCTCACGCTCGCTCAGCGACTGGAAGGCGAGCCGCCGCGCGTCCGGCGCGGCACTCTGGCGTACGGACCCCGCCAACAGACGCGCCACGTGCGGCCGCACGTACGTGTCGCCGGACGCGACCACGCGAATCGCCGCCACGAGCTCGCGACCCGCGGCCTCCTTCGACAGGTAGCCGGTCGCGCCGTCCTTGAGGAGCGGGATCAGCTGGTCTTCCTCGGCATGCATGCTCAGGATGAGTACCTTCGGCGGATGCTCGAGCGCACACAGCGCACGCGTCGCCGTCGCGCCGTCGCCGCCGGGCATGTCCAGGTCCAGCACGACGACGTCGGGTGCGAGCTGCTCGGCCAGCGCGACGGCCTCGACTCCGTTCGACCCGTCGCCCACGACGGTGACGTCCGGCGTCTTCTCCAGGAGCGCCCGAAGCCCCACCCGTAACACGGCGTGATCGTCGACGAGCACCACGCGCACGGGCGCCTCGCGCAGGCTCACGCCGCGCCGCGCGTAAGGGCGTGCGGCGAGCGCCGCGGCCACTGCCTGCAGGGAGTCGGCCGATCCCGAGCCGGCCGGTGGAACAACGGACATTGCGACCTCCAACGAGACGTGTACAACGCGCACGGCGACGGGGCCGTGCGTCGAGCACTTGCCGGAGCGGTCACGGCTGCTCCGGCAACACGAACGTGAACGTGCTGCCGACGCCCGGTCGGCTCTCGACCTCGATACGTCCGCCATGCCCCTCGGCGATGCCCTGCGCGATGACGAGGCCGAGCCCCGCCCCGCCGCGCCCCGTCTCATGGGCCTGCCAGAACCGGTCGAACAATCTCGGCATGTTCTCGGGGGCGATGCCACAGCCGGTGTCCTCGACCCGGAACCGGACAGCGTTGTCACCTCGGCTCACCGCGAGCGAGACGCGACCGCCGCGCGGCGTGAACTTGATCGCGTTCCCCACCAGGTTGCCGACCGCCTGCACGACCCGATCGACGTCGGCGTCGACCCACAGCGCCGACTCCGTCCGCTCGACCACCAGCGTCACGCCAGCGCCCGCCGCGGACGGCGCGAACATCGACCAGAGCATCTCCGTGATCGCCTGCGCGGTCATCGGCTCCCGATGGATGGTCAGCCCCCCGGCTTCGATCGCCGTGACGTCGAGCAGGTCCCGGATGATGCGCAGCGCCCACTCGCTCGATCGCACGATGGCGCTCGCCAGAACGGACGGATCGCCGCTCCCGTCGAGCAGCGCGTTCCCCGACACCGCGATGGCGGTGAGCGGGCTGCGCAGGTCGTGCGAGACCATGCCGAGGACCTCGTCGCGGACACGCGTCGCTCGCTCCGCTGCGGCGCGCGCCTCGCGTTCCCGCACTAGCAATCCCTCGCGCTCGCGGCGCAGGCGTTGACGTTCGATCGCGTGCCGAACGGCGTGGCGCACGACGCGCCCGTCGTCCTGTCGCTTGGTCAGATAGTCCTGCGCGCCGGCCTTCACGGCCGCGACCGCGAGCGCGTCGTCGGCGGCTTCCGCCATCACCACGACCGGGACGTCGGGTGCCGCGGCGACCAGGGTCGCCACGCCGGCGAGGCCGCGGCCATCAGGCAGCGACAGGTCGAACAGGACGACGTCGAACCGTAGGCGCGCGAGCCGCTCGCACGCCTGCGCCATCCGCGACACGCGCTCGACGTCGCCGGTGCTCCTGCACTCGGCGCAGTCGCCGAAGTATCCCGCGATCGTCGCCGCATCCGCCGCGTCGTGCTCGACGAGCAGCACGCGCAGGCGACGCGGTGCGTCGTGAGTCGTGGGCGGCGCGGCCGGCGCCGCTCGGTCCGTCGAGCTCGTGATCATGACGCTCTCTGCGAGGAAAACCGGCTCCCGGCATGGCCCCGACCGGTACCGCAAGCTCTCCCCGGTGTCGGCCGGTTGCTGTCAGATATACGCCGACAGCGCGTCAAACGCTCCGATAGCCACGCCACCCCGCCGTGCCAACCTCCAGTCCGGAGGGCGGTGCAGCTTCTGTCGGACAATCCGGTCGCCATCGGCACGCTGCTCCGACAGACCGGTCCTTCGCGCTGGCCTAACCTGCGAGGGAAGGCGGTGCCGCCTGCGGCATCCGGGAACGTCTCCCAACCACCCCGCGTCCAGTACAGGGGCGCGAACCGAGCGGGAAGGCCAACATGCGAGAAGACATCGAGTCCCGCGACACACGACGCAACGGTCCGATGACGTCACGAATGGACGGCATCGAAGATCTCATCGGCGGATCCTCGCCGACGGATGCGCGCGTGCGCGCGGTCGACCATCACCAGGTTGAAGGCCGGCACTTCCACTGGCCTGAGACCGAGCGGACGCGCGCCGTGTGGGTCGACTGGGAGTGGCGCGCCTGGGGTGTCGGCCAACGCGCCAGGGCCGCCGTGCGCCGTGCCTGGCAGAGCCTCATGACGCGCGGTCACGGCCATGACGTGGGGGGTGATCACGGCGATCATCCGATGCACGTGACGCCGGCACCCATCGACGAGCCGCGTGTGCCGCGGCCATGACGTCGCGCGAGACGCGCACATCGGCTGCGGCCGCGCGGCCGGAGCCCGACGTCGCGGTCGACGCCGTTGGGCTGGGCTACCGCGTGTGCGGCGGCCGACTCCACGTGAGTTACCCGCATCGCGGAAGCGATGGAGAAGTCACCTACCGGAGCGGCTTCGCGCTCGGCGCACTACCCCCCGCGTACTGGACGGATCCGCCGAACGCCATCACCGCGGCGCGCGTCGCCCTTTGGACGGCGCTGATCGGGTACCTCCGCGCGTGCGCGCCGCGTGGCGACGGCGTCGCGGCACGGAGGCACCCATCCGCCCCCAGCGAGGAGGATGTCGATGCCGCCTCGGACATGAGCTTTCCGGCCAGTGACCCGCCGGCGTGGATGGGGTCCATGGCGTGCATCGCGTCCGGCGACGCCGAACGGCGCCCGGGCGTGTCCGAATCGCCTAACGCTTCCGCCGCGAAGCGAGCTTCCTGAGCGCCGAGCCTTTGTGCATCGCGATGTGGTCGGTCAGGTCGCTCTGGATCTCGTACTGCGGTTCCTCGGGGCTCGCGTGGACCGTATAGCCTTTGAACCGGATCGGCGACGTCACGACCCGAATGATCGTACCGCGAACGCGACCCGCCTCCGAGTTCCAGCTCACGTGATCGCCGCGCTCGAACCGACAGGCCCTCATGACGAACGCCTCCGCATGGGTCGATAGGACCGTGTCGCAATCGCGGGACCAAGCCACTCCACGTGACGACGCGAGCGCCCAGGTGGCGAGTAGGCGTGACGCGCTATCGGTCACGCCGCCGTATCGCCTCGATCTCACGGCGAGCGCGCTGCGGCGCCTGCCTAGCAACGTCGTAGACGTGCTGACGCCGGATGGAGCTTACCTGCGCGTTCTCGCCGGCGCGCACGGTCATGTCGTCGTACACGTCTCACAGACCGGACCCACACGGCTCGAGCTGCTGATCACCGGCGACGTGCGTGACCACGCTGTCGCGCGCGACGCGGCCCGTCGGATGCTCGGCGTACGCTGCGATCTCACGTCGTTCGATCGAGCGTCGGCGCGGATTCCGTGGCTCGCGCCGCTGGCCAGGCGCATGCGCGGCCTGAAGCCGCCGCGCTACGCGTGTCTCTGGGAAGCGTTCGTGAACGCCATCGTGTTCCAGCAGGTGAGCCTGGCCGCGGCGAGCGCGATCACGCAGCGGCTCGTCGTCGCGCTCGGGGCGCCCCTACTGTACGCGGGTGTGCCGCTCTACGTATTCCCGAGCGCGGAGCAGGTGCTCGGCGCCGATGACGCTCTTCTGCACGCGACCGGGCTCAGTGCGAGCAAGCGCGTGACGCTGCGCCGCGTCGCGACCGCCATCGTAGCCGGCTCGATGTCCGAACGACTGCTCGCGGCCTGCACGAGCCCGCAGGCCGCGGCGCGCCTCTCCGAGATCAAGGGGATCGGACCATGGTCGGCCGCGGTCATCCTCCTCCGGGGTCTCGGGCGGCTCGACGTCTTTCCCGCTAACGACAGCAGCGTGCGTCGCAACATCGTCATGATGGCCCCGTCGCAGCGCGTCGACCTCGTACGGACGGTCGCCGCGTTGCAGCCGCAGCAAGGCCTGCTGTATTACCATCTGCTGCTCGCGCGCCTGGAAGCCCGAGGCGGCCTGGGAGCCGCGTCGGTGTCAGCGCTCGGCCGCGCTCCGGCTATCTCCTCGTGACCGTTCGCGTGGAGCCCGATTACCGCCTCCGCCTAACGGTTGTCGATACGGCACCGGGTCGCCAGTACCATCGTGGCGTGTCGGATGAATCCCGCCGTCGCCACCAAGACTGTCCGACAGACGGGTGAGCGCGTGCAGCCTAGTCTGACTCGCCACGGGCCGCTCGCCGGGAACCCAGGCGTTCGGCGCGGACCGGGATACGCGGACCCAATCGAGTCGGAGAACCGCCGCCGTGTCGAGACCGAGGGAGTGCGACATCATCCGGAGCGGCCGCGTGCGCACGCTCCGCGTGGATCTAAGTGGCTCGGTAGACGCTGTGGGAAGGCTCGGCCGACGCGTGCAGGCGCTCGCACGCCGCGTCCGGGCCATGCTGTCCCCGTGGGTTCGCGCCGGCGAGGATGACACGACCGCGCGGTCCTCGCTTGCAGAGGGGGGTGTTGAACGGGTGCGGTCTGGCCTGGCGTGGCGTGCCCCACGGACGCGGCGCGAGGAGCTTCGATTCGACGGCCACCGTGCCGATTCGCTTGCGTTAGGCCTCGGTGCGTCTCGCCGCCCCAACCGGCGAGCAGGGCAGCCGTCACCCCGATCCCTCGGCGCGACGACGGGGTCGCGGTGCGTGGACGTCAGCCGCACAGACTTCGGCCCACCCGCGCCGTCGGGCACCCTGATGCCGGACCACTCGTGGCTCGGGTGGTGGCCGATGACGGGCTGGCACTTCGGGTTGCTGATCCAGGCGATGGCGCCGCTCAGCGCAAGCGCGCTCGCGAGCGCGCTTGCGGAACAGAGCGCGAACGATCCGAGGCACGTCCGCCCCCGCGCCTGACATGCACGCGATCAGTCAGCCAGCCGTGGCACCCCGCCCCGTCCTCCGCGCTCAGACGTCCGATGGCGTGTGGGGCTGGATCACCACGGTCGATCACAAGCGAATCGGGAAACTCTATCTCTTCACATCCCTCTTCTTCTTTCTCGTCGGCGGGATCGAGGCGGGGCTGATTCGCGCGCAGCTGGCGGGGCCCAACATGCGCGTGCTCTCGGCCGAGACGTACAACCAGATCTTCACGATGCACGGCACGACCATGATCTTCCTCGCCGTCATGCCACTCGCGGCGGCGTTCTTCAACTTCCTGGTCCCGCTGCAGATCGGCGCGCGCGACGTGGCGTTCCCGCGGCTTAACGCCTTCTCGTATTGGATCTATCTGTTAGGCGGCATCATCATCACGGTGCCGATCTTCTTCCGCGCCGCGCCCGACGGCGGGTGGTTCAACTACGCGCCGCTGTCCACGAAGCAGTCGTCGCCCGGGATCAACGTCGACTTCTGGGCGGTGGGCGTGCAGATCCTGGGGCTCTCCACACTGGCGGCGTCGATAAACTTCATCACGACGATCCTGAACCTGCGCGCGCCGGGCATGAACCTGATGCGCATGCCGCAGTTCACGTGGAACGTGCTCGTCGTGCAGTTCATGGTGCTGCTTGCCTTTCCGGTGCTCACGATCGCTGTGCAGTTCCTCATCTTCGACCGCTTCTTCGGGACGAACTTCTACACCACGGCGGCGGGTGCCGACCCACTGCTCTGGCAGCACCTGTTCTGGATCTTCGGCCACCCCGAGGTCTACATCCTCATCCTGCCGGCGTTCGGGCTCACGTCGGAGGTGGTGCCCGTGTTCAGCCGCAAGCCGCTGTTCGGCTACCCGGCGATGATCTACGCGACCATCCTGATCGGGTTCTTCGGCTTCGGCGTGTGGGCGCACCACATGTTCGCCGCGGGGATGGGCCCCGTCGCCGACGCGGCGTTCAGCCTGACGACGATGCTGATCGCGATCCCGACAGGCGTGAAGATCTTCAACTGGATCTCCACGATGTGGGGCGGTTCGATCCGCTTCACGACGGCGATGCTCTTCGCGATCGGGCTCGTGTCGTCGTTCACGATTGGCGGCATCTCCGGCGTGATGCACGCGTCGCCGCCGGCGGACCTGCAGCAGACCGACACGTACTTCATCGTCGCGCACATCCACTACGTGCTGTTCGGCGGGTCGATGTTCGGCCTGTTCGCCGGCATCTATCACTACTTCCCCAAGATGTTCGGTCGCCTGCTCGACGAGCGACTGGGCAAGGCGCACTTCTGGCTGGCGCTGGTCGGACTGCACGTGACCTTCTTCCCGATGCACTTCTCGGGGCTGTTAGGCATGCCGCGCCGCATCTACACGTACGACGCGTCGCAGGGGTACACGGGCTTCAACCAGATCGCGACGGCGGGCTACGGTTTCCTGTTCGTCTCCGTTCTGATCTTCCTGTACAATGCGGCCCGCAGCATGCGCTCCGGCCGCGTCGCCGGGAACGACCCCTGGCAGGCGGGCACGCTCGAGTGGAGCATCTCGTCGCCGCCGCCGGACTACAACTTCGCCGAACTCCCGCGCGTGACGTCGCGCTACCCACTCTGGGATCTCACGCAGCCGGAGCTCACGCGCGAGGTGCCACACTCGACGCGCGGGGACGAGCGGTTAGGCATCTCGGTCGCGGCCGGCATGAACGGCCAAGAAGTCGCCGTGACGCACCCGAACCCCGCGATCAGCGGGCGCGAGATCGCCGGGGCTGGCATGCACGAGGAGCCGGCGGTCCAGCGCACGGCTCACGAGCTGGGCATCCTGATGCCCACGCCGACGATCATGCCGCTCGTGTGCGCGGGCGGCGTGGCGGTAATGTTCTGCGGCCTCTTGGTGCTCGAGCGCAGCACCGCGGCGGGCGTCGGCGTCATGGTGTGCGGGGCGGTCTGGTGGGTGTCCGCACTCTATGGCTGGCTCACCACGCCGCTCGAGCGCGCGGCCTGACGCGGCCTGAGATGCCGTCGAGCGCGCTGCCGCTGGCGTCGGTGCATCCGGGCGGCGCTCCGCGCCGCGACCCCTGGGCAGGCCAGGTGCGGCTCGCCCGCGTCCGCCGCGTGATCGCGGTTGGCGCGGGCAAGGGAGGAGTCGGCAAGAGCACCGTCGCCGTGAACCTCGCGCTGGCACTCGCCGCCGAAGGGATTCGCGTGGGGCTGCTCGACGCCGACATCTACGGCCCGAGCATGCCGATCCTGCTCGGTATCACGGCTTGCATGGCGCGGGCGCGCGTAACGCCAGAGCGGCATATCGTGCCGCTGCTCGCACACGGGCTACCGTTCGTGAGCTTCGGGTTCTTCCTCGGGGCCGGGGCTCCGGTCGTATGGCGTGGGCCGATGGTCGCCAAGGCCGTACGGCAGTTCGCGACGGGCGTCGCCTGGCCTGAGCTCGACCTCCTCGTCGTCGACCTCCCGCCAGGCACCGGCGACGTACCGCTCTCGCTCGCGCAAGCTCTCGCGCTCGATGGCGCGGTGGTGGTCACCCAGCCGGCCCGCGTCGCCGCGGTCGAAGCCGAGAAGGCCGCCGCCCTGTTCCGGGCATTAGAGGTACCCGTGTTGGGTATCGTCGAGAACATGACCGGGCCGTTCGGACGGGGCGGCGGGCGTGCCGTTGCCGACACACTTGAAGTCCCGTTCCTCGGCGAGATTCCGTTCGACAGTGCCGTAGTCTCGGACGGCGATGCGGGCACCCCGACGGTCCTCACGCGGCCGCAGAGCGCCGCGGCACTCGCTCTGCAGACCATCGCGCGGCGCGTGGCGGAGTCGTTGGGGTGGCAGCACATCGACGGCGACGGGGCGCGTGATTCCTCCGCGTAGGTCAGTTCGTAGATCACGCCGCGCCCCGACCACCGTGTCGCGCACGCTGCCGATCACCACCAAGACGTCCGACACGCCCGAGCCGTCCGCGACGGCCGAGACATCGGGTGCGCTGCCCGACGTAGACGATGACGTACTGATCCCGCTGCTGACCGCCTTCTACGCCGCGATCGAGCGCGACGACGTCCTGCGGCCGTACTTCGCCGGGCTCGATATGGCGACGCACATCCCGCGGATCGCCGACTTCTGGTCGACCGTGCTGCTCCTCTCCCGGCGGTATCAGGGCAATGCGTTCCGGCCGCATCTCGAGATGCCGGGCCTGAGCGCGGGGCACTTTCGGCGGTGGCTGGCGACGCTCGAGGCCACCATCGACGCGCGGCACGCCGGGCCCGTCGCCGAGCAGATGAAGACCCTCGGACACCGCATCGCGCACAGCATGCAGCTCCGGCTCGGTATCGCACCGGACTCGGCTACATGAGTCGGGCGCCGTCGTACTTCGTTAGGCACCCGAAGCCGGCGCACCCGCGCGACCTTGCCGACCACGAGTGCCTCAACTGGCACGCGGCGCCGGACGCGCCGCCTGACCGGTGGGAGTTCACGGAGCAGGGCCCCGACCGCCCGCGCAAGGTCGCCGTGGCGGCCCGGCGCGCGTCCTGTCGACGGACGCGGCGTTCACAACCTCCATCGCGCGCGACAGGGGCTCGGCGTGACCATGGCCCTCGAGCACCGGGTGCGCGGCGAGGTGGCGCAGGGGGCGCTCGTTCTCAGTGCTGCAGCAGTTCCCGGCGCCGCACCTCGGTTACCACCTGTATTACCCGCAGCGCCGCCACGGCTCGCCAGTGATGCGCGCGCTCATCGACTACGTGCATCGCGAAGCGACCGACCAGCCGATGGCCCCACCGCCTGTCACTCGGCACCTGCGGCGGGGGTAAGATTCGCCTTTGAAATGAGTTAGGCTGGCGTTAGGCACTCGCCGCGGCACAGACGTCCGGGCACAAAGTCCAATACGCCTGTTACGTGCGAGAAGCCGCGCGTTCGCATCAACCTACGCGCGAGAATCCCAACGGGCGCGCTGAGCTACCGGCGCGATGCCTAGCGAGCATACCACGAGCTGCTCGCGAGAGCCCGGGCTCTCACGCGTACCACCGGCACAACAGGAGCGGCGCCGCGAGGTCGCTCGACTGCCCTTCGCCGACGCGCTTCTTACGGCCGGTGGATGACCACATGAATCGCTCGTGGTGGTTAGACGCTCGATGCCACGGGACATGACCGGCCCCACGGCGGCTGGCGTGAAATGTCAGGCGCGCTCTGTCTCGATCGCCATGCTCGCGCCGTTAGATGTCCAGGCGCGCCGTGGGATTCGTTCGCACGACGACCGCGATCGTCTCACGGGAACCAGAGAACGAGTCGGCTCGGCACGCGAGCTTGTAGATCGCGCTCCAGCCGTACGGCTTCGCCAGGCTGAAGACGCCTAGCTATAGCTATAATAGCTAGCGTCGCCCACTGGAGACGCGCCGTGCCGTCATCGCGCGCCGCCCGTCGCTCCACGCGAGCGCGCGTACGCTGGCCGACCCGTCACGCCGGAACTCGAGCGTGAGCGGTGTCGCCCCGCGTGCCGGCAGCCCGACGAAGCGCAGCGGCCCCACGGGGAAGTACATCGTCTCGCGCGGCAGCGAGTCGGCAGCGGCGACGTACAGATATCCCTGGCCGGTCGCGGCGCGCAGCTCCACGGCGCCGCCCGCGGCAGCCTCGTACCGGCCGGCGAGTGCGGCGAGTGCGCGGTCGCCTAACGGCGTCACCCGCGGCGGGAGCGGCAGCGGCGTCTCGCCCAGCGCGAGGCGCGTGAGCCCCTCGTTCAACAGGTCGCGCCACCGGTGGCGCCGGTCGTTGTTGACCCAGACGATCACGACGTCCTGCCGCGGGTAGTGCAGCAGCTGCGAATGGAAACCCGGCGTGTCGCCCCCCTTCGAGACCACCGGCGCGCCGTTCCGCCCGTGCGGCTCGTAGCGCCACCCGTACGCCTCGGTGGCCGTGGAGTCGAGGAGTCGCGCGCGCTGGGCGGGGGGCAGCAGCGTCTCGCCAAACAACGCCACGTGCCAGCGGTACACGTCGCCCACCGTGGCGATCCAGCCGCCGGCGCCGCGGCTGCCCCAGACGAGCGGGCGATCCGGCACCAACTCCGGTGGGTGCCCTGGCGCGGCGACGTAGCCGCGTGCGCGCCGACGGGCCCACGCGGGCTCCCAGCTGAACGCCGCATCGATCCCGGCCGGGCGCAGCAGTACGTCGCGCACGTAGTCGGCGTACGGGCGCCCCGACGCCTCCTCCACGATCGCCGCGAGCAGGCTCACCCCCGCGTTCGTGTAGCGGTACCGCTCCCCCGGCGCGCTCTCTGCCGGCGTGTCGCGCATCTGCGTCATGAAGACGCGGCGGCTCGTGTCTCCGACCGGCGCGCCGTCCGCAACCAGCCCCGAGGTGTGCTTGGCGAGGTGCTCTACCGTCGCCCCGGCCTTCGACGGCGGCATCGGCCCGAGCCAGCGAGAAAGCAGGTCCGTGGTGGAGAGCCGTCCTTCCGCCTCGAGCGCGAGGACCGCCGCTCCGGTGAGCGTCTTCGTGATCGACCCAAAGTCGTAATAGGTCGTCGGGCCGTTGGGCACACGCGCCTCGCGATCCGCCCACCCGTAGCCCTTGAGGAGCACCACCGCGCCACGTCGCACCACGAGCGCCGTGCCTCCGTAGCCGTACTCGGCGTAACGTTCGAGCAGGCTGTCGAGCCGGGCGCCGAGGGCACCGGCGACCACCGTGGTATCTAGCCGGGGAGGCACCGGCCCTGCCGCATGCTGGGCGCGTGCGGCGACCGGGAGTGAGAGCAGCGACATCGCTGCGAGTGTGCGTGAACGCATCGTAACGGCCAGGGTGGGAGTCAACTCCCGACCATGCGGCCTGGGCGCAACGTCGTCTTGTACGGATGGAACCTCCGATCTCGTCTGATCTCGGCGCCCGGCGGGGCTGGACCTCAGTCTAACGAGCGCGGGGAAGACGCCAGGTCACCGCGCCGCACCGACGAGCGATCGGTAGGCCGACGGCGTCACCCCCGTGGCGCGCCGGAACGTGCGGCACAGGTGCGCGTGGTCGAAAAACCCCGCCTCGCACGCCGTCGCGGCGAGCGGGCGGCCCGCTCCAGCCGCGGCGCGCGCCGCAGCGCGCTGGAGCCGGAGCCGCTGCGCGTACTCGGTGACCGAGCACCCCACGTAACGGCGGAACTGCCGCGCGAGGTACACCGGGTGCACCCCGGCCGACGCGGCGAGCTCGCGCACGCGCGGCGTGTCCGCGCCCGCGTCGTCGAGCTTCTCGCGCACCACGCGCAGCCACCGCGGCGCGCCACCACGCGCGCCGCTGTCGGCACCGCTGTCGGCGCCGCTGTCCGCCGGCTCGACCAGCGCGGCGAGCACGTCGAACGTCGCGCGCTCCACGGCGTCGCCGCTGCCGGGGCGACGCGCAAGGCCAAGTAGGCGGAGGAATGGTGGAACCGCCCGCCCTGCATGCTCCCAGCGCCACGTCGCGAGTCGCCGCTCGAGCGCCAGCAGCTCTGTCCCAGCCGGCTCGTCGAGCAGCACCTGGAGCATGTGCGCCCCCGCGGGCCCGAACTCGTTGGCGTGCTCCGTCCCCGCCGGCTTGACGACGACGCTGAGCGCCCGTCCCACCTCGTCGGCGCGTCCCACCCGCTCGCGCACCGCGCCGGCGAGCACGAGCGACACCCCCGTGGTGGCGTGGACGTGTTGCGGCTGCAGGACGCCCGGCAAGTAGTGCTTCTCGGTGACTTGGATCATCACAAGTCGTACGCGTGCCCGCACGCGGCTGTTGCGAGGGGGCGGGCTCCTGCGGTCGCGGCCGTCGCGGCCGTCGCCGCCGCTTCGCCGCCGGACGGGCGATGAGCGAGGAAGCGACGGCTTAAGCGTCGCCCTACGCGCGAAAGTCCGTCGCGACTGCGTGCACGTGCGCGCGAGAAGCCGAACGTACGACGGGTCGACGCGCGCACGAGAAGCACACGCCGAACGCGTCCAGCCGGCAAGACGGCCCTCTACGTTCTGATCCGGGGGCGAAGCGCTGCGGAGAGCCGTTCGGCAGCTACTCTGTGATACACACCGGTCTCAGTTAGGCAGGAGCCCAAATGGGATGGGAGGCACTCGAGCAGTGGGGTGCCGACGTCGCTCGCATCGAACCGCTCGCTGGCGGAGTCGCCAACGACGTGTGGAGCGTGCGCGTCAACAGGCGCCTGGCGGTCGGTCGTCTCGGCGCCACGAGCGACCCCGATCTCGCGTGGGAGACCGGACTCCTCCAGCACCTCGACCGTGAAGGTCTGACCGTGCCGGTGCCGATCCCGACCGCGGACGGCCGGCTGTTCGCCGACGGTGTGGTGGTGATGTCCTACGTGGAGGGTGGACCGCCCCAGACGGCGGCCGACTGGCGTCGCGTGGCTGACACGCTCCACCGGCTGCACCGGGTGACGCGGGGCTGGCCGCAGCGCCCCGGCTGGCGCTCGTCGACCGACCTGCTGCACGCCGAGACCGGGACGAAGATTGACCTCGGCGCGATGCCGCCCGAGGGCGTTGCTCGCTGCCGAGCCGCGTGGGCGCGGCTCGTCGGCCGTCAGACCTGCGTCGTCCACGGCAACCCCGCCAACCCCGGCAACATCCGCATGACTGCGGGGCGGGTCGCGCTGATCGACTGGGACGAGTCACACGTCGATGTCCCCGACCTCGACCTGGTGCTGCGCCACAACGCCGCCGGTCTCGACGACGCCGCGCACGACGTCGCTGCGCAAGCGTCGGCCGCATGGGAAGCCGCCGTCTGCTGGGGCGACGCGTACGCCGTCAAACGGCTCGCCGACGTTCGAGCGGTCTGAGCGCAGAATGCCGCGATAGGCGCTCTACTCGCGAGAAGCCAATCATGCGCGCTGCCTAACGAGCCGTGTTGACGTACGCGCGAGAATCCGATCGTACGTACGTCGAACCGCGCGACACGTCAGATGCTCACCGCGCCGGCACTGGGCGGATCGCCTGCCGGGCGCTAGCGCGAGGCGCAGCCGCGTCGCCAACGTGGCTACGCACGTCGTGGCCCCAGGCAGTGCGCGCATGCGGGCCACGATGTTTTTCCGGTACCCAGGCCAGACGCGCCGCCCCGCGCCACAGCTCCGCGATCGTGCGCGCGGAATCGAAACGCCCGAAATCGCGCTGCGCTCGCGAGTCTCGGTGCGCGCAAACGACCGGACGTGTTCGCCGCGACAGCACGGAGTGGACTGTCGACGCCCGACATCGAATGACACTACGATTCAGGTGTTCGAGGGCAAGTACTCGTGATGCGGCTGCAGCAGCGTCACCAGCGCCGCACCCGCGAGTAGGATCGGCGACAGCCAGAGACCCGTAGACAGCCTACCGGCGCCGTCGGAGAGCAAGCCGGAGAGCATCGGCCCGGCGCTCTGCCCGGCAGCGAACGCCGTCGTCAACCCGGCGATGCCCGCCGTCCACGCGTGCGGCGCGAGGCTCCGCCGACTCAGTGCCGTGACCGCGGTCGGTCCCGCCATGAAGCTGCCGCCGAAGATCACCGCGGACGCGAAGGCCGCCGCCGCGCCGGGCGCGACGAGCACCGGGATCGTGCCCACCAGCGCCACGGCCGAGACGAGTGCCAGCCCGCGTCCGCCGCGCACCCGCGCGAGTAGCGGCCCCCACGCGAGCGTCGAGACCACAGACGCGACGCCCAGCACCAACCAGAAGGCGACGGTGACCCAGGCGGCGAGGTGACGCGCCCGCAGCAGCGCGATGACGAACGTCATGTAGCTCACGTAGCCCGCGCCGAACAGGAAGTAGCCGCCGAACGTCGCGCCGAGTCGCGCGATCTCTCGCCGCGACAGCGCGGCGGTGCCGGCGTGCGCGTGCTCCGGCGTGGCCTTCGCCGCCAGCCAAGCCGGCGGCAGCGCGAGCAGCGAGAGGACGCCTAACAAGAGCCAGCCACCGCGCCAGCTCCGGTCCTGCGCGAGCGCCACGGGTACCGCGAGGCCTGACAGGACGATGCCGATCCCCACTCCGGCGAAGTACACCGGCAGCAGCGCGGGCTTCACGCGTGAGGCGAGCGAGGATCCCACCACGAACGCCACCGCGGTCGACACGCCGCCGATCGCACGAAGCAGCACGAGCACGGTGTAGTCGTCGGTCGTCCCGGTGAGCAGCAGTACGAGCGCGCTGATGGCGAGGCTGACGACGAAGGCCTGGCGGATGCCGAACCGCCGGGCCCACCACGCGGCGGACAGAGCGCCGACGATGTAGCCCGACGCGTTGGCGGTGTTCATGCCGCCCGCACGCGTGTAGTTCCAGCCGAGTGCCTCGCGCATCGGCGGCAGCAGCAGCGCGTAGGCGAAGCGCGAGAAGCCGAGCGCGATGATCGGCGCGACGGCCAATCCCAACGCGATCAGTAGGTGATGCCGGTGCTCGCGGTGGTTTCGCGCGTGCTGTGACCCGTGTACGGAGCCGTCCACGTGCGCGGCCGGCACATCGGTGGCTGGGGGAACGTTCGGGAGAGCGGTCATGGCCGCATCCCTCGCAGACGCGCCGCGGTCCACTGCCCGCGCGAGTGCTCCTCGAGGAGGAACGAAAGGGCGTCTTCGACACGCGCGGCCGAAACGCCCGCGTTGGACGCCGCGGCGGCGTATGAGCGTGCGGCTTCGCGCACGGCGGCAGGTTCATGCCGCTCGGCGAGCACTGAGATCAGGCCGCGAGCCCGGTCGAAGACCGTGCGGAACGCGGCGGCTACGTGCGGTTCGAGTGGCTGATCACCATCATCCCGGCGCCACGAGGGCGCTCGGCGTCGCATGGGTCGCGTGTCGTGCAGAGACATCTTAGGCGCTCCTGGTGTCTTCCGACGGGTGTCGCGCCGACCGCAGAGTCGGCGTGACCCACGTTGCGGAGGCGCTACCCGGAGCGCTTGGCTGTGCGAGTTGGACGTGCTTGCCTCACTCCCGCCCACCTCGCTCGAACCCTCTCGCGGAAGAGAGACGCGCCGTGCGTCGAGCTCACTGAGCGCAAGTCGGAGGTCCTGCGGAGACGGTCACCATCGCGCCCCACCGCGGAATCATTCACCACGAGTCAGCGACGGCCGATGGGACTCCGGTAGGCGCACAGGGGTGACTATCTCGACCTGCGTACCGCCTCTTTGGCTCGTCACGCGGAGCGTGCCGCCGACCGCCTCCACTCGTTCCCGCATGACGAGGAGGCCGAAGTGTCCCAGTCGCCCTTCCCCGAGAATCCGCGGGTCGATGCCGACGCCGTCGTCGCTGATCGTCACGCGGACACTCTCGCCGCGGTACTCGATGTCGACGGATACGAGGCATGCTTCCGCGTGGCGGAAGGCATTCGTCACCGCCTCGAGCGCCGCACGCTGGATCTCCAGCAGCACGTGGCCGTCGACGGGGCTGGGTGGCTCGTTCGCGGTGATCCGGAATGCGGTGCGGTGCTCGGCGGCGAGACGCTCGGCGGCTCGGTGCAGCACCGTGACAGTGTCGAGCTCCGCCGCGGACGCCCGCAGGCCCTGCACGGCCTTGCGACCTTCGACGATGGCGTCGTCGAGCAGGCCGAGCGCCTCATCGAGCTCGCCGCGCAGTCGGACGTCGGCGGCCGACAGGCGGAGCGAGAGCGCCTGCAGCCGCAATGACGAGCCGACGGCGCTCTGGATCAGCGTGTCGTGGATGTCGGCGGCGACGCGCGCTCGCTCGCGCAGGCGCTCGGCCGCGAGCATCTCCTCGTGCCGGCGCCGCTCCTGCGTCATCTGGACGTGCGTCGTGACGTCGACCGCGACACCGCGCAGTCCGACGACCGCGCGCTCGTCGTCGAGAATCGGCGTCGCGCGGAGCTCCACCCAGCGCTTCTCCGTCTTGCGACGCAGGCAGCGGAGCACGGGACCGTCAACAGTCTCCCGCCGCATGCACGCGTCGAGATAGCGCGCGACGTTCTCACGGTCGGCCTTGTGAATCGAGGCGGCGAGGCGGCGAGGCGTCGTGAGCGGCCGCCCCGCGGTGCGGCCTAACAGCTCGTCCGCGGCGGCGTTGAGGAACGCGACGCGGCACGCCGGCGACGCGGGGTCGCCGTAGAGCTCCCACACGACGGCGGGGATCTCCCGCACGATCTCCTCGAGCCGCTCCCGCTCGCGCGTGAGCTCGCGGTTACGCTCCTCGAGCGCCGCGTGCAGCGCGAGTGCGTCCTCCGCGTGCAGCGCGTTGTCCACCGCGACGGCGATGTGCGACGCGACGAGCAGCGGAAGCTCGAGGTCGATGTCGTCGTACACCCCCGGCCTCGAGTTGCCGAGGTTGAACGCGCCGAGCCGCCGGTGCACCGTCGTGAGCGGCAGACTCAGGAACGCGCGCACGCCGGCATCGTACAGGGCCTTCTCCACTGACGCGTACACGCCCGACGTCGCGGTGTCGTGGATCACGACCGGTTGCTGGGTCGTCCACACGCGCCCTGAGGGTGACTCCACCATCGGGATGCCGGCGACATGGCCGCGCATGGGCATCGGAGCGCCCTCGATCTGCCACACGCGCATGCGGTCGGCGGCTGGGTCGTGCAGCACGACGCTGAGGTATGTGAAGTTCAGCAGGTCGTGCAGGCGGCCATTGAGGTCGTGGAACAGTCCCTCGAGGGTCCGGTAGCCGGCGATGGCCTGCGTGAGCTCGCCGAGCGTGCGCCAGCGAACGAGCGCCGACGCGTGCGCGTCGGCGGACGTCGGCACGAGTGGACCGACAGGAGGGTCGGAGCGCACCGTCACGGTGCGTCCAACGCGCCGACCGTGATCTGCGCGCCCACCGACTCCGTCGCGCGGGCCACCAGCGTCGTGGTGGCGAGCCGCCCGAGCGAGTTGACTGGTGTATTCAGCCGTCCTGCGAACGGAATCGCCGCCACGACACCCGCCGCGGCAGCTGGGAGGCCAGCCTGGGAGAGCACGAATCCCAGTACCACCAGCGCGCCCAGTCCGACCGGCGGTGTCATGACGGAGCCGACCCACACGAGCGCGCCGATGAGCGCGACGCGTCCGGGGACGAGCGCGATCCCCGCGGCGTTCGCGGCGAAGACACACGCCACCGCGAGATAGGCGGCCGAGCCGACCTTACTGACCGCGACGCCTAGCGGCAGCGTGAACGCGAACACGCGTCGGTCGACGCCGAGCCGGCGCTCCGCCGCCTCGAGCTCCATCGGCAGCGTTGCTGCGCTGCTGCCGGTCGCGAACGCCGTCACGAGCACGTCGCGCACGGCGGGGATCACCGAGCGAGGCGGCACACTCACCGTGAGCAGCAGCAGGAGCGCAGCGCACAGTGTGCTCTCCGCCACGTAGATCGCGAGGAGTACCGTGGCGAATTGCGCGAGTACGCGCCCGTCGCGCGGAGCGAAGGTCATCGCGGCCAGTGCAAACGTGCCGATCGGCGCGTAGTACATGACGCCTTCGAGCATCACGTGGCTTGCACGCCCGCACCCGTCGAAGAACGCGTGGACGGTGTCGGCCTGCCGCGCCGCGCCCGAGCGCCGCAGCCGCGCGATGGCGAGCGCGAACGGCACCGTAAACACCATGACCGGCAGGAGCTGCCCCTCGGCGAGTGCGGCGACCACGTTGGCCGGCACGAGCGCATCCAGGAACGAGCCGGGCGGCGGGGCCAGCGGCGGAGCGTGAGCGCCAGGCAGCGTCATGCCTGCGCCAGGCCGGAGGAGGAGCGCGACGGCGAGGCCGAGCGCCGTGGCCGCGGCGGACGCCCCCGCATACAAGGCGACGCTTCTCGCACCGACTCGGCGAAGCGCCTCGGGTGTGATCGCGCCGAGCCCCGTGACGATCGTGCATACGACGATCGGGAGCACGAGCACGGTCAGCAGCCGGACCAGTAGGTCGCCAAGCGGGCGCACCACGGTGACCGGCGGTCCGATCAGCGCGCCGGTGAGCGCGCCGAGCGCGAAGCCTGCCGCGAGCCGGCCTCCCATAGGAGCACCGAGATAACGCCGCAGCCAAGTACCCGACATGGCTCGTTCGCGGTGCGCGTAGGCGGCGCGTGTGGACCGATGAGTTCCACCCCGCGAGGCAGGTTGACCGCCCACCGTTCAAGGTACCGCTGCCATTCGGAAGCGCGAGGTTCCACACGGCCACCGACCACCGCTGTAAGCACGGCGTGGCGACGTCGTGTGAGGAGAGAGGGTGCCGGAAGCACCTGTTTCCCGCATCTACCGGCCGAGCAGTCCTGCACTCTCGCGTACGAGGTGCACGGCGGTAGCCCGAACGGGAGAATCCCGGCGACCGCTGTGCGTCCGCGCGCTCGTCCGCTCCTCGGGTGTGATCAGGAGCGTGGGTCGTAGGAAGCGCCCGAGAATCGCTCGCCGGCTGAGAGATGAGGTGTGCGACAGCCGTCGTAGGCACTCGCGCGGGGCACTTGGACACGCTTGCCCGCACTTCGCGCACGACGAACGCGACTCGCAAGCGCATCCAAGCCGCGGCGACGACGACTCCGCATGGTCGCTCTCACACCGGGACGCGCATTCCGCGTGGACCGCGAGCGCGCCAGGCGCATCCAGCCATCACAGCACGTTAGGCGCCGCGCCTCAGTCACCCATGCAGTAAGAGGTACCGATGACATTCCGCTTCCGCGCTATCCAGCCAGTCCACACGCTCGCTCTCGTGGCGGCGTTCATCGCCGCGTCCGCGCCGCTCGCTGCGCAAGCGCCCGCACGTCCCTTCACGCTCGCGGGCTTCGGTGGTGGCATCTCATCGCTCGGCGGCGACGGGGAGTTCCGCGTCACCCACGAGGACGGCGTGCGTCTCGGCTACGACGTGAATCCCGTGATCACCCTCCGCGCGGTCGTGACCAGCGCGACGCGTGAGACCTCCGGAGCGGCCTGGGGCAAGCACTCCGGGACCGACGTCTCGCACCGACGCTACGCCGCCGAGATCGTCGCCGGTCCATCCGGCGCGCGCAACGTCCGGCCCTACGTGTTCGGCGGCGCCGGCGTCGTGACCAACGATCCGCGTGGAGACGGTGACGCGAACACCACCGGCGCGTTACGGGCCGGTGTCGGCTTCGAGTGGCGCCCTGGCCGATCCCACATCGGCGCGGCGTTCGAGGCCGGGGCGAACGCGTACCGCCTCAACACGCTCGGCGTGCGCCGGACGCAGTACGACGTCGCGTGGAACGGCGGTCTCGCCCTGCACTGGTGAGCCGAGCACCACGCACGCAACGACGCCAAGACACACGCGTGCGGCGCGCGCCCCCGTGTAGCTCGCGGGGGCGCGCGCCGCTCCCACACTGCCACACCAGGAGTAGACGATGGACGAAGATACCCGTACCACGATTGCGGTCCTCGACGTTGTCGAGACCGTAGAAGATGCAGGCGCAGCGGCTGGCCGTGACGCCAAAGACACCGCGCAGTCGTGCGAAAACGCGCGCGTCGTCGCGAAGTTCTACGAGGCGTACGCTGCTCGCGACGTGGACGCGGCCGCCCAGCTGGCCGCGCCCGATTTCGTGTTGCACGTGCCCGGTCGCGGCGTCCTCGCCGGCGAGCACTGGGGCACGGATGGTTTCCGGCGCTACCTGTCGATCATTCAGGCGCACAGCGGCGCTGTCTTCGACTTCCGGGTTACCGCCATCGCGGTGAACGGCGAGCACGTATTCACGCGCGAGGTCCTCGAGCTGACTCGCGCGGGAGAGCCGGACAGCCGCTTCGTGCTTCGGATCTCGAACTGGTTCAAGCTCCGCGGCAGCCTCCTCTCCGAGGCTTGGGTCATCCCCGAGCACCAACGCGCGTACGACGCGTACTGGTCCTCCGCGAAATCCGCGTCCGGCGCCGCCGCGATGTCGACGCCGCGGGAGCGGTACGGTGGCGTCGACCTCGAACGAGCCGCGTCGACGAAGCCGCGTGCCCTTCTGGAGCGCATGTACGACCGCTTCTGGCGCGGCGACGCGGCCGCGATGCGCGAGACGGTCGACGATGACGTGGTGGTGAACATCGTCGGCGAGAGCGCGATGTCCGGCGTGTACCGGGGCTGGGACGGCTACATGGAGTTCCGCCGCCGCCTCATGTCCATGGCGGCCTCGAAATACAAGCTCGATGTCGTGGCGCTGGCAGCGGGCGGGCGGGACGTCTTCGCCGTGGAGTACATCCGCATGAACCGGAGCTGGGATCCCACGCTTCAGGAGATCTACGTGCTGATGCACTTCGAGGTCGACGACGGGCGCGTCACACGCATGGACGACTTCCCCTTCGATACGTACGCGTGGGAGCAGTTCTACACCCCCGACGCGCGCTGGGAGGGCTGAGGCGCCATGCGCAGACTTCTCCTATCCGTGCTGCTATGCGACATCGCGTGTTCGGCCGGTTCCGTTCAGACGCCGGGCGTGGGCCGTGGGCCGCACACCAGCGTCGTCAGGTATCAACTCTTGCACGTTCGCGGCGTCGACCGCGATCGGCGACGGAACGCCGAGGCGAAGATGCGCGTTGCCTGCGGGGGCGCGTACGACATCGTGTCGGAGTGGCGGCAGAACGACCGGACCGCCGTGTACCACACCGGCGAAGGTCGCGAGACCCGAGTGCAACCGGTCGCGTACCAGTACATCGAGTACGCGTGTGACAGCGGCGCGAGACCGCGCGATGTGCCGTAGCCTCTCGCACGAGAGCGCACGCTTGATCGAGAGGCGCGAGCACGGAGAGGTGCTCGCGCCTCTGGCGTTTCCGCCTTAGTGTCGCCCTGGCCCCGTTAGGCGCGCGCGATCGTCGACTCGCGTGAAGGCGTCGTCGTCGAAGAAGCGGAGCTCCGCGGGTAGGGCAACGTCGTCACGGATATGCAGCGAAGGGACTCGGCCGACGGGGTCGACGTCGAACGTCACGAGTGTGATCCCCAGTGTGTCCGGTCGGTCGCGCCAGCGCGCGCGGTACGTGTCCCCCGCCCAGTGTTCGAGGTCAACGACGAATGCCCCCCACAGGTGCGCCACGAGGCGCCCGTCCTGGCTGGCGACGATCACGTCCCCGTACATCGGGCTCGTGTAGCGCCCCGCGTAGGCGTCGAGCGGAAGCGTCGCCGTCGTGTGCTCCGGCCGGCGCTGCTCCGCGTCCCGCTTCGCCGCCTCGAGGGCCGACTCGTCCTGCTTCATGCGGGCGAGCAGCATCGCACTCCAGTCGCGCGGCGGCGTGCCGAGGTACCCGTCGAGCGCGCGGCGCGCGATCGCCGAAAAGAGCGCGTTGTGCCCGTCGGTGTTGGTGAGTACCACGATTCCGAGCCGCTTCTCCGGCACGAACGCGATCTCGGACAGCATGCCGTCGATCCCTCCCGTGTGCCACAACACCTTCACGCCGAGGTAGTCGTACATCGCGACGCCAAGTCCGTACGCGCGAAAGTGTGTGGACGGCGACAACGGGTCGTCGGGGCCCGGCGTGATCGTCTGCGGCGATTCGATCTCGCGGAGTGTCGCGGAGTCGAGCAGGCGCCGCGTCCCGGGCCGGCGGTTGGCGCGGCCGTTCGCGAGCAGGAAGCGGAGCCACCGCGCCATGTCGGCAGCCGACGAAGTGATGCTGCCGGCGGGCGCGATGTTGTCAATGTCCCGGTACGGGCGTGGTGTCAGATGCACGCCGTCGGAGAAGTGCGGCGTGGCCACGTTGGCGACGCCGGCGAGCTCGCCGAGCGACGTGTAACTCGACCGCATGCCGAGCGGCCTGAGGATGCGATCCTGTACGAGCCGGTCCCAGCTGATGTCCGCGGCAGCTGCAGCGGCCTCGCCAGCGGCGAGCACCATGAGGTTTTGGTAGCCGAACTCCGAGCGGAAGCTGCTGTTCGGCGTGAGGTACCGAACGCGCCGCAACACTTCGGCACGGCTACGCGGGGCTCCGTAGGCGATCATGTCGCCGCGTCGTCCCAGTCCGCTGCGGTGCGACAGCAGGTCGCGCACGGTAATCTCGCGCGTGACCCACGGGTCGTAGAGCTGGAAGCCGGGCAGAAACTTCGTCGCGGGATCGTCCCAGCGCATGCGCCCGTCGTCGACCAGCATGCCCGCGGCGACCGCCGTGAAGAGCTTCGTGTTCGAGCCGATGGCGAAGACGGTGTTCTCGTCCACCCGATCCGGCTTACCCGCCATACGCACGCCGAAGCCGCGCGCGTAGACGACCGAGTCGTCTTTGACGACGGCGACCGAGACACCGGCGATGCCCCAGTCTCGCACCGCGTGTTCGACGTAGGCGTCGAACCCGGCGAGTGGAGCGGGCGTACGTTGCGCGGGGAGCGGGGCGCTGGCCGACACCTGCAGCAGGACCCCGAGCGCCGCCATGGGCGTGAACGACTTGCGCTCGGTCCGTCGAACGTTCTCTCGCATTGTCTCCTCCGAATCCACGTGATGTGCCCTTGCGTCGGAGGAGTCTGCGGTGAACGCGTCGCGCTCCCTTGTGCGCCCTTGCTGCCACGTTAGGAGATGGTGCGAGCGTCAGAGACCAGCTGAACTCCGACGGCGCACCTCCGGCGTCCGGCGAATCGCGGAACGCCGCGGGGACGCCGCGGCGACCACGAGCATGCCGCTGCGCGCCGCGCGGCCAACGGATCGAAGGGCGTGGTGTGGCCGGCATTGGTCACGCGTTCGGCGCGAGCGCGTTCTCGCCGCGCGCGACCGGAAGAGTGAACGCGACGCACAGCCCGCCCCCGTCGACGGTCTCGGCGGCGATCCGGCCACCGTGCGCTTCGACGAGCCACCGCGCGATCGCCAGCCCGAGACCGACGCCCGCGTGCGCGGCGATACCGTCCCCCTGCCAGTACTCGTCGAACAGACGACCGAGTTCGCCCGCACGCACACCGGGGCCGTTGTCCGTGATCGAAATGCGGATCGCGTCATCGGTCGCCTCCGCGACCGCGCACACGCGGCCGCCCTTCGGCGTGTACTTGATCGCGTTCCCGCACAGGTTCCCGAGCACCTGGAGCAGCCGATCGCGGTCCGCGTACGCATGGGGCAGCGCCGGGGGCCCGCCCACACCGATGTGGATGCTCTTCGCGCGCGCGTGCGGTGACACGAGGGCGCGAACGTCTTCGAGCAGTGCCCGTACGTCCACCGGCGCGCGCCGGAGTCGAAGCGCCCCGGCCTCGACCTGCCCCATGGTCAGCAGGTCCTCCGCGATCCGCAGCGTCTCGCGCGCGCAGCGCTGCACGAGCGCGAGCTGCCGCTGCAACATCTCGCCGGTGGAGCAGTCGCCGAGGAGCTCCTCGGCAAACTCCGCGGCCATCAGCACCGCCGACACGGGCTGCCGGAGGTCGTGCGCGACCACCGCGAGCATGTCCGGGCGCCAGCGCGTGGGCGTCACACCAAGGACGCCGCGATCCGTACGATCGGTCTCGGTCGCTAACATGTTGCACCGGGCAGATTGAGGTTGCGGCCATACTGGCCTAACGCTGATGTCCTCGCTTGCACCGACTTGCCTCACCCCAGCGCGCGCGTCGTTCATCCGGCGACGCGGTCGATCACGTCGAGGGCGCCCTTGGGGTGCACATCGCCGCACGGCGCCGTCGCGAGCTGCCGCGCGTAGCACGAAGGAGTCATTCCCGTCCCGCGCTTGAAGCGCCGAGTGAGATGGCTCTGGTCGGCGAACCCCGCGTCGTACGTCACGTGCGACGGCGACACACCCGCCGCGATGAGCGAGCGCGCTCGCGCGAGCCGCAGTTCCATCAGGTATGCTCTCGGCGGCATGCCGTGCACGCGCTCGAACGCGCGGGCCAGGTAGTATTTGCTCAGGCGCGCGGCGGACGCCATGTCGTCGAGGCTCACCGGATCGGCGACGTGCTCCACCAGATGTGCCTGAAGCCTGCGGACCGCGTCGTGTCGCCGCGGTCCGACGCGCTTCTGCGCCGCCTGCGCGAGCGGTTCCGCGTGGCGGGCGGCGAGCGCGCCCGTCGCTTCGGAGAGCCGCTGCTCGCAGTCGGCACTGCGCACCGGGGACCACAGCTCGTCGAACAGCGAGGACAACACGTCACGCAGCTCGCGGTCGAGAATCACCGCACGCGAGAAGTACGGCATCTCCGGTTGTGCGCACAGCCCACTACCAGGAGGCCTGTCGTGGCGCGCGGCGTGAGCGGCGCGAGCGGCGCGCGCGACGAACGCGGGCGTGAGGAGGAGCATCTTCGCCGACCACGCGTCGGCTGTAGCCGCGTGCAACGTGTGTGACTCGGTCGGCGGCGTGACCACGATTGCGCCTTCAGGAGCGAGCATGCGCCGACCGTGCGCGTTCACCACGTGCGTGGGTGCCGCGGGGATCACGATGCGCAGCTCCTCGTGCAGTAGACGCGGCACGCCTCCGGTCGCTACGGCGAGCACGGCCCGCGCACGCGAGGCGTTGATGTTCAGAGCATTCGAGCGCTGGAACCCGCGATCGAATGGGCACCAGACACGAAGTGTAGACGTTGGTGTACCGCCCAGCGGGGTCTGAGATGCGGATGACGCGTGCATGGCGCTCCCCGGATCGCCGTCCACGACGGCGGCCTAACGACCGGAAGAGCCCTCGCCCGTTGCGCGGGCCTGCGGTCGACGGGCGCAGGTTACCGGTGAGCGGCCCTCGCTCGCGTCTGTCCGCAGAGGAGTCTTTGCTCCTCTCCCCCGAGAGAGCGCCTGCTCTCCCGAACGAGAGAGGCGCGTTACGGCGATCCGTCGAGGTGGATGATGCCGCGCTGGAGCGCGACCGTGACCGCCTCCGTGCGATCGTCCGCGCCGAGCTTCTCGAGGATGTTCTTGAGGTGGATCTTGATGGTCCCTTCGGTGCGCCCGAGGAGCTCCCCGATCTGCCGGTTGCTGAAGCCCTTCGCGACGAGCCGGAGGACCTCGGTCTCGCGCGGCGTCAGTTCGACGCGCGGCGTGTACTCCGCCAGCCTCGCCGCAACCGGCGCCGGGATGACGCGCTGGCCGCGGTGCACGGCCCTGATGGCGTGCAGCACTTCCGCGCGCAGCATGTCCTTCAGCAGGTATCCCTTCGCTCCCGCCTCGAGCGCGCGGTGGATGTCTTCGTCCCCGTCATAGGTCGTGAGGGCCACGATACGCGCGCGCGGGAACTCGGCGACGATCGCCCGGATCGCCGCGACGCCGTCCATGACGGGCATTCGCAAGTCCATCAGCGCCACGTCGGGCCGCAGCTCGCGATAACGCTCGATCGCCTCTTCCCCGTTGGTCGCTTCACCCACGACGAGCATGTCCGGCTGCGCCCCGATCACCGCCGCGAGCCCACTGCGGATGAGCGGGTGATCGTCGGCGGTGAGCACCGTCACGGGAGTCGGCGAATCCATGAGACGTCCCGGTGAGTGTGGAACTCCCAGCACTGCCTTCTAAGAAGCGCGCTCGAGGCCGTGTCGCAATCCGACGACCGGAAGAGGGCCGCCTATCTCGTTCGAGATAGATGCCCGGACAGAGCCGGGGTCGGCAACCACGTCCAAGCATGCGACGCCGGGTAGGGCGACGTTCGCCGGGTCCGTTCGTCCCATTCGACAGGAGCGATGACGATGATCGATCTCGCAAATCCCCAGCGAGCCCCACGGGTCGAGCAACAGCCGCCACACGCCGCGCGCGCGGCCATGGATCCGCTGGTTCGCCGAATCCTCGACGATCTGGAGGGTCAGTCGGGGCCGGCGCTGAACGAAATGGCTGTGGAGGAAGCGCGGGAAGTCGCAGCCATGATGGAGCGGAGTGACGCGCCCCTTCCAATGGTCGAAGTGGAGGAGCGCGTGCTGCCGACTGGTCGCCCGAACGGCGTCCGTTCGCGGATCGTACGCCCACCAGACGTTGCCGGCCCGCTCCCGGGCATCATGTACTTCCACGGCGGCGGGTGGGTCATGGGCGACGAGCGTACGCATGACCGCATTGTGCGTGCGCTCGCGACGCAAGTCGGTGCGGCGGTAGTCTTCGTCGACTACACCCGCGCGCCGGAAGCGCGCTTCCCCGTCGCGATCGAGGAGTCCTACGTCGCCACCACGTGGATCGCCGAGCACGGCTTGTCGCTCGGCATCGACGGCACACGCCTCGCCGTCGTGGGCGACAGCGCCGGCGCGAACATGGCCACCGTCGTGGCGCTGCTCGCCAGGCGACGCGGGGGGCCCCGGGTCGCGCTCCAGGTGCTCCTCTACCCCGCCACCGACGCGCGCATGGATACGCCGTCGTACGACGAGTTCGCCCGTGGCTTCTTCCTCACGCGCGAGATGATGGCATGGTCGTGGAACCACTATCTCCCGGACGTCACGGCACGTCAGCAGCCCACCGCCTCGCCGCTACGCGCGACGCTCGACGAGTTGCGCGGCCTGCCGCCGGCGCTTGTGATCACCGCGGAGTACGACGTCCTGCGCGACGAGGGCGAGGCCTACGCCAGGAGACTCGCCGAAGCCGGCGTGCCGGTGACCGCGGTGCGATACCTGGGCGCGATTCACGACTTCGCAACGATGGCGCGCCTCGCCGACTCACCCACGCAGCGCGCCGCGATCGCCCAGGCCGTGCACACGCTGCGCGACGCGCTCGGCGTATGACGCCATCGCACTTCGACGCGCTGATCATCGGGTCGGGCCAGGCGGGTACGCCGCTCGCCGTTGCCCTCGCGCGCCGGACGCCGCACCGCCCCGGTCGAGTGCTCCCAGGTCGGCGGCACGTCTGTTAACGTCGTCTGCAACCCGACGAAGACGAACATGCGAGAATCCGCACGGGCGCGTGCTGCCTAACGATTGACGCCCGCGTCCGCGCCAAACAGTTGCCTCTCTTCAGCGAACGCGCGGCTCAGTGAATCCTGAAGCGCAAGACGGACGGCACGGCCGTGCCCCTCCCGACCGGCCGCATCTCGCGCCGCCACGCGGTGACACGTATCGTTGCCGCGCCGCACGGACCGCGTCCCCGCGGGCGCAATTGCGGCGTGATTGCGCGGCGACCCGTTCGCCGCCCGTGGGAGGCGGCGCCCATCCCGGCTCCAAGGATGTCATGCGCAGCGGTACGATCGCACGCGCGCTGGTGTTGGCATCGCTCGCTCCGCCGCTCGCTGGGCCGGGTGCGGAGCGCGTCGTGCGCGACTCGAGCACGGCCGGCCCGGCGACCGTTTCGGTGTTCGTCGGTACGCGCCGCGCGACCCCGCTCGCCCCCGCGCTCGCGGGCTACAACGTCGCACTCATGGGCGTCGCGCTCACGTATACTGACCGCGATCTCGCGGCGGCGGCGCGCCGACTCAGCCCGGGGTGGCTCCGCTACCCCGCCGGCACGCGCGGCGAGGCGTTCGACTGGCGGACGGGACGCAGCCATCAGGCGTGGGTCGACGCCGTGACCGGCACGGTCGGGCCGGCCGACCGGCCGTTCTTCCGCGACATGCTCCAGAGCGCGCTCGTGGCGCTCGAGGCGAAGGGGGGCGAGCGCGTCGACGACGCGGCCGCCTTCGCCCGCGCGGCCGGGGCGCGAGGGCTCGTGGTCTGCGTGAACGTCTACAGCGACACACCTGCGTCGGCAGGCGACTTCGCCGGCTACGCGCGTGCGCACGACATCCGCGTGCTCGCGTGGGAGCTCGGCAACGAGCCGTACTTCAACCGGCGCCGCTTCGCGACCGGCGCCGCGTACGCCGCCGCGATGCGCCCGTTCGCCGAGGCGATCCGGCGCGCGGATCCGACGGCGACCGTCGCCGTCTCGATGAGCGACGCTGGCTTCCAGGACCACGCGTGGGACGACGCGCTCGGCGCGTTCCGGCCGCGCTACTGGGACGCGGTCGTGTACCATCACTACCCGACCGTGTCGGGCGCGCCGGCGCGCATGATGGCTGCGCTGAACGGCGTGCTCGCCGACAATACCTCGGCGTACGTCGAGCGCGAGGTGCGCCCGCGCTTCGGAGCGATGCCGGTGATGATCACCGAGAGCGGCCCGCAGGACGGCCCGGCACCCGGCATGTCGGGCACGCTGTACGGCGGCATCTGGTCCGCCGAATACGCGCTGCGCGTGTCGGGGCTCCCGCAGGTCACACGCTTCGGCGTGCACCAGCTGGTCGGTCCCGCCGGCGTGGTCGGCGGCGAGGCCACCGGCGTTTCCGCCCGGCGCGGCGCGCTCACCACCAGCGCGCAAGGCGCGGCCTACGCCGTCGCCGCGTCGGCCATCAACTCCGCGAGCGGCGTCTACGCGACGCACGTGGAGGGCGGCGGCACGGTGCGCCGCGACGGCGATCACGGTGCCGACATGGCGATGCCCGCCGTGTACGCGCAGGCCTATCGGCGGCGCGACGGCGACGCGGTCGTCGTCACCAACAAAGGGCCGCGCGCCGAGGTGCTCGCACTCGTCGTCGACGGACGGGCCGTCGCGTCGTCGCTGCGCGTGCTCACCGTCACCGGGCCGTCGCCGACCGCGAGCAACCGACCCGGGCGCGAGCGCGTGACGGCGACGACGTCGGTCGCGTCCCGCACGGTGCGCATCCCGCCGTACGCGGTGGTGGAGATCGTCTGGGGCGCGGCGAGGGGAATCGATAAGACACGTTAGGCACCCGGCGTCACCCTGGTCCGGTCTGCTACTCGCCACGATGCTCTGCCTCGGCTGCTCGACGCCCGGCCGGAGCGCCTCCGCTCACGCGCCCGCCCGCTATCTGTTCGTCTGGGCGGGCCCACACGGCGCGGACGGCGCCGGCGCCGAGGACTTCGTGGCCGTCCTCGACGCCGACGCGAAGAGCCCGACGTACGGCCGCGTGCTCGCGACGCGCGCCGTCGGCACCGCCGGCGCGATGGCGCACCACACCGAGCTCGCGCTGCCGGTGGGGCATCCGCTCTTCGCCAGCGACTACGAGACCGGGCAGGTCTTCCTGCTCGACGTCAGCGCGCCGCTCGCGCCACGCGTGACCGCGCGCATCGACCAGGTGCCGGGGTACCGGCGCCCGCACAGCTTCGCGCGGCTGCCGAACGGTCACGTGCTCGCCACGTTGCAGTACGGCGACGGCGCACGGCCGGGCGACCCGGGCGGGCTCGCCGAGTTCGACGCCGCCGGCCGGCTGCTCCGCACACGCTCCGCGGCCGACGCGGCGTTCCCCGGCGCCCGCATCCGGCCGAACGGCGTCGAGCTGCTGCCGGGGATCGACCGCGCGGTGACGACGAGCATGCCGATGGACGACGAGCGCACCGCCGACGTCGTGCAGGTGTGGCGGCTTTCCGACCTCAGGCTGCTGCACACGCTCGCGCTGCCGGTGGCGTCGGGCGACACGGTCACGCACATGCCGTACGACGCGCGCACGCTGCCCAACGGCCGCTCGGTGATGGTGAACACGTATTACTGCGAGCTGTACCGCCTCGCGGGCCTCGACGACGAGCGGCCGCGCCTCGAGCGCGTCAGGCTCGCGCGCCCGATCCCCGGTGAGGGGTGCGCGGTCACCGCGGTCGCCGGGCACTTCCTGATCGTCCCCGCCGCGACTGCGCACGAGGTCGTCAGCTTCGACGTGACCGACGCCGCTCGGCCAGTCGAGGTCTCGTCGCTCCGCGTGGACTCGACGTTCTTCCCGCACTGGGTGGGCGTGGACCCGGGAAGCGACCGGCTCGTGATCAACAGCTCCGAGCTCGGCGAGCCGCGCGTGCTGCTCGCCCGGCTGGATCGAGCGACGGGGCGGCTGTCGTGGGACGCGCGGTTCCGGGACGCGGGCTCGGGCCGCGCGGGCGTGAGCCTCGACCGCGAGGTGTGGCGGCGCGCGGGGCGAGCCCCGATCGCGCACGCGGCCGTGTTCGGGGGTGGGCGGTGACGAAGCGAGCGTGCCCCGCGGCGCCGACGTGCTCCCTGCGATTCGGGCTGGCGGGTAGGCTCGGGATCTACGCCCCGGCGCGACACTCCATCGCAGAGCCGGCGGGGCTCACGCGTGCAACGTGGGTGCGCGTCGCGATCGGCCGCGTGGGGCGCCTAACGCACGGTCATTCAGTGAACCGCGCGCAACGCCGCCTGACGCCCGACGCGCGGGTTGCGCTACGCGCGAGAATCTCGACGATCGCGCGTTAGGCTGCCCGCGAGAAGCCGAGCGTTCGCGTGCCGCCTAACGGCAACCGCTCGCCTCGACGCGAGACACCGAATCATCGAGGTCCCGGTCCCGCGAGACGCCTAACGACAACGACTCCCCGTCCGAATCGCGTCCGCTCCGCGTCGTCCACCACTGCCACCTCGTCGACGTCCGCGGCGGCAGCGACCGACGCCGGCAGCACGCGGAACTCGAGCGCGATCAGCTCACTTCGCGGCGACGGTGAACTCCTGCACCATGCCGTGCATCTCGTGCGGCTTGCCGTCCTTCGCGTCCGGGATGAAGCACGCCACGCTGTATCGACCGGGCGTGAGCGTCGTCGTGAACGTGCCCGTGCGGCCCCTGCCGAGGCCCGCCATACCGGGCGCCGGCGCGAGCGGCGGCGGTCCCTTCTGCCCGCCCTCGAACCACGCATCGACGTCCTTCATCGTCTTCCCCGGCGCGAGCTTCACGAACGCAGCCTCGTGCTCCTGCATGCCGACGTTCGCCACCTGGATGACGTGCCGCCCCGCGGTGAGCGGCTTGGAGAACTTGAAGCCGTACTCGAAGACCTCGAGGCGCACGTCGGGCGCGGGCTCGGGCGCGGACAGCGTCACGGCGCGCGCCGGTGCGACGCCCAGCGCGGAGACGGTGAGCGCGTGCATCATCCCCTTCGCCATGTGCGGCACCGTCTCCCCGGGCGACGGGACCCAGCACACGAAGATGTAGTTGCCCGGCTCGAGCGTGACCGTGGCCTCGATCGTCTGCCCCGGCCCGGCGGCGTTCGGCCCCCCGGCCCCAACTGCCCACGGCGTCGGCCGGTTGGCCTTTATTGCGGCCGCGTAGTCGGCCAGCGTCTTCCCGTTCGTCAGCTCGAGGATCGAGATCTGGTGGACCTCGCGGCCGTCGTTCACGAGCCGGAACGTCGTGGTGCCGGCGGCGATGCGCGCCGGCGCGATGAAGGCGAACTCCTTGGCATGGACGGTGACGACGGGAGTCGTGAACGCCTTCGACGCGGTCGCAGCGTCTCCGACCGCGGGAAACGCGACGGCGGCGACGAACAGGGCGGTAGGGGCGGTTCGGAGCATGGCGCCTTTTCTTGGGAGGGACGAGGTTCCGGCAGGTGCGCTGCGGAGGGCCTATCGGTCACGAGGAGGCGGGAAGCCCGTGGCGTCATACGCGGGGACGTCGTCGTTCTCCGCCTTGGGGTCGATCACGGTGTTCTGGAAGTGCACGATCTTCCAGACGCCCTCGCGCTTGACCATCGTGAACGACGCTCGCGTCTTCGCCGCAGCCACCCACGGGTACCGCGGGTCGAGGGACGCTCCGAAATGCAGGGTCGCGACGGCCACCGCCACGTCAGGCGCGATCGACCGGATCATCACGGTATCGACGCTGGCGCTGGTCGTAGCAAACATGCCCTTGTGGATCGCGACGTGGCCCTTATAGACAGTCGCCTTGCCGCGCCAATGGTGGCCGACCACGTTGATCCACTCCACGTCCTCGGCATCGAGATCGTGCATGGCTTGCATGTCATGCCGAGTCCAGGAGTTCGCGAAGGCGTTCACGATGGCCCGGACGGCCGATTCATCCTCGGCACTGAGCGCTGGCGGCGTGTTCGTCATCTCGGCGTTCGAGGCGCGGCATCCTGAAAGGCAACAGCGGCGCGCACGGCCAACACGGTTCGCTCCATGAAGAGCCTCCCCGTGCGAGGCTCAGTAGGGAGAGTGGCGAGTCCCGCTGGAGCGAGATAGTAAGAATGCGACGCCCGGCGACGAATCAGTCGCGGCGCGGGCGGTCGGCCGTCGCGTAGAACGTGTGAAACGCGGGGAGATCGCTGAGGCGCGCGAGGAGTCGCGACGGGGACTCACCCGTGAAGGCACGACAGTCGTGAACCAGGTGCATCTGGTCGTAGTAGTCGTGATCCGAGGCGATGCGGCTCCACGCGCGGCCGGGATGCCGGAGCTTGTGATCCAGGACGGCGTTGAACCGGATGATGCGCGCGTAGAGCTTCGGCGGCACGCCGACGTGCCTCAGGAAACGCCGCTCGAACTGCCGGGTCGATAGCCCGGTATCGCTCGCCATCGCCGAGACGCGTTGCACACCGTGGCGCGCGAACAGGCCGTTCGCGGCGCACCCGACCGGATCCGGACGACCGTGGTCGCGGAGCAGGCGGATCAGGTGTGCTTCGGCGAGCCGGATGCGCTCGACAAAGCTCGGAGTCTCGCCGAGCCGCCGCTCGAGCGCCGAGACCTCGGGCCCGATGACGCCGTGCGCGTCGTACGCGGCGTCCGCCAGCTCCGTCATGGGGACGCCGAACAGCCGGTGGAAGCCGGACGGCTGGAAATGGATCGTGAAGTGATCGATGCGCCCGAGGGCCGACAGGCCGGGTCGCGCGTATGATTGCGGTCCGACCACGACCACACGAGGCGTTGGGTCGGTCTGGCCGGACCCACAGCGAAGGGCGCGATAGCCGTCCGCGAAGGAGAACGTCAGGAGCTGCTTGGGGCGCGCCGGCAGCGGGATGACGAGCGAGGCCCCGTCGACCCGCCCCGTCGTCATGCCGTACGCCCAGCCGTACGGCCTCAACACCGCGCTCGGCGGCGCCATTCTCGTCTGAAGCATACGCGCCCTCCGCCGGGATCGGTCGAGAGAGGATACGCCCAGACGTTTTCCCGCGCCATTGCGCAGGTCGTTCACCACCACCCAGCGCCCGATCGGCCGCCGAGAAGCGTGACGCCGTCGGGTGAGCTACGAGCGAGGGGCCGGAGATCCACGTGACGCGGAACGGTGTGCGCTACGCTACGCGAGGCGCCCGACGCACACGCGAGTCGCGCTACGCGCGAGAATCCTGTGCTCGCGCGATGCCTAACGGCCGCGTTGCGCGATATGAGACGTGCGTCTACTTCCGCAGCGCGACGAGAGTGGTCGGTCGTGTGCACCGGTACAAGGGACGCTACAAGCACCAGGGCCTCTCGTTTTGGAAGGTGCCGATCGCGGCACCGGCCTGAGGCAGGACCGCGGCGGCGCTGCCTCGGCCAGCGCTTCGGCGATCAGGACTTTCCGGCGCGACGCGCGCGGTCCGCCTCCCACTCGACGAACGGGCCGTCGAAGTCCGTGAGGTGCGTGCCGTCGAACGCCCAGACGCGCGTCGCGACCTCGCGCAGGAACGCGCGGTCGTGGCTCACCAGCAGCACCGAGCCGTCGTAGTCGTCGAGCGCGTCCTCGAGCGCCTCGATGTTCTCGACATCGAGGTGGTTGGTCGGCTCGTCGAGGATGAGGAGATTCGCGCGGGCGAGCGTCATGAGCGCGAGCGCGACGCGCGCACGCTCGCCGCCGGAGAGCGAGCCAATCTCGCGCAGCACCTCGTCGCCGCTGAACCCGAACGCGCCGAGGCAGTTCTGCACCGCGCCCCGGCTCCAGAGCGGTCGTTGGTCCTGGATCGCGTCGTACAGCGACTTGCGGAGCGGAAGGTCGGCGAGGTCCTGGCGAAACCACGCCGCCGTGATCGATCCGCCGATCCTCGCCTGGCCGCTCGCGGGCGGGCGGTCGCCGATGATCGTGGAGATGAACGACGACTTGCCCGCGCCGTTCGGCCCCACGAGCGCGACGAAGTCGTTCCGCCGCAGCACGGCCGTGAAGTCCTCCACGAGGACGCGACCTGGCACCTCCACCCGCAGGTCCTGGATCGCGATCACCTGGTCGCCGCCGCGTTCGGCCACTTCGAACTGGAGCGACATCGCGGCCGGATCACCCGGCGGCGGCGCGAGACGCGGCAGGCGCTCGAGTCGCTTGCGCTTGCCCTTCGCCTGGAACGAGTTGACGCCGGCGATGTTGCGGCGGATGTACTCCTCTTCCTTCTTCACGTACGCGCGCTGCTTCTCCAGCTCGCGCTCGCGCGACAGCCGTCGCTCGGCGCGCTGCGGAACGAACTGGCTGTAGTTGCCTCGGTACCACTCGCTCGTGCGCGCTTCGACGTGCAGGATGTGCGTGCAGACGGCGTCCATGAACGCCCGGTCGTGCGACACGACGATGACCGTCTCGCTCGCGCTCTTCAGCCACTCCTGCAGCCAGGTCGTGGTGTCGAGGTCGAGGTGGTTGGTGGGCTCGTCGAGGAGCAGCAGGTCGGCGGGCGCGATGAGCTGCGCCCCGAGGCCGACGCGCCCGCGCTCGCCCCCCGACAGGGACGACACCGGCCGCGTCTTGGACTCTTCGGCGTCGAAGCCCAACCCCTGCAGCACGGCGTCGACGCGCGAGTGATAGACGTAGCCCCCGAGGTCGGCGAAGCGCTCCTGGTCGCGCCCGAACCGCTCGAGGAAATCGTCCGTGACGCGCTCGCCGAGTTCCCCGAGCTCGATCGCCTGCTCGGCGAGACGTCGTTCGAGGGCGATCACGTCGCGCCATGCGGCCGCGCCGGCCTCCCACACCGTCGTCGCGCCTTCGAACGCGCGATGCTGGTCGAGTAGAGCGTGCCGGAGCCCCGGCCTGCGCGCCACGCTCCCGACCGTCGGCGAGAGCTCTCCGGTGATGAGTTTGAAGATCGACGTCTTGCCGGCGCCGTTGCGCCCGATGACGCCCCACCGCTCGCCCTCGGCGACGGTGAAGGTGACGTTCGTGAAGAGTTCGGTCGCGCCGAAGGAGAGGCCGACGTTCGAGAGCGAGAGGAGGGTCACGCGGAGGCAGGCAGAGCGAGCAGGGATGGGTGCCGAGTTCGGTACAGCACGGGAAACCTAGGCCCTCGCGCTCGCGTTAGGCACCTCAAGCAGAGCGCCATCCGAGCGCCGGGGCGACATGCGTGAGGATCGCGTCGATGCAATGCGCGCAGTAGTCGACGCCGAGCTGATTCGGGATCGTCAACAGCAGCGTGTCGGCCTCCGCGATCGCCTCGTCCTCCCGGAGCTGCGTCACCAGCACGTCTGGCTCGGCTGCGTACGTGCGGCCGAAGATCGCGCGCGTGCGCGCGTCGATCCACCCGACGTGGTCCTGGTCCTCGTCCCGGTCGCCGAAGTCGCCGAAGTACCGCCGGTCGGCGTCCGTCGTCAGCGCGAAGATGCTGCGGCTCACCGACACGCGCGGCGTTCGCGCATGTCCCGCCGCCTCGAACGCCGCTCGGTACGCGCGGATCTGATCCGCCTGCTGCGCGTGGAACGGCTGGTTCGACTCGTGATCCTTCAGCGTGGAGCTCTGGAGGTTCATCCCGAGGCGCGCAGCCCACTGCGCCGTCGCGTTCGAGCTCGAGCCCCACCAAATGCGGTCCCGCAGCCCGGGTGCGTGCGGCTCGAGGCGCAGCAGCCCCGGCGGATTGGGGAACATGGGCCGAGGGTTGGGACGCGCGAACCCCTCGCCGCGGAGGACCTCGAGGAACGCTTCCGCGTGGCGGCGCGCCATGTCCGCCTCGGTCTCGCCCTCCGCGGGCCGGTAGCCGAAGTAGCGCCACCCGTCGACGACCTGCTCCGGCGAGCCGCGACTGATCCCGAGCTGCAGCCGCCCGCCGGCGATGAGATCCGCGGCACCCGCGTCCTCCGCCATGTACAGCGGGTTCTCGTAGCGCATGTCGATCACCGCCGTCCCGATCTCGATCCGCTTCGTCCGCGCGCCGATCGCCGCGAGCAGCGGGAAGGGCGACGCGAGCTGCCGCGCGAAGTGGTGCACGCGGAAGTACGCCCCGTCCGCGCCGAGCGCCTCGGCGACGACGGCCAGCTCGATCGACTGCGCCAGCGCGTCCGCCGCCGAGCGCGTGTGCGACTGCGGGGCCGGGGTCCAGTGGCCGAACGACAGGAACCCGATGGATTTCATCTCGAACTCATCGCGTGCGCGGCGCCATCGGCGCCATCGGCGCGTCGGAATCGGTCCTCATGCGTCACACGGTGGCTGGTGGGCGCTGTGGTGGCACGGGAGCGCGGCCTCCCCCACGCCACGGTCGAGATACGCCGGCACGAGCATGGAGCGGTGGGTGCAGCTCTGCCGCTGGAGCGATGCGCGGCTGCGTCGGAAACTATGGCGCCGGGCGAAGTTCGCATTGCCGGCGGCACATGAGCCTACGCGCGCGAATCCGAACGCGCGCCGCTGTCGCTCGGGGCGCAGCGGGGCGGCGCCGAGACTAGCGGCCAGCAGCCAGGGATCGCAGCATAACGCACCCGCGACCGCGCACCGCCGCTGCTCCCGCGCCCTCCACCTCGACGATGACGGCCAAGGACAGGCTCGAGCGGCAGATCGTACAACACTTCGGCGTCGTGACCACGCTTGCGGTGGTCGTCGCCGTTGCCGTCGCCGTCGGCGTGGTGGCGCGGCCTGACGACACGCTGGATCAGGTCGAGAAGGCCGCCGATGCGCTCGTGAAGGGGGCAGCCATCATCGTCGGCGCCCTCTGGTCACTCAACCGGTATTTCGTGGCGAGGACGGACTATCCGCAGCTCCGGGTGACGCTCGACGTCGACTCGATCCCCGCCGACGGCTCCCTGCCGGGGAGTGCGTCAAAACATCCTGGGGCGGTGGCGCCCACTCCCAGCCACGGACTGCTGGCCTACCGGCTCGACGTGCTGAACACCGGGAAGATCCTGCTCCCCGTGCACGCGCTCTACGTAGACATCCATGCCGTCACCGTCGACGGGGCCACCGTCTCCTACGAGCCGCTGTATCGATGGCCGGAGCACGGGGCCCACCCGTCGGCACCCATCGAGCCGGGAGCGTGGACCGGCATCAGCGACGCCATTCCCTGCCCGCTCGACGTCCGCGCCATTCGTGTGTTCGTCGAGGTCTTTCTTCATCAACGGCCGTCGTGGACATGGCACCGGATCGTCGTCATCCGAAAGGAGTTGCCCCCGGCGGTCCCTGCCCCCGCTGCGGAGGCGCACGCCGCATCGAGGTCACCGGCGCGCCGCGGGGTCACTGTGTACTCTGCGGGGCTGCGGCCGCACCGGGCTCTCAGTACTGTGCGCAACACCTCCCGGCGTTCCCGCGCCGCGCACGCCGCGCTTCGCCGGCGGCGACCGAGTGGCGACGGTGCCCGCTCTGCGGCGGGACGGGCCCCGACCCAGTCGGTCGCTGAGCCCTAACACGCGTCGCCGTGGAACGCTGAACATGGTGGACCTCCGGTAGTCGTGTGACGCGCCTGCGGTCGTCGCTCACGACGGCCCGGGGAGCGCTAACCGGGCCAGCAGTCGCACGAAGGCCGGCTCCCCGCGCAGCGGCGCGAAGGTCGGGTCCACGGCGAGATAGATGGACCACGGGTCGCGCTCGTCGAGCGCGCGCCCGAGCCAGGCGAGTGTCGCCGGCTCGTCGCCGATGATCGCGTAGGCCCGCGCGACCGCGACCGGCTGCACGTAGGTGCTCGCCGCCGCCTGCTCGACGGCCGCGAGCAGCGCGCGGGCCACGGGCTCGTCCCCGGCGAGCGCCTTCACGTACGCCATGCTGAGCGGATTCGCGCCCGCGAGCACGGCGCCCCGCTCGGCCGCGGCGGCGGCTTCCGCGCGCCGTCCGGTCAGGTAGTACGCCCACCCGAGGAACCCGTAGGCCGGCGCGAAGTCCGGCTCGAGCTCCAGCGTGCGGCGCAGCTGCGCGATCGCCACCTCGTACCGGCCGGCGAGCAGCAGCATGGGCGCGAGCCCCGCGTTGATCGCCGCCGAAAGCGGGTCCAGCGCGCGCGCGCGCCCGATCTCCGCGATCGCCTCGTCCACCGCGCCGGTGGCGAGCAGGTAAATGGCGTACCACTGGCGCGCCGTCGCATACTCGGGCTTGAGCGCCATGGCCGTGCGCAGCTCGCGCGCCGCGCCGTCCCAGTCCCAGTCGTAGGCGAGGTGGATGGCGCCTAACGAGGCGTGCGCTTCTGCGAGCGTGCCGTCGAGCGCGAGCGCGCGGCGGACCGCGTCGGCGGCACGCGGGATCGCCTCGCGCGGGCGCAGCAGGCCGTTGTAGCCGAGCAGCGTGTAGGCGTCGGCGATCCCCGCCCACGCCGCCGCGTAGCCCGGGTCCTCCGCCAGCGCCTGCTCGAAGTGCGCGATCGCCTTGCGGACCTCCTCGCGCACGCGCCGGCCGAGGAAGTGCCGCCCCCGCAGGTAGAGGTCGTACGCCGCGAAGTTCTCCGTGCGCGACGGCGCGGCGGACGCGGGCAGCGCGCCCAAGAGCTGCGGCGCGAGCGCCGCGACGATCGCGTGGCGCATCTCCTCCTGCAGTGCGAAGACGTCGCGGTGGGCTCGCTCGAATCGCTTCGTCCAGACGGCACTCCCCGAGGTCGCGTCGATCACGTCGACAGCCACGCGCAGTCTAGGCCCCGCGCGCCGCACACGCCCCGTGACGATCGTCGCAACGCCGAGCGCGCGCGCCGCCTCGCGCGCGTCCGTCGCCGTCCCCTTGAAGGCGAACGAGGAGGCGCTGGCGGCGACCCGAAGCCCGCGGAGGTGGCCGAGCGCGTCGATCAATGCGTCGGTCAGCCCGTCGGCGAGGTAGGCGCTCTCCCGCGCGTCGTCGGCGCCGCCCTGTTGGTCGATGAACGGCAGGACCGCCACCGACGGCGTCATCGGGGCGGCAGCTCGGGCAGCGGCGCCCTCGCCCTCCTCGCGCGTCACTCCACCGGCCAACGCGCGCGCGTACTCCGCGGCGAGCGCCGTCACCGACGGGTCGGCTGGCAACGCGAACTCGGCGTCGATCCGCGCCGCCAGGCCCGCGTGGGCGTCGAGTGCGCGCCGCAGCGCCGCACGCGTCCCGGGGCCAGCGAGGGCACGCAGGAGGTTGCACGCGCCGCGCGCGTCGAGCGGCGCGGCCGCCGTCCACCGCCGGGCCACGGCCGCGGCATCGTCCCACGCCTGTGCGGCCTCCAGGCGCTCACACTCGGCCGCGCACGCCGAGACGAAGCGCCGTTCGAGCTCGGCGCGCTGGGCCGCGACCCAGTCCTCGAACGCGGGCGCGACACCGGCCAGGTGCACGCCGTCGAGGAACGGCCCCGCGTAGAGCGCGAGTACCCGCGCGTGCTCGCCGGCGGCGCTCGCCTCGCAGAGGACGCGCGCATCGACCGCGGGCGCGGCGGGCGCGGCGGCCAGCGCCACGAGCTCGTCGCGGCGCGTGATGGCGTCGACCCCGATCGCGCGGCGGAGCACGGAGAGCGCCTCGCGCAGTGAGTGGCGCGCGCGGGCGTCGTCGCGGTCGCCCCAGAACAGCGCCGCGAGATGGTCGCGCGTCAACGGGCGCGTGGCGAGCGCGAGGTAGGCCAGCAGCGCGAGCGGGCGTGGCCCGAGTGTGAGCGTCGTCGCCCCGCGCATGGAGAGGGTGCCGAGCGTGAGTAGGCTCGGAACCTCGACGGCGCGACCGGCGTGGTCGGCAACGATGGCGTGGGACACGCGGGCCACGTTCGGGGCCCGCCGGCAGCCCGTCAAGTGACGACGGCGCAAGCCATTGACGCGTTGACGCCCGTTTGACGCCCGGTCGCGATCGTGGACCTGCGTCCACGCTTGTTAGGCCGCCCACACACGGGGACATTCGGAATGCGTCACGCCCGCACTCGTCGACACGCGCTGGCCCTCACCCTGGCGCCCGCCGGCGCCCTCGCGTTCCTCGCCGCGGCATACGCGCCGACGGCCCCGCACCGGGTGCGGGTCGTCGCGCGCGACTACGCGTTCGAGGCCGCCGACACCGTTCCGGGGGGCGACGTCAGCTTCGAGCTCGAGAACCGCGGCGCGCACTTCCACGAGCTGATCGTCGGGCATCTGCGCCCCGGCGCGACGGGTCAGGACATCGTCGCGGCGCACCAGCGCGGGGTCACGCTGCGCCAGCTCCAGGAGGCGTACCTGGCCGACGCCGCCGGCGGGGCGCTGCTCGCCCAGGCCGGCACGCGCTCGCCGGCGCGGCTCGTGATGACGCTCGCGCGCGGGCAGGCGTACGTGCTGCTCTGCCAGCTCCGCGACACCGGCACCGCCCCGCAGCACGCGGTGCTCGGGATGTTCCACCTCGTCCACGTACGATGAGAGGAAGCGGAGCGCGCCACTGCCGATGGAAAACGGCCGGATGCCCATGACGTCGAGGTAGCGGGACTCATCGGCCGGGCGCGTCCTCGTTCCTGGCACGCCGGGTGACGACGTCTCGACGACGAGATCTTGCACGGCGGAGCGCTCGCGCACCTGAGCGAGCGCGGCGTGCGCGTGACGCTCGTCTGCGCCACCGACGGCGAGGCTGGCAAGGCGCATCCATCGGTCGGGCCCGTGGAGGACCTGGGCGCGACGCGCGTGGAGGAGCTCAAGCTGTCGTGCGCGCGACTCGGGATCGAAGCACCCGTGCGGCTCGGCGACGCTCGCCGCGCGCACGCTCGCGACGACGCCCACGATCTCACGCAGCGCGGTGTCGGCGCCCATCGTCGTGCCCACGCGCAGCCGCTGGCCGACGGCCCGCGCGCCGGGGAAGAAGCGGCGTGCGAGCGTCTCATCCACCGCGACGACGGGTCGACCACGCGCAACGTCGTCGGGACCCACAGACGACCACGCACGAGACGGATCCCGATCGCCTCGAAGTAGCCCGGCGTCACGACCACGAGCTGCGCGCGCGGCGTCGAGCGTGACGTCGCGCTTCAACCGCGCGGGCGGGCGGACGCTCGAAGGCATCGTCCCGGCCGTCTGCGTCGCGGCCAGCGGCCGAGAGGAGCGACATGGTGCGGTTTCCGGCGAGGAGAGGGAGCGGCGAATATGCGAGCACCGCCGCCGGATGTCACGGCGACGGGACGCCGCTCGAGCGACCCGAGACGAGTCGCCGCCCGGCCGCCCGACGGCGCCTAACGATACGCGGACGCGAACGCGCGCGGGGCCGAATGCACGGAACACGAGTGCGCCACGCCTTGCTCTTTTCGCGCGCGTGCCGTATGGTATGCCTCGACTACTGAGGCCTCAATCCTCGAGGTATCGGCATGGCCGACGCGTCGGAGCTCCTGCACGGCACGCTCGACACCCTCGTCCTCAAAACGCTCTCGTGGGGGCCGCGCCACGGCTACGGGATCGCGCGGCTCATCCAAACGTCCACCGACGACGTGCTCACCATCGGCGAGGGCGCGCTCTACCCCGCGCTCTACCGCATGGAGAAGAAGGGGTGGGTCGCCCACGAGTGGGGGCTCTCGGAGAACAACCGCGAGGTGAAGATCTACCGCCTCACGCCCGCGGGACGCGCGCGGCTGCGCCTGGAGCTCGCGCAGTGGAACGAGTTCACGACCGCCGTCGGCAAGATCCTGCACGCGAACTGACCCCCGGCGCGCAATACGCAAACGCGAGACACGAGACGGAGGCGTCCATGACGAGGCTCGGCCGCTTCACGCGGCAGCTCCGCGCCCGGATCTGGAAGGTGCCCGTCGAGCGCGAGGTCGACGCGGAGCTGGCGTACCACCTCGAGATGCGCACCGCGGAGAACATCGCCGCGGGAATGGACCCCGGCGCGGCGCGCGAGGCGGCCCTCCGCCGCTTCGGCGACGTCGCGCAGATTGCCTCCACCTGCCGCACGTTAGGCGAGGAGCGGGACCGCGCCATGGAGCTCACCGACCGGATCGCCGAGCTGCGCCAGGACGCGACGTACGCGGCGCGCCACCTCCGCGCGAATCCCGTGTTCGCCGTCGTCGCCGCGCTCACGATCGCGTTGGGCATCGGCACGTCGACGACCATCTTCGGCATCGTCGACGCGGTGCTGCTCCGCCCCCTCCCCTTCCGCGAGCCCGACCGGCTCGTGCGCGTGTGGGAGGCCAACCCGACGATCGACCGCTTCGGGGTCTCCGAGCCGAACTACCTCGACTGGCGTGCACGCGCGCGGAGCTTCACCGAGCTGGCGGCGTACGCCGGCACCGTCACCAGCCTGACCGGGGGCGGGGACCCAGAGCGGCTGCGCGGCGCCGTCGCCACGCCCGCGCTGTTCCGCGTGCTTGGCGTCGCGCCGGCGCTCGGCCGCGCGCTCGTCGACGACGACGCGCGCCCGGGCGACGTGCGCCGCGTCGTGGTGCTCTCGGACGCGCTGTGGCGGCGGAGCTTCGGCGCCGATGCGCGCGCCGTCGGCCGCAGCATCACGCTCGACGGGCGCGCCTACGAGATCGTCGGCGTGATGCCGGCCGGGTTCGACTTCCCCGGTCGCCGCGAGCTGTGGCTGCCGTACGCGCCGTCGACCGAGGCGTCCCGCGGGAACCACATCCTGAGCGTGGTCGGGCGGCTGAAGCCGGGCGTGGCCGTCGCGGCGGCGACCACGGAGCTGCGCGGGATCGCCGGCGAGCTGTCGCGGCAGTACCCGCAGAGCAACGCCGACTGGGGCGTCACCGTCGCGTCGGTCGCCGACTGGATCGTGGGACCGGAGCTCAGGACGCGAGTGCTCGTGCTGCTCGCAGCGGTCGGGCTGCTGCTGCTCATGGCGTGCGTGAACGTGGCGAACCTGCTGCTCGCGCGCGCGACCGCGCGGCAGCGCGACATGGGCCTCCGGGCGGCGTTAGGCGCCGGGCGCGGTCGGCTCGCGCGCCAGCTCCTGACCGAGAGCCTCGTCCTCGCCGCGTCAGGCGCCGCGGTCGGCATCGCGCTCGCGTTCGTGCTCGTGCCGGCGCTGCGCGGCGCCGCGGCGGACACCGTGCCGCGCCTCGACGAGATGCGCGTCGACTGGCGCGTGCTCGCGTTCGGCGTGGGCGCGTCGGCGCTCACCGGGCTGCTCTTCGGGCTCGCGCCGGCGGTGCAGGCGTCGCGCACGAACCTGGCGACGCTGCTGCGCGGCGGCGGTCGGGTGGCGGCGGCGAGCGGCGCGCGCAGCGCGCTCGGCGCGCTCATCGTCGGGTCGGTGGCGCTCGCGACGCTGCTGCTCGTCGGCGCGGGACTCATCGGCGGCAGCTTCGTGCGGCTGATGCGCGTCGACCCGGGGTTCGACCCGGGCGGCGTGCTCACCGCGCAGCTCGTGCTCCCCGACGCGCGCTACGGCGACGAGGCGCGGCGCGACGTCTTCTGGAGCGAGGTGGTGCGGCGGCTGTCCATGCTTCCCGGCGTGCGGGCGGCGGGCGCGACGAACGTCGCGCCATTCAGCGGCGGGAGCACGAGCACGCCGTTCACGGTCCCCGGCCGCGCCGACGCCGGGGCGTACCGCCAGGCCGACTGGCGCGCCGTGACGCCGGGCTACTTCGCGGCGTTAGGCATTCGCCTGAAGCGGGGCCGGCTGGTCGCCGAGTCCGACGCGCGCGACGCCCCGACGGTGATCGTCGTCTCGGAGGCGATGGCGGCCCGGGTGTGGCCCGGCGAGGATCCGATCGGCAGGCAGGTCCTGGCGCAGGGCAACAAGGATCCGTGGACGGTCGTCGGCGTGGTGGGCGACATCCGCGACGGCACGCTCGAGGCGGAGCCGCGCGAGATGATGTACCTGTCGTACCACCAGAACGCGTGGGGCTCGATGTGGCTCACGCTGCGCATGCGCGGCGACCCGATGCGCGCCGCCGACGCGGTGCGACGCGAGATCTGGGCGATCGACAGGGCGCTCCCGGTCGCCGAGGTGCAGCCGCTCGAGCGACTCGTCGCCGACGCGGCGGCGCAGCCCCGTCTCACGTCGCTCGTCTTCGCGCTGTTCGCCGGTGCGGCGCTCGTGCTCGCGGTGGTCGGCGTGTACGGCATCGTCGCGTACGGCGTCGCGCAGCAGACGCGCGAGATCGGCGTCCGGCTCGCCCTCGGCGCGGGTCGCTCGCGCATCCTCGCGCGCGTGGTGGGCCACGGGTTGCGCCTCGCCCTCGCCGGCACGGCGTTAGGCGCGGTCGCCGCGCTCGCGCTCTCGCGCTACCTGACGGGGATCCTCTACGACGTGGCACCCACGGACGCCGCGACGTACGCGGCCGTCGTCGTGGTCCTCGCCACCGCCGCGGCGCTGGCCAGCGCACTCCCGGCCACCGCGGCCGCGCGGCTCGATCCGGTGCGCGCGCTGCGGAACCCGGGGAGCTGACGCCGTGCGCGCGCTGCTCCGTGCGTCGATGATCGCGAGCGTCGGGCTCGTCGCCGCGGCGTGCGCGGCGGCATCGTCCGCCACCCCGCCCACGCGCACGAATGCGGCGACACGGGCCGACGTCGACTCGCGAACGATCGACGCCCGCGACCTCGAGCGGTTCGTGGACTCCGTGGTGACCGCCCATCTCGCGCGCACGCACCTGCCCGGCGCGGCGTTCGCGTTCGTGCAGGACGGCCGGACGCTCGTCCTCAAGGGCTACGGGGTTGCCGACGTCGCGAGTGGCCGCCGCGTCAGCGCGGAGTCCACGATCTTCCGCATCGGCTCCATCAGCAAGGTGTTCACCGCGACCGCGGTCGTGCAGCTCGCCGACCGCGGACGGCTCGAGATGACGCGCGACGTGAATCAAGTGCTGCGCAAGGTGCGCGTCCCCGACGCGTTCGGCGCGCCGGTCACCGCCGAGCAGCTGCTCGACCACACGGCGGGGCTCGACGAGATACGTCCCGGGACTCAGGCTGCGTCGCCGACCGAGGTACTCACGCTCGCCGAGTTCCTTCGCGGACGGCTCGTGCGCGTGCGGCCGCCGGGCGAGACGATCAGCTACTCGACGTACGGCATCACGCTCGCCGGAGAGCTGCTGGAGGAGGTCTCTGGATCGGACTACCAGGACTACCTCACGCACAACGTGTGGGCGCCGCTGCGCATGACGCGCACGAACGTCGCCATCCCGACCGCGTTCGCGCACGACGTCGCGGTCCCGTACGAGGTGAGCAACGGCGCGCCGGAGCCGGCGCCGTGGGAGTGGTATCACACGACGCCCGCGTCGTCGGTCAACAGCACGGCGGCGGACATGAGCCGCTTCCTGCTGGCGCAGCTGAACGACGGCGAGCTGGAAGGCGCTCGCATCCTCAGCCCGCGCGCCACGCGCTACATGCAGCGGCAGCACGCGACGATGCATCCACGTCTCCCCGGGTTCGCGCTCGGCTTCTACGAGGATTACGTGGGCGACGTGCGCGTCCTCGAGCACGGCGGCCAGGTCGCGGGCTTCAGCTCGCTCCTGCTCATGATCCCGGAGGCGCGCGCCGGCTTCTTCGTCGTCTCGCACGGCGAGCAGAGCACGCTGCGCGACGAGTTGAAGTACGCGCTGCTGACGCGCTATTTCCCGCGCGCCCGGACCCACCTCGCGGTCCCGCCCGCGCCGCCGAACGCGGCAGCCCGCGCCGAGCGATTCGCCGGTCGATATGCGTGGACCACGTCGTGTCATAGCTGTGGCGCGCGCGCCGCACCGTTGACGATGACGGTCACGGCGAACGCCGACGGCACGCTCGGCTTCTCCGGACGGCGGTGGATCGAGGCGGAGCCACTGCTGTTCGTGCGCGACGACGGCTCCGGCTACATCGCGTTCCGCGCCGACAGCGCCGGCCGCATCACGCACATGTCGCCCGGGTCGTTCTGGTCGTTCGAGCGGCTGCCGCCGTGAACCGACCGCAGCAGCGCGCGGAGGTCAGACTTCCGGGAGCTCGTTCCCGCTCCTTCGCGTGCTTGCAACCCCGGCACACTCCGCGCGCGCCCGAGACCGATGCGCTATACGAGCCTGTCGATGCGCGAAGTGAGCGCGGCACTCCATGACGTCGCCGAGGACGCGTGGAACACGCTCCGCGGTCTCGACGAGGCCGGCGCGGACGCGGTCGCGACGATGCACGGCATCGTGCATCTGCTCGTAAACAACTCGGTGATCTCGGTCGCCGGCACGGTCGAGGACCTGCCCGTGGCCCGCATCGAGGACGCGATGGCGGTCAACTTCTGGGGCGTCGTGCACGGCTGCCGCGCGTTTCTCCGGCATCTCCGCGCGGCGGTACGACGCGGCGAGCCAGCGGCGATCTGCAACGTGCTGAGTGACTTCGCGCTCTTCGCGCTGCCGACGAAGGCGGCCTACGCCGCGTCGAAGCACGCCGCGCGCTCGGTCGTCGACTCGACGGCGGAGCCGCCGCGGTGACCGGGTGCCTCTTCTCCCATTGACAGTCTACGGGGCGCTCCTACGTTAGCAAAGACATTCTATGGGAGAAGCCAGGCCACCGTGACCTCACTCGACCTCCTTCAGGGCACCCTCGACCTCCTCGTCCTGAAAACGCTCTCGTGGGGGCCCGCCCACGGTTACGACGTCGCCCGCTGGATCCAGGACGTCACGGCCGACGTATTGCGCGTCGAGGAGGGCTCGCTCTACCCCGCCCTCCACCGACTGGAGAAGCGGAAGCTGCTCAAGTCTTCCTGGGGGCTCTCGCGCAACAACCGGCGCGCCAAGTACTACGAGATCACCGCCAAGGGTCGCGAGGCGCTCGCCGCCGAAGCCAGCACCTGGTCCGACTTTACGAAGGCCGTCTCCGCCGTCCTGACGTCGCCCAATCGCCCCGCGTGGGCTCGATGAGCCGCACCGCGAAGTCCGCCTGGCGCTACCTTCGCTTCTGGGGCCCGGATCCGCAGCGCGACCTCGACGACGAGATCGCGTTCCACATCGAGGCGCGCATCGAGGATTACATCGCCGACGGAATCGCTCCCGAGGCCGCGCGCACTGCCGCGCTCGAGCGATTCGGCGACCTCACGCGCTATCGCGGCGAAGTCATGGCGATCGAGAAGCGGGACGCCCGCCGGCGCACGATCGCCGACGTCGTGCATGCACTCGTCGGCGACGTCCGCTTCGGCGCGCGCCAGCTTCGCCGGAACCTCCCGCTCACCTGCGCCGCGCTCCTCTGCTTCGCCCTCGGCATCGGCGCGAACACGTCGATCTTCTCCGTCGTCAACGCGGTCCTCTTCCGTCCGCTCCCGTTCCCCGATTCGGAGCGGCTCGTGATGGTGAGCGAGGGCCTAACGAAGCTCGCCGTCGACTTCAACGCCATCTCCGCTCCGGACCTGATCGACTTCAAGGAGACGGAGGGCCGCACGTTCGACGCGCTTGCCCTCATGCAGGCGAGCGCCGTGACGCTCTCCCTCGGCGGCGACGCCGAGGTCGTGCACGGAGCGGCGATCACGCCGTCGACCTTTCGCGTGCTTCGTGTCGCGCCCGCCCTCGGCCGCGCGTTCGTCGACGGCGACACGCGGGTCGATGCGCCGGCCGTCGTCATCCTCAGTGACGCGCTCTGGAAGCGCCGCTTCGGCGGCGATCGCGGGGTCGTCGGCAAGACGATCACGTTCTACGGCGGGCGTACGGCGGAAGTCGTCGGCGTCATGCCGCCGGACTTCTCCTTTCCCGTCCCGGGGCTCGGCCTCCCGGTCGGCGACGTCTTCGTGCCGTTCGTCTTCTCGGCCGCGATCATGAGCGCACGCGCCGACAACTTCGGCCGCATCGCGTTCGGCCGCCTCAAAGACGGCGTCGGCGTGGCGCAGGCCGAGGAATCGCTCGCCGAGATCGCGCGGCAGATGCCGCGGCGCTATCCGGACAGCTACGGCCCGCTCGCGAGCGTGGACGGCCCGCTGCTCGTGCACGTGAAGAGCCTACGTGAGGCCGCCGTCGGCACGTCGCGCCGGCCGCTCCTCGTGCTCCTCGGCGCGGTGAGCTTCGTGCTGCTCATCGCGTGCATCAACGTCGCCAGTCTGTTCGTGGCGCGCGCGTCGGCGCGACATCGCGAGATCTCCGTCCGCGGTGCGCTCGGCGCCACCCGCGGACGTCTGGCGCAGCAATTCCTCGCCGAGGCGCTGATCCTCCTGGGCGCCGGCTCCGTGCTCGGCGTGATCGCCGCTCACTGGAGCACGCGCATGCTGGTCGCGTCCGCGCCGGGAAGCTTCTACCGCGCGTTCGACGTGCGCATCGACGGACGCGTGCTCGCCGCCACGGCCGGGCTCACGGTCTTCACCGCACTCGTCTTCTCCGTGCTCCCCGGCCTGCGCGGTCGCGCGTCGGCGACCGGTCCGGCGCCACGAGACGGAGGCCGCTCCGGAACCGCGACGCGTACACGCCACCAGGCGCGCCGCGCGCTCATCGTCGCTGAGGTGGCGATGGCGCTCGTGCTGACCGTGGGCGCCGGCCTGACGCTGCGCAGCTTCGCCCGCGCGCGCGCGCTCAGCCCGGGCTTCGACCCCGAGCATCTCGTCACGTTCACCGCAACGTTCCCCACGGCGAGCTTCCCGAACGCGGACCGCGTGAAGCACGCGGAGATGCAGGTCCTCGTGCACTTGCGCCAGATCCCCGGGGTCCAGGCGGCGAGTGGAACGGCTCCGCTTCCGATGCAGGGACTCTGGGAGATCACCTTCGCGCCCGACGGCCCGTCGCTCGAGCATTCGCCCGCGGCAACGAACAGCGTCGTGCTGCCCGGCTTCTTCGAGACCATGCGCATCCCGCTTCGCGCCGGGCGCTACTTCACGGAGCGCGACGTCGAGGGCGCGCGCGATGTCGTGATCGTCAACGAAACGATGGCCACGAAGTACTACGGCACGCCCAATCCAGTCGGCCGCCGCTTCAAGTGGGGCGGACGCGACGCGGAGCACCCCTGGAAGACGATCGTCGGCGTCGTCGCGGACGTGAAGCACCGCCAGCTCGACGCGGAGCCGTCCGCGGCGGTCTACGAGCCGGTGCTCCAGCAGGACACCGGACAGAGCGCGAGTCTGTACCGGGTGATGTCGTTCCTCGTGCGCACGGACCTCACGCCGGCGGCGCTCAGCGCGCCGATACGCACGGCGGTGCGCGAGGTCGATCCGCGGCTGATGGTGGTCGACCTGCAGCCGATGAACGCTGTGGTCGGGCAGACGATCGCTGGGCGCAAGTTCAACGCGCTGCTGCTCGGCCTCTTCGCGCTCGTCGCGCTGGCGCTCGCCGCCACCGGTGTGTACGGCGTGCTCCACTACTCCGTCATCCAGCGCACGCGGGAGATGGGCGTCCGGTTGGCGATGGGCGCGCGCGTGTCCGACATGCTGCGGCTCGTCGTGGGGCAGACCGTGGCGCTTGCGTGCGTCGGTGTGGTGATCGGTCTGGCGGCCGCGCTCGTGCTGAGCCGCGTCATGCGCACGTTGCTGTTCGACACCGACCCGTTCGACGTGCCGACGTTCGCGGTGAGCGCCACGCTGCTGTTGATCGTCGCGGCGCTGGCGAGCTACCTGCCGGCGCGCCGTGCGTTGCGGATCGACCCGACGGTCGCGATCCGCGCCGACTGAGCGGTCGCCGCCGCGGGCCCGTTGGTCACTTTTCTCATTGACATTCTAGGGGACGAGTCTATCCTCCCCAGAGACATTCTATGGGAGGCGGCCGATGCGCGCTCGATCTGTGTCGCGATCTCACGTTCTGCCGTCATGCAGCGGGATCGCGCTCCTCGCCGTCCTCGGCGGCTGCGCGGCGTCCACCGGCCGGGCTGCGCCGCGCACCGCAGCCGGCGCCACCGCACCGCAGACGTTCCGGCTCGACAACGGGACACTCGACCGGCTCGACGTCTACGTGGTCGAGGAGACGCGCGAGTGGTTCCTCGGGCGCGTGGAGCCGGGCACTGTCGCCCGGCTGCTCGTGCCGCCTAACGCCCGCCTCGACGGACGCGCGACGGTCCGGCTGGCGGTCCTCGCGAACGCGCCGCGGACGGGGCGCCCGAGCCGAGCGGCCGGGGCGGTGCTCACGGTTGGGCAGCCCCTCTCGCGGCTGCTTGCCCAGGAATGGCTGTTCGCGCAGGGGCAGCTGCTCGGCGTCGCGGGGCGCCGGCCGCGTTAGGCGGCCGATCGGCGCGCGCACAGGACACGTCGACCATCGGTCGACCATCAACGGGAGCGGAGACGATGATGCTGGAGCGATTCGACACTCTGCGCGGCGACGTCTCGTTCGCCGTGCGACAGCTGCGCCGCACGCCGGTGCTCTCGGCCGCCGCCATTCTCTGCTTCGCCCTGGGCATCGGCGCGAACAGCGCCATCTTCTCGATCGTGAACGGCGTCTTGATCCGTCCGCTCCCGTATCGCGACGTCGACCGCGTGGTCGCCATCAACGACGGGCTGCCGAAGCAGGGGCCGGGCTTCCTGCGCGGCATCTCCGCGCCCGAGCTGCTCGACTACCGCGCGCTGGACGGACGCATCTTCCAGGCGACGGCGATCTACGAGCAGCGCACGTTCACCGTGGCCGCGCCCGACGGCGCGCTCGAGCGGGCGCAGGGCGCGCTCGTCTCCGGAAACTTCCTGCGCGTCCTCGGGCGCGAGCCGGCGCTCGGCCGCGTGCCTGCGACGTGGACCGCGAACGCGAGCGACCCGACTGCCGCGAGCGCCGCGTCGGAGGTCATCGTCAGCCACGCGTTCTGGCAGACGCACCTTCGCGGGGATCCGGACGTCGTCGGCAAGTCGATGCCGTTCGGCAACGGCGTCGCAACGGTGGCCGCCGTCATGCCGCCGGACGTGCAGTTCCCCATCGGCGCCATCGGCGCCGAGCCGGCGCAGGTGTTCGCGCTGTACGCGCTGACGCCGGACGTGCTGAAGACGCGCGCGGATCGCTACGGCACCTGGGCGTTCGGCCGTCTGGCCGACGGCGTGACGGTCGCGCAGGCGTCGGCGGCGGTCAACAGCGTCGCGTCCGGATTGCCGCAGCGGTATCCGGACATGTATCGCGGCGCCACCGAACGGGTGCTGGCGGAAGCGGCGCCCCTGCGCGAGACGATCGTCGGACCGGTCCGGCGGCCGCTGCTCGTGCTGCTGGCCGCCGTCTGTCTCGTCCTGCTCATCGCCTGCCTCAACGTCTCCAGCCTGCTCGTCGCGCGATCCGTCGCGCGTCAGCGTGAGATCGCCGTGCGTCGCGCGATCGGCGCGTCGCGATCCCGCCTGGCGCGGCAGTTCCTCACGGAGAGCATCGTCCTCGTCGCCACCGGCGGCGCCCTCGGGCTCCTGTTAGGACACTACGGCGCGGTGCTGCTGACGCGGCTCGATCCCAACGCCTCGCTGAACGGCTACGACGTCGGGTTGGACTGGCGCGTCGTCGCCGCGACGGCGGCGGTGACGGCGCTGACGGGAATCGTCTTCTCGGTGCTCCCCGGCCTCGCGGGGCACGACGACTTCCACACGAGCCTGCGAGAGCGGGAAGCGTCGGCGCGAGGCGCGGGAACGTCGCGCAGCGGGCTGGTGGTGGCGGAGATCGCGATCGCCCTGTTGCTGACGGTGGGGGCGGGACTGATGGTGCGCAGCTTCCTGCATCTGCGCGCGGTCGATCCTGGCTTCGACGTCGATCAACTCCTGACGTTCCGGGTGAACTTCCCCGAATCGCGCTACCCCACGCACGACGCCGCGATCACGTCGGAGCGGCTGCTCGCCGACCGATTGCGGGCGATCCCCGGCGTCGCGGCGGTCGGCGCGGCCACCGACATCCCGCTCACCGAAGGGTCGCAGATCGTCTTCACGCCGGATCCGGCGGTCGGGCCGCCGCCTGACAAGATGCCCGTCGTCGCGCTCAGTCTCGTGCACCCCGGATACTTCGAGGCCGCCGGGATCCGGCTGCGGCTCGGGCGCGCGTTCACGGTGGCCGACGATCCTGGCAGCGTGCCGGTCGTGATCGTCAGCGAGGCCGTCGCGAAGCGGTACTACGCAGGCAACGCCATCGGCCGGCAGTTCAAGTGGGGCGGGCCGGATTCCCCGCAGCCGTGGCGCACCGTCGTCGGCATCGCGGGCGACGTGAAGCAGGGTGGTCTCGCGGACGAGAACCCACCGCTCGCCGTGTACATCCCGGCGGCGCAGATCAACACGGGACCCGCCGCCGGACAGGTGCGCGGCACGAGCTACCTCGTCCGCACGTCCGGTGATCCGCGTCGATCGATCAACCCGGTGCGCTCGACCGTGAAGGACTTCGACGCGCGCATGCCGGTCGCGGGGCTGCGACCGATGAGCGACATGCTCGCCAGGTCGATCGCCGACCGGAAGTTCAACATGTTCCTGCTCGGCGCGTTCGCGGCGGTCGCCGTCAGCCTCGCGGCAGTCGGCATCTATGGACTGATCGCCTACTCAGTCGCCCAGCGCACACGCGAGCTGGGAATTCGCATCGCGCTGGGCGCGGTACCTCGTGACGTGCTCCTCCTCGTGGTCCGTCAGGGTGCGTCACTCGCCCTCATCGGAATCGTGATCGGAAGCCTCGGTGCGGTCGCCGTGACGCGCTGGATGCGGTCGATGCTGTTTCAGATCGACCCGCTGGATCCGATCACCTTCGGTCTCGTCGGCCTCGGGCTGGCGGCGGTGGCAGTCGGGGCGAGCTGGTTTCCGGCGACGAGGGCGGCGAACGTCGGCCCCGTCGTGGCGATGCGCACCGACTGAACCGTGGTGCTTCGCGCTCCGGTGTCGATACGACACCGACCGGCGCTGGCGATGCTCGCTCCCGTCTCGCTTCGGATGAATCGTGACGGGCGTCGAGCGCTCGATGCCGAGGACGCGCCCATGGATCCCGCGGCAGCACGCGGCGTGAGGCGCCCGGGACGTATCGCGGACATCACCCACATGCCAGCTACCGCAGCGCCGCCGCGATGTTGCCGCCGTCCACCGTGGTCACGCCGCCCGTCGTCTTCATCGCCAGCGCCTGGTGCAGGAACGCCTCGGCGACGTCCTCGGCGCTGACTTCCTCTCGCAACAGGTTCCCTCGCATGTACGCGGCCTCGTCCACGCCGCGCGCCGACGCCCGCGCGGCGATCATCGCGTCGGTCAGCAGCCCGCTTCGGATGCGGTCCGCGTTCACAACGTTGACGCGAATGCCGTCGGCGCCGTGCTCCAGCGCGTACTGCCGCGCGAGCAGGAACGTGGCCGCCTTCGGTGCGCCATAGGCGCCGAGGCCCGGGCCGGGATTGACCGCCTGCTTGGACACATTGAAGAGCAGCGCGCCGCCGGTCCCCTGCGCCTTCATCACCCGCACGGCATTCTGCGCGACGCTCTGGTGCGCGAAGAAGTTGAGTTCGAAGCTGCGCCGCAGCACGTCCTCCGGGAGCGTGGCGATGGCGCCCTCCCACGCGGCCCCGGCGTTGGACACGACGATGTCGACGCCCCCGAACCGTCGGCACGCCGCGTCGAACGCCGCGCGCACGGCCTGCGGATCGGTGACGTCACACGCGAGCCCGAGCGCGTGACGGCCGCACGACTGCGCGACGCGCTGCGCCCCCTCGCCGTCGAGGTCGAGCACGACCACTTCCGCGCCCTGGCGCGCGAACAGGCGCGCGGTCGCCGCACCGATCGCTCCCGCGCCACCGGTGACGAGCGCCGCCTGCCGGGCCAAGGGCCGCTCCGCGGTCTTCCCCAGCTTCGCCTGCTCGAGGGACCAGTACTCCATCTCGAAGAGCTCGGCCTCGGGCAGCGGCTCGAAGCGCCCCACCGCCTCGGCCGCGCCTAACGTGGCGATGGTGGTCTCGGCGACGTCGGCCACGATGTCGGCCTCGGACTTGGACGTGCCTAACGCGACGACCCCCACCCCGGGCACCAAGAGGACGCGCGGCAGCGGATCGAGCATCGTGCGCCTTCTGCCTTCCCCATCGCCGGAACGTGCGTCGTGGCGCTCGAAATACGCGCGGTAGTCGTCGCCGTACTGCGCCACGCGCCGGCGGACGTCCTCACGATACGCGTCGAGGCTCCCGGCCTCGGGCGCGCGCAGCACCAGCGGGCGGTGCTTGATGCGGATGGTGTGGTCCGGCGTGACGACGCCGCGCCACGCGGCCTCCGACAGGTCGGCACGGTTGCAGAAGGCGAGTGCCTGCGGACCGTCGCGCAGGCTCGCCACGAAGCGACGGTAGCGACCGTCCCCCAGCGGCTCGGCACACGCACCGCGCAGCACGGGCAGCACGTCCGCCGCCGGGGCCGGCGAGGCGGGCAACGACGCCGCCGCCGGCACCACCACGCGGCCGCGCGCGATACGCGCCTCGGCCAGCGTGACCATGCGGATCATCCGCTCGTACGCCTGCTCGGCGCTGTCGCCGAACGTGAAGATGCCGTGCTTGTGCAGCACGAGGCCTTCCACGGCCGACTGCTGCTCGAACGCGAGCGTCGCCGCTTTCGCCAGTCGGAACCCGGGCATCACGTACTCGACGACGGTCATCGCGTCGCCGAACACCTCGCGGCAGATCTCGAGACCGTTAGGCTGGTCGGACAGCGCGAGCACCGCGTTGGCGTGCGTGTGGTCGACGTACGCGTGCGGCAGGAACGCGTGCAGCAGCGTCTCCACCGATGGCGTGGGCGCCATGGCGTCGAGCAGGTTGCAGCGGAGCGCGTTGACCATGTCCTCGTCGCTGAGGCGATCCAGCGCCTGCAGCCGGCGCAGCGGCGCGAGCCGCACGGCGGGCAGCCCCGCGGGCTCGATGGCGGCCAGGTCCCAGCCGGAGCCCTTCACGCACAACACCTCGACCTCGTCGCCCGCGATGTCGCGCACGCGCGTCTTCACCGACGTGTTGCCGCCGCCGTGCAGCACGAGCGATGGCTCGGCGCCGAGCAGGCGCGAGGTGTACACCCGCAGCGCGAGGTCCGCACCGTGGCTCTGCCGGCCGTAGTCGTCGACGAAGCGGCGTGCCTCGGCCGCGGACCAGCGGTTCTGCATGAGACGGGGGTGGGAGTCAGCTGAAGAGGGAGGCGAGATTGTGCTCGAACGGCGGGCCGACCAGCCCGCGCTCGGTGATGAAGCCGGCGACCAGCGCGTGCGGCGTGATGTCGAACGCGGGGTTCCTCACCGCCACGCCCTCCGGCGCCGTGCGGCGCGCGCCGAAGCTCGTCACCTCGTCGCTCGCGCGCTCCTCGATCACGATGCCCTCGCCCGCGCGCGTCGCGAGATCGAGTGTGGAGGACGGGCACGCGACGTACAGCGGGATGCCGAAGTGCTTCGCGAGGATGGCCACGCCGAGCGTGCCGATCTTGTTGGCGAAGTCGCCGTTGGCGGCCACGCGGTCGGTGCCGACGATCACCAGGTCGACGAGACCGCGCTGCATCGTGGCGGCGGCCATGTTGTCGGTGAGCAGCGTGACGTCGATGCCCGCACGCTGCAGCTCGAACGCCGTGAGGCGCGCACCCTGCAGGAGCGGCCGCGTCTCGTCGGCGTACACGCGGAAGCGTGTGCCGCACCGGTGCGCGAGGTACATCGGCGCGGTGGCCGTCCCGATGCCGGTGGTGGCGAGCGCGCCGGCGTTGCAGTGCGTGAGGACCCCGCAGCCCGGGCGGATGAGCGCCACGCCGTGCCGCCCGATCCCCTCGCACAGCGCCTGGTCCTCGGCGTGGATGCGCGTGGCCTCGTCGACCAGCGCGTCGTACAGTGCGGCCGCGTCGGCGGCGTCCTCCTGGCGCGCGAGGCGGGCGTGCAGACGTTCGAGCGCCCACTGCAGGTTGACCGCGGTGGGCCGGGCCGAAGCGAGGTAGGCGGCCCGCTCGGCGAGGCGTGCGCGGAAGGATTCGACGCTCTCGGTGCGGCTGTCCTGCATCGCCACGCACAGCCCGTAGGCGCCCGCCACGCCGATGGCCGGGGCGCCGCGCACCTTCAGCTCGCGGATCGATTTCCACACCTGCTCGACGCACGCCTGCCGCTCCACGACGATCTCCAGCGGCAGCCGCGTCTGGTCCAGTAGGTAGAGCGTGTCGTCCCGCCACTCGAGCGTTGCCGGGATCGCGTTAGGCACCGACGTGGCGGCGTTAGGCATGCCGCTCATGCGTCCAGCGGCGTGGCGCCCAGGCGTTCCACGGCGGCGACCACCGCGCCGATCGAGCCGAACGCGTGGCGGCTCAGGATCAGGTGCTCCGCGATGCGCAGCGCGCGCACCTCGGCCAGCGTGCGCGCCGCCACGTCGGTGATGCCCGCGATGTCGGCCACCTTGGCCAGGCCCACGATGCGTCGCATCATCTTGCAGGCGGCGAAGCCGAGCGTGTCGGCGAACACGTGGCGCATGAAGGCGGCGCGGAACACCTCGGCGCTCTCGCCGTCGAGGTCGCGTCCGATGAAGCCCGTGCCATCGGCCTCGTGCTCGCGCCACAGCGCGAGGAACTTGCGCTCGAAGCCCTCCCAGGTCTCGACGGCCGACTGCAGCAGCCACTCGCGATACGGCGCCGGGTCGCGACCAGCGTCACGCTGGCGGTGCTCTTGCGCGACGTAGGCGAGGAACAGGTTGGCGATGAAGGCGCCGACATCGAACCCCATCGGCCCGTAGAAGGAGAACTCCGGGTCGATGACGAAGGTCTCCTCCGCGTTCGCCATCACCGAGCCGGTGTGCAGGTCGCCGTGCAGGCGGGCTTCGGTGGCCGTCATGAATGCGTATTTCATCTCGCCCACCGCGGCGCGCAGCGGCGGGTTTCGCTGCAGGCGCTCGATGGCCCGCGGCGGCAGTCCCGGCGGATAGGCGTTGGTGGGGCTGTCGTCGTAGGGATGCGTGAAGACCAGGTCCTCGGTGATCCGGCACAGTTCCGGGTTGCTCGCGCCGGCCACGGCGGCCTTCTTCGCGTCGGGCGCCAGGTAGAGGTCCGAGGTGAAGAACAGCGTACGGGCGAGGTACGTGGAGATGTGGTCCGACATGCGCGGGTACACGAGGCCATCGATCAGCCCGAGGCGCAGAATGCGGTGATTGCACAGCCGCTGCATCACCACGAGCGACATCTCGCTGTCGGCGGCATACACCGCCGGCACGTGCTGCGGGCACAGGGCGCCGAACTCGCGCAGCGCGCGCACCTCCACGTCCATGCGATGGCGTGTGAGCGGCCAGCTCTCGCCCACGCAGCGCAGATAGGGCACGGCCTGCTTGACGCACACGGTTCGCTCCGGCGCGCCGCGCTGCGTCACCAGGAAGACGAAGTTGACGTTGCCGTCACCCACCTCGGCGACGTCGAGCGCCTCGAAGTCGGTGAAGCGCTCCTGCATCGGCGGCAGGGTGGCGAGATACGCGGGTAGGGCGGCGGCGGTCAGGACCTGGAAGGGCATGGCGCTGGACGGCCTCGATGTCTTGGTGCAGACCTTGGCCCCAATCTGGACCGGACTTGCACGGGCTCGCCAGTGAGCGCAGGTCCATCGTGACGTTACGGAAGTGCGGGAGCCTCCATGCTGCAGAGGCGTCCCGTGAGCGTACAGGCCGGTGCTCAGGGCATTCACGTCGACCGGCGCGAAGCATCCGACGCAGCGCCTGATCATTGCCGTTCACGAGCGCGTTGCCCGACGAATCTTGTTGACACGCGGTCTGGCATGCCGGAGGTTGGAGGCGGGTCGCGTGTCGCCGGACGTCGCGATGCTCCTGGCAGACCAACGCGTTCACGTCGGCACCGAGGTGAGCTCGGCGCGACGCGGGTGCGCTGTGGCGAGCGCCGGTCCTCGGGACCGGAGGCACATTCACCGTGTCGCTCGTGAGGGCCCCATGCACGCATCAGCGCGTCTCGTGTTGGCGCTGCACGGCCTCGACGCCCTGCACGAACGAATCGGCGACGAGTTCGTCTCTCTCTGCCGACATGAGCTCGATCCGCTGGTGCAGGCGGCCGGTCGGAGTCTCGGCATCACGCTGCGACACACGGCACACGGCGATCTCGAGCTCCACTTCGACGTGCGCCCCGAGATGGGGCCGGAGCGCCCATGTGGTTTCGCGATGCTCGGGGAGGGCGGCGACGTCGTGGTGGTCGAGGCGCACCGCTCGCTCGGCGTGTGCACGACGGATCCCGTGACCGGCAAAATCCATCGCCGAGGCATCCTGACGTACGACGTACTCCTGGCGCGCGCACTGTTCAACACAGGCATGCATGAGCTCGGGCATTTCGTCGCGGCGCTGCCCCATGTACACGACCCCAACAACTACATGGTGACGGGTAACCCGCCCGTGGACATGCGCACGCGGCGTGGGCGACGCGCGTTCTTTGCGGGCTCGAAGCGCTTCACCTCGGAACAGCGTGGTCGGCTGGTCGAGCAGCTCCGGTCGGGGACATGGCTCGAAGGTTCAGAGGAGTAGCGACCGTCGGATCGTGTCGGCGGCCGGCGGCTCGGCGCGATCGTGCACGTCGACCGCGGTTCGCGTGAGCCCTCCGGACGGGTCAGCGCGCGCGCTGGCGCCGGTGTTCCGGAGTAGAGGCCTCCGCTCCCTCGCTGCCAAGGCCGCGGCGAGCGTCATGGCGACCACCAAAGCGTTCCACACGCCGAACGCAGCGAGGCCGACGCCGCCGAGTACCCACCCCGGCCGTAGCGCTGTCAAGACCGCGGTCGCGACGCTGAGCGGACCGTTCCAGACGAGCAGCACCGCCGCCGTGTGCGACCATCGTCCCGGCGCCGCGCTGCGCAGCACCGGCGCCGCGAGCCACGTGGCGGCGCCGAGCACGGCGTAGCCCCACATCTCGAGTGCCCAGCCGAGGGACCGCGGGTTCGCCATCGTGAGCGTGCCTAACACGGCGCGCGCGCCCGGCGACGCGTCGCGGACGAGCGCCGGGACGAGCGTCGTCTGCACCGCGTAGTTCGCGAACACCATGGCCGCGAACGCGGCGGAGAGCGCGAGCGCCACCGCGGCGCGCGGCCGGAGCGCCTCGGGCGCGGCCGCGTGTAGACAGCCGATGAGCGCGACCATCCCGCCGACGAGCGCGAAGCCGCAGAAGAACGGGACGCTCTGCACCGGGTGGAACGCGCGCGCGAACGTGTCCGCGTCACGCCACGCCGGCTGCGGGTGCGTGGCGGCCACCAGCCAGAGCCCGAGCGGCCCGGACGCCAGCGTCCCGGCCAGCGCGACCCACGCGGACGCGGAGAGCGCGCGGCGCGGTGTCACGGGGTCGCCCCGGACGGCGCGACGTTGTACGCGACGCGCTCGAGCACGAGCCGGCCGTAGGTCCACGTGCGGCCGCCCTCCGTCCACCGCGCCTCGCCGCGCGAAGCGAGCCGCGCACCGCCGAACTCGCGGTAGTCGCGCAACGGTGTGGTCCACGTCGCGGTGCGCATCGTGACGCCGTCGGCGCGCAGCCGGTCGTCGGAGCGGAAGTCGACCAGGTCGCCGCTCGCGTCGAACGCGAGCACCGCGCTCACCGTCTCGCCGGCGTTCGTGAACGTGGCGCGCACGCGATCGTCCTCCACCGGGGTCCACGTCACCGGCGCGTCGACGAGCGCGGCGGGCGCGAAGACGCACAGGTCGTTGAGCAGCGTGACCGTCTCGCTGCGCGTCATCGCGCGGCCGCCGAGCTGCGTCACGGGGACGATCCCCGCGACGCGGGCCTCCATCGTCGCGCGGTCGCCCACGTAGCGGTGCAGCACGTCGACCGGCACGCCGCGCCGCGAGGCGCGCATGAAGAAGAGCCGCGCGTTAGGCGCGAACAGCTCCACCTGGTCGGCGCGCGCGTGCATCCACGGCTCGTCGGGCCCACCGCGAATGTCCATGGCGAACTCGGCGTGCACGCTGCGCACGCGCGGGCGGCCGACGACGCCCGCGCGCCGGAGGTAGCGCTGCACCAGCGGCGGCAGCGGCGCGAGGTCGCGCTCGGTGACGACCGGCGCCGCGCGCGGGCCGGACGCGAGCGCGGCGCGGACGTCACGCCGGTACGTCGAGCGCAAGCTGCCGGCGCGGAAGTCGAGCAGCACGACGAGGAGCGGCACGAGCGCGACGAGGTTCGCGACGGTGCCCCACTTGGCATCGGCCCACGTCGCGACGACGAGCGCCTGCGAGAGCACCACGCCCGCGAGCGCCGGCGCCCACCACGCGCGCGCGCCGAGCGCGACGAGCGCCGCGCCGGCGAGGAGGAGCAAGCCTGCGGCGAGCCACAGCGCGCCGGCGCGTGGGCCGATCGGCTGCCGGAGCTGCGCGACGTCGGCCAGACCGAGCCCCTTCGCCGCGCCTAACAGGTGGATCGCGCCGTGGAGCGCGAGCAGGAACGCTAGTGCGAGGCGCATCATATGCCCAGCGCCTCGGTGTGCTCGCCGACGCGCCGCGCGTACTGCACGGCGTAGATGCGGATGAACGGCGACACCGGCGAGAGCTCGACCGCGTTGTGCTCGGCCGGCGAGTCGTTAGGCGCCGCCATGTTCGTCGCGGTGGGTGGTTGCGGTCGCGCGTCGGCGGCGCCGAGTGTGGCCGCGAGGAGCGGCGCGGCGCACGACGCCGCGAGGCGCGACACGTCAGGGTGACCGGACATGGACACTCCCTGTTGACGGCCTGGCGCCGCGCGCCGGTCGACGGCGCGCGGCGTGGGCCCGAACGGTCAGAAGCTGAAGGCGACCCCGACGCCCGTCGTCACGTACGAGAGCGTCGACGACCGCGTGCGCCCGCCGACGGTGATGTCGCGCGAGAGCTCGCGGTACCGCACGCCCGGCGTGAGCGCGAACCGGGTGCCTAACGGCAGCGTGAAGCCGGCGCCGCCCTCCCAGCCGAGCCCGTGGCCGCTGTCGTGGATCGTCTTGCCGTCCGCATTTTCGACCTCGATGTGGTCGTACAGCCCGCCGGCACGCAGCCAGCCTTTCGTCGTGCCGACGATCGGGTGCTCGAAGCGCAGGCCGAACGTGTAGCCGTTGTCGTTCAGGTCGAGCGTCTCACCCGGCAGCAGCTGCTTCGTCTGCTGCATGTGCCACTCCCACCCCGCGTACGCCGCGAGGTGCGGCTGCAGGCGGACGCGCACGTTCGCGCCGAAGCCGCCGCCCGTCTGCAGGTCCGCGCCGGCGAGCGTGCGGGTGGGGAACGCCGCGTCGCCGGAGACTTCGGCGGACCACCGCGGCAGCGTGCCGGGCTGCGCGAGTGCGACCGTGGAGATGAGCATCATCGGCACGGCGGCCGCAATCCGATTGAGGCGCCGCATGGGTGTATCCCTCCAGCCACTGGTGGGAACCCGTCGGTCGAGCGCGCGCGAGGCGATGCGCGAGCGAACCGGGGTCCACCACGCGCGACACGTCCGGATACCCGCGGTGTGCGGGTGGTCACGCGTGGCGACTCCATGATGGCCACGCGGTCGACCGGGCGCCGTCAGGCGCTACCAGACACGGTGGCGGAACCCATGCGCCGCGCCACGCTCGGCGGCGCCGAGCCCGCCGGGAGGGTCCACGCGTAGACGCGCCGCCTAACGAATCACCCCGATGTGCCGGCGAGAAGCCGAGCGTGCGCGTACTCGACGTCGCCCGCGGCGCTGGCGTCCTGACGGCTCGCCGCCGCCTCGCCGACGGTGTGCCGCCATTGACGGCAGCCGGGCCGCATACAATAGTAAACCATATGGTTTACCATTCGCCGACGCTCGACGCCACGTTCGCCGCGCTCGCCGACCCGACACGGCGCGACATCCTCGAGCGGCTCGCGGCGGGCGACCGCACGATCAGCGAGCTCGCGTCGCGGTTCGACATGACGCTGCCCGCCGTGTCGAAGCACGTGCGCGTGCTGCAGCGCGCCGGCCTCGCGCGCGTCGAGCGGCAGGGGCGGGTGCGCCGGGCCACGCTCGACGCGGCGCCGATGCGCGCGGCGCTCGCATGGATGGCGCGCTACCGGAAGTTCTGGGAATCGGAGCTCGACCTGCTCGCATCGTACCTCGAAACCCCCTCATCCTCGGAGCCCACATGGCCAAAACCACCGCCGCCGTCCCCGCCCTCGAAGTCCGCCGCATCATCCGCGCGCCGCGGCAGCGCGTCTTCGACGCGTGGACGCAGCCGGCGCAGCTCAAAGCGTGGCACGCGCCGGGACCGCTGACGGTCTCGCTGGCCGAGATCGACCTGCGCCCCGGCGGCGCGTATCGCATCCACATGCGCGCACCCGACGGGACCGAGCACCGCGTGACGGGCGTGTACCGCGAGGTCGACCCGCCCAGCCGAGTCGTCTACACGTGGGGCTGGGAGGGCGACCACGTCGTGAAGGACAGCGTCGTGACGGTCGAGTTCCACGACCGCGGCGACACGACGGGCGACGCCACCGAGGTCGTACTCACGCACGCGGGCATCTTCGACGACACGGAGCGCGCGAACCACGCGAAGGGGTGGACGGCGATCCTCGACAAGTTCGAGGCCCTGTACCCGGGCGGTGCCGCATGACGCCGAAGGAGCCGTTCGCCCAGGTCTTCGCAACGGAGCGATCTGAACGACCCTCTCGCTGATCCGGATCGGCGTCGGTCAACCCGCGTCGAGGACCTCGCGCACCCGACGCGCGAGCTCGTCAGGCGTGAACGGCTTGGCGAGGAAGCTCACCCGCTCCTCGTTGATGCCGTGTCGTGCCATCGTGTCGTCGGCATAGCCGGACATGTAGAGAACGCGGAGCCCGGACTGCGAGGCCTCGAGCCGCTGGGCGAGCTCTGGGCCTGGCATCCCCGGCATGACGACGTCCGTGATCACGAGGTCGATCGCGCCGTCGCGGCCGGCGGCGAGCCGCAGGGCGTCGCCGCCGTTCGGCGCCGTGAGGACCCTGTAGCCCGCACGCTCGAGCGTCGCCTCCGCCAGGCGACGGACCATGGCGTCGTCCTCCACGAGAAGTACCGTCTCCGAGCCGCGTGCGCCGGGCTTCGTCGCCGCCGGCATCGGGGCGGTGGCCGGCTCGCCGGCCTGGGGGAAGAAGATCCCGAACGTCGTCCCCTTCGCCGGCGCCGAGTCGACCCGCAGCCGCCCGTGCGACTGGGTCACGATCCCGTAGACGGTCGACAGCCCGAGCCCCGTGCCTTTCCCCGGCTCCTTCGTCGTGAAGAACGGCTCGAACGCGTGCCGCAGCACCTCCGGCGACATCCCCGTCCCCGTGTCGCTCACCGTTAGGCGCACGTAGCGACCCGGCGAGAGCGGCGTGGGCTGTGCCGGCGCCTCGCGCTCCAGGACGGCGCTCTCCGTGGCGATCGTGAGGCGTCCGCCTAACGGCATCGCGTCGCGCGCATTGACCGCGAGATTCAGCAGCACCTGCTGCAGCTGGCCGGCGTCCGCGCGGACGGCGCCCGCGTCGGGCGCGAGCTGCAGGTCGAGCGCGACATCCTCGCTGAGGAGCCGGCCGAGCATTCGGCTCGCCTCGCCGACGACAAGGTTGATCTCCATCACTTCCGGCCGGAGGACCTGTTTGCGGCTGAACGCGAGGAGCTGCTGCGTGAGGACCGCCGCGCGGTCGGCAGCCTGGCGGATCTCCTCGGCGTCGGCGCGGTGCGCATCGTTAGGCGCGCCGGCGGTCCGGATGAAATCGCTGTAGCCGCGGATGACGGTGAGCAGATTGTTGAAGTCATGCGCGATCCCGCCGGCGAGCTGGCCGATCGCCTCCATCTTCTGCGCCTGACGCAGCTGCTCCTCGAGCAGCAGTTCGTCCGTCACGTCGCGGCCGTTCCCGATCACGCCGCCGACCGCGGGGTCGTGCCGGCGGTCGGTGAACGTGAGGAGCACGTTCCGCACGCGGCCGTCCTTGGTGACGACCCGCAGTGGTCGTGGCAGACTGGCGACCGATCGCCGCGGGACCTCGGCGAACTGCTCGCGCACCCACGCGAGATCCTCCGGGTGCACCAGCGACGAGAGGCTGGGCATGACGTACAGCTCCTCGGCCGTGTATCCCAGAACCCGGGTGTGCGACGGGCTCACGTAGAGCGCGCGGGCGCGCTCGTCGATGATCGAGATGAGGGCGTCGTTGCGCTCGACGAGGGCGCGGAACCGCGCCTCGCGCGCCTCGATCTGCTCATGAGCCCTGACCCGGTCGCTCACGTCGCGGATGATGGTCAGAACGTGCGGCGCGTTTCGGTACTGGACCCGCGAGCTCCACGCCTCCATCCAAAGCCACGCGCCGTCCGAGCGATGGTAGCGGAAGGTGAAGCTCGTCCGCTCGCCGGCGAGGAGCCGCTGCCAGGCCAGGTGCGCCGCATCGAGATCGTCCGGGTGCACACCGTCGAACGGGTTCTCTCGGAGCTCACCGAGGATCTGCCGCGCCGAGGGACTCGCGTAGACGCGATGCCCGGCGGCATCGTACAGCCCGATGATGGTGCTCGGGTCGTCCGCGATGACGCGGAACACCTCGTCGCTCTCGCGCAACGCCGCTTCCGCGCTTTCGCGCTCCCGCATCTCTCGCCGGAGCTCCTCGTTCGCCGCCGCGAGCTGCTGGGTGCGTTCGGCGACGCGTCGCTCCAGCTCCTCGTTCTGGCGCTGCACCGCAGCCCGAGCCTGCGCGAGCTCGAGGACCTCGATCGCCTCCCAGCGCCCCCCGCGCCGCACTACCGCGGACTGGTGTGCACGCGCCACGTCGAACATCTGCGCGGCCGTGGCCGTGTCGAGCGGATAGGTGCAGAGGACGATCATGCGCTGGCCAGCGATCGCCGCACTCAACGCATCTTCGTACGCCATGAAGGCGGCGCGCGTTTGCTCCGTCAGCCACGCCTCGATCCCGCTCACACGCAGGCCGGCGTGGCCGCGCTCCAGCGCGTCAGCGAGCCTGGCATTCCACGCGTCGATGACGCGGCTGGTGTCGAACGTGCCACCGTCCAGATAGCAGTGCACGTGAGACACGACTTCCAGGTTGCCGGCGGCCAGATGGTGATCGGCGTCCACGATGCCGCGCCGGAGTGCGTCCTTCGCGGCATCGACCGTCAGTGGATCGCAAACGGCCCATACGCACTGCTCGTCGCGCTCCAGACCCGCGCGGAAATAGGGGAGCGCGATGTCGAGGACGTCCTGGACGGTCTCATAGAACTGGCAGATGTGCGTGCCCCACGGCAGATCCGCGACGCCCGCCACACCCGTCTCGAGTACGTCGGGGGTGACCGCGGCGCAGCGCGGGCACGCGGCGTTAGTCACGTCGGCGAGCGTGATGAGCAGACCGTCCGACGACGGATGCAGTCGCACATCGAAGCACCGCTCATCCGCCGCGTCGTAGGCCTGCAGCCGGCGGCCTTGCCCGGTCGCCATGGTCTGCGCGGCCGGCTCCCGGATCGCGGCCGCTATAGGGCCGGGTACCTCGTCCCACAGGCTGCGGCCGAGAAGCTGGTCAGGGGAACCGCCGAAGACGCCCCCTGCCGCCAGGTTGGCGTAGATGACGCGCAGGCCGCAGTCGAGCACGACGCAGCCATCCGAGAGTCGCGCGAGGACCTCATCGAACACTTTCATCTGCTGCGTCGCGTCTCCGTCGCGTTTCCGTCGCCAATCACTTCCAGCGGGCTTCACGGTTTCGTCATCGTGCCACCCCGGGGTCGGGGTCAAGTCTCACGGCGAGCGCCGCGTGTGCGGCATACCTCAGGCCACTCGAGCTATGACTGCGTCGTCAGGTCGCGCGTTGCTCCTCCAGCGTGTCCAGCGTCGTCGCGTCGACGATCACCACGTCGTCGCGCACGGCACCCAGCCGCTCGAGCGTGTCGGCGACCGCGATTCTGCTGCCCACGAGGATCAGCAGGTCGGACGCGCCGTAGGGTGTCGCCGTCCTCGCGTCCTCCTGTATCTGGCCAACGGTGTGTCCGGCGCGCTTCGAGAGCTGTGTGAGCGGAGCGGCGAGCGCTCCGTCACCGAGGATGGAGACATGCATCGCAGTGGATGTCGCGTGTGGAGGACCCTCCGCGCGGGCGGAGCGCCCAGGAGCCGCAGATCAATTCCATGGAAGCGCGCCGCGCTCGCGCCAGTACTCCTCCGGTTCCATCGTGAGCGAGCGGAGGCGCGCGTCGGTCTCCGCACTCCACGACACGTCGACCGCGCGAAGGTTCGAGCGGAGCTGCTCCGGCGTCGCGGCGCCGCTCAGGACGACATCCGCCCACGGCAGCGCGAGGGCCGCGGCGAAGGCGAGTGCGTCGACGGTAGCGCCGAGCCGCGCCGCTTCCGCGCCTAACGCCGTGAGGCGCGCCGCGAGCGCGGGATCGGTCTGCGGTCCGGCGAGCCGCCCGTTCGCGAGCGCCTCCTTCACGATCACGCGCATGCCGGCTCGGTGGGCGTCCTCCAGCGCAGCGCCCGCGCTGCGCTCGAGGAGATTCCATGTCGCCTGCACGCTGTCGAACACGCGCACGCCGTCGCGTGTGATCTCGAGTGCGCGGCGGAGTACCTCGGCCTGTGATGCGCCGGACAGCGTCAGGCCCACGCGGAGCCCCGTCGCCTTGAGGCGCGCCAGCCCGTCGATCACGGCCGCGTCGTCGAGCACACCGCTCTCGAACGTCGCCGAATGGATCTGATAGAGCGCGAGGTGCGAGCCGAGCCGCGACTTCGTCTCGGCGAGCTGCCGCCACAGCGCGGCAGCCGAGTGGTCCTTCACCTCATGCCGCTCGGCGTCGACGCGCCAACCGGCGGTGTACGTGTAGCCCCACTTCGAGGCCACGAACACCGCGCCCGGCGTGATACGCCGCGCCGCCAGCCACGACGCGAGGAAGTCTTCCGCCCGGCCGTAGGAGCGCGCTGCGTCGACGTAGCGCACGCCCGCGGCGTAGGCGGCGTCGAGCACGGCGTGCGTCCGTCGCTCCATCGCGCTCGGCTCGTAGTCGCGTGTGAGATCATGGGCGTGCGCGATCGTGATGTACCCGGGCCGGCCGAGGGCCGCGAGCCCGAGCCCGACGCGGCGAATGCCGGGCGGGACCACGTTCATGTCCGCTCTCGTGACGCCGTCATGCCCCGGCGATCGGCTCACGCCGGGACGGAATGGCTCACCGGTGTCCCGACGCCGCGCGCGACGGGGTCGCCCGCATACTCGTAGAACCGGCCGGCGCCGCTGCCTTGCCTGCCGTATCCGATGCCGAGCCGCTCGAGCGCGTCGCGGGCGGCGGCCACCGTGGGCCCGCCGAAGTGCTCGAAGCCGACGTCGTTAGGCACGCCGACGTTCTTGCCGAGCTGCCCCTGGGCGAAGCGCACGAGCGCCCGGTGCACCGCTTCGGTGCCCATCGCCTCGGCGCACAGCCGCGCGCCGAACTCCTCGCCCGCCCGCGCGTACGCGCTCACGCCGATGAGATAGAGGCTGATCTCCACACTCTCGACGATCTCCGCGGTCGAGAAGACCCCGACGCCGCCGTTGTCGAAGGCCGCGTCGGGGATCCAGTACTTCGTGGTCAGTGGCTGCGCACCGACCTTCTCGAGCGCCTGGACATGGTGGAACTCGGTCGTCACCGCGTTGCGCAGCACGGGCAGGAACGCGGCCGACGGCGTGCCGCCGGCGCGCTCGATGGCGGCGCCGACGAACGTCACGCTCAGCTGCTCCTGCGTGACGAGGAAGTCCAGGATGTCCTGCAGGCCCTGGTCGGTTCCGGCGTACGCCGCGTTCGCGGCGTCGGTGATGATGGACGACATGGTGTCTCCTCGCTGCGAGCGGACGGAATGGACACCCACGTTAGGCCCGCTCGGAGCCTGACCGGGTGATGGGACGAGGCGTTCGGCCTTCACGGACGAACGCGGATGATCGTCTTCCCGGAGCGCCGTGCGGTCGGGTTCAACGCGGCGACGGCATCGTCGAGCGGCGCGACGGTGCCGATGTTCGTCCGCAGCCGTCCGTCCCGCACCCGCTCGACGATCTCACCCAGTTGGGCGCGGTCGGACTCGACGACGAAGTCGATCGCCAGGCCGTCGGCAGGCCGCGCCTCGACCGGCCCGACGACCGACACCAGCGTTCCACCGGCTCGTATCAGACCCGCGGATCGCTTGCCGATGTCGCCGCCGATGACATCGAACACCAGGTCGACGCGGCCGACGTCTTCCAGCGTGTCGTCGTCCAGGTCGACGAACTCGTGGGCGCCGAAATCGAGCGCCTTCTGGCGGTCGCCCGCGCGTCCGGTGCCGATCACGTACGCGCCCGCCGATCGCGCGAGCTGCGTCACCATCGTCCCGACGGCGCCGGCCGCGCCGTGCGCGAGGACGCTCTGCCCTGCCCGGAGACGACCGTGGTCGAACAGTCCCTGCCACGCCGTGAGGCCGGAGATCGGCAGGCTCGCACCCACGGTGAAGTCGACGTCGCCCGGGAGCGGCGCGAGGTTGCGTGCCTCGATCGCCAGATACTCGGCCAGGGTGCCGTCGCGATACCAGTCCGCGAGGCCGAACACCCGCTGTCCCACCGACAGACCGGTCGTGCCATAGCCGAGCGCCGTGACCACGCCGGCCAGCTCGTGTCCGGGGATCGCCGGTGTTCGCGCGCGGCCGACGCGATCGGTCCACGTCGACGGCCACGTCAGCTCGGTCGGGACGAACCCCGACGCATGGACCCGAACGACGACGTCGTTGATCGATGCCTGCGGCTCTGGCCGCTCGACGAGCTTCATCGCGGCCGCTCCCGCCGCCTGGTCCGTGACCACGATTGCCTTCATCTCATTTTCTCCTCGGTGAATCGACGCTGAGGGAGGCGACTCCGTTCGCCAGCATCAGCGTCACGGCGCTTCCCACGAGAGCGGCGGCGACGGCGATGCCTAACGTCCTCGAGATGTTCGTGCGCGGGCTCCTTCGGTGTTCGCCCACCGGATCGGGGCGACGGTCTCAGCGCGCTTGGCAGCTGGCGTGTGTGACCGTGCGCGATAGCGGACTGGAATGCTCTCGAAGAGTAGGCTGAACCGTCGGACCCGGAGACCTGAAAACGTGTCCAGAAGTCCTTCACCACACAGGCGCATAGCCGAGCACGATCACCTGAAGCCGCACTGCACGGACCCTGCGTCCGCCCCGAGGGGGCCATGCAGAGCGGTGGCAGCGCACGAACGAAGTCCGTCGGCAGCGTCGCCGACTCGCCGGTGTGGCTACTCGCTCCGAGCGTGCGACCTGCGGTACGAGGCCGGATCGCAGCCATGCGCCTTGCGGAACGCGCGCACGAAGCTGCTTCGACTCGCATAGCCCGCATGGCGTCCGACTTCGTCGATCGTCATCGTGGTCGAACGGAGGTGATCGGCTGCCTGCCGCATCCGAAGATCCCGCAGGATCATCATCGGCGACCGGCCGACGACGCTGCAGAATCGCGCCACGAACGCCGACCGACTGAGGAACGCGCTGCGTGCCAGGCTGTTGACCGAATGCCGTGCGCCCGGATGCGCGACCATCTCGGCAAATGCGCGCGCGATCTGCGGATCGCTCAACAATGAAAAGCGCTCCACCCACAGATCCATCGAACGAAGCGAGCGACGCAGCAGTGCCACGATGACCTGCTTCAGCAATGCGGCACTCATGGCGCCGAAGCCGACTTCCTGCGCCACGAGCTCCGCGAGCGCGGTCCTGAGCGTTCCATCGACCTGATCGCCCTCTTCGAACTGTTCGACGATCGGTCCTTTCAGAGTTCCGAACAGATCGGTCGAGGCTCCATACGATGCGTGGAAGTATCCACAGATGAGCACGATGACGGGCTCCCCATCGTTCGCGACGTAGCGACGCACCGCGCCCGGCTCGCTCGGCATCGATCGCCCGTTCACGGTCCTCCACGTGCCGCGCGGGCCGCGCCGTGACGGCACCTCGATCCGGAAGAGCGTGTTCGCAGGAAGGACGACCAGCGTGTGCGGCTGCAGCGGGATCGGCTCGCGGTTGCCGACGATCAGCCGGCCGTTGCCGGAGAGGTTGTAGTGGAGCCCGGGCGCGTCGATGCCGCCCAGCTCGAGGCGATAGCCCTCGCCGACGAGGCATTCCGACAGCCGGACGAACTCCACCATCAGGGCGTCGAGGAGCCGGTCGAGCTCCGCCGCGGCGATGGGTACGACTGGACGGTTGTCGCTCATGAGCGCGGTGTCCTCATCGCTGGAATCGTACGGCGCGTGTCGATGCAGCCCGCTGCACCGACAGGCACAACGCGGTGACCATGGAGCTTCACCATGCCGAGGCGCGCAGGAGGGTCGGCGAGCAGCCGCTCACCGATAGATTCTGGCTGCCCGATGCCGCGTTCGACAGCGGCGGGGTCGGACTCTTCTCGCCGATAGATCGTGGCCATCCCGGATGGCGTTAGGCGGCCCCGAGGTGCGGGCACGTCCGACGGTTCCGTGCCGCGCGCCCAGCGCACCCGAGGGCGCGGGCGGGCAGGAGACCGTCCGCGGCGCGGTGGCACGTGCCATCTACACCCGTTATTCTATTTTCATACACACCACCGGGAGCTCACGTGCCGAAGACCACCTCGAAGTCACGCCGGCGACGCACGCCGACGACATCGAAGCCCGGGAAGCCCGGGAAGCCCGGCCGCCCCGCGCGGGCCGCCGGCCGGGAGCGTCGCCAGATCGTCGTCGACGCTGCGCTGCTCGACGCGGCCATGCGGCTCACCGGCCGGGGCCAGTCGGACACGGTGAACGTGGCGCTCGCCCAGCTCACGGAGAACGCCGCCATCCTCGAGGGCCTCTTCGCCCTCCACGGCGCGTTCCCGACGCACCCGGACCACGAGGCGGCGGAGGACCGCTGAGTGGCGGCCGGTGGCCGGGGTGCGCGCGACGCGCGCGACGCGCGCGAGACGCGCTACATCCTCGACACCCAGTTCTACGTCGACGTCCTGCGTGGTGCCCCGGGCGCATCGGACACGCTCCGGCTCCTGGCCGCGCGCGTCGCGGCCGTGGATTTCCACGCGCTCGTCGGGGCCGAGCTGCTGATCGGGGCGGTCGACGCGGCCGCGGCGGCGGCCATCCGGCGGAGCCTGGTGGACCGCTTCAAGCCCGCGCGGGTCCTCGTGCCCGACTGCGACGACGTGCTGGCGGCGGGCGACGCGCTGCGCGCGCTTCGGGAGAAGGACGGCGCGCACCCGGAGCACGAGCGGCGGAGCTTCTGGAACGACGTACTGATCGCCGTCTCCTGCCGCCGGCGCGGGCGCGTGCTCGTCTCGCGCGACCGGGACCACGACCGCATCGCGCTCGTGGTGAAGCACCGCGTCGTCGCGAGTCTGCCGGAGCTCTGACGTTAGGCGCCGAGGCCTGACGTCCGGCAACCGGCCGCGTGTAGTCGACGGAGAGGTCGTTCACGGAGGCGTCGCGACCGGCCAGGCTGGGGTTGTCTGGGATCCACTCGACCGGCAGCCCGCCAGAGGCCCCTCTGAGCACCCACTCTCGTCCACCGCTCGAGCCGCCCGCATCCGCCCGCATCGCCTCGCGCGCCGGCGCCCCCGGCCCCAGCGCCGATGCTGCTGGCTAGCGCGGCTGAACGGCAAGCGCCGTCGATCCTCGGGCGTTGGATGTCGCTACGGGCGAGTGCATGAGGTGCCTAACGGTACACGGCCGAATCACGCGCGAGAGTCCGCACGTTCGCTCCACGCCTAACCATCCGTGCCGTGCCGGGGTGCCGACAGCGTGCGGCGGGAGACGATGAACCCGGAGCGTTCGGCGAGCGTCTGGTACGCCGAGCCGACGCGGCGGCCCCGGGGGGCAAGGCGTCCGACGTGGACTGGCGCCTGCGGCCAAGGAATGCCATCCATAGGCGAACGCGTGCCCGAACCTCTACCTGGTCGCGCCATGACGAACACTGGGCCCATGGATCACCTCGACGATTGGGAAGAGTCGCTCGCGGCCCGCTACCCGGCCGGCGACTCGCGCCCGGCACCCGAGCGCAACAGTGCGGGCGCCGCGTTCCGCGACTACTCGCCGAACGTTCGTCCAGGGATTCGCGAGTTCTACCGGTTGAACCATCGCCATCAGACCGTCGCCTTCGTCGAAGCCAAGAAGCGGCAATACCTGCCGCTGCGGACGAGGCGCATGGGCGTCTGGGAGGCGATGGAGTTCCTGAACACGCTGGTGGACGACAGCGACCCGGACGCGGACTTCAGCCAGATCGAGCATCTGCTCCAGACGGCGGAAGCGATCCGCCACGACGGCCATCCCCGGTGGTTCGTGCTCACCGGACTGGTGCACGACCTCGGCAAGATTCTATGCCTCTTCGGCGAGCCCCAGTGGGCCGTCGTCGGTGACACGTTCCCGGTGGGGTGCGCGTTCAGCGACACGGTGGTGTTCCCCGAGTTCTTCGCCGAGAACCCGGACAGCCGGACGGCCGAGTACCGGACGGCCTGCGGCATCTACACGGAGGGCTGCGGGCTCGACGCCGTGCACCTCTCGTGGGGACACGACGAGTACATGTACCACGTCGCGAAGCCCTATCTGCCGGCCGAGGCGCTCGCGATGATCCGCTATCACTCCTGCTACGCGATTCACCGCGAAGGCGGGTACGCCCATCTGCTGAACGAACGGGATCGCGAGCTGCTGCGCTGGGTACGGGCGTTCAACCCCTACGATCTCTACTCCAAGGGCGACGAACGGCCCGACGTGCGCAAGTTGCGCCCGTACTATGAGGAGCTGGTGGCCGAGTACTTCCCGTCGGTGCTCGATTGGTAGGTCCGCACTGCCGGGCGCGCGCCGGATGACGTGCGGGTAGCGCTGGTACCCGGGCGGGACGTCGCCGGGCGTCTCGAAGTTGGGCAGTGGATGCCTAACGAACAGCAGGCCCTGGCGCCGCAACATGTCAGCGGCCTAACGCTACGATAACCACCTCGGGGCGCGCGTGCGCCCGTGAGCGCCGGACGGACGGCGCCACGGCCGCCGGAGGACGAGCGGCTCGCCGGTGCGCGACTCGCCCGGGCGCGACTCGCCGGGTCGCGGTACGCTTGCGTTAGGCCACGCGCCATCGCGCCGGACTCGGCTGGGAATAGCCGTCGACTTCGCGGCGACGGTTCGGACACTCGAGGTGGGCTCTCGCGTCGCGCCAGTTCCGGTCCGAGTCGTCGCGGACGCGTTCCGGACGCGCGGAGCTGCGCCACCGTAGAGGGCCGCACCGCTGAACCCGAGTTTCCGGAGGTCCCGATGCGAAGTCTCGAACGTGCCATGGTCCTCGCGCTCGTCGTGAGCGCCGCCGTCGCGTGCAACGACGCCCGGCCACCGCTGCAACCGCGTGCCGTCGCAGCGGAACGTGGCGAGCGCGGCGAGCGCGGGGCGACGGCGACCGGCCCGAGCCCGATGCTCGGTGAGGGACCTGCGATCGGCCTGACGCTGGTTGCGAGCGGCCTCGTGCACCCGGTGGCCCTCGTGCAGGCGGCGGACGAGAGCGGTCGGCGGTTCATCGTCGACCAGGCCGGCGTGATCCGCGTGCTGCTGCGGGACGGGACGCTCCTCGCGCAGCCGTTTCTCGACGTACGCTCGAAGATGACGCCGCTCATGCCGCAGTACGACGAGCGCGGGCTCCTCGGGCTGGCGTTCCACCCGGACTTCCGCACGAACGGCAAGTTCTACGTCTACTACACGGTGCCGCCGCGCCTCGCGGGCTACGACCACACGAACGTCGTCGCGGAGTTCCACGCCGCGTCGCGCGCGAACGTCGCCGACGCCGCGTCGGAGCGCGTGCTGCTGCGCGTGGACCATCCGCAGTTCAACCACACCGCCGGCCAGCTCGCCTTCGGGCCGGACCACTTCCTGTACATCTCGATCGGCGATGGTGGCGGCGCGAACGACGTCGGGTTCGGGCACGTGCCCGACTGGTACACGTTCAACGAGGGCAGGAACGGGCAGGACGTCACGCACAACCTGCTCGGCAACATCCTGCGCATCGACGTGAACGGCGGCACGCCGTACGCCATTCCGTCCGACAACCCGTTCGTCGGCAAGCCGGGGCTCGACGAGATCTGGGCGTACGGGTTCCGGAACCCGTATCGGTTCTCGTTCGACCGCGGCGGCACCCACCAGCTCTACGTCGGCGACGCGGGGCAGAACATGTGGGAGGAGGCCGACGTCGTCACGCGCGGCGGCAACTATGGCTGGAACGTGAAGGAGGGCACGCACTGCTTCGACGCCGCGCATCCGCTCACGATCCCGCCGAGCTGTCCGAGCGTGGACGCCGAGACGGGCGATCCATTGATCGACCCGATCGTGGAGCTGCCTAACGAGGAGAACCCGGTCGCGCAGCCCGGGATCGTCGTGATCATCGGCGGCTTCGTGTACCGCGGCACGACGCTGCCACAGCTCGCGGGGCAATACGTCTTCGGCGCCTTCAGCAAGGACGAGGACGCACCCGAGGGCGCGATCTACCGTGCGCTCTCGCGCCCGGGCGGGCTGTCGGCGGTGCAGGAGCTCCCGATCGCCGGACACCCCGACGGCGAGCTGGGTCACTACGTGCTCGGCTTCGGCGAGGATCTGCACGGTGAGCTGTACGTGCTGACGACGGACAACGCGGGGCCGTCCGGCACGACGGGAAAGGTGTTCCAGCTCGTGCCGACGGGCGGCAGGAGCAAGTAGCCGCCGCGCCAGAGGTGAGGCACGCCTGACGCTGCGCGGGCGGGCGGACCACCGACGTGGCATCCGCCCACCCGCGGAGCGTCGGCATCACGGCGCCACGGCGTGCTGCGATGTGCCGAACCGGGTCACGGCATTGCGGCTCACGATAGCACGCCTTGACGGCACCGCGACGTACTGCTTGCCGCGCACGCTGTGCGTGACGGGGCTACCGTGAATCCCGCGCCGCGTCGCGCGATACGACACTGGCATCGCGCCTAACGGCAACGCATGCTGTGAGGCTGCGCGGCGGTGGCGGACGATTAGGCGACCATCGATGGAATTGTGGGCTCCGATCGGTGTCGAACCAAACGCGGGCGCGACGTCGGACGTCAGCTCATGGCCGCGCCCTCTGCGGCAGGTCGGCCCGCACGAGCGCGTCGATCTCCGTCTTGTGCGCCGTCACGAACGCGACCTGCGCGGGCGTCACGGGGAAGAGCCGGTCCATCTGCGCCTTCGCGTTCGGGGCCAGTGGCCTCCCTCGCGCCTGAAAGTTGGCGATCGCCTGCGCGCCTCCATACGCTCGGCTGCCGATCGCGAACTCGTGCGCGGTCAGCCGACCAGCGCGCAGCGCCGCCGCGGCCTTCGGCAGGTGTTCCAGCAGCTCGCCTTGCGCGGTGATGCTCTCGTTCGACATCCCCTTGACCGATGCGTCGAACGCGGGGTCGGTCGCCTGCAGCCGCAGGAGCGTGCCGGCCGTGGCGATGATCCGCTTCACGTTGTCCATCGACAGCGGGTAGGCGCCGATCTCCCCGCGCTCGGTCGGCGACAGGGCGCGTTGCTGTTGCGCACCGAGCCGGTGACTGGCCCCGGCGAGGGCGGCGAGCGTGAGGAGCAGTACGCCGAGCGTGCGCCGGGAGCGGCGCGCGGAAAGCATGCGGGTCATCGAGGACCTCCGGGGTCCGGCCGGCAGGCACACCGGCGGTGCGCTCGCGGCCACGGAGGCCGGCAGCCCGGCGCACAGTCGTGAGAGACCTGCACGATGCGGCCGGCCGCACGCGCGCGCCATGGCCGCGGGGTCGCGATCTACCGAGCGCTGGCGCTCGGGCTCGACGGTCCGGAGCGGGTGCGTACGCGTAGAACGCGCTGATTCGCGGCGAAAAAAGACGTCGGAGTCTCGGTCGAACGCCGGTTCGTGGCGATGGGAGCGCAGGAGCTCCGCTACTCCATGTCGCCGACCGCCGAGCGTCTCCACTTCGACGACGCGTTAGGCCTGCGGCTTCAGGACGTCAAACCTCCGGGCAGCTCCGCCACAACTGGCAGTACACCGCCGGGCTGAGCATCGGCCTCGGCCGCCGGCTCTCGCCGCCGCGCGTCGCCACGCGCACGCGTACCGACATCGTCTACCTCGACCCGACCGGCGCGCGCGTCGTCGTGGGCGCCGACTCGCTGCGCGCCGACACGGTTCGCCGGCGTGACAGCCGCACGGTCCTCATCACCGCGCGCAGCGACACCCTGCGCGGCGCGGCGGCCGACAGTGCGTTAGGCAGGTACGCGTCGGGCGTCGGTCCGCCGGTGCGGGCCGCCTCTTACGTCAACCGGCTCCTGTTAGGCATCACCGCGCGCCGCTAATGACGCCGCGTCCGACCATCGCGACTCGTGTCGAGCGGGCGGATCAGCGCGATTTCTTATGCGCGCTGCCTCACTTAGTGCCCGCCCGGAGGTAGATTGAAGATCCTGCGGTACTCCACCAGCGCAGGGCGACGCTCCTCCCGGCGGCGTCGCGACCGACCGTCTGGCGCTCCTGGCGACGCCCCTTCGAGGAGCGACGCATGCCCGGACCACCGAACGACCGGCCACCGCTTTCGGCGTTCGCGCTCGCGGCGCTGCGCCTGACGCATCCATCTGCCGACGAGTCTGGGGCGGGGATCTCGGGGGCGAGCGTGCGTCTGCGCGCGCTCGCCGCCCTCAGCGGCTCGCTCACCGACGCCCTCGGCCCGCAGGACGCCGCCGACCTCGTGGAGCAGCAGGCGCTGTTCGCCCTTGGCGCGACGAGCGCCGTCGTCGTCACGTTGGGGACGTTTCCCCCTCGCACGACCGTGGTCGCCGAGCGCGGAGTGCCGGTGGAGACGGCACTGCACGTCGTTCACGCGATCGGGCTGCCCCTCGAGGTCCGCGCGGCCCTGGACGAGCTGCCGCTCGACGCGCCGGTGCCGTTCGCCGAGGTCGCGCGCACCGGAGCCCCGCTGTTCCTGCCGAACGACGACGCGCTCCGGCTCTACCCGGACTGGGGCGCCGCGATGATCCACGCCGGCGCGCGCGCGGCGGCCATCGTGCCGGTGTGGGCGAACGGCGAGCTGCGCGGCGTCCTGGGACTCTCGTGGGCCGCGGCGCGGACGTTCGACGAGGACGAGCGCGCGTTCGTGCTCACGTTGGGCACCATGTGCGCGCAGGCGATCATGCGCGCGCACCTCCGCGACGCCGAGCGACTGGCCCGCGAGGCGGAGCGGCAGGCACGCGAGGCGGCGGAGCACGCGAACCGATCGAAGGCGCACTTCGTCGCGACGATCAGCCACGAGCTGCGCACGCCGATGAACGCCATCCTCGGCTACACGACGCTGATGGGCGAGGGGATCTACGGCCCGGTCAGCGCGGACCAGCAGGACCATCTCGGGCGCGTGCGATCCTCGGGCGAACATCTCCTCGGCCTGATCGAGGAGCTGCTCTCCTACGCACGCGTCGAGGCCGGCGAGGCCGTCGTCCGGCCCGAGCCCGTCGCGCTGCTCGACGTCGTGGAGCAGAGCCTCGTGCTCGTGCGGCCGATCGCGGAGCAGAAGGGGCTGCGCGTCCGCGTCGAGGGCCCCGCGGAACCGGTGGAGCTGTTCACGGATCCGCACAAGCTGCGGCAGATCCTCGTCAACCTGCTCGCCAACGCGGTGAAGTTCACCGCCCGGGGCGAGGTCGTGGTGCTCCTCCGGGTCGAGGGCCGTGACGCCGCCGTCCGCGTCGTCATCGAGGTGACCGACACGGGCCGCGGCATCGCCCCCGAGTCACACGAGCACATCTTCGACCCGTTCTGGCAGGCGGACCCGACATCGACGCACAGTGGCGGCAGTAGTGGGCTCGGGCTCTCGGTCGCCCGGCAGCTCGCCCGACTGCTCGGCGGCGACCTGACCGTGTCGCGCAGCGCACCGGACGAAGGGAGCACGTTCGTCGTCTCGCTGCCGGCGCACTACCCCGGACGGCCGGAGCGCCGCGCGGTCCACTGAGGCGGCGGGCACCAAGCCGTGGGGCGGCGTCGTGGACCGTCGGCGGCGTACCTCGACCACGATGGATCTCGCGACGGTGTGGTCTTCCCTCACACGCGGTCTCATGTCATGCCCAGCGGCGTCCGCTCGGTACCTTCGGTCGGCGCTCGCGGCGTCGCTCGTACCCGCCGTCGCCGCGGCCCAGCGGACGGGTTCCGCTGCCGCGCTCCTGGCGGTCGAGCCGTACGTGTTCGTGAGTCACGCGGGCGACACCGTGCGCGCCGAGCTCGGTCACCTGGGTGTTCCGGAAGACCGGCGCGTGCGCGGCGGGCGGACGATCACCCTCGCGTTCGTCCGCTTTCCCGCCACGTCCGGCACCCACTCGACCGGCCGCTTACGCGCGCCGCCGAGACGGCGCGGCTCCGCGCGGCCGCCCGCGCGTGCGCCGCGTACTGGGGGACGCAGGGCGTCGACCTCACGGCCTACACCACGGAGGCGAGTGCGGACGACCTCGAGACGCTCCGCCGTGCGCTCGGCGCCAAGCGGGTCGTGCTCTGGGGCGCGAGCTACGGCACCCACCTCGCCCTCGCGGCCATGCGGCGGCACCCGGCCCTCGCCTCACGCGCGATCCTCGCCGGCGTCGAAGGGCCCGACGACACGGTGAAGCTGCCGAGCAGCTCGGACCGTCAGCTCGACACCCTCGCCTCCCTCGCCCGCGCCGACCTCGCATTGCGGGCCGCGATCCCCGACCTCCGTGGCGCGCTCGGCGCGGTGCTCGCCCGGCTCGACCGCGCGCCCGTGACCGTGCGGCTGGCCGACCCGGCCGCGACCACCGGAGACGGCACGACCGCGCCCGACAGCGTGACTCTGGTCATCGGGCGGTACGATTTCCTGGGCTTCGTGAACGGCGCGCTGGGAAACGGCGAGGGGATGGCGTTCGTGCCGGCGCTCATCGCCGCGGCCGCACGTGGCGACTTCACGGTGCCCGCCCGCTACATCCTGGCGGACCGGCGCCTCACGTCCATCGGCTCCGCGATGGGCTACGCCATGGACTGCGCGTCGGGCGCGTCCCCGGCGCGGCGCGGACGCATCGCGCACGAGGCCCGCACGTCGCTGTTCGGCGCGGTCGCGGTCGACCCCATGTCCGGCGCGTGCGACGCGTGGGGCGTCCACGACCTGGGGAACGCGTACCGTCGTCCGGTGCGCTCGGCCGTGCCAGTGCTGTTCATCAGCGGCACGCTCGACCTGAACACACCCGTCGCGAACGCGCGCGCGGTCGCACGCGGCTTTCCGAACGCGCGCGCGCTCCTGATCGACGGCGCGAGCCACGGCGACGCGCTCTTCCTCGCCTCGCCGGCCATCCCGCGCGCCATGCTCGACTTCCTCGCGGGCCGCCCGACGCCCGCGCGCGTCGGCGCGCCGTTCCGGCTCGCACCGGATCTCTCGCCCTTGTCAGGCGCACGACACGCGGCCGGCGATACGGGGTCTGTCGCGTTCGCGCACGTCACGGTGATCGACGGGACGGGCGGGCCGCCGCGCGCGGGAATGACCGTCGTCGTCAGCGAGCGCCGAATCGCGGCCGTCGCCTCCGACGACGCGGTGCACCTGCCCGCCGGTGCGCGCGTGGTGGACGCCCGCGGCAAGTACCTCATCCCCGGCCTCTGGGACATGCACGTGCACCTCGCCAAGGCCGGCGCGACCTCGCTCGCGCTCTTCGTCGCCAATGGCGTGACGAGCGTGCGCGACATGGGCGGCGACTTCGCGATGATCCGCGCGCTGCGCGACAGCGTGCGCGCGGGCCAGCGGGTCGGGCCGCGGATCGAGACGCCCGGCCCGATCCTCGAGGACGCCGCCAACGTCGCGCGCATGCTCCGCGAGGGCACGGTGGAGCCGGTCGCGCGGTTCCGCGTCCCGTTAGGCACCCCGGCGGATGCGGAGCGCGTGGTCGACTCCGTCGCACGCCTGGGCGTCGACTTCGTGAAAGTGCGGACCGTCGCCTCGCGCGAGGTCTACCTGGCCATCGGCCGAGCGGTGCGCCGGCACGGACTGACGCTCGTCGGCCACATGGTCTCGACCCCGGACGACATCCTGACGGCCCACCAGCGGAGCGTGGAGCACACCATCCTGCCGCAACTCGCCGCGCTGCCGCCGGTGGAGCGCCGGCGTGCGCTCGACGCGTTCCTGGCCGCCGGTATCGTCATGGTGCCGACGCTCGTCGTAGGCGAGAAGTCGTTGTTCGTGCCCGACAGCCTCGCCGCCGCGCTCGTGAACGATTCGGCGGGCCGGCTCGATCCGCGACGGCGCTACATGTCCGGGTACCTCGTCGCCGACTGGCGGGAGCAGATCGCCGAGCGCGCGCAGGGCCCGCCCGTCCCGTGGGCGACGGTCGTGCCCGGCCTCCTCGCGCTCCAGCGGGAGATCCATGCGGCCGGCGTGCGGATGCTGCCGGGAACCGACGTCGCGACCGCGCTGCTCTATCCGGGGTTCAGCCTGCATGAAGAACTCGAGCAGATGGTGCGACACCTCGGCATGACGCCCGCGGACGTGCTCGTGAGCGCGACGCGCTACCCCGCGGAGTTCTTCGGCATGCAGGACTCGTTAGGCACCATCGCCCCGGGGAAGCTCGCCGACCTGGTGCTGCTGGACGCCGATCCGCTCGCCGACATCCGCAACACGACGACGCTCCGCGCGGTGGTCACGAACGGGCGCTACCTCGACCGGGCGGCGCTCGACGCGCTGCTGGCCGCGGCGGCGATCGCCGCCGCCAACCAGGGCCCGAGGCGAACGCCGTAACCACCAGTTGGCACGGCGGCCGTCGCGTTTCACCGACGCGTCGTGGGTCCGTCCGCCCAGTGCCGCGGGCGAGACCAGAGCGCATACCGGCCGCCGCTGAGCCGACCACGTCGGTGCCTCAGCGGCGGCCGAGTTGCGCTCCGCGGAGTCGACTACGGCGTCCGCGTCCCTTCGAGGAAGCCGAGGTTCACGGGGCGCAGGAGCGCGTCCCGGTACACCACCCTCTTGTGGCGCAGTCGCAGCGCGTCCTGGCGGAGCTCGCCCGGCGAGTTGCCCGGCGCGACGACTGGCCCGGGTCGGCCGGTCAGCGGGACGTCGAGCCCCACGGGCTCGAGCGCCACGTCGTCGAGCCAGACCTGTCCCTGGCCCTCCAGCAGAGCGCCGAGCGATATACCTACCGCGTTAGGCGGCACGTCCAGGACGACCTCGTACCGCGCCCAGGCCGTGTTCTGCATGATCGGGCGATCCTGCATGTAGTCGGTGCTCTCCAACCCGGACGGCCCGTCGACGCGCATCCACAGCGAGGCCATGCCAAACGTCCCGGCCTGCGCCCCCGTCTTCAGGAACCCGGAGAGGCGGACACGTTGCCCGCGGTAGAGGTCGGCCCGAATGCTCTGCTGCAAGGTCGCCACGTGGCGGGGTGTCGCGACGAGCGAGCGGATCGTCCCGCCGCCCTCGCCTTGTCCGCCGTCGCGGCGACTGAGGTCGGTGCCGACGAGGTAGTCGCCGGTCCCCGCCCCGACCGCGTACCAGCCCGTGGGCATGCGCCCGACCTGTGCGTTCGCGGCGCTGGTCGCCACCGCGAACGTGGCGACGAGGGCCGCCCCGACAGCGGTGGCTGCCCTGACATAGCGTTGACGCCACCTGTGCGGCGCGGCCGTTGGAGCCTGCACGCCCGTGAACGACGCCACGCCATCGATGTACCGCATGAATCCTTGCATGGTGCTCCTTGTTCCACTTCTCTCCCCAGAGACCTCGGGGGTCGTAGGGTCACCGCACGCGGCCAGTGTGCCGCCCCGCGGTGGCGCGACCATCGACTCGTGTTAGGCTCGTACGAGCCCGTGAGCGGGTGGGTCGCCCTGGTGCTCTGACCGGTCGTGTCGGCGCGACCGCGTTCGCGGTGCACGACGAGAAAACCGGCCGAGCAGACGAGCGTCCTGGGAGAGGACCCTCGTGCTCAGCCGGTTTCGCGATTAGCTCCGCCCGACGCTAGGGCGATCCAGAAAACGGCGCGTCGGGCATCATGGCTTCTGAGAGTCGAAAGATACCTGCGCGGCCCAGCAATAGCGAGGATTCGCGGCCACCAAGCGCGGTGCCGCAGACGCGCCACCGGGCAAGCTCCATCGACCACTGTCGCGTTAGGCACCGGCACAGCGCGCTGCGCCAGGATCCCGTGGAGCGGCTCGATCTGTTCGTGCTACAGCGCGCCGAGCCCCGCCGCGCCTAGCGCAGTGCGTCGAGTGTGTCGTGCAGCGCGCGGATCTCAGTCGTTCGGATCATTTCGCACGGGGCGCCTCCGGTCGCTCGTCCGAGACGGCGTCATCACGGGTGAGGAGCTGACACAGCTCCTCGTCGCCGCGGGCGCGCCAGTCCGGCGGATAGTCGGAGATCTGGCGGTGCACCGCGCCGGAGTGAAACCCGAGCCATCGGGGGCTCGCGCCGCCGAACAGATCATTCGGGCCGGCTTCGGAGATGGTCCAGCTACGGCCGCTGGCGTCGCGGACCTCGCGTGCGGTCGCGGACGTCGGCAGGTCGGCTGCCCGGCGGGTGGCCCGCGCGGTCCGGCGCAGCGCGGCAGCTTCGGCGCGCGCGGCGGCCGCGGCCTCGCGGGCGCGCTCCGCCCGCCAGCGCAGATAGATGAACGTCTCTCGCCCGATCTCGACGCGGAGCCGCGCGAGACCCGCGCGCAGCGCGCGATCCAATGCGTCGCCGTCCCCGGGCGACGGCCTGCCGGGTGGGACCACCGCCTCGTGTGCCAGGAGTTCCGGCTCCAGCTGCGACAGAAGCTCGAGCGCCCTGACGACGTCTACGTTCGGACTCATGGGCCGAACCCTCCGTGCGGGGTGCCCGCCCGCGTCGCCATCGGTGTCGACGGACGGTGTGCATGCTCGGGCCGTGCTCCGCGGCGGACGCCGAAAACGGAGGACGGGCGGAAACGAAACGACGCCCCCAGTCGTGGAAGGCGTCGCCAGTAGCGCCCATCGGTCCATCGAAGTTTCGCCGCGCGCTGGTGGCGTTCCGCGGAGTCCTGCGCTCCGCTGCAGGCGAGTGAAGTGTGCGATACCCGACATAGCGTTCGCAAGGGCGGCAGGCGGCCACCACGTCGGTCGCTGCGGCTCAGAGGCGGACGAGCGACGCGATCACCGGCCCCCACGTCTCCCACCGCCTCCGGTCGGACACGTCCGCGAGCGTGAGCACGGCGGCCGTGCCCTCCGCGTCGCCGCTCTGCACGAGCGTGATGCTGACGCGCATGTGCCGCTCCGACCCGCCGGTGCCGGCAATCGTTATCGGCGCGTCGCCCAGGCCGTCGCCGGTGAGCAGCGCTCGCGCCACGGGCCACTCCAGCACCGGCGGGAGCTGCGCCACGTCGGGCCACGCCGACGGCACGCTGCGCGCCTGCAGGTGCCCGGCCGCCTCGTTCGCGTACGTCACGCGGCCCGATCGGTCCACCAGCAGCACGGCCGTCGGCAGCTGCGCGAGCAGGGCGCGCACCACCACCGGCTCGAAGATGGCTTCGAACGCCGGCCGCGCGCCATCGCGCTGTTCGGCGCGGGGCACGGCACGATCGATCGAGAAGGGTTGGCGCGTGGGTCGATCGGTCGTCGCTGCGAACATGGGACACCTGTCGAAGAATTGCCCGGACCGGGACTGAATTCCGCCTCACGCGGTTCCACGAAGGATACCGGCCTCACGTCGCGGGGAGGGTCGCCGTGTCCAACTGCCCGCCACGGAGAACGCCTGACGGCGCGCGGTCAGAACGCGATGACGCCCTCGGCGAGGAAGCCCTTGAACCGGCCGCCATTGCGGATGTCGCTCGTCGGGAAGTCGTGATACTTCTGGTTCACCCACTCCACCTTCGTGAGGAGCAGCGGTGTGATGAACCAGCCGCCGCCGACCTGTGTGCGCTTCACGTTGATGTCGTTCGTCATCCCGGCGAGCCGCCCCGACACGGTGTTGTACCGCCCGCTCGCGTACAGGTGGTCGCCGAAGAAGCGGTACGTCAGCTCGTTCGACTGCTGGGTGACCGTGCGGTACGACGTCTCCGCCGCGCCGCGTCCGCGCGCGCGCGCTCGAACGTGCCGAAGTACTCGAGCCCATGGTACTTCACGAACGGGTTGACGACGACGGAGTGCTGGCCCGTGCTCTGGCCGTTGAACGGCTGGATCGCGCCCGACCATGCCTGCGCGCTCTCGGTCGACGCGGTGTTCTCGAGCACGTCGTAGTAGCGCGAGCCGCCCCGGTCGCCGTTGTAGAGCGTCTGCGCGTTCGCGCGCGACTGGCTGAACAGCGAGCCCGTGAGGCGGACACGGAGCGCCTCGCTCACCTGCCGGTCGACTCCGAGCTTGCCGTAGAACGCCGGCGCGCGCTTGCCCGGGTTGAGGATCGTGCCGCGCACCTCGCCGTTGGTCACCGCGCCCATGACGAACGCGCCGTCGAGCAGACCGCGCCCGTGGACGTACGCCTCGCCGCCGACCTCGGTGGTGAACGCGTCCATGATGTAGTTGCCGACGAGCGGATTGAACATCGCGTTCCCGTTGTCGGTGCGGCGGAAGTGCGCGTCGCCGTAGTTGATCTCGAAGTGGCCGGCCTTCAGCGTGACGTACCGCATGAGGCGATTGAGCGGCTCGAAGTCGACCGGCGACGCGTCGATGAGCGCGTAGCCGTCCTTGATCCACACCTCGTTGTGGTGGCGCGACGAGAGGTAGCTCGTGAGCGCCACGCGCACGCCCTTCGCGAGCTGCACGTTCACGTAGGCATTCGCCGACGCGTTGTTGAAGCCGTGACCGATCGTGATGAGCTGGTTCGCGTTCACGCCGTTGACGACGTTGGCGGCGGCGGTGTTGGAGTGGCCGAGCCCCTGGAACTGCTGCGTGAACGCGGCGCCGAACGCGAGCCTGAAGCCGGTGAACGGCATCGTGTCGTTCTTCGGCGCCTCGAACACGTTGATGCCGCGCTGGTCGGCGGGGCGCAGCCGCTGGATGGTGATCGGCGGGACGTTGCTCGGCGCCGCGGTCGTGGCCGCGGGAACGTCGGCGGGCACGGGTTCCCCCGCCGACGAGTCACGGACGATCGCGACCACAGTCGTCGTATCGCTCACCGTGGGCACGAGCGCTGGCGTGGCGACCTGCGGAATCAGGACGACCGGGTCGGCGCGATCGCGAACGCCAGGTGACACCGTGGTCGCCGCGGGCGCCGTCGCGCGGACGGCCGGTTTCACCGGCGAGGCCGGCCCGCGAGCGGGCGACACGGCGCTCGCGGCCGGCGCGGCCGGCACGGTCACCGGGGCCGGTGGCGCCGCGCGCGGCGCGGGCGACGCGATGGGGACCGGACGGGCGGCCACGACCATCGCGCCCTTCAGCACGAGGTCGAAGCGCACCGTGATGAGCTCACCGACCTTCATCGCGCCGAGCATGAGCGTGGGCGGCTTGAGGGCGAACTCCTTCATGTGCAGCGCGTAGCTGCCGGTCACCCGGAGCGCGCCGTCACCGGCGGCCACCGCCTGCGTGGCGATCGCTATGGTGTGCTGCGCGCCGCCGACCGAGAGCGTGCCGTTCAGGGTGCCCGCCGCGCCCGCGCCGCTCGTCGCGACGTCGTAGCCCGTGAGGCGGAACTCGATCGTCGGCGCCTCGTTCGCCTTGAGCGCCTTCAGCATGTGCTCGTTCATCGTGCCGTTGCCGCAGTCCATCTTCGCGGCGCTCACGCGCACCACCGCGGTGTGGACGGCTTTCGTGCCGGCGAGCACCGCGGCCGACGCGCCTGGCGCGGCGTCGACGTCGACCGTGAACGCGGGCGCCGTGCACGAGAACTTCTTCACGGTCGAGGTGCCGTCGATCCAGAGTCGGCTCTGTGGCGCGAGCCGCAGCGGCTCGGCGGCGGAACGCCACGCGATCACGGCCGGCGTGAGGCACAGGAGCGCGAACAGCTTGGTGTGCGGGGTCGTGCGCATAAGGTCCTGGGTTCGAGTCCCGCGTGTGTGCGGGTCCCGATGAGTCGTGCAGGGCGGCCACGTTCGGACTGCGGGAGGGACGCCCTCGTCGTGCGTGCGTCGTGCAGCGTGCGTCGTGCGTTCTTCCTCAGGGCACGGCGGCAATGTGGTCCGCGGCCGGGTGGTTCTGCGAGGCGAGCGTCATCCGCGTGCGGCCGACGACCGGCATGTCGCTCTCGATCTGCACGGGGATTCGCCAGTCGTCGTCGGTGAGGTCGAGACGGATCACCCCTTCCCCGTGGTAGCGCCGCTCGTCCTGCACGCGCATCTCGACGGTCACGGTGCGGAACGTCCCGGCCTCCGTGGTAAGGGTGCGTCGGCCGACGACGCGCAGGAGCGTCGGGTTGCGCGCCGCGTCGAAGTGGCGGTCGTAGCGCACCGCAGCCGCGGTGCTGCCGCCTAACGGCAGTGTGCGGAGCACGTACATGAACGAGAGCTCGTCGAGCGGCGCGTCGGACGCGATCACGCCGCTCGTCCCGCCGTCGCCGGTCCACCGGTGCGCCGCGCCGTCGATCTCGACGTGCTCGTCGTGCTTCGAGAGCGGGTCCCGCTCGTGCTTGTGGAACCGCAGGGCCGTCAGGCGGACCGGGTCGAGCCACGACTCGGTCCGGTCGACCGCCTTGAACGGGCCGACGCGCGCCTGGAAGTCGAAGCGGAGCACCCACGTCGCCGTACCGCGGACGACCTCGGTCGTGTCGACGAGCATCGAGAGGCGGCCGGAGGCGCCGAAGTGCGCGGCATGGACCCGGTACGTGAGCCGCTCGCCGACGAAGAAGGGCAACCGAGCCGCGGCCGTCGTCGCCGCGCCGGCGACGTCCTGGGCCGCGACGACACGGGCGGCGGTCAGGCCGAGCATGGCGCAGCACACCACGGCGGCGAGCCGCGTTCGTCGTAGGACGTCGCGTATCGGCCAGCCCATGATGTCTCCCGCAACCTGGTGTCGTCGACCCGGGCGGCGTGAGGCGGAGAGTCCGCGACGCTCGCGCGGGGACGCGTGCTGTGCCGCGGCGGGCTCGCGGTGTGCTGATCGGCGCCTAACAGAGGATCGGCGGCGTGGCGTCGCCCGCGGACTGCCACGGCTCGTGCGCGATCGGTCGCGGCGCGTCGCCGCAAGGCCTCCTTCGAGGGGAACACGTCGACGCACATCGACGTGTCGGCCGCTGGAGCATCGATCACGATGTGGTCGCGGCTGATGACACGAGGGGCACGAACCGAGCCGTCCCGGTGTCTGACAGCCCTCATTGTAGCTGCACCGCCGAATTGACCCGGGAATGGCCCGCGTGGGGGCCACGCCGGTGTCGCGACTGGCCTGCCAGCGACTTGGATGGACCACCAGCGGCCGAGTTAGCTCGATGGTCGCGCTGCCGGGGCCGGCATCGTGTATTCGGCGCGCTCCCAAGCAGCAGGGCCTCGTCGGGAGTCCGACGTCGTTGGCCTGTCACGTGCGCCACGGCGCGACATGACCCATTCTGACGCCTTCCACGCGCTCGCGGAGAGCCTCGGGGCGGCTCGGCTGCACTTCCTGCGGGTCGAGCTCCAAGTCGGCCGGACGATGCTCGATGCAGCAGATCACTCACGCGGTGACGTCGACCGCGAACGCCGGCGCGCACGCGCGCAGGAGGCGCACGACGAAGTCGGCCGGCATCTCGCGAAGGGCGCCGAGCTCGGCCTCACGGCCGCGCAGTGGACGGAACTGACGACGGGACTCGCAGTGCTCGCGCGGCGACTCAGCGACCGGAGCTGAACGGCGGTTCCGTGCACCCGCGCAGGCGGCGCGCGAGCGTGCCTAACGCATCCGTTAGGCACGACGCGCGAAGCCGGCCGACCGCAGGCGCGTCGAGCGGCGGGCGAGAAGCCGAACCCGCGCCTGTCGACCGACGCGTAGTGACGTGACGACGTCCTGGGGCGCTTCCCCGACGCTTGCGCCGGAGTCCGTTGGCAGCACGTTCCTCGGCGTCAGCGCCGACGCAGCAGACCGGGCCCGAGCCACGGGAGATGCGCGAGCGCCGCGACGAAGCCCACGACGACGAGCGGGGTCCGCCGCAGTGAGAGCGCGGCCGGCTCCACCGCCGCACGCGGCCGCGGCCCGACGGCCGTGTCACAGGCGCCCGACGTGCTCGGGATCTGGTGGACCCGGCCGCCGAGGAGCGCGGTCGTTCCCGCGTGGCCGAACCCTTCGTGCGCGAGCGTCGCGACGAAGCAGCACACGACGGCGATCGCGCCGAGCCGACTCGAGACGAACGAGGCGATGCGCACGCCGGCAGAGGCAGCGCGGCGTGGGGCTGGCCCGCGCGCGCCCGCGCACCGTCCCGCGTGATTGCCTCCCAAATTCTCGACGTGCAGCGCGCGAAATCCGATGGGGCGAGGGCGCCTAACGACGCGACGCTTCGAACACGCGAGAAGCGGCCTTCCCGCATCCAGCGCGTTAGGCGTCGGTGACCGTCAGCGGCGAACGGTCAGGCGCCCGTCGACACTCTGCAACGGAGCATCGCGCTCCGGCCGTCAGTACGGCGCGGCGACGATCGCTGTGGCTCGCGCTTGTCGCCGAGGTGCGCGAGCGTGACGCGGATGTCGGCGTCCTCGATCGACAGCGTCGACGCCCGCGCTACGCGGCGATCCTGACGACGACACTGCCGCGCTTACGGCCGGTCTCCACACGCCGGTGCGCGTCGACGATCCGCTCGAGCGGAAACGTCTCGTCGATGACGGGTGTGAAGTGCCCTTCCGCCGCGATCGCGGCGAGCCGCTGCAGGTCCGCGACGCGCGAGGGGGCGGTCCCGGCGATCACGCGATGTCCGCTGCCGCGGCCCGCGAGCGGGGCGAGCAGCAAATCCGAGAACCCGCTGAGCACTCCGAGGAGGCGTCCGCCGCGCGCGAGCGAGCGTCTGACCCTCGCGTAAGGAGCGTTGCCGATGGTGTCGACGATGACGTCGTACTGCGCCCCGGTCGCCGCGAAATCGACGCTCGCGTAGTCGATCACGTGCTGCGCGCCGAGGCCGCGCACCAACTCGACGTTCGCGGCGCTGCAGACGCCGGTCACGTCCGCCCCGAAGTAGCGCGCGAGCTGTACCGCCGCAGAGCCGACGCTGCCGGACGCGCCGTTCACGAGGACGCGCTCCCCGCGCGCGAGCGCGGCTCGCCGGAAGAACTTCAGCGCCGTCATCCCGCCGAAGGACAGCGCCGCGGCCTGTTCGAACGACAGCCCGGCCGGCTTTCGCGCGATCAGGCCGCTCGCCCGAATGCTGTGGAACTCGGCGTGACATCCCATCCTCGCGTCGGCAAAGGCGAAGACCTCGTCGCCGACGCGGAACCCGGTGGCGTTCTCGCCGACCGCTTCGACGACTCCCGAGAGCTCGGTGCCGAGGATCGGCTGACGTGGGCGGGTAACGCCGAACACCAGCCGGCCGAACGGACCGAAGCCCGGCGGCATGGCGAGGCTGCGCGCGCGCCAGTCCCCACTCGAAACGGTGCTCGCGCGCACGCGTACGAGCACCTCTCCGGGTCCGGCGGAAGGCGTCGGGACTTCGCGGACGTTCACAACCTCCGGGGGACCGTACCGCTCGTAGATCGCCGCTCTCATAGTCTCCTCCTTGTCGTGTCCGGAGGATGCGACGCCTGGCCACGCGCGGCTTGAACGCAGGGGCTGACTCTCGCGGGCGCCGCGACGGTGCGCCGCGCCGAGGACGTGCACCGATCTGCCCATCACCGCGAAGCGGAACGCGAGTCAGCCCCTTACCGGCTTCCCACGTGTACGACCATCGCACAAGGAACCGCGCGCGACCGCGCTACGCCGGCGCGCTCTTGCGAGCCGCCGGATGACGGCATGGATCGGTCACGGCCGTTAGGCGCGCGATACCGCGGGACTTACGTCTACGCGACCGGGTGTACCGGACGGCGCTGTTCGCGCTGACGCGCGGCGGCTACCCGGCGCGGCCCCCGCCACCCCGCGCACGTGAACGCGAGCAACCCGCGCTGCCTAACGTTTGTGGACAACTTCGCTCTTGCGGGACCGTCGCGGAACTGTATTATGGCACTGCGCGCGCGGGACGGGTTCCCGCGAGCGGAAGTCCTCCCGCGGGACGCCGATCGGAGGACATGTCCGTCGGAAGTTTGGCTCTGACGGATGGGTTGTGAGGTCGCTGGACACAACTGCCTGCTCCCGCAGAACGCGGGACATCCTGACTCGGGCCCGTCCTGACGAGGGAAAGATCGCCCGCCTGACCACGCTCTCGAAGGCCTAACCGTCGTCGAGAGGTGGCGCCAAAACGAAGGGCAGCGATCGCCAGCCGAAGCGAATCCCCGCGTGTGGTAGCGATACCACCGCGGGGATTCGTCGTTTCCATCACAGCCACCGGCGCTCGCCCGCCGATGCGCGCGTCGCAGCGGCCCCGCTCGAGAAGCCGCCGTCGGGCGGCAGCGCGGCGGTACGCCGGCGCGCTCGCCGCTCGCCAGTGAACTCGAGCAATCTGCAGCACCGGAGCTCCCGGCTTGGCATCTCGCCAGGCATCGCCCGCCGCCCATTTCCCGCGCGACTACCATGCAGCCACCGACTTGCCCGAAGTGCGGCGCCGTAATGGAGTCAGGATTCGTCATCGACAAGACCGGGAAGGAATTCGCCTCCGCGCCGGAGTGGGCAGAGGGGGCGCCGGAGCGGTCGTTTTGGATGGGGCTGAAGCTGGCCGGCCGTGAGCGCCACGCGATCGTCACGTATCGCTGCTCGGCCTGCGGCTACCTCGAATCGTACGCACCGTCGATGTAGCATCAGCCGGCGCTCGTCCGAACGCGTTGTCGCGCTGCGTCCGAATCTGCTTCGACGCCCTACGGCGGTTGTGAACCGCCTAGCAACGCATGAGAAGTCGAACGCGCGCGCGCGGAATGCCTGACGAGACGCGGCCGACCTACGCACGAGAATCCGAACGGTCACCGAGACGTCTGCTGTTAGGCGCCGTCTCGACATCCGTTAGGCAGACGCCGCCGTCCGCCGGCACCGGGCCGGCGGCGCATTCGCGGCGGCGCGCGCTCAGACGCGCGTGGTGTCGCGCGCGAACAGCGACGCCGCCGCGGCCCCGAAGGCCAGCGTCCAGCCGGCGACGCTCACGATCGCACCGGCCGTGAGACCGCCGACGAGCGGCGCGCGCGCCAGCTGGCCGACCCCGTACACCGGCGTGAACGCGGCGACCGTGCGCAGGGCCGGCGGGAGCAGCGGCAGCGGCACGAACAGGCCGCCGAACATCGCGAGCAGGGCGAGCATCGGCCCGACGAACTGCATCACGTTCTCGGACGGCAGCAGAAAGCCCATGAACAGGCCGAACGCGGCGAACACGAGCGACGCGAGCCACGCGGCAAGCCCCGAGAGGATCCAGACGCGCGGCTCCATGCGCACCCCGGTCGCCGCGCCCACCGCGTACGCCACGGTCACCGCCACGAGCCCGAGCACCATCGCGGTAGCCACCTTCATGGCGATGTACGCCGCGGGCCGCAGCGGCGTGAGCCGGAGCTGCCGGCTCCAGCCGAGGCTCCGCTCGACCGCGACCGACGCCCCGCTCGCCGTCATCGCCGACATCGCGCCGTAGACGGCCATGCTGATCAGCAGGTACGCCCGCGCCATGGGCGTCGCCCTCGGTCCGGTGCCGCCGGTGCCGAAGATCAGGAAGAACAGACCCGGGAACACCAGCACGAACATCAGGGTGCGCCGGCTGCGCAGCATCCGCCGCACCTCGAGGCGGAGCGCGGTGAGGTTGAACCCGCCGAGCGGTGGCGCGCGCCGCGCCCCGTGCGCCGTCGTACCGCGCGTCTCGGTCGTCCGCTCGGTCATCGCGTCGCCTCCGCGTCCGCGGCGTCGGCGGCGCCGGCGGCGGCGCCGCCGGACGTGAGGGCGACGAACGCCGCCTCGAGATTGTGGGACGAGATCTCCACGTCGCGCGCCTCGGTGTGCAGGAAGAGGTAGCGGGCCACGGCGTCGGAGTCCGTGCACTGCACGAGCACCGTGTCGCCGCGCGCTTCCACCGACGCGACGCCGGGCAGCGCGCGCAGCAGCGCGAGGTCCGCCCCAGGGACCGTGGCCCGCACGAGCCGACCCGACGCGAGGTTCTTGATCTCCGCCGTCGTGCCGTCGGCGACGACGCGCCCCTCGCGGACGAGGACGATGCGGTCGGCGTACGCGTCCGCTTCGTCGAGGTAGTGCGTCGCGAACACCACCGTGCGGCCGCGCGCCGCGTCCTCGCGGATGGCGCCCCAGAAGTCGCGCCGGCCGGCGACGTCCATCCCCGTCGTGGGCTCGTCGAGAATGAGGAGCCGCGGGTCGCCGAGCAGCGCGAGGGCGAAACGGAGCCGCTGCTGCTCGCCCCCGGAGCACTTCCCGACGAGCCGTGCGCCGATGCCCGCGATCCCCGCGCGCTCGAGCACCTCGGCCACCGGCCGCGCGCCGCCGAAGAGCGACGCCGTGTACGCGACCGTCTCGGCGATCGTGAAGTCCTTCAGCAGCCCGCCGTTCTGCATGACGGCGGACACCTCGCCCACGGCGACCGCCTCCGCCGGCGAGCGGCCGTAGACCCGCACCGTCCCCGCGTCCGGCCGCGCGAGGCCGAGGATCATGTCGATCGTGGTCGTCTTCCCCGCCCCGTTCGGGCCGAGAAAGGCGACGATCTCTCCCGGCTGTACGCGGAGCGAAAGGTCGTCCACGGCGGTGACGTGGCCGTAGCGCTTGGTGACGTGCTGGAGGTCGACGGCGAGCATGGGCGGAGATTAGTGCGGACGCGACGCTCCGGCAGGAGGGATTCGGCTCGCCGGCGATGCCCTCAGCTCATCGAGATGGTCGAGGACATAGATCGCAGGCGCTGCGCTCCCGTCGGGACTCCACATGCCGTCGCCCCACGTCCCTTCGGGTCCCCAGTAGAACACGCCGAGTCCGTGATTACGACGTACCGTGTTGATGACGTCGGCCATGTACTGCAGCTGGCCCTGCGGCGTGCCGGGCCACTGCATGAATCCCCTCGCCTTCGGACCCTTCGCCGACAGCACCGGCCGCGCGATCGCTTCCGGTGACGACATCGCGCCCGTGTCGTTCTGCACGTAGCCCGTCTCGACGACCATGAACGGCTTGTGATAGCGCCGCCGGCTCTCGATCATGTTGCGCTGCAGCATCGCGAGGGTGCCGTGATACTTGGGATAGAAGCTCAGTCCCATGATGTCGTAGTCGACCTTCGCCGCCGCGACGTGATCGAACCACCACCTGGTCACCTGCCAATCGCCGCCGGTGTCGGTGTGCAGGATGATCTTCGGCGGCGCGCCGCCCGAGGCGGCCTTCACGCCGCGAATGCCGGCCTTCAGAAACCGCGTGACGTTCCCCCACACCCTGGCTTCGTCGTACGGCTCGATGAATCCGCCGCGCATCGGCTCGTTGCCTTCCTGCTTCACCTCGGAGCTCGGGACGTGCAGGTGGCCGAGCGGCCAGAGCAGGCCGCCGGTGATCTCGTTGCCGATCTGCACCATGTCGGGCATCGCGCCGGCGGCCTTGAACTGCGAGATCACGTCCCTGGTGTACTCCTCGACCTTCTGCTCCATGGCGGCGGCATCGAGCTCGCGCCACGCCGCGGGCGTGTCCTGATGGCCGGGATCCGCCCACGTGTCGGAGTAGTGGATGTCGAGCAGGAACATCGCGCCCGCGTCCTTGATCGCCCTCGCGAGGGGCAGCGTGTTCTCGAGGCTGTTGTCGGGCGCGTTCCGCACCGGCGACACGAAGACGCGCAGCCGGAACGCGTTCCAGCCGTGCTTGCGCATGATCGCGTACTCGGTGGTCTCCACTCCGTTCTCGCGATAGACGAACGACGCCCGGCGCGCGCGCGCGCTGGGCACGGAGGGCGTGGCCGACGTCGCCGCGGAGTCGGGCGGCCGCAGGGGGGGACGGCTTCCCGCGAGGGCCGAGATGTCGGCGCCGAGGTAGAAGACGCCCGACGGGCGCGCCTGCGCGAGCGAGGTCGCCGGCATCGCGGCGACGCCGAGGATCGCGACGAGTACCGCGCCCTTGCGGCGCCAATGGATTCGGTTGCTCATGGTAATGGTCATTGTGCGCTCGCCCGTGGTCGACGCGAGCATGCCGGACGTCGCATGTCGCGTGCGCGGTCCGTCGCTCGTCACATCCCCGCTCGTATGTCAGGCACCGCACCCGGAATGCGGTGTGTCGAATCCCGTATGGCTTCGCCGGACCGACCCGTGGAGGTACCGTGAATCAGCCCACCCGCCGCTCGTTCCTCGTCGTCTGCCTCGCCGCGACGGCGGCCGCAGCGGCCGGCGCATCCTGCGCCGCGCCGCGCACCGCGCCGACGCCGTCGCGGTCCGCGACGGCGTCGCTCAGCGACCGTGAGTTCTGGGAGCTGTTCACCCGCGCCTCGGAGCCCGGCGGCAGCTTCCTGAGCGAGAACTTCGTCTCGAACGAGCTGGCGTTCCAGAACCCCATCCGCCCGCTGCAGCGCGTGGTGCGCACCGGCGACGCGTACCTCGGCGTCGGGCCCGAGCAGAACTTCACGTACATCGCCAACCTCGACCCGGGGATCGCGATCATCTTCGACATCCGGCGCCAGAACGCGATGGCGCAGCTGATGTACAAGGCACTGTTCGAGCTGTCGCCGACGCGCGCCGCGTTCCTCGCCCGGCTCCTCTCGCGCGCGCCCGCCGGGACGCCGGCGCGGGACGCGGGCGCCGCCGAGCTGTTCGACGGCGTCATGGCGGCGCCGCGCAGCGACTCGCTGTATCGCGTCAACCTCGCGGCCGTCGTGCACCGCCTGACTCGGACGCACGGCTTCGCGCTCGACTCATCGGACATCGCGTCGATCGAGCACGTGTACCGGACGTTCTACGACGCCGGCGCGGACATCGACTACGCCTACTCGCCCGGCCGGCCGGCGATCGGCGTCTACCCGACGCTCGCCGACCTGCAGCGCTCGACGAACGCCGAGGGCGAGCACCTGGCGTTCCTCGCCGACGAGCGCCGCTACCAGGCCGTGCGCGCGCTCGAGCTGCGGAACCTCGTCGTCCCGATCGTCGGCGACTTCGCCGGCCCGACGGCGATCCGCGCCGTGGGCGCGTGGCTGGCGTCGCGGCGCGTGAACGTGGGCGCGTTCTACGTCTCGAACGTCGAGCAGTACCTCTTCCAGCGCGCCGACGGCGGCCGCGCGTTCTACGCGAACGTCGCCACGCTGCCGACCGACTCCACGACCACGTTCATCCGCTCCGTGCCGCGCTTCCCGGCCGCGTCGTTCGTCACCGGCGGTGCGGCCGTCGCCCCGCAGTACGACGTGCAGGTGCGCGACAGCGGCAACGCGAGCATCATCGAGATCACGCGCTACAGCGACGGCCGTCGCGTGACGACCCGCTCCGTGGACACGAGCGCGACGCGGCCCCGGTCCGCGCTGCAGGTCTTTCGCGCGCTGCAGCCCCCCACGCAGCCCGGCGTCCCGTCCGGCCCGCGGGTCCTCCGGAGCGCGCTCTTCTCCGGCACCGCGCCGCTGCGCGAGACCGTGCAGCGCGTCCTCTCGGGAGCGATCGCGACCTACGCCGATCTCATCGCGTCGACGAGGACCGACGGCGCGCCGTGAGGTGACGAAGGCAGGTCACCGCGGCCTCGCCTCAGAATGCCCGGGCGATGGAGATCATCGCGCCGAGCGAACGGTCGACGTCTTCGTCCGTGGTGGCCCATGACGAAACGCTGATGCGCATCACGGCGCGGCTCTTCCACACGCTGCCGCCGCACCATGACGTACCGTCGCGCTGCACGGCCTCGATGACGCGCCTCGTCATCTCGTCGCTGCCGAACGAGACCAGCACCTGGTTGATGGGCACGTCGTTGAGCACCTCGTACCCGGCCGCTCGCAGCCCAGCCGCGAAGCGCCGGGCCTGCGCGCAGCTTCGCTCGATCATCTCGGCGACCCCATCCCGCCCCAGCGAGCGCAGCGCCGCCCACACCTCGACGGCGCGCGCGCGGCGAGAGGCCTCGGGTGTCCAGTGCGCGGGCTCGCGCTGCGCGTCCGGTGCGAGATACGCCGCAGGTTGGAGCTGCATCGCGTGCTGATGCGCCGCCGCGTCCCGCACGAACACCAGGCCGCAGTCGTACGGCACGTTGAGCCATTTGTGCGCATCGGTCGCCCAGGAGTCGGCTCTCGACGCGCCGCGAACGAGCGGGGCGAGCGATGGTACCGCCGCGGCCCACAGGCCGAACGCGCCATCCACGTGCACCCAGGCACGAGCGCGGGCGGCCCGGTCGCAGATCTCCTCGAATGGGTCGAACGATCCGCTGTTCACGTTGCCGGCCTGCGTGCAGACGATCGTGAGCTCGTCGAGCGGTGGCAGCGCATCGGCGCGCATACGTCCCTGCGCGTCCGACGGAACGCGAACGACGCGCTCCCGCCCGAGCCCGAGCAGTCCCACGGCCTTCATCACCGAGACGTGGACTTCCTCACCGACGACGACGTTCAGCCGCGGAGCATCGAAGAGCCCCATGCCTTCCACGTCCCAGCCGGCGCGCGACAGCACGGCGTGCCGCGCGGCGGCGAGGCCGGTGAAGCTCGCCATCGTCGCGCCGCTAACGAACGCGAAGCTCGCGGTCGCCGGTAGGCCGAGAAGGTCGAGCAGCCAGCCGCCGGCGATGTCCTCGAGGACGGCCGCCGTCGGAGACATCGAGCGGAGCGCCGCGTTCTGATCCCAGGCGAGCGACAGCACGCTTGCCGCACGCGCGGCCGGCAGCGATCCGCCGTTCACGTAGCCGAAGTAGCGCCCGCCAGAATTCGCGATCGTTCCGCGCGATCCCACCTCGTCGAGCAGCGCGAGCACGGCCGGCCCATCGAGTCCTTTCGCGCCGAGCGGTCCGCCGAGCTTCGACAGACGTTCGATCGCTCGCTCGTCCGGCGCGACCGAACGGTCTCGGATGCCGGAGAGATACCGTGCGCCGCGGTTGGCGGCGTCGAGAAACAGCTCCCGCTCGGAGGCGCTCATCGTTTCATCCCAGCGCGGCGATCGCGTCGCGCACGTCGCACTTGTACCGTCGACTCGACATGAGCGACGTCCCGCAGTCGAGCACCACCTCGTGGCGACCGCCCGGCCGCCGATGAATCGCGCGGATGCGCGACATGTTCACGAGGTCCGACCGGCTGATGCGGACGAATCCCCCGTCGCGCAATTCGTGGCTGAGCTGCGCCATGGTGCGGCGGACCAGGTGCTCGGAATCGCAGGTGAACACCCGCAGGTAGTTGCCCTCCACCGACACGCGGCGGATGTCGACGGCGTCGACGAACACGCTGCCGTCCGCTGTATTGAGCAGCAGCCGGTCGGCGCGCGCCAGCGTGGACGCGGCGATTGCGCCTTGCAGATGCCGCACGACGCGCTGGATCGTGCGGCCGAGCCGCGCGTCGCTGAACGGCTTGTGCAGGTAGTCGACCGCGTCGACCTCGTACGCCTCCAGCGCGCGATCGGCATGCGCCGTCACGAAGACGTACGCCGGATGCCGGCTCATCGCTGCGAGCTCGCGCATCACGCCGAAGCCGTCGCGCCCCGGCATCTGGATGTCGAGGAACACGACGTCGGGCCGCAGCTCCTGGATCGCCTTCACGGCCTCCTCGCCGTCGCGCGCCTCGCCCACCACGCGCAGCTGCGTGTAGCGCGACAGCATCGCGCGCAGCCCGGCGCGGGCGATGCGCTCGTCGTCCACGATGAGGGCGCGGTAGTGCGCCGACGCGGTGACGGCCGCGGCGCTGCTCACGTGAGCGTCGGCGGTGGGGCGGAACGGATCGGGAGCCGGAGGCGCACCAGGAGCCCGCCCCCCGACGATCCGTTGCCGTCGAACTCGATCGGCGTCGCCCGGCGATTCGCGGCGCTCAGACGCTGTTCGACGTTCGTTAGGCCGATGCCGAACGCCGGCCGGGTGCCATGCCCCGCGAGTCCACCGCCGTCGTCCTGCACCTCGAGGATCAGCTGCTGCCCGACGACTCGCGACCGGACCGTGAGATGCAGCGCGCCGCGCTTGCGGGCGAGACCATGACGGATCGAGTTCTCGACGAGCGGCTGCAGGATCAGGCTCGGCACCAGCAGGTCGGCAGTCCGCTCGGCGACGTCGAAGCTGACGACGAGCCGGTCCTCGAACCGGATGCGCTCGATGCCGAGATAGCGGTCGAGAAAATCGAGCTCGACGCGAAGCGGAACGTCGATGATCGACGACGTCTGGAGCGTGAGCCGGAACAGCTCTGCGAGCTGGAGCAGCAGCGTCTGCGCCCGCTCGGGATCCGTCCGCGCCAGCATCGCCGCGGAGTTGAGCGCGTTGAACAGGAAGTGCGGATGCAGCTGCGCCTTCAGCGCGCCTAACTGCGACTCGGCGAGCTGCCGCTCGAGCTCCGCGGCACGGACCCGCGACTCGTGGGTCGTGCGGTACGAGCGGGCGGCCGTGATGACGGCGATGATGACGACGTACTTCCAGAGCGCCGTGATGACCTGCGCGGGAAACGACCGTCTGAGCGAGGCGGCCACGAGCAGCGTCTCCCTCGCGTGCGGCCCAAACCGGGCGCTCGCCGCGGCGTTGATCAGCAGGTCCGCCAGCGTCGGTTGCAGGAGCCCGAACGTCACCCCGGCCAGCGCGTGAAAGACGAGGACGCGACTGCGATCGACCCGGCTCGCGCCGGCCTCGATCGGAAACCGCGACGCCATGAGCGCGAACAGCGGCGACGCGAGGAGGAATGGCACCCAGTAGAGCGCTTCCTCCTGCACGGAGCCGAACCAGCGGATGGGGCGATCGGCGGAGATGTCGGTCGCGATGTTCGTCGACACGAACACGAGCAGCACGACCGTCCAGATCCCCGCCCAACGCAGGGCACGGCGGACCGCCTGCCGGGTCGACGGTGGCGTCATCGCTGGATCCGTTCGTGTCTCACTGGGACGTCTTCGACCGCGGAGGACGCATCAACGTTGTTGCGTGGTGGTCGAACCGCAGAGGACGCGGGAGGACGCGGAGGAGTGTCTTGTGCAGTCCTCTGCGTCCTCTGCGGTTCGAGCTCTTACACCGGGTGGTGAGGCCTACGCCTCGCCACGCAACGCGCGGATCGGCGCGACCTTCGTGGCCCGCCGCCCGGGTACCACGCAGGCAACGCCGGCGACGAGCAGCAGGACGGCCGGTACCGCGACGAACGTCGCCGGATCCGTGGCGCTGACCCCGAAGAGCATCGCCGTCAGCAGTCGCGTCGCGACGAGCGCCGCCACGAGCCCTACTGCCGCCCCGATCGCCGCCACCGCGAGGCCCGGCTTCACCGCGACCGCGAGAATGTCACGCGGCGTCGCACCGAGACTGCCCCGGACGGCGAACTCCTGCTTCCGCTGACTGACCGAGTAGGCCACCACCCCGTAGATGCCTAACGCCGCGAGCAGGAGCGCCGAGGCGGCGAAGGCGGTCATCAGGAACAGGGAGAACCGCCGCCGCGCGATCGACGCCGACATCATGTCGTCGACCGTGCGGACGTTGAACACCGGCAGCTCCGCGTCCACGTCTCGCACCGCGCGCTCGAGCTGCGTCCGCGCCGCCTGGACGTCGAGCCTCGTGCGCAGCAGCACCGCCAGGCTCGTCGTCGGACGCTGCAGCATCGAGAAGTACACGTACGGCTCGGTCGGCAGGTCGAGTCGGTCGTTCTGCACGTCCGCCGACACGCCGACGATCTGCACGTCGCGCGTCCGCGGGGCTCGGCCGAGTCGGATCACGCGGCCGATCGGATCCTTGTCGGCCGAGAAGCGGCGCACGAACGCCTCGTTCACGATGACGACCTGCGCGTGCGTGGAGTCGTCGTGCTGCGTGAACGCCCGCCCCTTCCTGATCGGCGTCCGGAGCGTCGTGAAGTAGTCCGCGCTCACCGCTCCGAACTGCGCCGCGCGGTTCTGCTCCTGGGTGGTCGGCTCGTCCGGGAGCGCGAACGGCGCGGCGTTGCCGGAGGCGTTGCGTGACGGCAACGCGCCGAGCGTCCCGAGCGCGACGTGCTGCACGCCGGGCATGACGGCCATTCGCGCGAGGAGGTTCGTGACGAGTCCCGCGCGCGACGGGAAGTCGCGATACGGGTTCAGCTCCGGATGGTTAGGCACCGGCACCCAGATCTGCGCCGCGATCAGATCCTTCGGGTCGAGACCCGGGTCGCCGCCCACCGCGCGCGCGAAGCTGCGGATCAACAGCCCCGCCGCCGCGAGCAGCAGCACCGACAGCGCCACCTCGGCCGCGACGAGGATCCCGCGGAAGCGCTGGTGCCGGCGGCTCTGACCCGCCCCGCTGCCGCCGCCGTCCTTGAGACCGATGGTGAGATCGAGCTTCGACGCCTGCAGCGCCGGGACGACGCCGAAGAGCAGACCGGTGAGGGTGGAGAGCGCGAGCGCCGCGAGGGCGACGGTCCAGTCGGCGTGGATCTCGGCCACGCGTGGAATGTCGGGTGGAATCATCGACACCAGGGCCGCGCTCGCGAGACCCAGCACGACGAGCGCGAGGGCGCCGCCGGCGAAGGCGAGCACCAGCCCCTCGGTGAGCAGCTGCTTCGTCAGGCGCGGCCCCGACGCGCCGATCGCCTGCCGGATCGCGAACTCCCGCGAGCGCGCCGACGCCCGCGCGAGGAACAGGCTGGCGACGTTGACGCACACGATGAGGAGCACGAATCCCACGGCGACGAGCAGGATGACGAGCGTCGATCGGACGTTGCCCGTGAGCGCCGTCTGCAGCGACTCGACGCGGAGCGTCCAGCCGAGATCCTTCGGATACTCGGGATAGGTCTGCGCCAGCGTCGTCGCCAGCAGCCCGAGCCTCGCCCGCGCCGCGTCGATCGACACGCCGGGCGCGAGTCGCCCGATGGCGCCGGGAAGCATGCGCTGGCCGCGCACGGGGGGCGACGCGAACGGATCGGCGACGAAGCCGGCGGCCGCCCAGATGTCGACGTCGCCGCTCGTCGTCGGACCCGGATGCCGGAAATCCGGCGGCATGACGCCGATGATCGTGTACGGGTCCATGTCGGCGCGGATGCGGCGGCCGAGCACGTGCGGATCGGCGCCGAACTGCCGTCGCCAGAGGGCGTCGCTGATGACGACGCCCTCGAAGAAGCCCGGCACCCAATCCTTCTGGGCGTACGCTCGTCCCAGCGCGGGCTTCACGCCGAGCAGCTCGAAGTAGTTCGGGCTGGTCGCGAGGAGCTCGATGCGCTCGACGTGGTCCGCGCCGCCTAACGCCGCGTCGACCGGCCAGATCGCGCTCACCCGGGAGAAGACGCCGGACTTCTCGAGGTCCTGCATCTCGGGCACGGACATACCCGCATCGCGCGCGCCGGCGCCGGTGAGGTCGTCGAAGATGCGCACGACGCGATCGGGCTCCTGGATCGGCAGCGGCCGCAGCAGCACCGCGCCGACGACGGTGAAGATCGCGAGGTTCGCCCCGATGCCCAGCATGAGGGTGAGGAGGGTGACGGCGACGAAGCCGGGCGTCCGGGCGAGCGTCCGGAGTGCGTAGCGGAGGTCCTGCGCGAGAGGTGCCATGTGGGCCTCGACGGGTGTCGTTCGACGACCTCAGCGACATGCGGATCGTCTTACCGCCGCGCGGGGGCCGCCGCAACGAGACGCGCCGCACGTCCCGTCACATTGACCGCTCATCCCGCGGGCGTCGCCGGGATGAACGGCGCACGAGCGGGGGCTGTCGGCAGCTCGTTAGGCGGCTTCGACCCGGCCGCCCGTTCCCCGCCGACGTCGATCTAGTAGCCCAGCGCCCGCAGCATCGCCGCGCCAGCGGGATCGGACTTGAACGGCGCCCACGCGGGCGACTTCGAGAACTGCCAGCCCGTGTCGTGCTCGGCGATCCCGCGCGCGACGAGCGCTCGCGCCTCGGCGAGCTCGCCCGCCGCCGCGAAGACGCAGCCGAGCACCGACGACTCGACGTACGCGCCGGCCGCGCGAGTGCGCAGCTCGTCGAGGATCGCCCGGACCGCGCCCGCGTCCTCGTGTCGCGCGTGGATGGCCGCCATCTCCGCGAGCACGCGCGGATTCCGCCCCGACATGGGGAGCGTCTCCTCGGCGACGGCCAGCGCCTCGTCGTCCCGGCCCAGGCTCGAGAGCGCCCAGACGAGGGCCCACCGCCCGGTGAAGGCGTGCGCGTCGAGCGAGACGGCCTGCCGCGCCGACCGCAGCGCGTCCTCGTGGAGGCCGACGCACGAGAGGGAGAACGACTCCAGCGCCGCCGCCCACGCGTTGAGCGGATCGGCGCGCCGCGCGGCGCGCAGGTCCTGCAGCGCCCGCGCGAGCCGTTGCGGCGACGAGTCGCTGCGCAGCGCGACCACGAGCGCGCGCTCGCACAGCGCCTGCACGTTCAGCGGCTCGCGGGCGAGCACGCGGTCGGCGAGCGCCACGCTCGCTTCGATGTCCACGTCGTGGACGGACTTGATGTTCGCGAGCGTCGTCAGCGCCTGCGGATGCTCCGGATCGAGCGCGAGCGCACGGTCGATCGCGCCTAACGCGTGCGGGATCGTCTCGCTCGCGGGCGCCATGCCGTACACGCACACCAGGCGGTGGGCGTCGCCGAGCAGGGCGTGCGCGTCGACGAGCTCCGGGTCGAGCGCGACGGCCCGCGCGAAGCACGGCAGCGCGTCGAGGATCGCGCGTCCGCGCTGCCAGAGCAGGACCCGCCCCCGGAGCAGCAGCTCGTACGCCTCGACGCTGCGCGGCCCCGCGCGCTCGGCCGACCTGCCACGCCCGTCGAGCAGCGACAGCCGCAGCTTCGCGGCGATGGCGCCCGCGATCTCGTCCTGCACCGCGAACACGTCGACGAGCTCGCGGTCGTAGCTTTCCGACCACCGGTGGTAGCCGTCCGCGACGTCGATGAGCTGCGCGGTGATCCGCAGCCGGGGGCCGGCCTTGCGCACGCTCCCCTCGAGCACGTGCGCCACCCCGAGCTTCGCGCCGACGGCGCGGAGGTCCTCGTCCTTCCCCTTGAACGCGAAGCACGACGTGCGCGCCGCGACGCGCAGCCCGTCGACGTGCGCGAGGACGTTGATGATCTCCTCGGTGATCCCGTCGGCGAAATAGGCGTCGTCGGCCGCGGCGCTCATGTTCGCGAACGGCAGCACGGCCACCGACGGCCCGGCCCGAGGCGCCGCGTCGGGGACGCCGCGCGCGTCGGGCGATTGCAGCGCCGCGACGACGTGCGCTCCGGTCGACGTGCGCGAGGCCGGGTCCCTCTCGAGCAGGCGTTCGATCACGTGGCAGACTCCCGGCGGAACGGCGGGCCGCGACGCACTGACGGGCGGCGGGGTGTGCTGGAAGCGCCTGGCGATCACGGCCTGCACCGTCGGCCCGGTGAACGGGGGCTCGCCGGTGAGCATCTCGTACAGCACGCATCCGAGCGCGAAGAGATCGCTCCTGCCGTCGACGTCGTCGCCGGCCGCCTGCTCGGGACTCATGTACGTCGGCGTGCCGACCGTCACGCCGACCTGGGTCAGCGTCGGCGCACCCGACGCCGACGCGGCGACCACCGCCTTGCCGATCCCGAAGTCGGCGACGAGCGCGTGCCCTTCGTGCAGCAGGATGTTCTCGGGCTTGATGTCGCGATGGACGACATCGTGGCGATGCGCGTAGTCGAGGGCGTCGGCGACCTCGCTCGCGATGCGCACGGCGGCGTCCACCGGCAGCGGACCGTCCCGCCGCAGCCGGTCGCGGAGCGTCAGCCCCTCCATGAGCGGCATGACGAAGAACAGGTCCCCCGCCGCCTCTCCCGAGTCGTGAAGGGCGAGGATGTGCGGGTGGTTGAGGCGCGCCGCGAGTCGGATCTCGCGGAGAAAACGCTCGCGGCCGAGCGACTCGGCGAGCTCCGGGCGCAGGACCTTGATCGCGACGTCGCGGTCGTGCCGGAGGTCGTGGGCGAGGTACACCGTGGCCATGCCGCCCACGCCGAGCTCGCGCTCGACGGTGTAGCGTCCGGCGAGCGCCGTCGCGAGGGAGCCGGCAGGCACGGTGAGGTGGATCGTGAGAGGGCGGGGACGGGCTGCCAGCGGGGCGCGAACATACGGCGCGGCGCGTTAACGCGTCAGTCCAAGTCCACGTGGATGCGCGTGACCGCGCCCGGGTCGGCGTCCCAGGCGCGGAGCGCGTCGGCGGCCGCGGCGAGCGGCACCACGCGCGTGACCGCGTCCGCGACCGGGAAGCTCCCCTCGCGCAGCAGCGCGACGACCGCGCGGAAGTCGTCCGCCGTCGCGTTGCGCGCGCCTAACACGTCGAGCTCCTTGCGCACGAACTGCGTCGTGTCGAAGCTGACCGGCCCCTTCGCGTACCCGATGTAGATCACGCGGCCGGCGACCGCCACCTCGGCGACGGCCGCGAGGAACGTGTCCGGGTGGCCGACCGCCTCGATGATCACGTCGGGGCCGTCGCCGCGCGTGAGCTCGCGCAGCGCGTCGTGCAGCGGCGTCGCGCGCGAGTTCACCGCGTGGGCGGCGCCGGCGCGCCGCGCCACGGCCAGCTTGCGCTCGTCCACATCCACCGCGATGACCGTCCCGCCCGCGCGCGCCGCGGCTGCCACCGCGCCGAGCCCCACCGCGCCGGTGCCTAACACCGCGACGACGTCCCCCGGCGCGACGCGGCCGCGCGCCGCCGCGTGCGCCCCCACGGCGAGCGGCTCGACGAGCGCCAGCTCGCGGCGCGACAGCCCGTCGGCGGGAAGCACCTTCTGCCACGGGACCGCGATGAGCTCCGTCATCGCGCCGTCGCGCTGCACGCCGAGCGTGCGGTTGTCGCGGCACGTGTTGACGCGCCCGCGGCGGCAGGCGGGGCACGCGCCGCACGCCGTGTACGGCACGACCGTGACGAGGGTGCCTGGATGTAGACCCGCGGGCACCTCGCTGCCCAACGCCGCTACGACGCCGGCGATCTCGTGCCCCGGCACGCGGGGGTACGCCACGAGGGGGTTGAGCCCGCGAAACGTGCTCAGGTCGGAGCCGCAAAAGCCGACCGTCCGCACGCGCACGAGCACGTCGTCCGGCGCGAGGGTCGGCTCCGCGCGCGCCCCGAGCCCGACGTGGCCTGGGCGCTCGATCACGACTGCGCGCATGTGCGCCTCAGGTATGCGAGAGCCCCTGCCCCGAGATCTCGAGCGTGTACACGTACTGGCCGACGCGTCGCTCGGGCAGCGTCACGGTCAGGCCGGCCGGCGTCCGCGCGAACGCCAGCGGCGTCGGGGCGCCTAACAGCTCCACCCGCTCGACGGCGCCCGCCGCGTGCGGCGCGCCGGCGCCGAGGGCCGTGATCGTCAGCTTCCCGTCCGCGGGCCACGCCAGCGCGAACGCGTAGACCTTCCCGTCCTTCTGCACGAAGCGGAGGTCCTCCGCGGTGTAGGGACGGTTCTGCCCTTCGTTGAACCCCTGCGCCCGCAGCGGCGCCTGCGCCGCGGTCGACGGACCCTCGCCGTAGACTGCCCACGGCCGGCTGCCGTAGATCGCGCGGCCGTTCGCGCGCATCCAGCGCCCGAAGTCGGTCACGAACGAGACCTCGTCGTCGTCCGGCTCCCCCGAGCCGGGGAGCGGCACGTTGAGCATCAGGTTCCCGTTCTTGCTCACGATGTCGACGAGCATCTGCGCGACCGCGAGCGGCGTCTTGTAGCCGTGCCGCATGTAGAGCGGGCGCGAGTAGTGCCACTCGCCGATGCAGGTGTCGGTCTGCCACGGGAGCGGGAGCACGTCGGTCGCCACACCGCGCTCGATGTCCCACACCATGCACCGGCGCTGCTCCTCGGTCAGCACCTTGCCCGTGAGCACCGCCTCGAGCCGGCCGCCGCGCCGCGCCATGTTGCGGTTGTAGAAGTGCGCCGCGATGCGCAGGCCCACGTCGCTCACGGGCCACAGCGGCAGCGCGGTGTCGTCGAAGTAGACGAGGTCCGGGTCGTACTTGTCGATCAGCTCGATCGTGCGGGCGCCGAACTTCTCGCAGTAGGCCGTGCTCGGCACGCTACTCCCCTTCGCCGCGTCCCACTCCCACTGGAGGCCGCGCCCCGGTGCATGCGCCTGCGCGTAGAGGTCCTGTGGGTCGAGCCCCTCCCACCACGTCCCCTTCCCCTGCGCGAGCGTGAGCGTGCCGTCGTAGGGCACACCCTTGAACGGGCCGCTCGTGTCGGCGCCCTGCGACGGCTCGTACCAGCTCCACGCGTGCGCCGCGTGCACCGACACGCCGAACTTGAGCCCCGCCCGTCGCGTCGCGCGCGCCCAGCCGCCGACCAGGTCCTTTCTCGGCCCGAGCCTCACGGAGTTCCACGGCTGATGCGCGGAGTCCCAGAGGTCGAAGTTGTCGTGGTGGTTCGCGAGCGCCATGAAGTACTGCGCGCCGGCCTGGGCGTAGAGCGCCAAGAGCTCGTCCGGGCGCCACGACTCGGCGCGCCACTGCCGGATGACGTCCTTGAAGCCGACGCGCGACGGGTGGCCGTAGCGCGCGACGTGCGAGACGTAGGCGCGCTGGCCCTCGATGTACATGTTGCGCGCGTACCAGTCCCCCTGCTCGGGGACGCACTGCGGGCCCCAGTGCGCCCACATGCCGAACTTCGCGTCGCGGAACCAGTCGGGCACGCGGTACTGCGCGAGCGACGCCCACGTGGGCTGGAAGGCGCCCGGCTGCGCGGCACCGGACGGTGAGGCCCCTGACACCGAACCGCCACCCGGCAGCCAAAGCCCGGCGGTCGCGGCGGCGCTGGTGCGCAGGAAATCCCGGCGCGAGATCGACATGCGGTGGGGAGGGAGCATTCGCGGACCGACGGCGTCGATTCGAGTGTGACGCTCGCGTAGCCTATCGTCGGTCCACGCCGTGGTCCACCGGTCCGGTGATCACCCGGCGCGACCAGGCGAGAACGTTTCGCACGGAAGGACTGAGGCCGCCGCGTCGCCGGTCCCTGCCGGCAGCGACACGGTGACGCGCGCGCCACCCCCGGGTGGGTTCTCGAGGCGCAGCTCGGCCCCATCGCCGAAGAGCGCGGCGAGCCGCTCGCGCGTGCCGCGCAACCCGAACCCCGCGCCGGCCGCACCGGTCGTTGGGCGCGCCCCGCGGAGTGTCGCGAAGCCCGCGCCGTCGTCCGTGACGCTCAGCTCCAGACGCCCCCCGTCCACCCGCGCGAGCACGGCGACCCGGCAGACGCCGTCGGCACTCATGCCGTGCGTGATCGCGTTCTCCACCAGGGGCTGGAGCAGCATCCAGGGCACGCGCGCCTCCTCCGCCCTCGCCTCCACGGTGACGCTCGCGCGCAGCGCGTCGCGGAACCGCGCCTCCTGCAGCGCGAGGTAGTCGCGCAGGAACGACACCTCGTCCGACAGCGGCACCAGCGCGCGCGTCTCGGCGCCGAGCGCGCGCCGCAGCAGCCCTCCGAGGCGTGTGACGAGACGACGCGCGAGGACGGGCTCGCGCGTGATGAGCGACGCGATCGTCGTGAGCGCGTTGAACAGGAAGTGCGGCTCGAGCTGCCGCTGCAGCGACTCCACGCGCAGGAGGGCCACGCGCTCGCGGAGTCGCATCTGCTCCATGGCGACCTCCCGCAGGAGCTGCTCGCGGCGCACCACGTGGAGGATCGACGCGATGCTCGCGTACAGCACCACCGTGAACATCGGGTCGACGCGGAACAGCGCGCGCCCGAGATGGAATGGCGGCAGGGACGGTCGGCCGACGACCGCGATGAGGGCGCGCGTGCCGACCGACAGCATGGCGTGGAACACCGGCAGCGCGGCCGCGTGCAGCCCGAGGCGCGCGAAGTCGCGGCGGGACCGGACCGGCCACCGTTCGCAGAAGAGCACGATCGGCGGCACGATCGCGATCAACACCGCCCACTGCGCCGCCTGATCGACGACCAGTCGCACGATGCTCGCCGTGCCCGGCGGGGCGAAGAACGATTCGTACAACCAGCTGCGGAGCACGCCGACCGCGCAGAGCAGCGCGCCCGCGGCCGCCCCGATCAGCGCATACCGTCCGCGCCGCCCCCCACCCGACGTCCGCACCCCCCCCGTCACGCGCCGTCGAGCAGGCGCTGCACCGCCGCGCGGTAGCCGCGGGTGGTCACCACCTGGTGGCCGGTCCGCATCACGAGCACGTAGTCGCCGTGCGACCACCGCTCGATGTGCTTGACGTGGTCGACGTTGACGATCGACGAGCGGTTCACGCGCAGGAACCGGCGGGGGTCGAGGCGCGCCTCGAGGCCGTGCGTCGTGTGTCGGACGACGTGCACGACGTTGTCCACGTACAGGCGCACGTACTTCCCGTCGGCGCCGAACCAGCTGATGTCTTCGACGCGCAGGAGCGCGATGCGGTGACCGACGCGCACCGCGAAGTGCCGCGTGTACCGGTCCAGCTGTGACAGGACCTGTCGCAGCGCGTCGGCCGGCCCCGCGACGGAGGTCGCCTCGGCCCCCTCGGCGGCCGACCGCGCCTGCGCGACCCGTGTTCTCGCGCGGGCCACCGCGCGCGCGAGCCGTTCCTCGTCGACAGGCTTCAGCAGGTAGTCGGTCGCGCTCGCGTCGAACGCCGCGACGGCGTGCTGGTCGAACGCCGTGACGAAGACGACCGCCGGCGGCACGCGGTCGCCGAGGGCGTCGAGCAGGTCGAAGCCGGAGAGCCGCGGCATCCGCACGTCGAGGAACAGCAGGTCGGGCGGCTCGGCGGTGATCGCCTCGACCGCCTCGGCCGGATCCGCGTAGACCCCGACGACCGCGACCTCGGGGTGCTGCTCGACGAGCAGCTGCTCGAGAAACTCGCCGACCGCCGGCTCGTCGTCGACGATCACTGTACGGACAGGCATCGCGTGCGGCATGTCGGAATCGGCAGCCGAGTGCAGTGTGACGGGCAATCGAGCGGCATCGCCGCGCGCCAACATGGCGTACGGCACGGCCCCCGAGCAACTCCATCCCGCGCACGCGCGGGAGCGCGGTGGGCCGCCGGTCCGCGGTGCGACCGCGACGTCACGCCCCGCGCGTGATTCCGACGGCACGACGCGCGGCGACTCGTGGCGCGGGTGCGCGCGCTCGTGCCGCGCAGCGTGCGTCTCGTGCCGCGTTGCTTGTTCGCGCGTCGGTCGCCCCGTAGAGTCGCCACACCTGTGTGGCATACGCCGCTCATCGGCCCGGATTTCACCGCGACGCACGCCGAGCACGGCGAGATCATCGACGCGCTGAGAGTCGGGAGCGCGCGCCGCCCCGAGGGCGGCGTTCAGGCGAACTGGGAGAGCTCCGCGAGCCGACTCGCGCCCGTGATCGACGAGATCGACGCGAGCATGCGACCGTCGGTCGGCCCCATCGCCGTGTCGCGGGCGGGCGAGGCGAGAAGATCGTTCATCACCAGAGACGCGGGGAGAATCGGATGAAGACGGCGTCAGTCATGCCCGTGGTTGCGACCGTGCTGTGCGCCGCCGCATGTGGAGACAGTCCGACGGCCGTCGCCACGCCGGCGAAGGTGCGGTTCTTCAACGCGGTGTGGCCCACGCAGGACAAGATTGGTTTCACGACGAACACCCAGTTCGCAGCCGGCTCCGCCCTCGCATACTTGCAATCGACGCCGACCTGCTCGACACTCGATGCCGGAACCACGACCTTCGGCATCGGTCTGGCCAACGCGAGCGGTACGGCCTTGAACAGCAACACGTTCGTCACGTTGAACGACCAGACCATCACGGACGGCGGCGATTACATCGTCCTCGCGGGCGGCAACATCAATCATCCGTCGGTGGTCCTGCTCGACAACAGCTTCTCCGGCACGCTGGGCGCCAACCAGGCGGCCGTTCGTTTCGTGAACCTCGCGGGGGGAAGCGAGGGCCCCGTGGATGTGTCGAAGGGCACGGCCGGAAGCGGGCCCACGACGGTGGTGCGAGCCAACATGGGATTCCGCGACGCGACGCCCTTCAGCACCGTGACGAGTGGCCCCAATCCTTATACGATCACGTACACCGACACCAACCAGCCTCTCGTTTCAGGTAGCGATGCCACGCTCAACCTGCAGGCTGGGACCGTCAACACGATCGTGATCAGTCGCTTGAATCCGCCAACCGGCAACTTCCAGTTGATCAACGTTCCGCGATGCAACTGACGAGACACGCCACGGCGCTGCTGATTGCATTCGCGTCAGCCGCATGCGCTGGCTCCGGTCCAATCAGCGAAGCGATCACCCAGCCCACCGTCGGCCTCGATTCGTGCACGGTCGCACGGCCGGATCTGGGCGGCCCGGCGACGCAAGCGGAACTGAGTCTGTTCGCCTACGACGCCAAAGCGCCGCTCAACCTGCAGAGGGTCGCCGAGAGCACGGCGGGCGGCGTGGAGCTCAGTGGGATCTCGTACGACAGTCCGGCGGGCGGCCGGGTCACCGGCATACTGGTCGATCCGGTCGATCGCTCGTCTCTGCGGCCGGGCATCATCATCATGCATGGCGCGCCAGGCAGCTCGCGTGACGCGTGGCTGATCGACTATGCGCGGAATTACGCAGCCTCCGGTGCCGTGGTGATCGCGATCGACGCGCCGTTCGCTCGACGCACGGGATCGACGTTGCTGATGACCAGGCAGGATCGCGACGAGCAGATCCAGTTGATGAAGGATCTGCAGCGCGCCGTCGACGTTCTGCGCGCACAGCCCAACGTCGACAAGGATCGCATCGCCTTTCTCGGCGTCAGTTACGGCGGCGCGATGGGCGTGCAGTTCGCCGCCATCGAACATCGCATCAAGGCCGTGGCCCTCGTCGTGGCAAACGGCGGGTGGGTCACGCTGAAGACCCAGCCGAAAGACCTGCCCTCGCTCGCGACGCTGTCCTGTGCCACGCGTGCCGCCTGGTTTCGCGACATGAAGCCCATCGAGCCGATTCGGTTCATCGGGCTGGCGAAGGGAACGCCGTTGCTGCTGCAGAACGGACGGCTCGACGAGCTCGTGGCGGAGGCCGACGCGCAGTTGCTGCACGACGCCGCGCCGGATCCCAAGAAGCTTCTCTGGTACGACGCGGGACACAACCTCACCGCACAGGCCAACCTCGATCGGCACGATTGGTTCGTGCAACAGATCGGTCTGGACCCCCGATGAAACGCGTACGAGCGTCGCTGATCGGACTGGTGGTCGCTGCGTCGTGCGGCAGAGAGCCGACGACGCCCGTCACTCAGCCGGTCACGCCTCCCGCGCAGCAGGAGATGCCGACCACCGGCACCGGCATGCCGGGAATGACGTCGTTCGATCAGCGCGTCCGCGATCTGATGCGGCAGTACGGCATTCCCGGTGGCGCGGTCGCGCTGGTGCGCGACGGGAAGCTGATCTACGCGCGCGGCTTCGGCTACGCGGACGCCGAGAACAAGACGCCCGTGCAGCCCGACGCGCTGTTCCGGATCGCGAGCGTGTCCAAGCCGATCACGAGCGCCGCGATCATGAAGCTCGTCGAGGACGGAAAGCTCGGGCTCGACGATCGCGTGGCGCCGCTCATCGCGGACCTGAAGCCCGCGCCGGGAGCGAAGGTCGATCCGCGGTGGGAGCAGATCACGATTCGCCATCTGCTGAACCACACCGGGGGCTGGGATCGCGACAAGCCGAATGGCGGATTCGACCCGATGTTTCAGTCGGCGGTCGCCGCGGCCGCCGTCGGCGCGCCCGCACCGGCGTCCGCCGAGACGATCATCCGCTACATGAAGGGCATGCCGCTCGACTTCGATCCCGGCACGAAGTGGGCCTACTCGAACTTCGGGTACGACATTCTCGGTCGCGTGATCGAGCGGTTGAGCGGCATGCCGTACGAGGAGTTCGTGCGCACACGCGTGCTGCAGCCCGCCGGCGCCAATCGCACGCGCGTGGGCAAGACGCGCATGAAGGACGCGCTCGCGGACGAGGTGAGGTACTACTACCCCGGGGCGGCGCTGAACTGGCCGCTCGTGCCATCCGTCTTCCCGGGCGAGGGCATCGTGCCCGCGAACTACGGCGGCTACTACCTCGAGGCGACGGACTCACACGGCGGCTGGGTCTCCTCGACGGTCGATCTCCTGCGATTCCTGACCCACGTCGACGGCCGCGCCAGTCCCGCGGACATTCTCAGCCCGCAGCTCGTCGCCGAGATGACGGGCAGCGGCGCGACGACGTGTCCCGACGGCAGCTGCTATTACGCGGCCGGATGGTGGGTGCGCCCCGGCCAGGGCGACGCGACCTGGTGGCACGGCGGAGACTATCCCGGTACGAAGGGCATGCTCGTGCGCTCGGCCAACGGCTTCGCGTGGGTCGCGCTGTTCAACGCCGGTGCGCCTAACAGCCTGGTCAACGAGCTCGATGCCGCGCTCTGGAACGCGCTCGGCGTCATCACGTCGTTTCCGACGCACGACCTGTTCTCGAGCTTCCGATGACATGAGCCGCGGACGAGCCATCGCCGTCGCGACGTGGGCGGCAGCCGTCATGCTGGCGGCGTGCGGGGCCGGCGATCCTGCCGCACCCGACGCGCATGCCGCCCAAAACGCCGACTCGGCCTTCGTGGCCGCGCTGCGCACGCGGCTCGAGACGTCCACGCAAGCCGGCCAGTTCTCCGGGGCCGTGCTCGTCGTCCGCGACGGCCGCACGCTGTTCGAGGGCGCCTACGGCCTCGCCGATCGGGAGCACGGCGTCCCGAACACGCCGACCACCCGGTTCCGCGTCGGGTCGATGTACAAGATGCTGACCGCCGTCGCGGCGCTGCAGCTCGTGCAGGCCGGGACGCTGCGCCTCGACGCATCGTTAGGCACGTACCTGCCGGACTACCCGAACGCGGAGGTGGCATCGCAGGTGACGCTGCACCACCTGCTCACCCACACCGGCGGCACGGGCGACATCTTCGGGCCGGAGTTCATGGCGCACCGGTCCGAGCTCCGCGACCCGTCGGACTACCTCCGGCTCTACGGCACGCGCGGCCTGCGGTTCGCGCCGGGGACGCAGTGGGAGTACAGCAACTACGGCTTCATGCTCCTCGGGGCCGTCGTGGAGCGCGCGTCCGGGACGCGCTACGACGACGTCGTCGCGGCCCGCGTGCTCGGGCCCGCCGGGATGACGGCGACCGGCACGGCCCCCGAGGATTCGCTCGTGCCGGGTCGGTCGGCGGGCTACACGCGGCAGCTGGTGCCTAACGCACTCGTGTCGAACGCGCCGACGCTGCCCTACCGGGGCACGCCCGCGGGCGGCGGGTACTCCACCGTGGGAGACTTCGCGCGCTTCGCCGCCGCGCTCCAGCAGCGCCGACTTCTCGATTCGGCGCACACGACGCAGCTCCTCACCGGGAAGATCGCGATCGGCCAGGGAACGCAGTACGCGTACGGGTTCTTCGACCTCGGCGTCGTGGGCGGCCGGCGATTCGTCGGGCACGACGGGGGTGCAGCGGGGATGAACGGCGACCTCGAGTTCGAGCCCGACGGCGGGTACGTGATCGTCGCGCTGTCGAACCTCGACCCGCCGGCGGCGCAGCAGGTGTCGGCCTTCATCCGCAACAGCCTGCCGGCCACGCCCGCGGGCGCCAGCCGTCAGTACGGCGCGGCCGCGATCGGAGTAGGCTGGACGCCCTCGCCTCAGTAGAGCGACGCGGCGGCGAGCCGCCGCGCGCTGCGGACGGCCCCGCGGCCCGTCACGGCGCCGGGCCGTGCGAGACGGCGGTCAGGCGAGGTGTTGCGCGACGGAATCGTCGCGCGACGCGCGAGACGCGCGGCGTCTGCGTGCTGCCTAACGACGTGACTCGGTCGGCGTGCGTGCGGAACGCCGCCACTCGTGAACGCGAGCAAGCGCGCCGCCTAACGGTTGTGGAAAACTTCGCTCTTGCGGACGCGTCGCAGAGTTGTATTATGGCCCTGCGCGCGCGGGACGGGTTCCCGCGAGCGGAAGTCCTCCCGCGGGACGCCGATCGGAGGACAGGTCCGTCGATAGTTTGGCTTCGATGGATGGGTTGTGAGGTCGCTGGACACAACTGCCGGTTCCGCAGCCGCGGAACGACCTGAGTCGAGCCCGAACGACGAGGGTAAGATCGCCGAACTGACCACGCTCACGGACGCCTAACGGTTTCCGGGAGGTGGCGCCAAAACGAAGGGCGGCGGTCGCCAGCCAAAAGCGAAGCCCCGCACGCGGTAGCGATACCGCGCGCGGGGCTTCGTCGCGCGAGCGAGTCGCGCACGGGCCGTTGTCGCACCGTCCCGCGGCCACCGCGTCACACCACGCGTGCAACCTGCGTGTGCTGCCTAACGAGACGCGTCGCGGCATCGGCGCTCAGCAGAGGAACGACGCGAACGCCTCGTCCGGCTGCGGTGGCTCGATGCGACCCCCCAGCGCGGCGGCCAGAAAGGCCTCGGCCAGCGCGGCGAAGCGCTTCAGGTTCGCCGGGTGGGCCAGCCCGTGTCCCTCGTTGTCGAAGACCAGGTACTGCACGGGGACACCGCTCCCGCGCAGCGCCTCGACGAGCTGGTCGCTCTCCTGCTGCTTGACCCGCGGATCGTTCGCGCCATGCACCACGAGCAGCGGGACGCGAATCGATGGCGCGCGGAAGAGCGGCGACTGCGATTTCAGGAACTCCGGGTCGTCGCCGACGCGCTCGGTCAGCAGCTGCCGCATCGGCTCCCAGTAGGCCGGAATCGCAGCGAGAAAAGTCCGCAGGTCGGAGGGGCCCACGATGTCGACGCCGCACGCGAACGCGTCCGGCGTCCACGCGAGCGCCGTGAGCACCGCGTAGCCGCCGTAACTACCCCCGAAGATCGCGATGCGCGCCGGATCGGCGTAGCCTTCGGCGACGGCCCAGTCGCGCGCGTCGAGCAGGTCGGTGCGCATCGCGCCCGCCCACTCGCGATTCCCGGCGTTCAGGAACGCCTTGCCGTAGCCCGTCGACCCGCGGAAGTTCACCTGCAGCACCGCGTAGCCGCGATTGGCCAGCCACTGCACGATCGGCTCGTAGCCCCACCGGTCGCGATACCACGGACCGCCGTGGACGTAGAGCACCATGGGCAGCCGGCGCGGCGCCGCGCCGACGGGGAGGGTGAGATAGCCCCGGAGTGGGAGACCGTCGCGCGCGGGAAAGGCCACGGGCCGCATCGGCGCGAGCTCGTACGCGAGGAGCGGCGGCCGACTGCAGAACAGGAACGATGCGCGGTGCCGTGCGCGATCGTACGCGTAGAACTCCTCCGGTCGCGCATCGTGCCGATACCGCACGATCAGCGTGGCGCCGTCCGCGCTCGCGTCTTCGATCGAGAAGTCGCCGTCGTCGACCACGCGCAGCGCGTCGAGCTCCTCCGCGAAGCTCGCGGTGAGCGCGGCCCAGACCAGCCGCTCCTTGCAGACGGCCGCGGCGACGACGTCGTGCGTCGCCGGATCGACGAAGACGCGCTCGACGTCATACTCGGGATCCTCCAGCACGACCACGCGCTCGGCGGTCGCCAGGTCGTACCGCACGAGCCGATTCGCGTTCGCATCCTTCGCGCTGATCGCGAAGAGCGCACGATCGTCGGACGAGAACGCGACGAGTCGCGGCGCGCCATCGGCGAAGGCCACCTCGTCGAGCACGCGCCAGGGCGCCGACGCGCCGTCGCGGACGCGAATGACGTACGATCCGCCGGCCACTTGCGCGACGGCCGCGCGCACGACGAGCGCGTTGTCGACGAGCCAGGCGATGACGTCGCCCGAGTTCTCCGTGTCGAGCTCCGCGAGGCCCGCGGCCAGGTTCACCCGATGCACGTCGAGCAGCCGTGGCGTGCGTGCGTTCAGGGTCACGAGCGCCTCCTGCGGGAACCGCGCGTCGAGGGCGAGCGGCAGTGCGCGCAGGTGCTCGCCCGGCGTCAGGTCGCGCGGGGCGCCGCCCTCGAGGTCGACCTGATAGAGGTGGTAGTTCTCGTCGCCGGCGCGGTCCTGCAGATACAAGATGTGCCGCCCGTCGCCCTGCCACGTCGCCCACGGCAGCGGACGCACCGGGTCGTGCGCGACGACTCGATCGTCCCGCGCCCCGATCGTTCGCACCCACACGCTCTGCTTGCCGTCGTGCGGCGCCAGGTAGGCGAGCCGCGCCCCGTCGGGCGACACGCGCGCCGAGTCCCCCTCCGGGTTGCCGAACAGGGTCTCGCGCGGAATGAGCGGCGGCGGGCACAGCTCGAGTGAAGTCGTCATGATGCGAATGTAAAATCACATTCGTGTTACAGCAAGAGGGCCGTTAGCCTGCAACCATGCACAACAGGACCCCCGATGGCGTGATCGCGCCGCAGCAGCAGCGGAGCCGCGATACGCTGGCCCGCCTCCTCAAGGCCACGACCGAGGCGCTCGAGACCCACGGGCTCGACGGCGCGACGATCCCGCGCATCGCCGCCGCCGCCGGCGTCGCGCCGGCGAGCATCTATCGCCGCTTTCGCGACCGGAACGCGCTCGTCCGCGCGGCGCTGGTGGACGCGCTGGAAACGGGCGCCACGGCGCGCCAGACGATGCTGCGCCTCGAGGCGTTCCCGGATCGCACGCTGGAGGGGGTGGTGCGTGGGCTGGTCGCGATCACGGCGCGGCAGTACCGCGCGCAGCCGGGGCTCATGCGCGCGCTGACGCGCTTCATCGAGACCGACACCGATGACGAGTTTCGATCGAGGGCCCTGGCGCTCGTCGCGGGGAACTTCCAGGGGATCACGGACCTGCTGCTCGCCTTCCGCGACGAGATCGCGGCGCCGGATCCCCGGCGCGCGATCATGTTTGCGCTGCTGACCATGGCCACGGTCATCGAGGTCCGCGCGTTGGAGACGGTGTCGATGTGGCACGAGCTGATGCCGGTCTCCGACCAGGAGCTCGAGGCCGAAGTGACGAGGACCGTCCTCGCGTATCTCCGGCTTCCAGCCCGTTAGCCGCCACGCTACGGCACCGAGCGGCCGACCAGCCGACGCAGCTCCGCGCGGGCGACGCGGACGCCGAGCAGCGCGGCGTAGCGATCCGCATCAGCCGTCGCGCGCTCGGCGTCGGCCTCGGCCCTCGCGCTGACCATCGCCAGCCCGGTGCCGGCACGCTCGCTCGCGATCCGCGCCGCGGCGGCCCGCGCGTCGGCCGCGGCCGAGGCTGCGTCGAGCAGGCGCTCGGCACGCACGGCCGCCCGCCACGCGCGGCGGACCGCGACGGCCACTTCCTCGTCGACACGCGCCAGGTTCTCGTCAGCGGCGCGGCGGCGCGCGACGGCCGCCTCGGTCTCGCGGCCGCGACGGCCGAAGTCCCACGCGGTCCAGGCGAACCGCACCCCGCCCGTCCATAGCTGGCGCCCGATGATCGGCGAGAGGTTCTGGCGGACGAGCTGCCCGTAGAGCGCCACGTCGGGGATCCACGCGGCACGTGCCGCAGCCTCCCCGGCCGCCGCCTCGGCGACCTGCTCGCGAGCGGCGTGCACCTCGGGGCTCCCGGCGTGGGCGGCCTGCCGCCACGCGTCCAGCACCGCGGTATCGCCACGCACTGGCGTGTCGACGTCGTCGGTCGCGAGCGTCGATCCGCCAAGCGACACGACGCGCGCGGCGGAGACGTCCGCGCGACGTCCCGACGGCGTCGTCGGGTCGTCGGGGTCCGCGGCCGGCACGGTCAGACGCGGCAGCGGCGCCGGCTCGGCGAGCGTGAGCGGCGCGTCCGGGTCGATCCCGAGAAGCAGCGCGAGCTCGGCCCGTGCGTCCTCGGCCGCGTTCTCCGCCGCGACCACGGCCTGCCGCGCGTCGAGCACGCCCGCCCGCGACGCCGCGCGGTCGGCGTTCACCGCGAACCCTGTCTGCACGGCGCGCGTGGCGTCGAGGTCGCGGGCCTCTCGGGCGGCGAGGGTGAGGCGCGCCGCCGCCGCGCGGCGGTCGGCGATCAGCACCGTCAGGTAGAGCCGCTCGACGTCGAACGCGACGTCGCGTGCCGTCCCCTCGCGCGCGGCCTCGGCCCGACGTGCCGCGGCGTCGGCGGCGCGCACGCCGGCGCCGATGCGAACGAGTGGGGTGAGCGGCTGCGTCACCGTCGCCAGGCCGAACCACGCGGCACGCCCGTCCTGCGCGAGCACGCGGTCGGTGTACGGCACCGGCCGATCCGCGGCGTCCATGCCGAGCGCGCCCTGCGCGATCGCGATGCGCTGCGTCCCCGTGTTGCCGAGCCACTGGCCGCCGACCTCCAGCCGCGGCAGCCGGTCGGCGCGGGCTGCTCGCGACAGTGCGGTCCGCTCGGCCACGCGCTCCGCGGCGATGCGGGTCGCTCGACCGTGTTCGGCGGCGAGCGTCAGCGCCTGATCGAGGGTGAGCGCGATCGTCCGCGGTGAGTCCGGCGCGGCCTGGGCGGCGGCGCGGGTGACACTCGCGGCGAGCGACGCACCGAGCATCGCGAGGACGAGCGCGCCCGTCGCCAGCGATCCGGCGAGCGGCGACTCGCGACGGTGCGCGGCGACCGGAAGGGATACGGGCGCCGCCGTCTGCTCTGTGCCGGCGACCGCCCGACGCTCGGCCCTCCGATCGGCCGCACGCTCGGCGCGCACGAACAGGATCGGCACCACCACCAGCGTGCCCACCATCGAGAAGACGAGGCCCACGGCCAGCACGCTGGCGAGCGGGCTCCAGAGCCCGGAGCCGCTGACGATCAGCGGCACCACGCCCACGGCGGCGGCCATCGTCGTGAGGAAGATCGGGCGGAGCCGGCGGCGTCCCGCGTCGAGCGCGGCCCGCTCGAGCGGCACGCCCGCCGCGCGCAGTGCGAGCGCGTAGTCGACCAGGATGATCGCGTTGCGCACCACGACGCCGGTGAGCGCCGTGAGTCCGAGGTTCGCCGTGAAGCCGAACGGGTTGCCGGTGAGCACGAGCCCGAGCGCGCTGCCGAACAGCGCGAGCGGGATCGACACCATCACGACGAGCGGATGGCGCAGCGTGCGGAACTGCACGAACAGGATGAGGAAGATCCCGAACAGCGACACCGAGAGCGCGACGCTCATCGGCCGCTGGATCTCCCCCTGATTCTCGGTCTCGCCGCCGTAGGTGAGCGTGTAGCCGGGCGGCAGGGTCAGCGCGTCCAGGCGTGGCCGCGCCGTCGCGAGCACGGCGCTCGCGAGGAGCCCAGGTCGCGCGAACGCGAGCACGCTCACGGTGCGCACGCCGTTGCGGCGTACGATGCGACTCGCCTGCCAGTCGGCGCGCACGTCCGCCACCTCGCGCAACGGAAGCCGCGCGCCGGTCGTCGGCGACGTCACGTACGCGTCGGCGATGTCGGCGGGGCCGCGGCGGCTCGCGCTGTCGAAGCGCAGGCGCACGTCCACCCGTCGGCCACCCTCCCAGAGCGTCGTCGCCGGCACGCCGTCGAAGCCGGCGGCGAGCTGCTGCGCGAGATCGCCTTCCGTCAGACCCAGGCGCGCCGCGGCGTCGCGCCGCAGCGCGAGCGTGAGCGCCGGCTGATCGTCACGCCAGTCGGTGCGCACGTACTCGCTCCCCGGCGTCGCGGCGAGGACGCGCACCGCCGAATCGGCGAGCCGGCGCAGCGCCGCCTCGTCGTCGCCGGCGATGCGGATCTCGATGGGCGCCTTCAGCGCGGGCCCCTGCTCCAGCTGCTTCACGAGCACCGTCGCTTCCGGCGCGAGGCGCGCGAGCGGCGCGTGCAGCGACGCCTGCAGCCTGGGCGTGCTCTCCATGTCCGTGGTGTTGACGACGAGCTGGCCGAAGTTCGGGACGTTGAACTCGGGCTCCACGTTGTAGTAGAAACGCGGCGCGCTCCCGCCGACGAACGCGCCGACCTGCGCCACGCCGGGCGTGCGCTCGAGGCGCGCGGCGAGCCGCCGCACGACCGCGTCGGTGGCCTCGAAGCGCGTCCCCTCGGGCATCCACACGTCCACCACGAACTGCGGCCGCTCGGCGGGTGGGAAGAAGCGCTGCGGACGCGTGCCTAACAGCGCGGCGCCGGCCACGACGGACAGCGTCGCGACGGCGAGCGTGAGGCGCTGGCGCGGCATCGCCGCGGCCATCACGCGCGCGTAGGCGCGCTCCATCACGTCGAGCGGGGAAAACCTCCGGGACTCGGGACTCGGGACTCGGGGCTCGGGTGCGGGTGCGGGTGCGGGTGCGGGTGCGGGCGCGGGTGCCGTCCGCTCACGAGTCCCGAGTCCCGAGTCCCGAGTCCCGACGCGCGGCCGCAGCCCCGTGCGGATGAACGCGAGGCAGAGGAGCGGCGTGAGGAACATCGCCACGCCGTAGCTGCAGAGCAGCGCCACCGCGACGGTGAACGGGAGCGCGCGGATGAACTCCCCCACCGTGCCGGGCAGGAGGAGCCCGAGCGGGAGGAAGCTCGCGACGATCGTGAGCGTCGCGCCGAGCACCGGCGTGGCGAGGTCGCTCGCCGCGCGCCACGCCGCGTCGGCGGGCGACACGCCCTCGTCGAGCAGCTCCACGTAGTTGTCGGCGATGACGATCGCGTCGTCCACCACCATGCCTAACGCGACGACGAGTCCGGCGAACGAGATCTGGTGCAGCTCGATGCCTAACGCCCGGAGGGCGGCGACCGTGACCGCGACGGTCGCCGGAATGGCGACCGCGGCGATCGTCGCCACGCGCAGCGGCAGGAGCAGCACCGTCACGAGGATCACCGACAGCACGGCGATCGTGAACTCGCGCCCGAACGCGAACACGCGCTGGCGCACCTGCGTCGGCTGATCGGCGACCCGGGTGATCTCGAGATCGGGCGGGAGCAGCGGGCGCACCCGATCCAGCGCGCGCGCGACGTCCTGGCCGAACGCGACGATGTTGCGCCCCTCCTGCATCTCGATCGACATGAGCACCGCGGGCGAGCCGGCGACGCGCGCCGCGTACGTCGGGTCGACGTAGCGGCGTGTGACCTCCGCGACGTCGCCCAGGCGCACCGGCTGCCCCGTCGGGGCGCCGCCGAGCTGCACGGCGCGCACCTCCTCCTCCGAGGCGAACTGTCCCTGCGGGCGGAGTCGGAGCTCGGCGCTTCCCACGTCGAGCGCGCCGGCATTCACCACGGCGTTGCGGGCGCGCAGCGCGCCGAGCACCTGCGCGGGCGACAGGCCGTACTGCGCGAGCCGCTCGGGACGGACGGTCACGGCCAGCTCCTCCTCCTGCTCGCCCCAGCGGCGCACCTTGGCGGTGGCCGGCACGGCGCGCACCGCATCCTCGATGCGGTCGAGGAAGGTCCGCAGCTCGCGCGGCCCGTAGCGCCCGTCCGGGGCGCGCACGGTGAGCAGCACGGCGGCCACGTCGCCGAAGTCGGCGTCGACGATCGGACCGACGACGCCAGGCGGCAGGTCGAGCGCCGCGGTCTCGTTGAGGTCGTGGCGCAGCATCGCCCAGAACTCGGCGGGCTGCCTAACGCCGTCCTCGAGCTCCACGTTGGCGACGAACAGCCCGGGGCGGCTCGTGGTGTACGTCTTCGCCTTCTTCACCTCGGCCCGCGCGAAGAGACGGCGCTCGATGCGGCGGGCCACCTGCTGCTCGACCTGCTCCGCCGTCGCACCCGGGTAGAGCGCGAGCACGAGCCCCTGGCGGATCGTGATCTTCGGATCCTCGCGCCGCGGCATCGTGAACAGCGCGGTGACGCCGAGGGCGACGAGCAGCGACAGGAGGACGTAGACGACCTGGCGGTTGCGGACGGCGGCGCGGATGACGTTGAAGCGCGCCCCGTGGACGGCCGCGTCGTTAGGCGTGTGCATCATGGCGTGGTCCTCCCGGTGGAGGCGACGGGACCGGCGACGGGACCGGCGATCGCGGCGACACGCGCGCCGTCGCGCAGGCGCTCCTGGCCGGCGACGATGACCGGGTCACCCGCCGCGAGCCCGTCGACGATCTCGACCGCGCCGCCGGCGAGCGGCGCACCCACCGTCACGCGGCGCGCCCGCGCCCGCCCCGCGCCCGCGTCGAGCACGTAGACGCGCGGCGCTCCTTCCGGATCGTGCGCCACCGCCGACACGGGGACGGCGACCACCCGGCTGGAGGCGCCGGTGGCGACGGCCACGCTGGCGACCATGCCGGCACGCAGCACGCGGTCCGCGTTAGGCACCACGACCTTCACCGTGTAGGTGCGGCTCGCCGGGTCGGCGGCGACGCCCACGAGCTGCACGCGTCCCCGCACCGTGCGGCCGAGCGCCGCGAGCTCCACGCGCGCCGGCTGCCCCGGGCGCAGCGCCCCGACGTCCGCTTCCGGCACGCCTACGCGCACCTGCACCTCGTCGAGGGCGACGAGCGTGAACGCGGTGCCGCCCGGCGAGACCGACGCGCCGATCTCGGTACGCTTCGCCGCGACGACGCCGTCGAACGGCGCCGTCAGCGTGGCGTCGCGCAGCCGCTTCGCGGCGAGGTCGCGCACCACCTCCGCCTGCCGCGCCGCGGTGAGGAGCCGCTCGTAGTCGTTAGGCGCGATGCTCCCGGCGTCGAGCAGGGGGCGGGCTCGGCGCAGCTCGTCGGCGGTGCGCTGGGCCTGGAGCTCGGTCTGGCGCAAGGCGAGCGCGTAGTCGGTGGGATCGAGCGCGGCGAGCACCGCGCCGCGGGTCACGGCATCTCCCTCGTCGACGGCCACGCGCGCGACGCGCCCGCCGACCTGGAACGCGAGATCGGCGGTCGCGCGCGCCTCGAGCGCGCCGGCGGCCCGCACCTCGACCGGCCGCTCGACCAGCGCGGCCGGCGCGACGCGCACGGCGGTCGTCGCTTCGCTCGCCGCGTGGGATGCGGAGTCGTCGGCGCGGGCGGCGGCCCCGCATCCGCCGATCGAGAGGAGCGGCAGCGCTGCGACGGCGGCGAGCGCGAGCCGCGACGCCGCGCGCGGCGCCCGGGCCGGCACGACGCGGACGATGTGTTCGCAGGGGGCAGCGCCCAGGGGCGGACGGTGGGGGTAGCGCATACGAGCTCTCCGGGTGGGCGGCAGGCGGCGGTGCCGGCCGTTCTGGCCGCGCCGCGCACGTGCCGTAACGCGAGCATTCGCTCATATGAGCGAATGCTCGCGTCTATATATGAGCGAACGCTCGCCTTGTCAATAGGTGAGTCTTCGCTCATATTTCCCGCCATGCCCTCGCGCCCCACGACCCGCCGCCGCGCGCCCGCTCCCGCCGCCACGCCCACGCCGCCGCTCCCGGTGGTGCCGGACGCACCGCCCGCCGCGCTGCTGCGCCGAGTGCCGCAGCAGGATCGCGGGCAGCGGCGGGTGGACATCATCCTCGACGCCGCCGCGGAGGTGATCGCCGAGGTGGGCGTGGACGGCGCGACGACGAACGCCATCGCCGCGAGAGCGCACACGTCGGTCGGGTCGCTCTACCAGTTCTTCCCGAACAAGGACGCGATCGTCCAGGCGCTCGCGGTGCGGTACACGTCCGCGTTCGAGCAGCTCAAGGACCGGGTGATGGCGCTGGAGGTGGCCGACCTGCCGCTGCACGAGATGATGCAGGGGATCGTGCAGCCGATCGCCGCCTACTGCGACGCGAACCCGACGTACCGGCACGTGTACGCGGCCACGAACGACGCCGTCCGGGGCCCGTCCGCCGAGGAGGCTCGCCTCCACGAGGCCGTGGTGTCGCGCATCGAGGCGCTCATCGCCCGGCGCTGCCCGTGGGTCCCTGCGGCGCAGCGGCACGCGACGGCGGTCGTGCAGGTCGAGACGGTGCACGCGATCCTCTTCCACGTGCAGCTGCGCCCGCCCGAGGAGCGCCCTGCCCTGCGCGAGGAGCTCGTGCGCATGCTCGTCTGCGCGCTCGAGCCGTTCGACCGCATGCGTCCGGCGGGGTGGCCAGAAGGACGCGCCGGCTGACCCAACCGCGAGAGAGCGCCCGCCGCTTCCCGCCGTTTCGACGCCGACACGCGTCGCCAGCGTCCGACGCCCGTCAATGTCCCGCTCCGTACCGCTCTCGCGCGCACGTTTCCAACGTGCGCGTACCGCATGTGGCCTCCGCTCGGCCCCGCGAATCGTAGCGTCGCTGCTCGGATGGGCGCTTTGTGCGTCCGCAGGCTGCAGCGCCGATCCAGCTGTCGGACCGAAGGATGCCGGAGTCTCGGGCACACCGGCTCCCCTCGCGTCCGGAGCGACGGTGGTCGCCGGTACGTTCATGAGCTGCGCGCTCGGTAGTCCAGAGGCGCCCGCGTCGCGCGGCGCAGGGTCCGCAGCATACTGCTGGGGCGATCCCGAGTTCGGTGCGTTAGGCAACCCGGCGGTGACTCGCGACACGGCCCTCCCGGTACCGATCGCGGGCACGCGTCGGTACGTGGCCTTGGCGACCAACGCCGCGATCGCGTTCACCGGGCCGTCCACCGTGTGCGCGCTGACCGCGGCGGGCGAAGCCGACTGCTGGGGCAGCAGTCCCGCGGAGCTCATCGGCCCCGCGGAGAGCGGCTGCACCGGGTGCGTCCGTACACCGCGCGCCGTCGCGACGGCGTACCGATTCCGCCGCTTGAGCGTCGGGTCGGGGCACATCTGCGGCGTCATCGCGGACTCCACGGCCGTGTGCTGGGGACGCGGGACCGAAGGGCAGCTCGGTAACGGCGGTCTCGTCACGTCGTCGACGCCGACACCGGTTGCGGGAGGGCTGCGGTTCGCCGACATCGCCGCAGGCGAGTCGTACACGTGCGGGATCACCGCCGCCGGCGTCGCGTACTGCTGGGGCGCGAACAACCGCGGCCAGCTCGGTGACAGCACGCAGGCGACACGAAGCACACCCGTACGCGTGCGCTTCCCCGGCGCGTTCCGCGCGATCGACGTCGGATCCCTGACCACGTGTGGCGTGTCGACGACCGGCGCGCCGTTCTGTTGGGGACGCACCGACGGTCGCATCACGGCGACGGACAGCGCGTTCTTCTCGCGTACGTCGGTCGCGCCCGTCCCCGTCGAGCTGCCGACCGCCGTGCGCGTCGTGGACATCGGGCTGCTCAACCTGTGCGCGATCGGACAGGACGACGTGACGCGCTGCTGGGGATGGGGGACGCACGGAGAGACCGGCCCGACCGACGAGACACGATGCCGGCAGGCGTCCGTGGAGCTGTACTGCTTTCCCGGGCGGATCGACGCGCCGACGCTGACAGAGGTGCACGTCGGCGTCTATCACGCCTGCGGGCGCGCGCGGGACGGTGCGATCTACTGTTGGGGCGGCAACTTCCATCTGGGTGCCGGCGGGCCGACCTACGCGAACCAGCCCACACCGCAGCGCATCGGCGTGCCGTGAAGAGCCCCATCCGGTGATGCGACCCATCGCCGCCGATCGCCTGCTGCGCCGCGCGGACTGGTGCTGGCTGTTGCCCGAGGGACGTGTCGCGCGGGTGATCTGTCTCGCCACCGACGACCTCTGCGCGTCGGCTCGCGTCGTGGCGGACGACGCGACGGCCTGCGGTACCATCCGTGGCGTGGAGCGGGTCGACATCGCGAGCGTGTCGACGCGCGACGGGCAGTACGACCTGGCGCTCGCCACGAACTGCGACGCGTCGACGCTGTCGCGTGCACGCCAGGCGCTGCGCGCAGAGGGCGCGCTGTACGTCGAGTGCGGAGCGAGGACGGTCGGCGGCGTGAAGCGTCTCGAGCGGCGCCTGCACGCCGCAGGGTTCGGCGATGTGCAGCGCGTGATGCGTTGGGATGCGTCCGACGCAGACCGTGCGTGGCTGCCGCTCGATTCGGCGCGGGCCCTCCGGCACTACTTCCTTCGGCACCACGTGTCGGCACGGCATCCGATGCGCCGCTTCTGGCTGCTGATGCAGCGGCGCGCGGCGTTGGTCCTCGTGGCCGGTGGCTGGCTTCCGCGCGGCACGGTACTGATCGCGCGCGCGGTCGACACGCGGCGGAGTCTCCGGGCGCCACAAGGGAAGGCTGCGAACCGCGGCACGGTGCCGTGGTGGGTCGGTGCGGCGTCGCGGTTGCTCGCCGAACCCGCGTCGAACGATTGGCTGCTCCTGACGCCCGGGTCCAATGCGGAGGCGAAGGCGGTGGGCCTCGTCCTCGATCGGGCGGCGAAGTGGCCCCGTGCCGCGGTGAAGCTCGGTCGCACTGGGGAAACCATGGCGCGTTGCGAGCGTGGCCTGCGCGCGCTCGAACGACTGCGCGAGTATGGGGTCACGGCGCTCGGCCACGCACCGGAGCCGGTCGGGCGACTCGTGGACGCGCACGGCCGTCTTCGAGGGACGGTCGAGAGCGCGGTGAGCGGCCGGCGCCTCGACACGGCGGTACGGTCCGACACCGTCTCGCGGCTCACCGTCGAGACGACCGACTGGCTGACCGCGCTGGCCATCGCGACACGTGGCCCACCGCGAGACGACGCCTGGGAGCGACTGCTCCGCCCGACGGTGGACCGCTTCCGTGATGGCGCGGGTGGCCTCGTCGATTCCGCACTGTGCGAGGAGGCCGTGGCCCTCCTCGCGGGAGTGAAGTCCCTGCCCACGGTGTTCGAGCACCACGACTGCCGGCCGTGGAACATCTACCGCACGCGCGACCACCGCCTCGTGGCGTTCGACTGGGACAACGCCCGCCCCCACGGGCTGCCCGCGTTCGACCTGCTGCAGTGCCACGCCTATCTCGCGTTCGCGGTCGACGGCACGCTGGCGACGGGGCGCTACGCGTGGTCGCACCGCCGCGCGGAGGCAGGGCGGCTCGGCGGCGTGCGGCGAGCCTGCCGCGCGCGGTACGCGGACGCGGTGGGTCTCGACGACTACGCGATGCGGGCGATGCGTGCGTTCGTCTGGATGCGGCTCTGCGCGGACGAGGTGGAGGTGCGCCGGGCCGGTGGCGCGCCCCTCGCCAGAAGCGACGTCGCGCAGTCCCTGCTCGGGCTCTGGGAGGCCGAAGCGCGCGCAGCGCTCGCCTGAGCGGACGCCCGCCCGCGGCCTTATGTTGGGCCCGTCCCCGTTCGCCCCTGAAGCTGCGACGCGATGGTCGCGCTCCCGATCAACGAGAACGCCTAACGATCACGAAGCCGTGACCGCCCTGACCGGTGCGCACGAGCGACGCGACACGACACGCGTCGAGGAACCAGCGCGGGACGCGCGCGTGATGCTGCTGCTCGATGCGCTGCAGGTGAACGGCCCGTCCCGGCTCGTCGTCGCACTCGCGACGTCGCTGCGCGACCGCGGAATGGACGTACGCGTGGCGTATCTCGGGCTTGGCGACTGGCCGGAGGGGGCCGAGACGCTGCGGGCGCGCCGCATTCCAGTGCTCGACCTCGGGTTGCGCAGTCTGCTGGATCCTCGTCCCTGCCTCCGGCTCGCGGCACATCTGCGTCGCGACGCGGTCCGCGTGCTTCATACGCACAACCGGTACGCGCACCTCGTGGGGCGACCGGCGGCGGCGATCGCCCGGTGCGGCCTCGTGTCGACCGATCACTGGATCGTCGAGACGGACCTCGGTGTTCGCGGATGGATCCGGCGGCGGCTGGACGACATGAGCGTGCGGGCGTTCCGCGGCGAGATGGTGATGGTCTCGCACGCGCAGCACGCCGAGCACGCACGGCGCGGGCGGCTGCGATCGTCCCACACGGAGATCGTCCACAACGGCGTCGATGCCGACGCGTTCCAACCGGACGCGGACGCCCGTCACCGCGTTCGCGCCCGACTGGGCATCGACGACGCGACCCCGGTGCTCATGTCGGTGGCCGTGCTGCGGCCGGGAAAGGGACACGAGCACCTGCTCAAGGCCATGCGCCGGCTCCATGACCGGGTGCCCAGGGCGCGACTCGTCATCGTGGGTGACGGAAGCGAGCGCGTTAGGCTCCAGCAGGCTGCGTCCGCACTCGCGTTGGACGCGGTCGTCCACTTCCTCGGCACGCGCCTCGACGTCGCCGAGCTGCTCGCGGCGGCCGATGCGTACGTGCATCCGTCACAGTTCGAGAGCTTCCCGACGAGCGTCATGGAAGCGATGGCGACGGCGCTGCCGGTCGTGGCGACCGCCGTCGGCGGCGTGCCGGAGCTCATTCGGCACGACGACACGGGCCTGCTGGTGCCGCCCGGGGAGCCGGACGCACTGGCGAGCGCCATGGAGCACGTGCTCCGTCCCGCGGTGGCGGCGCGGCTCGGCGCAGCGGCGCGATCCTGGGTCGAGACCCACGCCTCGCACGACGCGTGGGTCGAACGGCACCGGGCGCTCTATCGACGCGTCGCCGCCGCGCGATAGTCGCGAACCGTCAGGACGCGACCGCGTCGCACGTCAGGAGATCTCGGGCTGACGATAGCGCTTGAGCGACGGCGCGTGCTTGGCGATCCGCGTGTCGAGCTCGCAGTGGCAGTTCGGGCAGTTCAACTGGAACGCGTCGCGCGCCGCCTGCCGGTGGGTCTCGGTGAAGACGATCTCGGACAGCCGCTGCTCGTGCAGGTTCCCGAGTCGGAACGTCACATAGCACAGCTTCACCGTGCCGTCGGCTCCCACCCAGATCATCTGGTAGTTGTCGCACGGCACGCGCATGTCGGGGCCCTTCAGCAGCCAGTCGGGCATCGACCGCATCGCCTCGACCGTCTGCGTGAACCGGGCCGGGTTCTCCGCGCGACGGCGGAGCATCTCGCCGACCACGGCGCGGATCGCCGGCTCGTCCTCGGGCCGGAACTGCAGGCAGCGGTCCGGGCCCTCGTCGAAATACGGCAGCGAGTAGTGGATCAGATCCGTGCGTACGGTAAGGTCGTACTTCTCCGCGAACGCGAGCATCGCGTCGAACGCCTCGACCGAGCAGGTCGGGCGCATGAGGAGCCAGTTGATGCGCAGCGACACGGCGCTGCCGTAACGCTCCCGCACGCGCGCGATGCTGGCCTCGACGCGCGCGAAGCGCCCCTTGCGCTGCGCGTATTGATCGTACGCGTCGCCCACGCCGTAGAAGCCGATCGTGACCCGCCGCAGACCGGCCGCATAGAGCGTGTCGATCTGCTCCCCGAGTCGGATGGCGTTGGTCGTGACGTAGCACTCGAGACCGAGACCCACCGTATGCTCCACCATCTTCGGAAGGTCAGGATGCAGCAGCGGCTCGCCGCCATAGAGGCGGACGTCCCACATGCCGATCTCTCGCGCGTCGTCGAGGAGGTCGCGCACGATCGGCCAGGGCAGCTGGCTGCCCGGCATGAAGTCCCGGCCGTACCGGCACCCGACGCACCGCTGGTTGCAGTGCGCGGTGATCGCGATGTGGAGGCGCCGGGGCTCGGGCCGGATCAGAACGGGGAGCGCCCGCGCAGCGGAAAAACGCGTGCGCTCGATCTGCTCGTCGATGGCCCGCGCCCCCTGCCAGAGTCGCGGGTGCCGCTTCAGCGTGTCTGCCAGCGCCGTGCGCAGGTGAGAACGGATCGACATGGGCAGATCCTCGGGATGGCCCGCGGTGAGGCGCCTAACTTGTGCCTCATGCCGACAGACCGCAAGGTCGGCACTGCGGCGACTGGGCCCAGTCGATCACAGTGACTGTCGACAGTCGACGCGATTGTGCCGCGCATTGGCCGCAGTCGCTGCAACGGCCTAACGAGACACGTCGGATCCGTGCGCTCGGGCGACATGCGCGCGTCCGCCCACATGTCGCGTCCCCTCACCTGGGGCTAGCTTACCGGCACGGCGCGACGTCGCGATGACCGTCGCAGCCGCCACCCTGTCCGGAGAGATGTCCGCATGCGCACGTGCCCTACACGCTGGCTCGGACTCCGGTGGCGCCTGGCGCGCGCGGTCGCCGCCGCGGGCGTCGCGCTCGCGGCCACCGCATGCGGGGGATCCGGCGCGGCGCGCCCGTCCGCCGACTCCGCCGCGGCATCCGGAAGCGCTACGCCATCGGGAAACGCCGCGGCGCCCACGCTCGTCGTCGGCGGCCGCTACGAGACGCTGCCCGGGACGATCGTGTGCCCCACCGCGGCCGCGCTCGGCCGGGTGAGCGACGTCGCGCGGCAGCGCGACACGTCGGCCTTCTTCAAGGCGCTCGAGGACGCCGGCTGCTCGCCGGTCGTCGCCGGCGCGATCGTGCAGGTCGCCGAACAGCAGCAAGCGGTCGCGCGCGTGCGCCGCGCCGGCGACACGAGCACGTACTGGACGAGCGCCGACAAGCTGTCGCCGCGCTGACCTTCCCTGCCCCGCCGTCCGCGCCCCGCCATCGCCCCCATGCGCCGGATCCTCCGCACGGCCGCCGCCGTCCTCACGCTCGGCACGCTCCCCGTCGCGCTCTCCACCGCGCCGGCCGCGGGTCAGCCGACCGCGCGCGTGGACCACGCCGAGCACCACGAGTTCGTGCTCGAGCAGTTCCGCACCGAGAGCGGCGTCGTGCTGCCGCGCGCGCGGGTCGTCTACGGGACGTACGGCCGACTCGATGCCGCGCGCGACAACGCGGTGCTCGTCCCGTCGCACTACATGGCCGACCATCACGGCTACGACTGGCTGATCGGGCCGGGCCGCGCGCTCGACACGGCGCGAGTGTTCGTGGTCGCGACGGAGCTTTTCGGCAACGGACACTCGTCGTCGCCGAGCAACACGCCCGAGCCGTTTCACGGACCCCGGTTCCCCGTGACGACGATCCGCGACAACGTCGAGGCGGTGCACCGGCTACTCACCGAGGAGCTGAGGATCACGCACCTGCGGGCCGTCGTCGGCTTCTCGATGGGCGCCGAGCAGGCGTTCCAGTGGGCCGTGAGCTACCCGGACTTCGCCGACCGCATCGTCGCGACCGCGGGCACGGCGAAGACGTACGGACACGGCGTCGTACGCCTGGAGGGGCAGATCACGGCGCTCACCGCCGACTCGGCGTTCGCCGGCGGCGACTATACCGCGCCACCTCGCCGCGGCCTCGATGCGTTCGCGATGGTCTGGGCGGGATGGCTCTACTCGCAGGAGTGGTGGCGCCGCGAGCTCTGGCGGGGCACCGTGCCGCCGGGGACCACGTTCGCGCAGGTGCTGGAGAACTACCGCACGCGCTTCCTGCACAACGCCGACGCGAACGACCTGATCCTCCAGGCGCGCACGTGGGAGCGCCACGACGTGGGCGGCACACCGGGCTTCGGCGGCGACGTGGAGCGCGCGCTCCGGTCGATCCGCGTGCCGGTGCTCTACATGCCGTCGGAGACGGACCTCTACTTCCCGGTCGGCGACGCGCGATACGAGGCGCAGTTCATCGCGCACGTGGAGCTGGTGCCGATCCCGTCGCTCTGGGGACACCCGGCGGGCGCGGGCGCCGGCCCGGGCGACGCGCAGTTCCTCAACGAGCACATCGCCCGGTTCCTCCGCTTCTGAGGCTGCCCGACGCGCGCTCGAACGTGGCCGCGTCGTGTCAGTCCGCACGGAGCACGATGTTCGGGTCGGTGCGCGCGGCCCGCAGCGCCGGCCGCGCGCACGCCGCCGCCGCGACGACGAGCAGCACGCCGGCGACGGCGCCGAAGACACGCACGTCGCGCGCAGACTGCTGAAAGAGCAGCGGCTGCAGCCGACTGCTCCCCGCGAGCGCGAGCAGCGTCCCGCACGCGACGCCGCCCGCGGCGAGCCGCACGCCCTGGCCGACGACGACGCGCACGATGTCGGTCGATCGCGCGCCTAACGCGGCGCGCACGCCGAGCTCGTGGCCGCGCTGCGCGACGTCGTATGCGACGACGCCGTAGAGCCCCGTCGCCGCGACGACGACGGCGAGCACGCCGAGAGCGACGAACAGCGACGCGCCGATGAGCCACGAGCGACGCTTCGCATCCATCAACGCCTGCGCCGGCCGCACGACGACGAATGCGGCACCGGGGAGCGCGGCCTGCAGCGCGCGGCGCACGCCGCCGGCCGCCGCGTCCGGATCGGTGCGCAGGCGCACGAGCATCGTGTTCGCGCGGAAGTCGAGCTGGCCGTCGGGCACGTAGTAACGCATCGGGTGGTCGGCGACTGGGTCGTGCAGCGCGTTCTCGGCGACGCCGACGACCGTGGTGCACGGCATCGTGTCCGCCGAGGCGCGCCACGCGATTCGCACGCAGCGGCCTAACGGATCGCGCCCCGGCCACAGCGCGCGCGCCATCGCCTCGCTCACCACGAGCACGCGCGCTGCGCCGACGCGGTCCTGCTCGGTGAGCGCGCGGCCACGCACGATGCGCGTGCCCATCGTCGCGAAGTAGTCGCCCGAGACGGTCTGGAAGGTGAAGCGCCCGCGCCGCCGCAGCGAGTCGACGCCCGGCACCGCGAGGCTCAGCGTCGACGTGCCGGGCGCGAACACCGGGTTCGTCACCCACGCGACGTGGGTGACCTCGGGACGGGCGAGCGCGGCATGCGCGAGGTCCGCGCGGACGCGCGCCTCGCCGAGCGAGTCGAGCGGCGTGCCGCGTCGCTCCCACCGCGCGACGAGCAGTGGTCCGAGGTCGTAGCCGAGCCGCAGCGCGCGCACGTGCGCGAGGCTGCGCACGAACAGCCCGGCGCCGACGAGCAGCACGACCGAGAGCGCGCACTGCACGAGCAGCAGCACCGCACGGGCCGGCGAGCGACGGTAGCTCATCTCACGCTCGCCCGCGCGCAGCGTCCCGATCGGATCGGTGCGCTCGACGAAGAGCAGCGGCGCGACGCCGGTGAGGATCGCCGTGCCGACGGCGGCCACGAGCGCGGCGACGAGCGTGCGCCCGTCGATCACCGCGCCGGCCGACGTACCGGCGGGTGCCGCGTCCGCGAGTACGAGCCGCTGCAGCGCGGCGCCCGTCCATCGGGCGACGACGAGCCCGATGCCGACGCCGAACAGCGACAGCAGGAGGCTCTCGGTGAGCGCCTGCGCGGCGAGCCGCCAGCGCGAGACGCCTAACGCGAGGCGCAGCGCCACCTCGCGCCGGCGCCCCAGCGCGCGGGCGAGGAACAGGTTCGCGACGTTCGCGCACGCGATGAGCAGCACGGCGAGCGCGACGCCGGCGACCCAGCGCAGCGTGCGCGCCTCGAGTCCGGGGTCGGGGCCGATCGCGGTGCGGATCGGTCCCGCGATCGCGCGGACGCGCGCCGAGTCGAGCGACGCATAGCTCGGATGCACGACGCGCGACGCGACCCAGCTCCGCTCGAACGCCCGCGTCAGATCGGCCGTCGCCGCGTCGCGCGTCACGCCGGGGCGGCGGCGGACGAGCATCTGGACCCAATCCCAGCTGTATCCCACGTAGTACGGATCGCCGACGCCCGCGCCGAGGTGCGTCGCGTACGCGGTGATCGGCACGTACACCGCCGGCGCGCGTCCCTCGGCGACGCCGGCGAAGTCGCGCGGCGCGATGCCGACGATCGTGTACGACCCGTCGCCGACCTGCAGCCGCTCGCCGATCGCGTCGCGCCCGCCGAGTGCCGACTGCCAGTACGCGTAGCTCACGACGGCGACGTCGCTCCCGGTCGGCACGACGTCGTCGGAGGGCGTGATGAAGCGGCCCGACGTCGGGCGCGCATCGAACAGCGCGAAGAAGTCGCCGCTGACGCCGAACACCATCTCCTCGCGCGCGCCCTCGCCGCTGCCGACGCCGTGCGTCGCGGCGGTGAACGCGGCCGTCTGCGCGAGCGACGTCGACCAGCGCGCGAGGTCGCGGTAGCGCGTGTAGGGATACAGCGTGTATGGCCTGTCGTCGTTCCACCCCGCGGTCCTGAGGTAGACGCGGTCGACGTGGCTCGCGTCGCGAAGGTAGGGAAACGGCCGCAGCATGAGCCGGTCGATCGCGCCGAACAGCGCGGCGTTCCCGCCGAGTCCGAGGCCCAACGTGAGCACGACGGCGGCGGTGAAGCCGGGCGACCGCCGCAGCCCGCGCAGCGCGTGCCGCACGTCCTCGCTGCGTCGCTCGAGCCAGGGCACCGACCATCGCGCGCGCGCCCCGGCGTTCACCGGTAGCGTGCTCCAGCCGCGCACCGTCGCGAGCAGCTCGCGCATCGCGGTCGAGGCGCCACCACGCCCCGACGCCAGGCCGCCTAACGCACGCGCCGCAGCGACACGCTGCCGTTGCCGGTGGAGATGTCCACGCGACGACTGCCGTGGCCGATCCGGCCGCTGATCCGGCTGTTGAAGTTGCCGCTCCGCACCTCGATCGGAAAATCGGTGTCGAAGCCCCGCTGTCCGCTGACCGACACGTCCCCGCCGAAGTCGTCGGGCAGCCACAACACGACGGAGCCGTTGCCGGTGCTGAAGTGCATGTCGCCGTCGCGCAGCGCGAGCATGCGAGCCTCGATGCGCCCGTTGCCGGTGGATGCCGTGACGGGACCGGTGGCCGTCGAGACGTCGATGTCGCCGTTGCCGCTCGAGGCCTCGACGGGGCCGGTCGCGTCGGCGACGCGCACGCGGCCGTTGCCCGACGACGCCACGACGTCCGCGCGGACGTTCTCGACGGTCACCTCGCCGTTGCCGCTGCTGGCGTCGATCCGCACGCCGGCGGGCAGAGACACGAGGAGCCGGGCCCGCGTCGGCCGGCGCCCCCAGTCGCGGCCGCTCCCGTTGATGCCACGCGCCGAGCACTCGATGTCGTCGCGGTCCGGCACGGCGCAGATCGTCACGCCGTCGTCGTCGCGAATCACCCGGTAGACGACGTCGGTCCCCCGATCGGCCGACGCGATCGCCCGGCCATGGACTTCCGCGCGATCACCCGTCGCGGCACGGACCTCCACGGGTCCGTTCCAGTTGCGGATGCGGAGCCACGCGCCGGCCCGCATGGCCTCGGACCAGTCGAAGTCGCCGCGTGTGACGCCCTGCGCCGAGGCGAGGGCGGGAGTCACGACGGCGAGGAGCGTGGCGGCAGCGAGCGCGCGGGAAGCGGTTCTCATCGGAAATCGGGCTCGGGTCGGGGCGGCGGGATCGGTCGCCGGGGTTCGACAGTGCGACTGCACGGAGAGTTTGGGCTCCGTGCGAGGTCCACCGGGGTCTCGAGCCGGCCGGTTAACTTGCAGCCGTCCCGCCTTCCGCGTTTCCGCCCATGCTCCTTCAGCTGCTCAGCGTCGCGCTCCTCGGCGCTCCTCGCGAGGCGTCCGCCGACACGGTTCCCGCCGTGGCGGCGCGTGTGCCCCCTGCGGCCGTCGTGCACATCGCCTCCGACGACGGCCTCGGGGAGCTCGGCGTCTTCACCGCGCTCGGCGCCGAGCTGCGGCTCGAGGCCGCTGGCCCGGCGCGCGCCGGCAAGAGCGGTTCGCCGGCCGAGCTCCACGTCAGCAGGCGGCCCGACTCGCTGACGGCGCTCCTCGCGGCGCGCCTCGCCTCCGGGCGGCGCCTGGCCGCCGTCACCGTGGAGCTGCCCGGTCCGAGCGACACGCTGCGAGTGCGCCTCGTGGACGTGACGGTCACCGCCGCGCGACTCGTCATTCCCCCCGCGTCCGACGTCGAGGCGCAGCGCGTGACGCAGGAGATGGCGGTGAGCCAGGCCGCCGCCGACCGCGCAGAGGCGGCGCGCCAGCTCGCGGAGGCGGAGGCGCTGGCCGCGCTCGAGCCGCGCGAGCGGACCAGGCTCGTGCCCGCGAACGCGCTCGCGCGAGCGCGTGATCAGGTGCAGCTCCTCGACCTGCGGCTCGCCGCGGCCCGCCGCCAGCTCGGGCTCGTGAACGAGCGCGCGGCGCGCGAGGCCGCACCCACGGAGGACATCACGCTCCACGCCGAGCGCGCGGAGATCGTCAGCGCCGCCGGGCACTAGCGCGGGCGGCGCGCCGCACCGCCATCGCGTTCCGCGAGGTGCCTAACGCGCCGCGAGAGCCCGGAACGCGCCGAGGTCCCACCGCGGCACGAGCTCGATGCGCAGCGGCTCGCCCGGCCGCACCACGAACGGCAGCCACACGTAGGTCGACCGCTCGAGCGCCCGCGGCTCCCAGCGGTCGGCCATGAAGACGAAGCAGCGCGCGCACGCCGACGGGACCGGCAGCACGAACGCGCTCTGCGAGCGGAACGTCGTCGCCGAGTCGGGGCCGACCGCGGGGTTGCCCACCGTGCGCCACGGCCCGAGCACGCGCTCGGCGACGTGGTAGCGCGCCGGGTTCGGGTCCCAGCCCGACTGCCCCGACGTGATCAGGTAGTACGTGCCGTCCACCTTGAACGGCGCCGGCGCCTCGCGGCGCGCGTCGGGAAAGAGTCGCGCCCACGTCCGTCCCTCGACGATCGGCCGCGCGACGTCGGTGTAGTCGTCGGAGAGCCGCGACACGTACATGGTCCGGTTGCTCTCCGACGCGTAGAACACGTACGCCCTGCCGTCGTCGTCGGCGAGGAGCGCCATGTCGCGGAACGTGTTCCCGAGCTCGCGCTCGCGGAGCTGCGCGCTGTCGGCGCCGTAGCCGTAGTCGTAGCCGATCGGGCGGAAGACGCGGACGAGGCGGAACGGGCCGTTAGGCGACGCGCTCACGGCGACGCCGGCGCTCGCGTCGCTGTAACGGTTCGCGTCGAGGTGCATCCACATCACGTAGCGCTTCGTGCGCCGCTCGTAGATCACCTTCGGCCGCTCGGCGACGCCGCGGTCGCGGAACCGCTCGGGGAGGCTGTCCTTCGGGAGAACGACGCCTTCGTTCTTCCAGTGCAGCAGGTCGGTGGAGGAGTACGCCGAGATGCCGGTCTTGTTGCCGCCGCCGAGCCGATGGTTCTCGCCGTACCAGTAGTAGCGCCGGCCGACGCGCAGCACGCCGCCTCCGTGCGCCTCGATCGGCGCGCCGTCGGTGTCGCGCCATTCGACCCCGGGGACGAACGCGTCCCGGCCGTCCACCGGCGTCGGCGGCGGCGGCGCGCGATGGCAGGCGAGGAGCACGATCACGAGTGCTCGGTAACGCGGCGCAGCCTTCGTCACGCGTGCGACGCCGACGCCCGCGCGGGGATCACCTTGCCCGGGTTCATGAGGTTCTGCGGGTCGAGCGCCGTCTTGATCCGTCGCATCGTGTCGATGGCCGCTCCGTGCTCGCGCTCCATGAACTTCATCTTGCCGATGCCGACGCCGTGCTCGCCGGTACAGGTGCCGCCGAGGCGCAGCGCGCGCTCGACGAGCCGGTCGGCGAAGCGCTGCGCCTCCGCGAGCTCCGTCGGGTCGTCGCGGCGAACCATGAATGCGAGGTGGAAGTTCCCATCGCCGACGTGGCCGAGCAGCACGACCGGGATCGACGCGGCGACGAGATCGGCCTTCGTCTCGGCGATGCACTCGGTGAGGCGCGAGATCGGCACGCAGACGTCGGTCGTCAGGCCGCGCGCGCCGGGGCGCAGCGCGAGCGCCGCGGGGTATGCGTCGTGGCGCGCCTGCCAGAGTCGGTCCCGCTCCGTCGTGGTCGTGGCGAATCGGAACCGCTCCCCACCGCGCTCCTCGGCGAGGCGCTGCACGTGGTCCGCGTCGGCGCGCGTCTCGGCGTCGCTGCCGTGGAACTCAAAGAAGAGCGTGGGCGTGGACGCGTAATCGAGCCGCGAGTAGCGGCGCACCGCATCCATCGCGCGCTCGTCGAGCAGCTCGGCGCGCGCCAGCGGGATGCCGAGCTGGATGGCGGCGATGACCGTGTCGACCGCGCGCTCCACCGACGGGAACGCGCACACCGCGGCGACGACGTGCTCGGGCACCGGGTGCAGGCGGAGCCGCAGACGGACGATGATGCCTAACGTCCCCTCGGAGCCGACGAGGAGGTGCGTGAGATCGTACCCCGCCGACGACTTGCGCGCGCGGCCGCCGGTGTGGATCAGCGCGCCGTCGGCCAGCACCACGTCGAGACCGAGCACGTTCGCTCGCATGGTGCCGTAGCGCACCGCCGTCGTGCCCGACGCGCGCGTCGCCGCCATCCCGCCTAACGTCGCGTCGGCGCCCGGGTCGACGGGGAACGTGAGCCCCGTGTCGCGGAGATGGCGATTGAGCTGGAGGCGCGTCACTCCCGCCTCGACGACGACGTCCATGTCCTCGGCGTTGACCTCCAGGATCCGGTCCAGGTGTCGCATGTCGACCGTGACCCCACCGCGCAGCGCGAGCACGTGCCCTTCGAGGGAGCTGCCGGCGCCGAACGGGATGACCGGCGTGCCGTGCCGCGCGCAGAGGCGGACGATCTCCTGCACCTCCTCGACCGACACCGGGTACGCGACCGCGTCGGGCGGACGAGGCGGGTGGTACGACTCGTCGCGCCCGTGCTGCGCGCGCTCGTCGGCCGACGTGGTCAGCCGGTCGCCGAGGAGGGCCGCGAGGTCCGCGACGACGCCGGAGGCCGCGCCGTGTGCGTCGATCCGCTCGCTCAACTCGCGGCGGCGGACGCCGCTCGGGGCGCCGCGAAGGTCGAGGCGAGATCCGGGACGGCGCCGGGCTCCCCTTCGCCGAGGCACGACATCACTTCACGGTAGAACTCGGGGTGCGACTGCCAGGTCTGCGCGGTGACCATCCGCCCGTGTCGCACCGCCTGCCGGTCGGCGACGTACTCCCCGCCGCCCAGCTCCACGTCGGTGCGGCAGTGCTCGTACGCCGTGACACGCGCGCCCGCGGCCAGCCCGGCACGCACCAGCACCTGCACACCGTGGCAGATCCCGAACACCCACTTGCCGCGCTCGTGAAACGAGCGGACGATCGCCAGCACGCGCGCGTCGTGCCGCAGGTACTCCGGCGCGCGCCCGCCGAGCACGAGCACCGCATCGTAGTCGTCCACCCGTACGTCGTCGAACGCGAGGTCCGACTCGAGTCGATAGCCCGCACGCTCCACGTACGTGTCCCAGCCGGGCTCGAAGTCGTGGATCACGAGGTGCAGCCGCTTGCGCGTCGGCGCCGCGATGCGGGGCTCGTGGCCGGCCTCGCGAAGGCGATGCACGGCGTAGAGCGTCTCGTAGCACTCTCCGCCGTCGCCCGTGATGATCAGGATGCGCCTCGCCATCGAACGACCTCCGGCTGGGTGAAGTGATGTGATGGGTTGGCCACGTTACAGCGGCGCGCGGCGGCGCGTCAGAGTCGAACCGTCGTCACGTATCCGTCGTACCCGTCGCCGCGCGCGAGGCGGCGAGGGCGACGAGCAGGAGCACGGCACCAGCGGCCGGGAGCAGCCACGCCTCCCGCGCGATCCCCGGCTCCAGCACCGACAGCTCCGGATGTCCGGGGGCATGGCGCACGACCACCCTCGCCCCCGCAGGGTAGCGCGCCTCGACGCGCTCCACCCACCCACCGCCGCGCGTGGCGCGCGCCGCCGCGAGCTGCCCGAACGCGCGCACGTTGTTGAAGTACGTGTGCCCGTCCACCGCGTATCGGTAGACGAGCGGCACGGCGTCGCGGCGCGCCACGTAGTCCGCCGCGCCCGGGCCGAAGACGATGACGCCGGGCACCGATGGCCAGCGCGCGCTCGCGTGCGCGCGCCAGAGCCGACGGACGCCGACGCCGAGCAGCGCGAGGCCCGCGACGCCGAGCACGCCGGCGACGAGCGGGAGCAGCGAGCCGCCGGGGCGGTCGCGTGCGTGGCGCGCCGCCAGCAGGACCGTCAGCAGGCCGAGCCCGATCCCCGGCAGCAGAAGCACGAGCGGGGTGAGGCCGGGGTGGACGACGGCGAGCCCCGGGTCGCGCGGAGCGTACGACACGCGCACCCGCGCACCGACGGGGTGGCGCAGCAGGCGCAGCTGCGCCCACGTCGCATCGCCCGAGGCGGCCCACTCGCCGAAGTGCAACGTCTGCGTGGTGTAGGTCCGCCCGCCGAGCCGGTACTGCACGGTCACGCGGCCGTTCGTCATGCGCGTCTCGCGCACGCCCCCATCCGCGTCGCGATCTCGCTCCGTCGATGCGACATCGACGGCGTCGACGACGACGCCCTCGGTCGTGGGCCAGCCGCTGCTCGCCGCGGCGCGCCACACGTTGCGCAGTCCCGCGAAGATGGGAATGCCGACCATCACGAGCAGGAAGAGCGCGACCAGGGCCAGGCCTGCGTACTCGAGGCCCGAGCGCTGCGCCGCAGCGGTCGCCCCCGTCGGGAGCGCGGTGTCGGAGCGCATGGCACGCACCGGATCGTGGTCGGAGAGGTCGCCCGCATGCGGAATCGACGACGCGGCATGCCGGGCGCAAGGCCTGCCCTGCGTCATGGGAACCCTCCGCGGCGTCCCCGTGACCAACGACGAGTCAGCCGCGCCGAGCGAACCTCTTCCCGGAGCTCCCGTGATCGCACGACACGCGCGCGCAGTCGTGGCGCTGGCCGCACTCGTCCTCGTGGTCCCGGAAGCGCGCGCACAAGGCGGCGCCGCGTGCGCGCCTTCGGACAGCGCCGCCGAAGCGACGATCCGCACGCGGCTCGCCGATTGGGTCGAGGCGACGAATCGCGGCGACCGTGCCGCCGCGCGCGACGTGTGGGCACCGGCCGTCGTCGGCTGGTTTCCGAGTGCGGCGGTGTTCGGCGACAGTGCCGCGTTCGCGGAGGCGGGGCTCACGTTCGACCGGTCCGCGCCGCCATCGGCGACCACGTTCGAGCTGCGGATCGATCAGGTGGACGTCGGCGGTCGCATGGCGGCGGTGCACGACGTGTGGACGGAGACGCGACGACTCCCGGGCGGTCGCAGCGTCCGGCGCGTGATCCGGGGCTCCGAGCTGTGGCGCTGCTCCGCGGACGGGAAATGGCGCATCGCCAGATACGTCAGCGCGCCCGAGCCGTGGGCGGTCGTTCGCTAGCGACGCACGGACGAAACGGGCGCGGGCCCGTCGTGAGCACCCGCGCCCGTTTCAGCGGCCTCGCGCGGCCTAACGAATCCGGTCAGACGCAGCCGGCGAGCGGTGGAACGACGCCGATCGGCCGGAACAGCCCGCCCAGCACGGTCACGTTGGCGGAGCGGAAATACGCCGTCACCAGATCCGCGTGCCCACGCACCGCGGGCAGCGCCTGGCGCGCCGCGTCGATCGAGGGGAACTGCACGTAGTCGATGTAGAACTCCGGGTATTCCACGAACTGGCCGGTCTCGCCGTAGCGCGCCCCGGCGCCGCGCAGCAGCTCGTGGAACGCCCGGCTGTGCCCCGTGAACGCGGCCTGCTCCCCCGGCTTGAGCCCGACCACACGCAGCATCGCGACGCTGCCCGGTGCCGGCGTCGGGATCGCGCAGACGGGCGCGTCGTCGAGCGCCACCGCGTGGCCGAAGAACGGCACCTGGTCCATGAGGCCGAAATAGACCCCCGCCACCTCCGGATCGGCGACGGCGCGCGACACCGCGTCCTCGGCCTGTCGGTACGTGGTCCAGAGCGTGTAGTCGAGGAACACCGTCGAATCGGCGACGCTCTGGTAGGAGAGGTTGCCGAGGAAGCCGGGGTAGCTCTGCATCGCCCCGCGGATGTGCGCCTGCGCGTCGGCGACGAGATGCACCTTCTGCGGCGGCACGTGGAAGTACGCCATCTCCACGACACGGTGCGGCGCGGGCGCCGTGACGGGCTCGATCGCTCGCGACGCGGGCGACGGCTGCGCGAGCGCGGACCGGAGCGCGACGAGCGCCAGGGCAGGAGCGGGAAATCGGAGCTTGGGCATCGGTGTGTGAGGTGAAGGGGATCGTGGAGGATCGTCAGGCAGCGTCGGGCACGCGGTCGACCGCCGCGACGCGCGCACCACCGCGCCGCGCCGTGCGCCGCCGGGCGAACGAGAGGAGCCCCGACGTCAGCATCCAGAGCATGGCCGCGGCGGCGAGCAGGTTCAGCATCCCCGACCAGCGCCCGGCCCACGTCCCTTCGTGCAGCGCGCGGCCTAACGTCGACACGCCCGTGTCCAGGCGGCGCACGCTCCCGTCGTTGTAGACGTAGCGCACCGCGCCACTCGGCTCCTCGACGATGAAGAACGCCGCACCGCCGGGCAGACGCTGCATCCCGTCGAGCCGCGTCAGATCGGCGACACGCGCCACGTCGGCGAGCGTGCGCGAGAGCGGTACCCGCGTCGCCGACGACGGCGTGACCACCGGGAGGTGCAGCTTCATCATCACGAGCGAGAGCGGCAACAGCGCGACGAGCGGCCACAGGATCCACCCCGCGCGGATGTGCCGCCCGAGCGGCCCGGCGCCGTGCCCGAAGCGCGCGAGGAACGGCCCGGCGACGACGAGGAAGATCATCGCGAGCGAGGCGAGCGTGACGACCGCGCCGGCGCCGAACCACATGTCCTTGTGCACGCGCATCGCCACGTCGAACACGTCGACCGTCGTCTGCGGCCGCGGTATCGGCGCGTCGCGGCCGGTCGCCACGTCGTAGGCCGTTAGGCCGCGCGGCCCCGCGAGCACGATCGTGCGTGCGTCGTCCGGCAGGCCCACGAAGTCCACCGGGCCGGCGGCTTCGGCGCGCGCGACCATCGCCGTCACCCTCGCGAGATCGACGTGTCGCGACGTCGGGGCGATGCGCTCGACCGGATGGAGGATCGGCCGGAACGCGAGCACCGCGCCCGACAGGATGATGAGCGCGACGACGGGCGACAGCAGCACGGCGAGCCAGCGGTGGAGGCTCGCGACGCGAGCGCGGGTGCGGGAGCGGGGCATCGGACGTGGCGTGAGGGAGCGTGGCGATCCGCATGCCGCGTACGGCCGATCGTCGCTCCGGTTTCCGGCAGACCGGTGCGCGGGTCGATGCCTAACATCGTCCTCACATCGTCCTCACATCGCCCTCGCATCGCCCACACGTGGCGCGGACGACGGCGATGCGGCGCACACCGTAGGGAGTCCCGCGTCATCCACCGTCCCACGCCACCCGACTCCCGGAGGATCACTCCATGCGCACACGTCCCACGCGGTCCACGCTCGGCATCGCCCTCACGCTTCTCTGCCTCGTCGCTCGACCGGCCGCGGCGCAGTCGCCCACCGCATCGCCGGCCGTCCCGCCGTCCACCGTGACCGTCGGGTCGACCCGGCTCACGCGCTGGGATGCACGGCCCGTCGGCAGGTACGACGTCGAGCTCGCGCTGCCCGACGGCCCGATGCCGGTGACGCTCACGGTGTCCGACTCGGCGGGCCGTCTCACGGCGACGTTCTGGAAGGTCGGCGACCGCGACGGACACGAGATGAGCGTCACCGTCAAGGACACCGACCTCCTCCTGCACGCCGAGACGCCGCGCGGTCCGCTGGACATCGTGCTGCAGCGGCAGGGCGAGCGCGTGGCCGGACGCTGGACGTTAGGCGCGGATCACGGCAGCGTGCAGGGCAAGGTCGCCAGTCCGTGAGCGCACCGCCGTCGTCAGGACGCTGAAGCGTCGGGCACCGGGGCGGGCTCCCGCTCGCTCGCCGCCGGTGCCGCGCCCTCCACCTCGACGATGGGCAGCGCCACCACGAGGCACGCGCCACATGCGTCGGCGCCGTCCTCCGTCGCGACCGTGCCGCCATGCTGCGCGACGATGGCGCGCACCACGCCGAGCCCCAGCCCGCTCCCGCTCGCCCGGCGCTGGCCGTCGCCGAGGCGCGTGTAGAGGTGCCAGATGCGCTCGCGGTCCGCCGGCGCGATCCCCGGCCCCTCGTCGCACACCCGGATCGCCGCGGTGGTGCCTAACACCTCGAGGCTGACGCGGATCCGCTGCCCCGTCGGCCCGTACTTCACCGCGTTGTCGAGCAGGTTCGTGACCACCTGGCGCACGAGCGTCGCGTCGCACTCGGCGCCGCACGGGTCGAGACGCGTCACCTCGATGCACGCGTCGCGCGCGAGCGCCTGCGGCTCGAAGTCGCGGACCGCGTCGGCCACCAGCGCGTCGAGACGCTGCGGTGTGCGGTTGATCCGCCAGTCGGGGAGCTCGGCGCGCGTGAGCGTGAGCACGTTCTCGACGAGCGCCGTGAGATCGCGCGTCGCGCGCTCGATCACGCCGGTGACGCGCTCGCGCTGCTCGGCGCTCCGCGCGCGGCCGAGGCGCAGCATGTCCGCGTGCAGACGGAGACGCGTGAGCGGCGTGCGCAGCTCGTGCGAGAGCTGCGCGAGGAAGGAGATCTGCTGTTGCGCGACGCGGTGCTCGATGCGCAGCATCCACAGGCTGCTCAGCGCGAGCCCGGCAGCCACCGCGAGCAGCAGCCATGGCAGCGCATCGTGCGCGCGCTCCGGGGCGGCGGTCACGAGCTGCGCGGCGAGACGCTCGGCCAGGCGCACCTCGATGCGGACACCGTGGTCGCCGCGTCGGTTGTCGACCACGCCCTCGACGGCGTAGCGTGCCGGCCAGCGCGCCGGTCGCGTGTACAGCGGCACGTTCGTCTCGCGATCGACGACGCGGATCGCGACGAGCGTCGAATCCACGGCGAACGGCCGGTTCACGTCCCACTCCGGCCCGGCGTACGTGGCCGGCAGCACGGGAATGGTCGCCAGCACGTCGGGCACGAGCATGCGGTAGAAGTCCGGCCGGTACGCGAGCGCGGCATACCAGATCGGCGCGCGCGACGTCGGCACGTGCGCCGCGTGAGCCACCCCGCGAAACAGCGGCCCGCTGCCCCCGGCGCGGACCCAGAGCTGGACGGCGCGGTCGTCGCGGCGCGGCCCCGCGCGATCGGTCCCCGCCGCGGTGGCGCGGCGCAGCACGTCCTGCACCTCGCGCGCGGCGGCGGAGTCCTCCGCCGGCGACGTGCCGGCGGGCAGGAACTCGAAGCGCCCCGTGGCGGCGTCGAGGCGTGCGACGGCGACGCGCGTCGGCACCGGCGGCGCGACCGAGTCGCCGTTCCACCACGCCCGCCGCGCGAGCCGGGCGAAGTCGGCGAGCGACGGGAGGCGCGCCGGCTCGGGGCGCAGGTCGTCGAGCACGAGCTCGAACGGCGCGGCCAGCGCGTCGAACCCTGCGTACTGCACGCCCGTCGCGACGCCGCGCGCGATCACCGCCGCGTCGTCCTCGAGCGCGCGGCGCGTCTCCCGCGCGAGCAGCCGCCGCCCCCAGAGGCCGTCGAGCACCGCGATCGCGACGAGCACCACGGAGCCGAGCAGCGCACACGCCACGTAGAGCGAGCGCCCGGAGCGGCGCGTGCGGAGTGTGTGTGACAGGTGCACGATGACATTATGGAGCACGTGCCCCGGTACCGACCATGGCCGACATCCTGATCGTCGAGGACGACGCGGACATCGCGAGCGGGCTCCGAGAGAATCTGGAGCTCGAGGGACATGCCGTGCGGATCGCGCCCGCGGGCACGATGGCGCTCGCGCTGGCGCGCGACCGGCGCCCCGACCTCGTGATCCTCGATCTGAGCCTGCCGGACATGGACGGCCACGAGCTGCTCCGCCGCTTCCGGATGCAGGGCTACACGAGCGCCGTCGTGATCCTCTCGGCGCGCGACGCGCAGGCCGAGAAGATCGTCGGGCTCCGCCTCGGCGCCGACGATTACGTCACGAAGCCGTTCGGCGTGCTCGAGCTGCTCGCGCGGATCGACGCCGTGCTGCGCCGCACGGGCACCGAGACCGCACGCTCGGCCGCACCACCGGCGGAGCACGGCCCGACGCGCGACGTCGAGCGCGTGCGCGACGTCGAGGTGGACCGCGACGCGCGCGTGGTCCGCGTCGCCGGGCAGCACGTGGCGCTCTCGCCGAAGGAGTTCGACCTCCTCGACGCGCTCCTGCGCCGGCAGGGGCGGCTCGCCACGCGGCGCGAGCTGCTGCGCGAGGTGTGGGGCTACTCGACGCTCGTGAGCAGCCGCACCGTCGACACGCACGTGGCGCAGCTCCGCCGGAAGCTGGAGCGCGACCCGGTGCAGCCGGAGCTCATCCTGACCGTCGCGAAGTCGGGCTACCGGCTCAACATGTGACGGCTCCGCTCACCGCCCCTGGTCGTGCGCACCGAGCCAGCCGCGCACGAGGCCAGCGATGTCCTGCGCGGCCGGCGGGTCGAGGTTCGCGAGCACGACGATCCGATACCCATCCGGCAGCGCGCCGTCCATCGCCACGTTCACGCCCGGCGCGCCGCCGGCCGGGATGCGCACGCCGCGCGGCAGGCGCCCCGACGCGACCGCCGACAGGTAGCGGAGCAGATCCGCCGCCGTCGAGTAGCCGCCGCCGGCGGCGCTGCCGCGGCCCGGGAGCAGCGCGGCGTTCGGGTGCAGCGTCGTCACGCCGTCACCGTCGTAGTCGATCTGCCGCGTGTAGCCGATGGCCGTGTTGGGCGGCAGCGAGTCGACCGACCACGACGCGGTCTGCGTCATGCCCGCCGGGCGGAAGACGTGCTCGCGCACGTAGTCGTAGTAGTCCTCGCCGCTCACCCGCTCGACGAGCGCGCCGAGGACGACGAACCCCGCGTTCGAGTACCGCTGTCGCGTGCCGGGATCGAACTCCAGCGGCTCGCGCGCGAACAGCGGCACGTAGTCGCGGTTGTGCCGGACGTCGTGGCGCGAGCCGCCCGGCGGCGCGCGGAAGATGTCGCCGCCGATGCCCGAGCGCATCGCGAGCAGCTCACCGATCGTGACGCGCCGCGCGACGTCGGCGTTCGGGTAGTCGGGCCAGTACCGCGCGATCGGCGCGTCGAGGTCCAGCTTTCCGGCGGCGGCGAGCTGCGCGATCGCGGTCCCGGTGAAGTTCTTGTTGAGCGAGCCGATGTTGAAGTGCGTGTCCAGATCGTTAGGCACTCGCCGCTCGCGGTCGGCGAAGCCGTACGCCCGCTGGAACACCGGCGTCTCGCCTTTCGCCAGCACGACGACGCCGGAGAACGCACCACTGGCGGCGACGCTGTCGAGCGTCGTTCCCAGACGGGACACGAGCGTCGCCTCGTCGATCGCCTGTGCGCGCCCGGCGGCGGGCACGCACGCGAGCAGCGACAGCGCGACGCGAGCGGAGCGGCGTAGCATGGAGCCTCCTGAGCAGAGCACGGGCGCAAGCTAGGGGCTCGATTCCCTCACCGGCGTGTCGGTGGTGTGCGGGAGTTGTGCGGTCGAGGCGAGGAAGACGTCGTGCACGATCTCCTCGGCCGTGGACCGAGCGGCCCGCCGCCCGGCCTACCGCTTCGCCGCCGCGTCACGGCGGAAGTGCTCGAGCCAGTTCGCGGTCACGACGATGCGCGTGTCCCGGGACGCGACGGTCTGCGTCAGCAGCATGCGGCCGTGCCGGTCCACGTCCCACGCGCCGCCGAGGCCCGGGATCGTCGCCACGAGCTCCCGCGCGCCGAACGTGAGCGGCGGGCCGGGGTGCACGGGCACGCGGTAGATGGTCCTGCCGTCCCGGCCGTGGTAGAACACGGTGCGGCCGTCCCCCGACCAGCGCGCGCGCTGCCCGCCGCCGGCCGAGACCTTCCACTGGCCGCCGGCGTCCGCCACCGGGAACGGTCGGATGTAGATCTCCGGAACGCCCGACTCGTCCGAGGTGAACGCCGCGTAGCGCCCGTCGGGGGAGACGGCGGCGTCCGACTGGCTCCAGGGCGACTTGAGATACACGCGCGGCGTCGGCGTGCCGGACGCCGGGTTCACGACCCCGATCCCGGCGCCGGTGATGCCGTTGGCCGGCCCCCCGAACGCGCGCGGCGTGCCGTTGTCCGTGAACACGAGCACGGTGTCCGACGGCCACGCCGTCGCGTGCTGATCGTTGGGCCGGCGGAAGAGGTGCACGGGCCCGGTGTGCCGGTCCACGGGGAGGATGAAGAGGTCCTCCGCGTCCGTGTTCTCGCCCTCGGCGGTGAACGCCAGCCGCTTGCCGTCCGGCGACCAGATCGGCGAATGGCCGCCCCCGCCGGAGGTGACGCGGCTCAGCGTGCCTAACGAGAGGTCGAAGATCGCCGTGTAGCGGTTGGTGCCGCGGGCCGAGCCGACGGTGAGCGCGAGCGCACGGCCGTCGGGGGAGAAGCGGGCGTAGCCGAAGACGCTCGGCGGGATGCGGAGCGTGTCGAGTCGTCCCCCCGGATCGCGCAGCAGGAGCCTCGCCTCCGATTCGACGCCCGACCGGTAGACGAGCGTGCCGCTCCGCGTGATCACGAAGGGGGCGATCGCGCCGTTCTGCTGGACGTCCGACACGATCGGGATCGGCTCGCCGGACACCGCGTGCCGCGCCCGGTCGAAGCGCATCGCGAACAGGCCGCCGTTCGGATGCCCGTACACGATGTGACCGGTCGCGACGTACCGGCCCTCCGTCGCCTCGTCGAGGACGACGTAGGCGGTGTCGGACGCGACGTCGTAGTACATGAGCTTCGTCCCGCGCTGCTCGCTGACGAACAGGACGCCCCGGCCGTCGGGCATGACGTGCGGCGACTGGGCGTCGGGCGCGCCCGCGAGCCGGCGCGGCGCGCCACCCGCCGGCGGGATCAGGTAGAGTCGATTGCCGCTCTCGAAGACGATCGTGCCGTCGTCCCCCCAGTCCACGCGACCGGCGAGCAGCGAGTCGCGCGGCACCAGCCCCAGCGGGGTCCCGCCGTCGACGGCGACCTTCTGGAGATGCCCGTTCGCCGCGAAGACGATCCACGCGCCGTCCGGCGAGAAGGCCGGCGACTCGGCGCCCACGGTCCCGGCGAGGAGGCGGTAGTCGCGCCGGCCCGGGTCGCGCACGGCGATGCCGCTGTCGGTGGCGAAGGCGAATCGCGCGCCGTCGGGGGAGACGGCGAAGCGCGCGAGCTCGGGGCTGGCGCCCGGAAGCTCGAGCGTGAGCGGCACCAGCGGCGGCGGCTCGACCGCGCGCGTACGGCCCCACGCCCACGCCGCGGCGACGAGGCCACCGACGAGGCACACGGCGCCGCCGGCGAGCGCGAGACGCGACGCGCGCGGGACGATGCGCACGGCCGGTGCGGCGACGGCGGCCGAGACCGTGCCCGCGGGGAGGAGCGACGGGTCGTGCAGGGCGGCAGCGAACTCCCGCGCGCTCGCCGGCCGGTCGGCGGGGAGCTTCGACAGCGCCAGCGCCACGGCGGCGTCGACCTGCGGCGGCACCGAGTCGCGCGCGCGGGCGAGGGAGATCGGCCGCTCCGTGAGCACGCGCGCGACGATCGCCTGCGCGTTCGGCCCGGTGAACGGCGGCGTGCCGGCGAGCATCTCGTAGGTCACCGCGCCGAGCGCGTACACGTCCGCCCGTGCGTCGATCGTCCGCTCGCCCATGGCCTGCTCGGGTGCCATGTAGTGCGGCGTGCCTAGCGAGAGCCCCGTCTGCGTCATGCGGGACCCACCCGCCTGCTGCACGGCGAGCGCGATCCCGAAGTCGGCGACCACGACGTGCCCGTCCTGCAGGAGGATGTTCTCCGGCTTGATGTCGCGGTGGACGACACCGTGGCGGTGCGCGTAGTCGAGCGCGTCGGCCACTTCCGTGGCGAACCGCACCGCCTCGGGCACCGGCAGCTGACGCTCGCGCTCGAGTCGCGTGCGCAGCGTCTCGCCCTCCACGTACGGCATCACGTAGTACAGCAGTCCCTCGGCCGATCCGGAGTCGAACGGCGGGAGGATGTGCGGGTGCTGCAGGTTCGCCGTGGTCCGGATCTCGGCCAGGAACCGCTCCGGGCCGAGCACCACCGAGAGCTCCGGGTGAAGCACCTTGATCGCCACGCGCCGCCGGTGCCGTTGATCGTCGGCGAGCCACACGGTGGCCATGCCGCCGGCCCCGAGCTCGCGCTCCAGCCGGTAGCGGCCCGCGAGCGTGGTCGCGAGTCCCGTCAGGTGCGCTGCGCTGAGCGATCCGGTCGTCATGGGAGGTCCCTGGTCGATGCGCGGCAACATACGGCCGTGGCCTCGTCTCGCCAGCGGCGCCCGGTTCGAGCAGCGTGGACCATCGGGCACCATCGTGGACCATCGTCCTCGCCGGGTGCGCCGCGGCGCCCAACGCTCCCGCCCCGAGTCCGAAGCGCGGAGGTGCTCGCGGGAAGCCGGAGCCGCGAGCGCATCGCGCGGGACGGCGCGCGGTCGCGTGCTGTCTAACGGCACCGCCGAGCGCAGGTACTATGCGCGAGAATCCGAGTGGCGCGAGGCCGCCGCCGATCAGCCGCCACCGCCTGCCGCGACCGCTGTGACGCGCGAGGACGCTCGTGACGCCTCCGACGACGATCGGAGCAAGGACGGCTAGCGCCAGCCACGCGAACGCCGACAGTCGGTAGCGCGCGTCGTTGCTCATCGCGCGCGTCGGGTACCCGCCCTACCTCGCGCCGACGAGCTGGAACGCGGCCCAGTAGCGCGGCGACGCAAAGCCCGGCGTCAGGCGTACGTCACGTTGCGCGAGTCGCAGCGCTTCCGCCTTGCTCCGCGCGGGCGTGCCGTCGCTGCCTAGCCAGTGCGCGTAGAAGCGCTGCATCAGCAGCGCCGTCGCCCGGTCGTCGACGCTCCACAGGCTCACCAGCACGCTGCGCGCGCCCTTCGCCAGCAGCGCGCGCTGGAAGCCCACCGTGCCCTCCGCCTGCTCGAGGTCCCCGAGCCCCGTCTGGCACGCGCTCAGCACGACGAGATCCGCACTGAGTGACGGCACGTCGTCGAGCAGCTCGCCGATCGTGAGGAGCCCGTCGTTCGTACCGTCCGGCGCCAGCGCGACGTAGGAGTCGCGCACGCGCGCCGCGCTGCCGTACGCGAGGCCGTGCGTGGCGAGGTGGACGAGCCGCGCGCTCGGCAGCGCCTGCCTAACGGCGGTCTCGGTCGCCACGCCGCCCGTGAGCGCGGCGACGCCGAACTGTCGCGCGACCGCGTCGCCCTCGACCCGCGCCGCGGGCAGGTCGCGGAGCGCGGCGCGTCGGCCGTCGACGCCCGCCACGGTCGGCATCACCGGATCGCCGACGACGAGCGCGCGCGCCGCGGCGTTCGCTGGTCGCGCCTCGGCCGCGGCGAGCGCGCGGAGCGACGGCGCGTAGCGCACGGCGTAGCGTATGCCTAACGGCACCGTGTCGCCTGGCGCGGGCAGCGCGGCGAACGGCACGTACCCCAGCGCGTCGAACGGCACGATCACGAGGTCGCCGCCCGCCGGCACCATGCGCGCGAACGCGTCAGGCAGGAGCAGGGCGCCTAACGCGGCGGTGGCGGCGCGAAACCGGGCCGGTGCCTCGGGGCTCGCCTCGTCCTCGACGCCGCGCACGTCGGTCGCGCTGTGTTCCTGCTCCAGCGGTGCGCCGCGCGCCATGCGCGTGCGCGCGGCATCGGCGCCCAACGCCGCGCGCAACGTCAAGATCAGCCGTCCGAGGCTGTCGCCCGTCACGGCATGGCGTGTCAAGCGCGGCACGCCCGCCGGCGGAACGAGCCACGTCGTCAGGGTGTCGCGGCTGTAGAAATAGTACAGCACCGTCGAGCCGGACCGCGCGAGCGGCGCGAGCTCGAGCGCCGCCTCCCTGGCGAGGTCGGCGCCGGCGACGGTGTCGCGCGCCCAGAGAGCGTCGGTCGGCGTGGCGCCGCGCGCGGCGCGAGAGCGAGCGAGCAGGTCGCGCAGTCCCTGCGCGCGTCCGCGCTCCGCCGCGGCGAGGGCGGCAGTGCCGGCCGCACCGCCGGACGACGTGCGCTCGAGCCACAGCCGGACCCACAACGCGGCGGTGCCGCGCGCCTGCTCTGCGTACGCGACGGCGCTCGCGTCGTTCCCGGCGTGCAGGCGGCTCTTCGTGAACAGGACCAGCGCCGTGTCGACCACGGCGAGCGCCGAGTCGACGCGGCCCATCTCGGATAGCACGGCGCCGATGTTGCCCAGCGTGTTGGCCTCGTCGTCGCGGTCGCCACTCGCGCGGTAGAGTCGCAGCGCGGCGCGATGGTCGGCGAGCGCCGAGTCGAGCTGGTGCCGGACGGAGTGCACGAGCGCGAGGCCGACGAGCGTGCGCGCCTCGACGCGCGGGTCGCGCGTCGCGCGGGCGAGCGACAACGCGACGCCGTAATACGCGAGCGCCGAGTCGAGGCGACCGAGCTTGCGGTGCGCGTCGCCGATGCACTGGAGCGTCGCCGCCTCGCCGTTGCGATCGCCGATCGCGCGGCGCAGGGCCAGCGCGACGCGGTAATACGTCAGCGCGGAGTCGGGGTGGTTCGTGCGCTGGAGGATGGTGCCGACGTCCTGGACCGTCGTCGCCATACCCGGGCGATCGTCGATCGCGCGCTGCAGCGAGAGCGCGGCGAGGTCGTATGCGACGGCGGAGTCGGGCTGCCCCATCTGGCCGAAGACGGCGCCGATGTTCTGGAGCGTCGCGGCCTCGCCGTGCCGGTCGCCGACCGCGCGGCGCAGGGGGAGCGACGCTCGGAAGTACGCGAGCGCGGAGTCGGCCTGTCCGAGGCCGGCGTACTCGACGCCGATGTTGCCGAGCGCCGACGCTTCCACGCGGCGGTCGCCGACGGCGCGGAGCAGTGGGAGCGCGGCACGATAGTACGCGAGCGCGGAGTCGGGGTGGCCGACGCGTTCGTGGAGCGTGCCGATGTTGTTGAGCGTGTTCGCTTCGCCGTCGCGATCGCGCGCCGCGCGCTCGAGCGGCAGCGCGGCGCGGTAGTACACGAGCGCGGAGTCGGGCAGGCCGACGTCCGCGAGCGCGCTGCCGATGTTCGCGAGCGCCGTCGACTCGCCGCGCCGGTCGCCGAGCGCGCGCGCGATCGGGAGCGCGGCGCGGTGGTACGCGAGCGCCGAGTCGGGGCGGCCGATGGCGGCGTAGAGCAGGCCGATGCTGCCTAACGTGCTGGCCTCGCCGTGCCGGTCGCTGATCGCGCGCTGGATCGGAAGCGCCGCGCGCAGGTAGCTGAGCGCCGAGTCGGAGCGCCCCGTGCGCGCGAACAGCAGCCCGATGCCGCCGAGCGTCGCCGCCTCGCCCTGGCGGTCGCCGGCGGCGCGCGCGAGGGGCAGCGACGCGCGGTAGTAGGCGAGCGCCGAGTCGGAGTGGCCGATCTCGTAGTGGACGACGCCGATGTTGCTGAGAAGGAATGCCTGCCGCGCGGGGTCGCGCAGGGCACGGGCGATGCGCAGTCCCGCGTGATAGTACGCGAGCGCGGAGTCGGGCTGCCCCGCGTCGTCGAAGGTGAGGCCGAGCTTGTTGAGCGTCAGCGCCACGCTCGCGCTGTCGTGCCGCGCACGCAGGATCGCGAGCGCGGCGTGGAACGACGCGGCCGCCGAGTCGTAGCGAGTCTGCGCGAACTGTTGCATGCCGCGGTTCACGAGCGCCGTCGCGCTGTCGACGGGCGTCTGTGCACGGCACGGCGACGCCGTGACGGGGAGCGCCGTGACGGCGAGCGCCGCGAGCAGCGCGACGGCTTGCATCGGTGGCAGCGACGGCATGATCCCTCCCGATTCCGATCGGCTGACGCTGCGCGCGGTGGCGCCGTCGCGCCAGTCCACACGCAGCATCTCGACGCAGCATCTCTCGGTGGACACGCACGACGCGCGGCCGTTACGACGTGCGGTGGGCACCAGGCCGTCGGTAACGCGGCGCGAACGCGCGTGTCGACCGTCGCAGCACCGCGCACGAACTCGCGCTCAGCTTGACACTCACTGGACCGTGCCGCAGCCTGGGGCTCCGGGCGCCCCCTTCCGCCTCCGTCGATGCGCGGCCACCCATCCCTCCGCCCCGCTCCGATGTCGCTCCGTCGCCACCGCTGGCTCATCGCGCTCGCCGTGACCGCGGGCATCGCCGCACCGTACATCGCGCCCGCGCAGGCGGCCGCGCCGCTCCCCGATGTGCCGTTCGCCGTCGCGCGCGCCCAGGGCGAGCGGATGCTGCGCATGCTCGTCGAGCACTACGGCGTGGTGCGCGACTCGCTCTGGCGGCGCGACGTCGACATGGTGATTCGACGGCTCGTGCGCGCGACCGGCGTTCCCAACTTCGACGTGGAGTGGCAGATCGTCGGCGACCCGGAGATGAACGCGAGCGCGATGCCGGGCCACGTGCTCGTCGTCAACGCAGGGCTGCTCGCCGCGGTCGACACGATCGTACGCCGCGAGGTCCCGAACGATCCCGTTCGCCGCCGCGCGCGTCGTCAGGCGTATGTCGCCGCGGTGCTCGGCCATGAGATCGCGCACGCCACGCTCGGGCACCCGGACTCGACGCTGCGCGAGGCGCTGGCCGGCCGGCAGGGCTTCGACATCGATCAGGTTCCCGAGCAGGTGCTCGCCGAGAACGCGGAGCGGCTGCTCGCGGACGCGACGGTGATGCGCGATCTCGAGCGGTCGCGCGCGCACGAGAGCGCGGCCGATCGCGCCGGCGCGCTCTACCTGCTCCGCGCCGGGTGGACGATCCAGACGGCGATGGACTTCTTCGGTGTGCTCGACAGCCTCGAGCGCGCCGCGCGCCACGAGGCCGGCCCCGCGACGACGCACGAGATCCGCTGGTTCCTCTCGCACCCGCACTCCGCCCGGCGCGCGGCGGACCTCGAGATGCTGCGCGCGAGGCTGCGCGGCGACCAGGCGACGTTCGACGATGCGCTGACGCTCGTGCAGACGGGCAAGGCGCTCGACAGCGCGGTCGTGATGCTCGACAGCGTGCTGGTCGACTTCCCCGAGCTGCCGCAGGTGCATCACGCGCGCGCGGTCGCGCTCGAGCGCATGTGGAGCGACGGCGCGTCGGTCGCCGCGCTCCGCGTGCGTGCCGCGTTCCCGACGTACGACACGCCGTTCATCCAGAGCGTCCGCGGCAGTGTCGGCGACGAGCGACTGCTCGAGCGCGCGCGCGCCGCGTACCACGAGGTGCTCGTGCGCGCGCGCCTCCCGTACGCGCTCGCGAACCTCGCGGTGCTCGACGCCTATGCCGGCGACGTGCCGCTGGCGCTCGCCCGCTCCGACAGCGCGCGCCGGCTCGCGCCGAACGACACGTCGGTCGCCGTCAATCGTGCGGTCGTGCTCTACCTCGCCGGCGAGCCCGCGCAGGCGCGCGCGCTGCTCGCGCCGATCGCGCGTGGCGATTCGTCCGCCGAGGCGGTGTACGACTTCGCGCGCGCGTCGCTCGCGGCGGGCGACACGGCGGCGGCGCGCGCCGCGTTCCTGCACTACCGCGCGCTCGATCCGCGCTCGAGCTGGGGGCGCGCGGCCGGCGACGCGCTCGCGCTCACGGCGACGGCTGCGCGGCGCACGGATGCGACGGCCGCATCCAACTCCGCCGCGCCTCCCATGGTGATGGGTATCACGCTCGGTACGCGGCACGATGGCGTGCTGGCGGCGCTCGGATCTCCGGACGCGAGCGGACGCGGGAACGGCGCGCTGGTGCTGCACTACGAGTCGCGCGGCCTCGCCGTCGCCTTGGGCCCCGACGGCAGCGTCGTCGCGATCGGCGTGCGCGCGCCGGCGACCGTCGCGTTCGACGGCGTCACGGTCGGGATGCCGCTCGCCCAGGTGGCGGCGCGGCTCGGCGCTCCGGTCGGGCGTTCCGGCGACGCATTCGTCTTCGACCGCGGCCGCTGGCTGCTGTTCGTCACGCCGGCCGGCGGCCTGGTCGAGTCGCTCGTGATGGCGACGCGCTGAGTGCGCGACTGGTCCGACTCGAGCGTCGTCGTCGCGGCGGCATGCGCGGTCGTCGCGTGCGCGCTCGTCGGCGCACTGCGCGAGACGCGCGCGCTGGAGCCGGCCGGGCTGTGGGCGTACGACGCGCTACTGCGGCGCATCCCACCGGACACGACACCGGTGCCGCACGTCGCAGTCGCGCGCATCACGGAGCGCGATCTGCGGCGCGCCGGCTGGCCGCTCGCCGATAGCACGGTGGAGATGGTGGCCCGCCGGCTCGCGTCGTTAGGCGCGCGCGTGGTGGCGTTCGACGTGTATCGAGAGCGCGTGCCGCCGGCGATCGCCGCGGCAGGCAGCGCGATCGGCGGCACGGCGGTCGTGTTCGCGTCCAAGCTCGCGTCGGCCCGAGACGGCGGGTTCCCCTGCCCCATCGGGTCGAGCGAGGACGCGTGCGGCTTCGCCGACGCGGTGGCGGCGCGCGGCTCGCCGACGCTGCGACGCGCGCTGTATCATGTGCAGCTCGCGGGAGATTCCGCACCGCGCGCGTCGCTCGCGTACACGGCCGTCGTGCGCTACGTGGCGCCTGACGTGCTCGACACGTCCGCCGAGCCGCGACTCGGACGTTGGCGCTTCGCACCGATGCAAGGCCGCGAGGGCGACTACGTGCGCGATCCGATCGTCGGACACGAGGAGCTGCTCGACCTGCATCGCGGTGCCCCGCGCGTACTCACGTTCGACCTCGACGCGCTGTCCCGCGGCCGCGTGCCGCGCGCCTGGGTGGCCGGCCGCATGCTCTTCGTCGGCTACGACGCCGCGTCCATCCGCGACGAGGTGTACCTGCCGACTACGGATCCCGATCGGCAGCCGCCGGGCGAGCCGGGCGCGTTCTACCACGCACTCGCCGCGAGCCAGGCCGCCGACCTCACGCTCGGCGGCGGCTCGGTGCTTCGGGTGCGCACGCTGCCCGACTGGGGCGAGTGGATCGCGCTCGCCGCCGGCTGTGCGTTGGGAGCGACGTTAGGCGCGCTGCTCGGTCCTCTCCTCGGCATGCGGCGAACGGGCGCGTGGCTGCTGCTGGCCGCGTGCGCGTCGCTCGCGCCGCTCGCCGTGCTCGGTGCGTGGGGCGCGCTCCGCGCCGGCTGGTGGCTGCCGCTCGTGCAGCCGCTGCTCGGCTGGGCGACCGCGGCCGCGGCGACGACGGCGATGCTCGCCGTGGCGGAGCGGCGCGCGCACGCCGCGGTGATGCAGCTCTTCTCGCGGCACGTGTCGGCCGACGTGGCGCGCGACATCTGGCGACGGCGGCACGAATTCCTCGACGGCGCGCGACCGCGGCCGCGGCGCATCCCGGTGACGGTGCTTCTCGCCGACCTGAAAGGCTACACGAGCGCCGCGGAGCATGCGCCGGCCGAGCAGGTGATCGCGTGGGTGAGCCGCTTCACCGACGCGATGGCACGCGAGATCGATCGACACGGCGGGATCGTGGACGACTACGCGGGCGACGGCATCAAGGCCGATTTCGGCGTGCCGTTCGCGCGCGCGACCCACGACGAGGTGCGCGACGACGCGCGCCGCGCGGTCGGCTGCGCGGTCGCGATGGCCGGCGCGCTGGAGCGGCTGAACTCCGAGTGGCTCGCGGCCGGGCTCCCCGTCGCCGCGATGCGCATCGGGGTCGCGAGTGGAGAGGCGGCGGTCGGCAGCATCGGCAGCGCCGACCGCCTGAAGTACACCGTCGTCGGCGACGTCGTGAACGTGGCGTCGCGGCTCGAATCGCTCGACGTCGTGCACGACTTCGCGGCGCTGCCGTGCCGGATCCTCCTCGACGCGGCGACGCACGCGCTCGTGCGCGACACGGTGCCGTGCGAGCCGCTCGGCGCGCAGCCCGTCCGCGGACGCGCGCAGCCGGTCGAGGTGTATCGCGTGCGCGCGGGCGCGACCGTCGCCCGTCTGCCGGCGGTGCCGAACGCGACAGTCGCGGCGCGCACGCTCGTCGTGCTCGCGTGCCTGACGGTTTCCGCAGCGGCCGCCGGTGCGCAGCCGCGCACGCGCGCGGCGGCCGAGTCCACGCCGCCTCACGCGCGCGCCGACTCCACGACCCGGAGCGCGGCGCGCCGGGCGACAACGCGCGCGACGCCGCCGGCGACGCGACGGATCGCGTACATGAAGGTCGGGCTGCCGCCGCGGCTGATCGGTGCCGGCGCGCGCGGCTGCGCGCCGCGTCGACTGCCGACGGTCGTCCTCCTCGCGCCGCACGACCACGTGGCGCAATCGGCCACGGCGAGCCCCGTCCTGTTCTGGCGCTACGCGGCGGCGCCCGAGGTCGCGCCGAGCGACGTGATCCTCGTGCTCGCGGGTGCCGGGCGCGCGGACACGGCGCGGTTGCCGGTGCCTGACGGGCCCGTCGTGCGGCGCGTGCGTCTGGCCGATCTGGGCTACGCGCTGCGGCCCGGCGTCACGTACACGCTGCAGGTGCGCGCCCGCGTCGGCGGACGCACGCTGGCCGGCGACAGCGTCGCGCTGCGCATCGCGCGCGACGTGCGGCCGCGGCTCTCGGGGGAGGCCGCCGTCGCCGCCGCGCGCCGGTTGGCAGGCGGCGGCGTGTGGTACGACGCCTACGCGCTGCTCGCCGACAGCGCGAGCGTCGCGCCTAACGACGACGCCATCGCGGCGCTGCGCGACACGCTCGAGCGCGACGCCGAGCGCGCGTCGCATCACGCCGCGCGGCCGTGCTCGGAAGACGACGCGGCGGTTGATCGGCCGCGCTACCGCGCGCCGACGAGCTGGAACGCGGCCCAGTAGCGCGGCGACGCAAAGCCGGGCGTTAGGCGCACGTCGGTCTGCGCGAGGCGCAGCGCCTCCGCCTTGCTGCGCGCCGGCTGCCCGTCGGCGCCCAGCCAGTGGGCGTAGAACTGCCGCATGAGCAGCGCCGTCGCCCGGTCGTCGACGCTCCACAGGCTCACCAGCACGCTGCGGGCCCCCTTCGCGAGCAGCGCGCGCTGGAAGCCGACCGTCCCTTCGGCCCGTTTCAGATCCCCGAGCCCGGTCTGACACGCGCTCAGCACCACGAGGTCCGCCGAGAGCGGCGGCACCGCGTCGAGCAGCTCGCCGATCGTGAGGAGACCGTCGTTCTTGCCGTCGGGCGCGAGCGCGACGTACGAATCGCGCACGCGCGCCTCGCTGCCGTACGCGAGCCCGTGCGTGGCCAGATGGACGAGGTGCGCGTTCGGCAGCGCCTGCCTGACGGCCGTCTCCGTGGCGCCGCGGTCCGTCAGCACGGCGACGCCGAAGCGTCGCGCCACGGCGTCCCCCTCCGCGCGGGCGGCAGGCAGGTCGCGCAGCTTCACGCGCCGCCCGTCGGCGGCCGTGACGGTCGGCATCGCCGGGTCGCCGACCACGAGCGCGCGGCCGGCCGCTCCGGCGACGGCGTGTGCCTCGGCGGCGGCGAGCGCACGCAGCGACGGCGCGTAGCGCAGCGCGTAGCGAGCGCCTAACGGCAGCGTGTCGCCGACGATGGGGAGCGCGCCGAACGGCACGAGACCGAGCACGCCGTGAGGCACGATGACGAGGTCGGTGCCCGCCGGCACCGTCCGCGCGAGTCCCGGCGGGAGCAGCGTCGCGGCTAACGCTGCCATCACGGCGCGGAGCCGCGCCTGCGCCTCCGGACTCGCCTCGTCCTCGACGCCACGCGACCCCGCGGTGTCGTCAGGCGAGCGCCGAGCGACGCGCTCCTGCTCGACGTCCCCACCGCGCGCCATGCGCGTCCGCGCAGCGTCCGCGCCGAGTGCCGCGCGCAATGTCGTGACGAGCGCGGCGAGGCTGTCGCCGTTCAGGCGCCTGCGACCGCCGACGCGAAGTTCGCCGGTCGGGCTCAGGAGCCACGTCGTCAGCGCAGCGGGGCTGATGAAGTAGTAGAGCGCCGCGGAGCCGGCGCGCCGCAGCGCGTCCAGCTCCGACGTGCCTTCCGTCGCGAGGTCCGCATCGGGCACGGTGTCGTGCGCCCAGCCCGTGGAGTCGGCCGTCGGCCCGGCCGCGCTCCCGGACCGGGCGAGCAGATCGCGCAGCCCCTGCGCTCTCCCGCGCTCGGCGGCGGCGAGAGCGGCGGTGACTGCCACGGTCGCGGACGTGTCGCGCGACGCCGCTCTCGAGAGCCAGGCCCCGACCCACATGTCGGCCGCGTCGTGGTGGTCTTCCGCAAAGGCCACCGCACCGGCGTCGCCGCCGGCGTGCATCCGGATCGTGGCGTACAGCGCCATCGCGCTGTCCAGCACGTGCAGCGCCGCATCGTACCGGCGTATGCTTCCGTAGATCCGACTGATGGCGCTCAACGTCCCCGCCTGTTGACTGGGGTCGCCCACCGCGCGAGCGAGCGAGAGCGCCGCCCGGAAGTACGCGAGCGCCGAGTCGGCTTGGCCGCGCTCGGCGAAGCCGCGGCCGATGTCGCCGAGTGTCTCGGCCTCGCCCCCGCCGTCGCCGACGGCGCGATGGAGCGGGAGTGCCACGCGGTAGTACGTCAGCGCCGAGTCGACGTGGCCCGTGCGGTGGTACGCGACACCCATTCTGCTCAGCGCCAGCGCCTCGCCGCGGCGGTCGCCGACGGCGCGCAGGAGCGGCAGTGCCGCCCGGAAGTACGTGAGCGCCGAGTCGAGCGTTCCGATGCCGGTGAAGATCCAGCCGAGGTGGCTGAGCGTCACCGCCTCGCCGGTTCGATCACCCACGGCGCGGACGCGGGGGAGCGCCGCGCGGTAATAGAAGAGCGCCGAGTCGGGCTGTCCCGTGCGGCTGAAGACGCCGCCGATGCTCGCGAGCGCGGTCGCCTCGCCCGCGCGGTCGCCGACGGCGCGGTGCAGGAGCAGCGCCGCGCGGAGGCACGCGAGGGCTGAATCGGGCCGGCCGATGCCCTCGAGGACCGCGCCGATTACCCTGAGCGTCTCCGCCTCGCCTTGGCCGTCGCCCGCGGCGCGACGGAGCGCCAGTGCCGGCCGCAGGAACACGAGCGCTGAATCGGGCCGCCCCGTCTTGAAGTACTCCCCACCGATCGTGGTGAGCGTCTCCGCTTCGTTCTTGTGGTTGCCGACCGCGCGGTGGAGCGCGAGTGCCTCGCGATAGTATGCGAGTGCGGAATCCGGACGGCCGATGCGCCCAAAGACGACGCCGATGTTGGTGAGCATCGACGCCTCGCCACCGCGGTCGCCCGCCGCGCGGTAGAGCGCGAGCGCCAACCGGTCGTAGGCCAGCGCCGAGTCGGGTTGGCCGAGCCGGGTGTAGACCACGGCGAGATCTTGGAGCGCTCCCGCCTCAGCGTTGCGGAGCCCCAGCGCGCGCGTGAGCGGCAGCACCGACTGGTAGTATCCGCGCGCCGAATCGACCTGGCCGATGGTGAGAAACACTCTGCCGATGCCGTACAGCGCCGCGCCCTCGCTCCGGCGTTCGCCGACGGCGCGACTGTGCGTGAGCACCGCCCGGAACGTCGCCAGCGCAGAATCGCGCTGGCCCGCCCCGAGCTGGCGTTCGCCACGACCCACGAGCGACATCAGACTGTCGGCTGGCGTCTGGGCGCGGCACGGCGACGCGGACGGAACGACGAGCGCCGCGAGCAGCGCGAATGCGCCGACCGCCGCACGCATCAGCGGGCCCCCACGAGCTGGAAGGCGGCCCAGTAGCGCGGCGACGCGAAGCCGGGCGTCAGCCGCACGTCGCTCTGCGCGAGCCGCAGCGCCTCCGCCTTGCTCATCGCCGGCATGCCGTCGCTGCCCAACCAGTGGGCGTAGAAGCGATCCATGAGCAGCGCCGTCGCCCGATCGTCGACGCTCCAGAGGCTCACCAGCACGCTGCGCGCGCCTTTCGCGAGCAGCGCACGCTGGAAGCCGACCGTCCCCTCCGCCTGCTTGAGATCCCCAAGTCCGGTCTGGCACGCGCTCAGCACGACGAGATCGGCAGCGAGCGACGGCACGTCGTCCAACAGCTCACCGATCGTGAGCAGCCCGTCGTTCGCGCTGTCGGGCGCCAGCGCGACGTACGAGTCCCGCACGCGCGCTTCGCTGCCGTACGCCAGGCCGTGCGTCGCCAGGTGCACGACAGGAGCGGTCGGCAGCGCCTGCCGGACCGCCGTCTCGGTGGCCGCGCCGCCGGTGAGCATCGCGACGCCGAAGCGGCCGGCGACCACCTCGCCCTCGCGGCGCGCCGCAGGGAGGTCCCGTAGCGGGACACGTCGACCGTCCGCGCTCACCACGCGCGGCATCGCCGGGTCGCCCACGACGAGCGCGCTTCGAGCGCGCGACACGCCGCGCGACTCCGCCGCATCGAGTACGCGGAGCGATGGTGCGTAGCGGAGCGCGTAGCGGGCGCCTAACGGCAGGGTGTCGCCGGCGATGGGGAGGGCGGCGAACGGCACGAGGGCGAGCACCCCGTGCGGCACGATGACGAGGTCCGTGCCGGCGGGCACGGCGCGTGTGAGCGCGTCGGGGAGCAGCAGCGCGCCTAACGCCGCGGTCGCGGCGCGGGATCGCGCCTGCCCTTCAGGGGTCGACTCGTCCTCGACACCGCGCGAACGGGCCGCGTCGTCGGGCGCTCCGGTGCCTGAGGCGGCCCGCTCCTGCTCGAGCTGCCCACCCCGCGCCATGCGCGTGCGCGCGGCGTCGGCGCCCAACGCAGTGCGCAGCGTCGTGACGAGCGCCGCGAGACTGTCCGGCTTCACGACGGCCAGGCCGGCGAGGCGCAGCTTTCCCGCCGCGTCGAGCAGCCAGGTCGTCAGCGTGTCCTGACTGCTGTAGCTGTCGTGACCGAGGAAGTAGTAGAGCGCGGCCGTCCTCGTGTGGCGTAACGGGGCCAGCTCCTTCGCCGCCTCGGCGGCGAGGTCCGCGCCGGGCACGGTGTCCCGCTCCCACAGGATGTCGGCAGAATTCGGCACCGCCGGTCCGGCCGACGTCGACGCGCGGGCGAGCAGATCCCGCAGCCCCTGCGCGCGCCCGCGTTCGGCGGCGGCGAGGGCGGCTGCCACGGCTCCATCGGATGCCGCCCGCGCGTGCGTGAGCCAGCTCCGTACCCAGAGATCGACGGCACCCCGCTGGTCTTCGGCATACGCCACGGCGCTCGCGTCGCTCCCGGTACGCATCCGCACGGTCGCGAAGCGCGCGCTCGCGCTGTCCAGAAGGGCGCGCGCCGCGTCGGACTGGCCGGCGTGATCGAGCAGCTTGCCGATCCACGAAAGCGCCGCCGCCTCGCCCTGCGGGTCGCCCATGGCACGCCGGAGTGCGAGCGCGTCCCGGAAGTCGCCGAGCGCGGCATCGGGCCGACCGGTGCGCCAGTACAGCACACCGATGTTCGCGAGCGCGCTCGCCTCGCCGTCACGGTCGCCCACGTCGCGCTGCAGTGGAAGCGCCATCTGGTAATACGTCAGCGCCGAGTCGAATTGGCCGATGCGATGATAGACGGTGCCGATGTTGCCGAGCGCCGACGCCTCGGTGCCTCGGTCTCTGACTTCACGGCTGAGTCGCAGCGCCTCCCGGTGGTAGCTGAGCGCCGAATCGAGCTGACGCATGCCCCAGTAGGCCGATCCGACGCTGTTGAGTGCCTCCCCCTCGAGCGCACGGTTGTTCACCGCGTGGGCGAGCGGCAGCACCGACCGGAAGTAGCTGAGCGCCGAATCACGCTGGCCGGTGCCGAGATAGATCGAGCCGATGTCGTAGAGCGTCGTCGCCTCGCCTCCCCGATCCGCGACGGCACGCTGGATCAGCAGCGCCGAGCGGAAGTAGGCGAGCGCCGAATCGATCGCACTGGCGCCGTGATACACCAAGCCGATGCTGCCGAGCGTCGTCGCCTCGGCTCGGCGATTGCCTGCGGTCCGGTAGTAGGCGAGCGCAGCTCGGTAGTAAGCGAGCGCCGAGTCGGCCGGGCCGATGCGATAGTAGATCGTGCCGATGGTCGATACCGTCGCCACCTCGCCGGCACGGTCGCCCATCGCGCGTCGGAGGGGCAGCGTCGCGCGGTAGTAGGCGACCGCGGAATCGCGGCGGCCGGCGGAATCGTGGGCCATGCCGATGCTGTTGAGCATCGCCAATTCGCCCCCACTGTCGCGCAGCGCGCGGACGAGCGGGAGCGCCGCCCGCAAGTAGCCGAGTGCCGAGTCGGGGCGGCTCGTGCGAAGGTAGAACCCGCCGACGCCGACGAGCGCCATCGCCTCGAGCCGGCCGTCGCCCGAAGCGCGGCTGAGCGGAAGTGCTTCCCGGAAGTAGCCGAACGCCGAGTCCGGACGGCCCGTCGTCTGGTACAGTAGACCGATGGTCGTGAGCGTCGTCGCTTCCAGCCGGCGGTCGCCGCCATCGCGCGCGAGCAGGAGCGCCGCCCGGAAGTAGATGAGTGCGGAGTCGGGCTGGTGAGTGCTGAAGTGCAACAGGCCGATGCCATTGAGAACTCTCGCCTCGCCGCCGTGATCAGCGATCGCATGCTTGAGCCGGAGCGCCGCCCGCAGCGAGACCGCCGCCGAATCGAACTGGCGTGACTGGGTCTGGCGCAGCCCGCGATCGAGCAAGTCCGTCGCGCTGTCCGCGGTCGTCTGCGCGTGAGACGGCGACGACACGAGAACGGGTGCGAGAAGCATCACGATGCGCGTGCAGCGCATATCCACTCCCGATTCCGATTCCTTCACGCTGCGCGCGACCGCGCCGCAGCGCCAGCCTCGCTCATTCGGGCACGGCGGCCTTGGCGTGCGTCAGAACCGCCTCGATCAGGAACGCATACCACGCCGCTTCCGCGAGATCCTCGACTCCGAACCGCGCGCGCTCCGCGGGGTTGATCGCCGACAGCACGCCGACCACCTCGCCGCCTAACGTCACCGGCACGGCGACCATCGCCGTGACCGGTCTGCCCGTCGCGCGCATCACCGTCGGGTTCTGCCAGTCGTCCGGACCGACGACCATCCCCGAGCCCTGCGTGGCGACGAATCCGACGACGCTCGCGGTCACCGGCACCGACTGCGCCTCCACCACCGATTCGTCAGGCCCGTGATTCAGCGCCGCGGCGAGCGCGTCGTCGCCGTCGTACGTCCACAGCGTCGACTCGGCGGCGCCGAGAGCACGTGCCGCACCGGCGAGCAGGCGACGCAAGCGAGCGGCGAGCGGCGGCCGTCGGCAGAACCCGGCGTCGACGTCAGGGAGCGTGCTCATGTCGCCATCGGTCGCGCGATGTCGTACAGCGCGGCCTTCACCTGCGTCGCGTTCCACCGCGGATGCCGCTCGCGCAGCCGCGCCACGAGCGCGGCGACGTGCGGTGCGGCGAAGCTGCTTCCCGTGACGACCGCCGTCGCGCCGTCCCGCCAGGCCACCGGCACGTCCACGCCCGCGGCGCGGAACTCCACGAGCCGTCGCGCGCAGCGCTCGAGCGCGAGCGGCGGCAGCGCGGCGTGCGCCACGGACACGACGGAGGCGAAGTGGGCCGGGTACTCGACGATGTCTGGATCGAGATTGTTGCACGCCGACACGAGGATCGATCCCGCGACGTACACGCCGTCCACCGCCGGCTTGAATCGGCCGAGCAGCGCGAGGTACGTCGAGCCGAGGCTCGTGTTGATCACGTCATAGCGCTGCACGACGGCCCACTCGAGCGCCGCGAGCAGATGCTCCGTGGTGCCGCGCCCGCGCTTCCCGACGACGCGCACGCTCGCGAGCGCCGCGTCGGGCGCGTGCCGCCTGACGATCGACGCGACGGCGGTGCCGTGGCCCACCAGATCGTTAGGCGCGTCGGGCACGACGCGCTTCCGACCGTCCTCCGACTCGTCGACGGCGAAGTGCGCGACCGCCGCACCGGCGAGCGCCGGATGCGCGTCGTCGACACCCGAATCGACGATGAGCACGCGCACGCCGCGCCCCGTCAGGCCGGCGAGCGGCTCCGCCGACTCGTGCGCGAGCGTGCTCACGTGCGTGGCAGCGCCTCATGCACGTCGTCCGCGAAGCGGTCACCGTACCGCTCGATCACTGCACGCCGGAGCCTCTTGAGCGCGTCGAAGCGACGCTTGCGCAGCGCGACCTCGCTGCGTCCCGTCGCCACGGTCAGCTCCGCGTACGAGCGCCCCTCGACGATCTGCTGCTGCAGTAGCTCCCAGTCCTCGGGCTTCAGCACCTCGCTGGCGACGGAGGCGAGCGCGCGTGCCATGCGCTTCAACTGCATGTCGCGCTCGCTCGTCATCACCTCGCCGTCGGCGGTCCAGCCGCCCTCGAGGCCGCGCACCTCGCCGTCGCGCGCCTCGAGCGGAACATGCTCGGGCTTCGCGTCGGCCGCGCGCATCCAGTTCTTGAGCGCGTTCGCGCTCACGGTGGCGCCCCACGTCCTCAGCGACGACTGCCCGCGGTACGTCGCGAGCTTGTCCCACAGGCGCGCGAACACCAGCTCGACGAGGTCGGCCTCGTTCCATCCGAGGCCGTAGGCGTAGATCCGCTTCAGCACCACGGGCTCGAGGCGGCTCCGGATCTCGACGAGCGCCGACTCGCTTCCCTGCTGCGCCTTGAGCGCGAGCGCGAGATCGGCCGCGTGGGCGGGCGGCGCCTCGCGCAAGAACAGGTCGAATCGCGCGCGCCGTCGCCGCGCACGCCGCGCCAGTTCGGCCGCCACCGTGCCCAGACGCGCGTCGACACGTGCGACGGCGGCGGACGCGCCGCGCAGCGCGCCGAACACGCGCACGACGGCCGCGAAGAAGGTCTCGTCCGCCGAGTCGATGAAAGGTGCGGCGTTAGGCTCGCCCATGGGACGGCGCGTGTTGCGGGTGGATCGAGAACTCTCCGGTCGCCCCGGCATCGTCGAGCCAGACGCCAGCGATGCCGTGGCCGAGCGCCGCGCCATCGAGATCCGTGGCGGAGCCGTCGGATGCCGTGAGCAGCAGGGCGAACCGCCCGGACTCGGCCCCGTAGATCCCGAAGACGTCGAACGGGCCGCGCGGCTCGTCACCACTCCCGACGATGATACCGTCGTGGAAGCGGAGCGCGAGTCGGAGGCATCGGCGCGTGCCGGCATCGCTACGGTACCCGGCCCAGCAGCCGTCGGGAGGTTGCCGTCGTGCGTGCGTGGCGGTGGAGGGCTGTGGCATCGGAGTCCGGTGAACGTGTCTCCGCGGGGCTGACACCGTAAGACGGCGTGCGTTACCGCCGGCGCGCGCGCCGCGCGCGTTGCGCGCGTTGCGCGCGACTCGTAACGCGTCGCCGGTGCGCGTGTCAGTCGGTGTGCGCAGCCGCCCCGATCGACAACAGCCGACTTCCCGGCCCGGCGGCGCGCTCGACTCTCACCCCAGGGTTCCTGCCATGCGTGCCACGCTTCGTGCTTCCGTGATCGCGCTCCGCGACCGTCTCGCCCGCCGTCCGCTCGTCGCCGCCGCCGCGGCGCTCCTCCTGATCGCCGCACCCGCCGGCGCGATGGCCGACGCCTATCTGTTCACGAGCCGCGCGATGCCGCACGACTACAACATCCACACGATCTACGCCTCCGGCGGGCGCGTCACCGTACGCGGCGACGGCGACACCGATCTCGACTGCTACCTCGTGAAGAACGGCCAGGTGATCGCGACGGACGACGACGCCACCGACTACTGCATCCTCGACACGCACGGCTACGCCGGCCCGTACGCGCTGATCGTGAAGAACTGGGGCAACGTCTACAACCAGTACGACGTGCGGATCGAGTGACGGCGGACACTTCGGTCCCGAAGTATCCTGGCGGGTCCCGCCGCGTGGGCGCGGGACCCGCCGACGGCACCATTCGCCGCGACACAGCATTGACAGCCGCATCCCACGCCCCACTGTTGTCCTGCCTCACCCGAAGTCGATGCGGCTGCGCGTCCTTCACCCTCTTGGAGGTCCCATGTCATCGATCGTCGGTCGACACCTCAGACCATTCTTCGCCGCCCTGCTCGTCGTCGTGACGCTGGCGTTGTCCGTGGGTGCGCTCGAGGCGCGGGCGCTCAACGAACCGCACCGCCAGCCAACGCAGCCTGCGCAGGTGGTGCACACGAAAGGCGTGAAGAGCCGGGGCGCCGCGACGGACCCGAACGTCAAGCGCGACTCGCTCCCCGCGAATCATGCCGGCACCACGGTGCCGGCCCCGCCGAGCAAGGGCGGCGCGAAGACGCGCGGCGCGATGAGCGGCGCGCTGCACGTCGACAACCGCACGTCGTGGATCATTCGCATCTACGTGGACGGCGACTACGTCGGCAACGTCGGCCGGTACGGCGACTCGTACGGCTACTACGGCTGCTCCGTCCGCACGCTCTACGCTCGCGCGTACTTCGACGACGGCACGTGGATCGCCTGGGGGCCGGTCCGCCGTGACCTGTGCGACAACTACACGTGGGAGCTCGACCCGTGAGCCCCGCGCGCCGCCACGCCGGCCGTCTCCTGCTCCGCGTGGCGGCGCTCGCACTCGGCGCGCGCGCCGCACACGCGCAGTCGCGCCATGCGCTGCTGATCGGCATCAATCAGTACGAGTACGCCGCGCCCGTCCTCACGTCGTGGCAGCGCCACGTGCAGCCGGCGGTCGCCGCGTGGCGAGCGCGGTTACAGGGCAGCGCGCCGGCGACTGCGGCGCGCCTCACCGGCGAGCCCGCGCCGCACCGGCAGCTCGTCGGAGATCTCGACGGTGCGGTGAACGACGCGACGGCGATGGCCGAAGTGCTCCAGCATAGATATCAGTTCGCACCGCCGCGGCTCCTGCTCAATGAGCACGCAACGCGCGACTCGATCCTCGCCGCGCTGCGCCAGCTCGCCGACGACGCGCGGCCGGGCGATGTGATCGTGTTCTACTACGCCGGCCACGGCTCGCAGCGCGTGAACTCGCTCAGCACCCGCAAGCTGAACCACCTCGATCAGACCATCGTCCCGGCCGACGCGAACGCGGGCCAGTTCGACATCCGCGACATGGAGCTTGCCGCGGCGTTCGATCGCGTGCTCGATCGCATCGGCCCGACGGGCACGCTGACACTCATCTTCGACAGCTGCCACAGCGGCGCGGTCACGCGCGGCGAACCGAGTCCGTCGAAGGTACGGTGGGCAGCCGCCGACCCGCGCGACGCGGCCGACTCCGTCGCCGTACCGCCGCCGGAGGATCGCGGCGCGCTGTTCCTCGCCGCGGCGCAGGACTTCGAGCCGTCGAGCGAGGTGACGACGTCCGACATCGAGGGGCGGCCACGCGCGCACGGCGCGTTCACCGCGGCGCTCCTGCGCGTCATGCGCTCGGCGCCCCCGAACGAGCCGGCGATGCGGGTGTTCGAGCGCGCCCGCGCGATCCTGCAGCAGGACGGCCTCGCGCAGAACCCGGTGATCCGCGGCACCGAGTCCGACCGCCGCCGCTCGCTGTTCGGCACGTATCACGGCGCGATCGCGGGCGGCGTCACCGCGCCGGTGCTGCGCGTCGAGCACGACACGGTGCGGCTGCAGGCGGGCCTCGCCGTCGGTCTCGCGCCGGGCGCGGAGCTGCGACTCGTCGACTCGGCGCCTAACGCGCCGGTGCGGCTGAAGGTCGTCGCGGTGCACGGACTCGCCGAGAGCGACGCGGTGGCCATCGCCGGCTCGCCAGGTCGCCTCTCGCCCGGCACGCTCTTCGTGGTCGACCGATGGACGTCCGCGAGCGGTCCGGCGCTGCGCGTGTGGATCCCGGCCGGCCGCGAGCCGGCGGCGCTGACGCGCGACGTCGCCGCGCTCGGCGCGCTCCGCCACGGTTCGGTCGCGGAGTGGACCGACGATCCCACGACGCTGCCCGACGACGGACGGCCGTTGTACGTGGTGCGCTACGAGCCGGACGGCTGGCATCTCGTCACACCGGCCGGCGCGACGATGCGGCTCGCCACTGCAACAGCGGACGAGGTGGGCCGCGCGATCGCCGCGGCGGAGTCCGCCGCGACCTCGGTGCGCGAGCGCGAGCGTACCGCGCTGCGTGCCGCCGGCGCCCAGGCCGATGGCATCCTGCCGCCCGCGGGCGTACGGCCACGCGTGGCGGTGCTCGTGCCGCCGCCGACACCGCTGCGCACCAGTCTCCGGCTCGGACGCGGAACGCCGAACGACGCCGTCGAGCCGGTCGACGACCCCGCGGCGGCCGACTACCTGCTCGCCGGTCGGCTCGGCGACGGTGGCGTCAGCTACGCGTGGCTGCGGCCTAACGGCAGCGCGGCGTCGCAGCGGCGCTCGAGTCTTCCGCCGCGCACGCTGTGGGTGGGCTCCGGCGCGCTCGACGTCGCGGCCGACTCACTCACCGAGCTCGCGACGCGCCTGGCGCGGCTGCGCGGCTGGCTCACGCTCGCGGCGCCGCCGGACACCGGCGAGTCTCGGTTCCCGTATCGGCTCGCCCTTCGAAATCGAGCGACCGGCGCGCTCCGCGACTCCGGCGAGACGCACGACGGGGAGAGCTTCGACCTCGTGCTGCAGCGCGACTCGACGATCCCGGTCGACCGCATTCCCGCGCGCTGGGTGTACGTGCTGGCGATCGACAGCTACGGACGCGGCATCCCGCTCTTCCCTTCGGCGGGGCTCGGCGGTAACCGGGTGCCGATGGACTCCGCGGGCACCGACATCGCGCCGCCGGTGATCACGCTGCCGCGCCGCGCGCCCATCCGCATCGTGCCGCCGTACGGCGTCGACACGTTCGTCCTGCTGACGACGGCGGAGGCGATCGACCCCGACGTGCTGCGCTTCGACGGCGTACGCGGAGCGTCGAGCGACGCGGCGGGCGGAACACTCTCACGGCTCCTCGCCCGCGTCGGGCGCACGCGCGGCGTGGACGACGACCCCGTGCCGTCGTCGTGGTCGGTGCAGCGGCTAGCGCTGCGCAGCGGGCCGGCGACGACGGCGAAGCCGTGACGACCCGCTCCGCGAGCATTCCCTCACACATCGCCCACGACCAGCGACGAGCCGGCTGCCGTGACACCGCCGCGATGTTCCCGCCGTCTACCGTGGCCATCGTGGCCTCGGCGAGGCCGGCGGCGATCTCGGATTCGGTCTCGGACCTGCCTACCGCGGCCAGCCCCGCGCCAGGTACCGGCAGCACGAAGGCGAGTGCCTCGGGACCGTCGCGCAGGCTCGCCACCAGACGGCATGTAGCGACCGTCGCCTGACGCTGTTCGGCGTGGGCCGGGCCAAGGTGTGCGATCCGTCGGCGCCATTGAGCGATGAGCTACGCGCGAAACTCCGCGCTATGCCTCGCTGCCTAACGATGCGCGACGGACGACCAGTGACGCCCGGCGCGACCCGGGCGCCTCCGATCGCCATCCACCGTCGGCCGTGCATCGCGCGCATCCTGCCTCCTTCGTGGGGAAGTCGATGCGACGCCCCAATCGAGGACTAGGCCGAGCGCCCCCGACATCGATAGATTGTCTAGGACAACTATTGGACAGCGCCATCCTTCATCCTGGCTCCTCGTGTCCATCTTCGGCCCGTTCCACCATCCGACCGCGGCCCCGCCTAACGGCAGCCTGTATCGCAGGACAGGCACACTGCAACTCGGCCCGCTCCGGCTCGAAGGCGGAGCCGAGGTCCGGCAGGCAGCCTCGCGGGAGCTCGGTGGCACCGTCGCGCCGTCCACCGCGGTGGTCGTCACCACGAAGCCGGCGGCCGCCGGTGTGCGTCCCGACGCCGGCGCGTGAGGCGTCTGTCCAATCGGTCGGTGCGACGAGCCTCGAGACGAGCCTCGAGAAGAGCCTCGAGCTGTCGTCACCGCGGGTCGTCACACGATGCTGCGGTCGCGGCTCTGCACCGGCTGGGTCGCGTCGAGCTGCTCCATCGCCGTTCGAACGATGCGGGCCGACGACCACCACCGGTCACTCGGCACGTGGAAACGGATCACCGACCCGTCGCCTCCGCCGTCGGTGAGTGGTCCGGCGTGCCACTCGTCGACGAAGATCGGTGCGCTGGCCGACGTCGCCCACGCCCGCGCGCTCATCGCCGCGCTGTACGGCCGGCCGGCCACGGTCCAGCGCACACGGGTGCAGTAATCCCGCGTGTAATCCCACTCCTCGCAGAGCGAGGCCTCGTCCACCCCGGGAAGGATCTCGACCTCGGGCACTCGGTGCGCCGCGTCCGCGGCGTAGAGTGGCGGGGCGGTCGCGCCCGCCGGGCGTGTGCGGCGCATGCTCGGGAGGTCCTCAGGTGAGCGCGCGAAGTCCGTCGCGCAGGGTCGGCTGGCGACGGCGTGGCATGGTGCAAATGCGTAGGTCTCAGTCCGACGTCTGTCAAGCTTTTGTCTTGGACAATTCGTTGACGCTGTGCCTGCTGCGCGCCATGCTTCTCTCCTGCGAGACGGCCTGACGCCGTCGCTCGCGCGGGCAGAGTTCGATCTCGTCGCGCACCCGGGGCTCAACGATCGCGTCCGGACGCTCGGGGCGCGCCTGCGCGAGCGCTGACGTGCGGCACGCCTAACGCGCCGCACGCCTGACGAGCCCCGCGCCTAACGCAGCGCGACGCCGAGCAGGATGGCGGCGCCGACGACGTTCGCGAGCACCAGGAGCGCGCGCAGCAGCACACGGAGCCAGCGTCGCGGATCCTCCGCGGACGGGGCGGGCGGGCCCAGGATCTCCGACGGGCGCATCACCTCCATCGCCATGGCTCGCGGGAGCGCGCGTTCGGGTGCGCCCGCGTGGACCCGTGTGCTCACGTGGCGAAGCACGCCGCGACGCTGCTGCGACCGGCACCGTGCAGCAACGCGTCGAGCGCGTACGCGCCGACGGTCCGTGCGAGCGCGGCGTGGGCCGCAGTCGAGAACGTGGGCATCAGCCCGAGTCACCGGCGGCGACGTCCACGACGGCCTGCGCCAGGAGCGCGAGACAATGCGCCGCCAGCGCGTCGGTCTCGTAACGCGTCCCGTCGGCCATGCACCACCCCCAGTCGGCGGGGACGGACTGCGCCTCGGCGACGTCGATCGCGTCGACGTCGAGCGCGGCGACGTCATCGAGCGCTCCCCCCCGATCGTCGCAGTAGAACACCAACGCCCGGACGATCGTCGCGCCGCCTGGCCCACGCTGCGCCGACCCGGGACGGGAGACGGTTCCGCGCCAGACGAGGACCTGCAGCTCACCGAACGCCGCGTCGCTGGCCGCGTCGGGGAACCACGACACGCTCACCGCGGCCGCGGCGCTCTGCAGGATGCACGCGCGCGGCGTGCGATGACGCTCGACGGGCTGCGGCGGCCGCGCCGCGCGGATCACCGTGCGCTCGGGCGCGAGGATGTCGAGCAGGCGATTGACCGCGCGTTGGACGCCGGCGCGCGCCTTGTGCGTCGGCGGGTCCGTCCACCGTCTCGTGAGGTCGACGCGCTCCGGTGACTCCGCGGCGTCGGCCCGGTCGAGCAGCAGCGCATCTTGATGGTCACTCACTTCGCGGTTCCTCCCAGTCGGTCCCGTGCCGTGCAGCCCCTGCGCGGCGGAGCGCCGCGCATGTGGGCCCGCGCAGTCGCATGCGTGCCGCGGGCGCGAGACGTCACGGGTCGTACGTGACGGCTTTCGGCGCCGTCAGCGCGCTCGCGGCGAGCCGCTGACAGAGGTCGCCGATGACGTAGCTCGGCGCCGTCGCGATCGCGATCTCGCGCCGTGCTTCGAGCTTCGCCTCGGCCTCGGCCAGCGTGCGCCGCAGCGGCGGGTCCTTGTACTCGTCGTATGGGCGTGCCATCGGTGCCGCTCCCGCGCGGGTGACGTGCAGGTCGCCGCTGCATCGCGACCGTGCCGGACCCTCGGAAGGTGTGCCGGGGACCGCACAGAGTCAAGAAACTGTCTAGGACATTTTCTCGACAATCCTGCGTGCCCGGTCCAACCGGCACCTCGGGCAGCGCACGGTCGGAGACCGGGGAGGGCGTGCCGGATCTCCGAGCTACGGCTGCGCCATGAGGGCCTCGAGATCGACCGGTGCGAGCGCGCGCCAGTGGAGCGGGAAGTTCCACGCGCGGCGCACCAGCCCTTCCGAGAGGAAGATGAGGCACCGCGCGCCACGCGAGCCCGGCACGAGCGCGGCGTCGCACTCCACCACGCGCCACGCGATGCCGTGGGCGTCGACGAGGTGCACGGCGTCGGGCGCGTTCCAGAGGGGCGCGCCTAACGGGTCTCGGGCAACGCTCACGGCGCCGCACCTCCGGCGCGGCCGTCCTCCGATCCGCCGTTCGTCCCGCCCAGCGCATCGAGTCGGCGCACCTCGCGCAACAGCACACTGGCGGTGGCCGGCTTGTACAACACCGCGTCGCTGCCGGTCTGCAGCGCCCGGTCGAGATCGGCGGCACTCCGGTGGCGGGTGTAGACGAGCACGCGCAGCCGCGGGAGCCGGCGCCGGTCCCCCTTGAGCACCATGACGACGCACGGCCCCTCGGCGCACCCGATGTGCAGCTCGGACACCACGCAGCGCGTGAGGGCGGCGCGCACCAGCCGCAGCACGACGTCGCCGTCCACCTCCGCGGCGACCTCGTACCCACCGCGCTCGAGCACGGCGCGACTCGCCGCCGCGTCGGCAGGGACGTCGTCGACGAGGAGCACCGGCGGCACCGCGGACGGCGCGCGCGCGGCCGGCTCCGCCGCCGGGCCGTCGCCGAGATCGAACGGGCACATGCAGCGCTCCGGGACCGGGAACGCCCGGCGGCGTGCCGGGCGGGTCGAGCGGGCGCTGACGGGGGCGCGGTCTGGGAGAGGTCGACGGACCCGGGAGGGCGTCTGGGGACCGGAGAGACGGCGGCTGCGTCAGCCGAACCGTGAAGTGACCACCGTACTGCATTTCCGGCTCCACGACCACGGCCCACGCGCACCGCGGCGTTGCACGGCGCGCGTCCGCCGCCGGCACGGGCGCGATGACGATCGCCGGTGCGCCCCGACGAACACGCGCGACCGCACCGTACGCCCGGCGCCGTCGCTCAGTCCGCGCGCTCGAGCGAGCGCACGCACACCACGCCGCGGGCGCGTGCGCTCACGCGGCCGGTGAGGTCGAGCGCGCTCAGTGCATCCTCCAGGCGGCGGACCACCCGCGCCATGACCTGCGGGCTCACCAGCGCGGCCGAGCGCTGGCGCGCCGCGGGCCACTCGGCCGTCTCGAGGACGGATTGGCGGGGGTTCGTCATCGCAGTGCTTCCTCCGGTGCGGGGATCGGGCGGGTCCGTATCGGCGTCGTCTGCCACACGGTACGGGTGTCGCGGCGGGCCAGCATGAGTCAGGTGACCCCGCCGCGCGCGACAGTGTGGCGGTGCCGATCAGCAATACGCCGCACGGCCCGTATTCGCGTCACCGCGACGCGCGCAGCCGCCTAACGGCGCGGGCAACGACGCAGGACGCCCGCTCCGGTCACTCGTATCGCAGCGCCCGAATCGGCTCCACGGTCGCGGCCCGGCGCGCGGGCAGATAGCCCGCCCCGTACGCCACGAGCGCGAGCAGGGCCGCCGCGAGCCCGATCGACAGCGGGTCCCAGCCGGGGAGCCCGAACAGGAGCGACTTCGCCGCCGTGCCGAGGGCGAGCGCCGCCGCGACGCCCACGACGCCGCCGGCGAACGTCATGCGCGTCACCTGGCGCAGCACCATCCCGCGGACCTGGGCGCGGCTCGCCCCGAGCGCCATGCGCACGCCGATCTCGCGCGTCCGCTGCGCGATCGTGTACGCCAGCACGCCGTACAGCCCGATCGCCGCGAGCAGCGTCGCGAGCACCGCGAACGCGACGGCGAGAACGCTCACGAGGCGGTCGAGGTAGGTGTTCTCGCGCACCTGCTGCGGCAGCGTCTTGAGGTTCTCGACCGGCAGGTTCGGGTCGAGCGACTGCACGATGCGCGGAATCGCTCGCAGCACCTGCTCGGACGTGAGCGTCGTCCGCACGTAGTAGTTCATCTCGCCGATGGCGCTGTCCTGCCGGAACGGGAGGAGGAACGTCGGCGGCGTCTCGCCCTTGACCTCGGAGTACTTCGCGTCGCGCATCAGCCCGACGATCTCGATGTCGAGCCGGTGATCGGCGTCGCTGCCGATGTTGCCCATGGCCATGTGCCGGCCGACCGCCTGCCGTCCGAGGCCGAACTTCCGCGCGAACGTCTCGTTGACGATCGCGACCTTCGGGGCGCCCGGGCCATCCGCGGCCGTGAATGCCCGCCCGGCGAGCAGCGCGCTGCCTAACGTCTGGAAGTAGCCCGCGCCGACCTGGTTGTAGCGCGCGTTGGCGTCGGTGTCGGCGTCGCGGTGGAATCCCTCGACGGCGACCTCGGTGCCCCAGTTGCTGCCCGCGAGCAGCGGCACGCGCGCCGCCGTGACGGCCGCGACGCCCGGCTGGGCCGCGAGCTCCTGCTCCAGCCGCTCGAACAACGCCGCCGACCGCGCGTTCGCGTAGCCGTTGAGCTGCGGCGAGATCCCGAACGTCACGACGCGCTCCGTCGCGAGACCGAGGTCGACGCGGCTCACGTTCACGAGACTGCGGATGAACAGTCCGGCGCAGACGAGCAGCGTCATCGCGAGCGCGATCTGCGTCGTCACGAGCGACGTGCGGAACCGCGTCGCCGCCCTCGCGCCGGAGAGCTGCCCCGCGCTCGACCGGATCGTGCCGATGAGGCCCGGCCGCGTGCTGTGCAGCGCGGGGAACAGGCCGAACAGCACCGCCGTGCATAGCGCGACGAGCGCGGCGAACGCCACGACCGTCGGGTCGAGCCGCGTGTGAACCGTCTGGGCGTCGTCGGCGGGCAGCAGCGCGGTGATCCCGCGGAGCGTCCAGTACGCGACTCCGAGACCGAGCGCGCCGCCCGCCGCGCCTAACGCCAGCGACTCCGTCAGCAGCTGCCGCACGAGCGCACCGCGCCCGGCGCCCAACGAGAGCCGCACGGCCATCTCCCCCGCGCGCCGCGCGCCGCGCGCGAGCAGCAGGTTCGCGATGTTCGCGCACGCGATGAGCAGCACGATGCCCGTGATGGCGAACAGGAGCAGCAGCGGCGCCCTGGCGTCGGTCGGCTGCGCGCTCTGCCCCCGCGCGCCCGGCTTGACGACGATCTGCTTCGTGCGGAAGCGCGCCATCGTCGCCGCGCTCATGCCCTTCTGCAGCGGCGCCTCGACGTCGGCGAGGATCGGCCGGTACGCGGCGGTCAAGCCGCGCGCCGCCTGCTCCGCCGTCGCCCCCGGCGCGAGACGGCCGAAGACGTAGAGCCAGTACGCGCGGCGGTTGTCGACGACCTTCCACCCCGGCGCCATCAGCTCGCGCATCGCGAGCGGCACGAAGACGTCCGGGTGCATGCCGAGCGTCGTCCCCTCGAACCCGCGCGGCGCGACGCCGACGATGGTCATCGCCTGCCCGTTGATGACGACGATCTGGCCGAGCACGCCCCGGTCGTGGCCGAGCCGGGTGTTCCAGTAGGCGTAGCTCAACACGGCGAGCGGGTGTGCGCCCGGCGTCTCGTCGTCCGCCGCCCCGAACAGCCGGCCCAGCGCCGGCGTGAGACCGAGGGTCGGAAAGTACGAGCCCGACACCAGCATCCCCGTGCCGCTCCGCGTCTCCCCGCGGAACGCGAGGTTCGCCCCGAAGTCGCGATGCCCCGCGAGCCCGCTCAAGACGGCCCGCGTCGCCGGGGCGCGCTCGAGATCGCGGAACATCGGGTAGCTGAACACGGCGTCGCAGCTGCCCGCCATGCCGCACGCCACCGCGCCGGGCTTCGGTCCCGGCGCGACCAGGTTCACGAGCCGCGCCGGATCGCGTACGGGCAGCGGCCGGAGCAGCAGCTGGTCGAACAGCGAGAAGATCGCCGCGTTCGCACCGATGCCGAGGGCGAGCGACAGGATGGCGACTGCGGTGACGAACGGCGTCTGGCGGAGCGCGCGGAGCGCGAGCCTCGGGCTGGTCATGGAGCGCTCACGGAATCGGGAGCGATGACGAACGGGTTGCGACGAAGCGTACGGTCCTCGCGCACCGACGGCCATGCGCCGGTGACGAGCCGCGCGCGCCGCCGCGGCGCGCGTCGCTGCAGGAGCGTGTCGAGGGTCGAGCGCGCGTCGCCCGGCAGCTCCGTCGGCGACGACGGCGCCATCGCGATCGCGCGCCGGAGCTGCGCGATCGCGCCGGTCGTGTCGCCGAGCGCGAGATGGCCCGCCGCGAGGCGCGCCACGGCGCGCGCCGAGCCGGGATGAAGCGTCACGTTCCTCCGCAGCACGAGCAGCGCGACGCGCGGCTGCTTCAGCGTGTTCGACGCGACGCGGGCGAGACGGTTGACGTCCGGCTCCGGCAGTCGCTCGGACAGCAGGAGCGTGCGCGCGGAGTCGGCATACATCGCCTCCGAGGCCGCGAGCGCGCGCACGACCGCCGCGGAGTCGGCGCGCTCGTCGAGCGTGGCGATGGGCAGCGACTGCGTCGCCACCGGCGCGAAGACGAAGCGCAGGCCGTCGGGGAGCGCCGACAGTGGCACCAGCGCGTGCCAGTCGTCGGGGTAGCGGCGGTGCGCGAACGCGACGTTAGGCGGTCGGATCGAGTCGAGGTGCGATGCGAAGCGGCGCGTGGTCGTGTCGATGTCGGCGTCGCCGAGGCCGTGATGTCCGGCGAAGATGCGCTGCCGCGCCGACGATCGCGCGATCGCGTCCGCGTACTCGACGGCGGGACGTCGGTCGTTGTACCAGATCGCCGGGTCCATGGCGATCACACCCTGGTAGCGTCCGGGCCACGTCGCCGCCGAGTAGAGCGCGAACACGCCGCCCGCGGAGAAGCCCGCGAGGACCGTCGTCGGCAGCGTGCGGTAGCGCGCCCGGACGGCCGGCAGGGCCTCGTCGAAGAGGAAACGCGCGAACGCGTCCGCCCCGCCGCCGGTGGGAAACTCCGCCACCGACGAGCCGGTGGGGGCGGGCAGCATGTCGTGCAGCCGGTCCGCGCCGTTCTCCACGCCGACGACGATCATCGGCGGCACGCCGTCGGCGTTCTCGGCCAGATACGCGGCCTGCGCGATGGCGAGCCGGAACATCGCGCGGTCCTCGGCGTCGAGCACGACGAGCACCGCGTAGCGGTCGCTCCCTCGCTCGTAGGCGTCGGGCACCGCCACGTCGATCGTCCGGCGACCGAGCGCACGCGAGGCGATGCGGATCGGAACCCACGGCTCGACGCGCTCGCGCTGGGCGGCCGCCGGCGACGCGAGCGCGAGTCCGATGAGGAACGACGGCAGGTGAGTGACGCGCGGCATGCGGCAAATGTGCGGCCCGACACGAGCGTCGTCTTGAACGCTAGAAGCGCACGCGTTCGCGGTACCAGCGAGGCGAGCACCCCGTGAGGCGGCGGAAGGTGCGCGTGAAGTGCGCGTGGTCCGAGAAGCCGGCCCGCGCCGCCACGCTCGAGATGGTGCCCTCCCCGCTCACGAGCTGGTCGCACGCCCACGCCACGCGCCGCCGGCGGACGAACTCGCCCATCGAGCAGCCGAAGCGTCGGCGGAAGAGCCGCGTGAGGTGCATGGGATGCACCCCGGCGATCCGGGCGACGTCCGCGAGCCGCACCGCGCCGGTCAGCCGCCCCGCCAGGTACTCCGCGCACGCGTCCAGCCGGCGGTGCGGCTCGAACGTGCCGCGCGCGCGGCGGTCCCGCACGGCGTCGCACAGCAGCGCCACCGCCTCGTCCATGCCGAGCGCGCTCCCGTCGTCGTCCCGATGGAACTCGCGCCAGACCGCGAACGCGTGCCACTCGACGTCGTCGGTGAGCACGCGCCCCGCGATCCGGCGCGCCGGCGAGACGTCGTCGGTGAGCTCGCGCCATGCGTCGAGCGCGAGCTCCACGTTCAGCGACGCCGTGCCGCGGGGGCCGACGACGTTCGCGTGCGACTCGTGGTCGCGATGGAATATCACGGCGCCTCGACGGCAGTCCCGGGTCGCGCCGCCCGCGCGCTCCGCGTACGCGCCGCGCAGCACGTACGAGAAGAACGGTGAGGCGTGCTCGTGATCGGGGAGCCGTGAGTGTGGCTCGTACACGGCCTCGAACACGTGCAGACCGGCGCGCGTCACCGCACGCTGCACCCGCCGGGCCGCCAGCCCGTCCGTGGTCGCGGGGTCGCCGTCCATCGGATCACGTTACACGGACGGCTCGCGCGGTGCACTCGACCTGCACCGCGTCGCATGTCCGAAACGTCCAATCGCGCCGCCGTGCTGCGGCAAAGATTGGCGGCATGACTGACACTCCACTCCGGCGACGCGTCGTCGTCCTCCTCGCCCTGGCGCAGCTCACCGCGCCGCTCGCCGCGCGTCCGTCCGCCGCGCAGCAGCCGTTCGACAGCGCGACCTGGGACATCCGCGCGGCGGAGTCGCGCATCGAACCCTATCGAGGCCGCGCCGCGCTGCTGCTGCGGGACGGTGCCGCGTGGCTCACGCGCAGCCGCTTCCTGAACGGCACCATAGAGTTCGACGTCGCGTTCGGCGACGGGCCGGCGTTTCCCGGCGTCGCGTTTCGCGCGGCCAGTCGCACGGACTACGAGCTGTTCTACATGCGCGCGGGCTCGAACGGGCGGCCGGACGCCACGCAGTACACGCCGGTGCTGCACGGCCTGTACGGCTGGCAGATCTACACCGGGCCCGCGTACGACGCCGCGGTCCGCTGGACGTTCGATCGCTGGATGCACGTCAAGCTCGTGGTGGCCGGCACGCGCGCCGAGGTGTTCGTGGACAGCGACACGGCGGTTCAGGTCATCCCGCGGTTGCGTGGTGCCGAGGTCGCGGGCGAGGTGGGGTTCGTGGTGGCGCCGGGGTCCGCGCGTTTCGCGAACGTCGTGGTCCGAGCGGAGAGCGAGCCGCGCCTCACCGGCACGCCACCCGCCGTGCGCGATTCCACGCCGGCGACGATCGTCCGTTCGTGGCGCGTGTCGCCGCCGTTCGCCGAGTCGTCGCTCGCCGGCGTCACCGAGCTGGCGGCGGCTCCCGGCGCGGTGCCCGGCAGCGGCTGGTGCGCGCTCGACGTCGAGGAGCGCGGCATCGCGAACCTCGCGCGACTCGCGGGCGTCGACAGCGGCCGCAACACCGTCGTCGCGGCCGTCACGCTCGACGCCGATCACGCGATGACGGCGCGAGTGCGCTTCGGCTTCAGCGATCGCGTGCGCGTGTTCCTGAACGGGAGACTGCTCTACGCGGGCAACGCGAGCTTCGCGACTCGCGACCCGGAGTTTCTGGGCACGGTGGGACTGTTCGACGAGCTGGCGCTGCCGCTCCGGCGCGGCCCGAACGAGCTGTGGCTCGCGGTCAGCGAGACGTTCGGCGGCTGGGCGATCACGGCGGACCTGCCCGAGCGACGCGGCATCCGCGTCAGCCCGTGACGCTCACGCTCGGCTCGGCTCTGCGCTCGGCGACGAGGCGGCCCGGCGTCGCACCGGCGAGCGCGCGCAGCTCGCGGATCAGATGCGACTGGTCCGCGTAGCCGTGGCGCGCGGCGAGCGCCGCCCAGGCGGGCGTCGCGGCGCGGTCGGCGTCGCGGAGGAGCGCGTGGAGCCGCTGCACGCGCGCGAAGCGCCGCGGCGAGATCCCCGTTTCCGCCAGGATCACGCGGCGCAGGTGGCGGTCGGTCACGCCGAGCGGCGCCGACAACGCATCGACGCGAAGGTGACCGGCCGACGTGCGCAGCATCTCCATCCCTGCACGGACCAGCGGCGGCGCGGGTGCGCGTGACGCGCGGCGCGCGACCGTTGCAGCTGCGGTGCGTGCGCGCAGGAACTCGACGAGGACGCGCAGCGCGTCGCCCGGTGTGCGGGTGCGCGCCAGGCGCTCCTCGAGCGGCGCGCCGAGAGCAGGGTGCGCGAGCGCGTAAGGATGTTCCGCATCCTCGTGCTCACCGGGCGCCACGCCGAGCAGGCTGCGGCACCACTCGAGCTTGATGCGCACCGACGTCATGTGCGATCCGGGCTCCGGCGCGAACATGCGCGCCTGCGCGACCGGGCCGATGAGGATCAGCCGCGACGAGCCCGGGCCGTTGGCGTCGCGCACACCCGTGAAGCACAGGCTCACGGCGGGGTCGGGCACCACGCGGTGCACGGTGGGCCGCACGGGCGCGGTCGCGTGCGTCCACAGCGCTTCGACGGCGAACGCCAGGTCGGCGGGTGGGGGCGATTCGCGATAGCCGCCGATCGCATGGTCAGTCATGGCTCGCGGCCTTGCGCGGTGAGAGAAGCGAGATGCCCAACGGGAAGCTGGCCGCGCGGCATCGCCCGGTGCAAGCTGATCGCATGACACCCTCGCTCCTCACGCTCCTCCAGGCAGCGGCCGGCGACGCGCCTGCGACGCAAGGGCGCGGTCAGCCCCGAGACCGCGCTCCGGCGCGACGAGATCGGCATGACGAAGGCCGACGAGCGCCGGTTCGAGCGCCTGCTCCGGCAGGGGCTCATCCGCGAGGGGCCGACGCCGGGCACGTACTACTACGACGCCGCAGGTCAGCGGGCGAAGATGCGGCGGACGCTCCCGCTCCTGCTCGGCCTCGTCGTCGTGCTCGGCGCCGTCATCGTCGGACTCGCGTGGCGGACTGCCCGACGCGGCGCGCCCTGACGCGGCGCCGACGCGGGATCTCGCGCGTCGACCGATCACACGTCTCCCGGCGCGTCGCATCGGCGTGTTAATCGACGCCTAATCCGTCCGACACGACCCGGTAACTCGGCCACCGTATCATCGATCATGACGACGTTCGCCGCCGCCATGGCCCAGCGCGAGTCGCGCGTCGTGCGCTTCGTGCGGCGCGCGGCGGTCGTGGCGGGCTGCCTGTACGCGGTCTCGTTCGCGTGGAGCATCTGCCGTCGGCTGCGGCAGATCCTGCACATCGAGGCGCGCGCGAGCTCGCTCGTGTTGGCGCCGGGATCCGCGGTCGGCTTCGACGTGATCGCATCGGGCGAGGTGCCGAACCGGATCCGGCTCGAGCTCGTCCAGGGACCGCGGCGTGAGGTGCTCCTGGAGCAGCGCGCGAGGACGAACCGGATCCGAAGCCTCGACCCGCGCGTCTTCCGGTACACGCCGACCGTTCCGATCACGCCCGCGCTGCTCGCGCGATTCCGTCCGGGACCCGCGACGCTGCGCGCGACGGGCTTCGGCGGGCAGAAGCTCCTGCACACGCCGGCGCCTCGGATCGACGAGCTGCAGGTTCGGCTGCAGCCCTAGGTTGCGCCACGGTCCGGCGCCGGCCACACTTCCCGCCGGCGCGCAGGGCGCCTCCGGTCCGCGGAAAGGGTCTCCCGCCTGCTGCGTGTCGTGCCGTGCGCGCCTACGACCTCCTCGCCCCGCCGTGCGGACCCGGGCATCAGGGAGATCGTACATGTCCGACCAGCCCTCCCCGCCCGCCGAAGGCGCCCGCTCCGCGCTCGACGCCGTTCGCCGCGAGGCGAAGCGCCTCCTCCGCCAGGCCCGCGCCGGCGACGCGCCGGTCCTCGCCGCGCTCCGCGCGCTGCTTCCGCGCCTCGCCGCGCTCGACGACGCGGGCGTGCGAACCGCGATCCGGCTCGCCGACGTCCAGCACGCGGTCGCGCGGCAACACGGCCACGACAACTGGGCGGCGCTGAAGGCCGCCTACGAGCGGCTCGACCCGCTGCACGTCCACGCGGCGCGCTTCCTCGAGGCCGTGCGCGGCGACGACACGGCGCGCGCGCTGGCCGTGCTCGAGACGCACCCGGCGATCGCGCACCACGACCTGGCGTGCGCCTGCGCCGCGGGCGACGTCGCGGCGGTCGAGGCGCGGCTCGCCGCCGATCCGTCGGCGGCGGCGCGCCCCGCACCGCCCGACGAGCCGCCGCCGCTCGTCTACGCCGCGCTCTCCGACGTGAAGCGCGCCCGCGGCGTGACCGAGGCCGAACAGGTGCGGCTCGTGCGCCTGCTCCTCGACGCCGGCGCGAGCCCGAACACCAGCGTGCCGCTGCCCGACGGGCCCGATCGGCTTCCCGTGCTCTACTACCCGTGCCTCGCCGGCAACGTCGCGGTCGCGCGGCTGCTGCTCGAGCGCGGCGCCGCGCCCACCGACGGGGAGAGCCTGTACCACGCCGCGCAGCACGACCGTCGCGAGATCCTCGAGCTGCTGCTCGCCCACGGCGCGGACCCGAGCCGCGGCCCCGTGGAGGGCGCGACCACGCCGCTCTACTTCCTCGCGTCGCACCGGGCGTCGAACCCGATCGGCGCGGCGGCGATGCGCGGCATGGCGTGGCTGCTCGCGCACGGCGCGGACCCGAACGTGCCGCTCGGCCGCGTGAGCGACGGGCAGACGCGCGCGCAGCTCGGCGAGACGCCGCTGCACCGCGTCGCGGCGGGCGGCCACGGCGCGGCCGCGATCGAGTCGCTGCTCGCGCACGGCGCGCGGGTGGACGCCGCGCGCACCGACGGCGCGACACCGTACGTGCTCGCGATACGCGCCGGGAACCGCGCGGCGGCCGACGCGCTCGCCGCCGCCGGGGCCGACGTGGCGCGTCTCGCACCCGTGGACCGGCTGCTCGACGCCTGCCTAACGGGCGACGCGGCGGGCGCGCACGCTCTCGTCGCGTCGCACCCCGGGCTCGTCGCCGCGCTCGACGAGGAGGCCGCGCGGGCGATCCACGTCGCGCTGGACGACGACCACCCGGAGGCGGTGGCGATCATGCTGTCGCTCGGCTGGCCGCTGGGCGTGGAGAGCGAGTGGGGCGGCACCGCGCTGCACTGGGCGGCGTGGCACGGGCGCGTCGCCCTCGTGCGGCAGCTGCTCGCCCACGGCGCGCCGGTGAACGCGCGCGACTCGCGCTACGGCAGCTCGCCGATCGCGTGGGCGGCGCACGGCTCGCGCTTCAGCCCGCGCGCCAACGACGACGACTACCCGGCCATCGTGCACCTGCTCCTCGACGCGGGCGCGACGCGCGCCGAGGCGTACAACCGGTGGCATGAGCCGCCCGAGCGCCTGGCGCGGCCGTCGGTCGTGCACGCCCTGCGCGCGCGGGGGTTCGCGCCGTGACGTGATGCCTAACGACAGCCCCGGACGAGACGGCGCGGTCAAACCCTGGCCGCGCCGCCCCTGTCCAAGCCCGCATGCCAAACCTCCGCCTCGCCTTCCGCACGCTGCGCCGGACGCCGTTCGTCACCGCCGTCGCCGTGCTCTCGCTCGCCCTCGGCATCGGGGCCAACGCGGCCATCTTCTCGCTCGTGCGCGAGCTGCTGCTCGCGCCGCTGCCGGTGCCGCACCCCGAGCAGCTCGTCATCTTCGGCGGCAACACGCCGACGCCCGGCTCGCACCAGACGACGCTCGCCGGGGGCGACAGCAAGTGGATCTTCAGCTACGCCATGTTCCGCGACCTCGAGGCCCAGCCGGGGCCGTTCAGCGGCGTGGCGGGGCATCAGGACTTCAACGCGAACCTCGCGGCACGCGGCAACGTCGTGAACGCGCGGGCCGAGTTCGTGTCGGGCTCGTACTTCGGCGTGCTCGGCGTGAAGCCCGCGATCGGCCGGCTGCTCGGCCGCGACGACGACCGCGTGATCGGCGCCAACGCGGTCGCGGTGCTGAGCCACGACTACTGGCAGAGCCAGCTCGGCGGCGACCCGTCGGTCGTCGGTACGACGATGACGGTGAACGGCCAGTCGATGCGCATCATCGGCGTCACCGAGGCGGGGTTCCAGGGCACGACGCTCGGCAACCGGCCGGCGCTCTTCGTGCCCATCACGATGCGCGGCGTGCTCGACGCGGGCTACACCGGCTACGAGCAGCGCCGCCAGTACTGGATCTACGTCTTCGCGCGGCTCCGTCCCGGCGTCACGCTCGAGCAGGCGGCGGCGCGCGAGAACGTGGTCTATCATCGCATCATCAACCAGGTCGAGGCGCCGCTCCAGCGGGGCGTGAGCGAGGCGACGCTGGCGCGCTTCAAGGCCAAGTCGCTCGATCTCTTCGACGGACGGCGCGGCTCGAGCGACCTGCACGACGAGACACGGACGCCGCTCGTCCTCCTGTTCGGCATCACGATGCTCGTGCTCGCGATCGCGTGCGCCAACATCGCGAACCTGCTGCTCGCCCGCTCGGCCAACCGCGCCACGGAGATGTCCGTGCGGCTCTCGTTAGGCGCGTCGCGCACGCACCTGCTCGCGCAGTTGCTCGCCGAGTCGGTGCTCCTCGCGTCGCTCGGCGGCCTGACGGGGTTGGGCGTCGCGTGGGCCACGCTGCACGGCATCGTCGCGCTGCTGCCGCAGGAGGTCTCGTCGACGCTCGCGTTCGCGGTCGACCCGAGCGCGATCGGGTTCGCCGCCGCGCTGTCGATGACGACCGGGCTGCTGTTCGGGCTCTTCCCCGCCCTGCACGGCACGCGCTCGGAGCTCGTGACGGCGCTGCGCAGCGGGTCCAACAAGACCACGGCGGCGCGCGGCGCGGCCCGCTTCCGCACCTCGCTCGGCACGGCGCAGTTCGCGCTGTCGATGGCGCTGCTCGTGTCGGCGGGGCTGTTCATCCGGAGCCTCGACAACGTCGGCCGCGTGCGCCTCGGCATCGACGTCGACGAGCTGGTGACGTTCCGCCTGGCCCCGGTGCTGAACGGCTACTCCGGCGCGGAGTCGCAGGCGCTGTTCGCGCGCGTGGCGCGCGAGGTCGGCGCGATCCCCGGCGTGCGCGGCGTGACGGCGGCGCGCGTGCCGCTCATCGGCGGCAACAACTGGGACAACGACATGAACGTGCAGGGATTCCCGCACGGGCCCGACACCGACACGGACGCGTACTTCAACGCGGTGGGCCCGGACTTCTTCCGCGCGACGGGCCAGCCGCTGGTCGCGGGGCGCGAGCTCACCGCGTCCGACGCGCTCGGCGCGCCGCGCGTCGCGGTCGTCAACGAGGCGTTCGTGAAGAAGTTCCGGCTCGGCGACGGCGCGGTGGGGCGCATGGTCGGCGAGGGGGACAGCCTCACGCACGTGATCGTCGGCGTCGTGAAGAACGCGAAGTACAGCGGCGTGAAGCAGGAGGACCGCCCCGTGTACTTCCTGCCGTACGCGCAGGACACGACGGTCGGCTCGCTCAGCTTCTACGTGCGCAGCACCGTGCCCGCGCGCACGCTGCTGCCGGAGATCCGCGGCACGCTCGCGCGCATCGACCGCACGCTCCCGGTCACGTCGCTCAAGACCATGCCGCAGCAGATCCGCGAGAACGTCTACCTCGACCGGCTGATCACGACGCTCTCCGCCGGGTTCGCGGCGCTCGCCACGCTGCTCGCCGCGGTCGGCCTGTACGGCGTCCTCGCGTACTCGGTGGCGCAGCGCACGCGCGAGATCGGCGTGCGCATGGCGTTAGGCGCGAGCGCACGCAGCATCGTCGCGATGGTGCTGCGCAGCGTCGGCACCATGGCGGTCGTCGGTGCGGCCGTGGGCATCGCCGCGGCGTACGGCATCGGGCGTGGCGCGGAGTCGCTGCTGTTCGGCGTGCGCGGCAGCGACCCGCTGGTGGTGATCGCCGCGGTCGTCGCGCTGTCGCTCGTGTCGCTCGCCGCGTCGTCGATTCCCGCGTGGCGTGCCGCGCGCGTGGACCCGACGCGCGCGCTCCGGTACGAGTAGCGTCCCGGTGCCGTCGGCGGCGCAGCTCAGAGTCCGAACATGCGCGCCACGCGCCGGGCGAGGTCCTGCTCCGTCATCGAGCCGTCGACCTCGAGGGCGGGTAGCGCCAGCCGCTGCGTCTCGGCGCGGAGGACGTCCGTGAACATCCGGTCGCGCTCGAGCAGATTGCGCAGCGCGCGTTCCGGGTCGCTGGTCGTGGCGAGAAAGCCCGACGCCGACCCGCCACGCGCGGCGAAGACCGCCTGGCGGAACGGCGGCGTCGGCAGGAGCCAGACGGCACGATCGCGCGCGGAGAGGAGCGGCGCGACGAGGCGCGGCAGCAGGCGGAATCCCTCCACGAGCACACCAGGCTCCCGCGGCACGTGGAGGAGGTCGTCGACGATCAGGTCGAAGCCCTCGCCGCGAAACCAGTGGAACGAGTCGAGCATCGCGTCCGGCGACCGGCTCACCCAACGCTCGTCCATGGTCATGGCCATGAACCGGTGCAGCAGCGGCGCACCGTCGGGCGTCGTGCGGCGCGCGTGATCCGCCATCACGTCGTCGGTCGCGTAGAGCCGCAGGCCGTGCTCGGCCGCGATGCGACGCGCGATGGTCGACTTGCCCGCGCCGCTCCCGCCGCCGACCCAGTAGACGTGTCGGAGCCGCTCCCGAAGCGCGGCACGATCGGCGATGCCGCCCGCAAGCATCCTATGCGCGAGCAGCCCGGACGCACATCACGATCACGCCTGCCCCGCGCGCGATGGCGTCGCGCGGCGAGTGCGAGCGGAGCGCCACAGCTCGCGCGCCGAGAGCACGGCGGAGAAGACGCCAGCGGTTCCGATCGCCAGGAGCGTCCACACGAAGAAGAAGCCGTGCGCGGCGCTGCGCGGCCCCCCCACCGTGTGCAGCACGGGCAGGCCCGCGGAGAGGATCCCGAGGAGCAGCGTGATGACGTATCCCGACCGGCGCCCGGCAAGCTCCACGGCCCCGTACAACGACACGAGTACGATGAGCAGGAACGTGAACGTCCCGGCTCGGCTCATCGAGTCCAGGCCGAAGACGATGTCGTGCGCGAGATGCACCGTGAAGAGCACGACCAGCAGCAGCGACGAGATGGTCAGCGCGGCGTTCTGTCTCATGGCGTCCTGGGCTCGGTTACCGAGGGAACGCGGTCCGGTCTCCTACGTCGCCCGTGGTAAGCGAGTTTCGTCGCGCGTCCCGTGCTACACCGTCGCCGACACGATCGACACGCGTCGCGGCGCCGACAGCCCGTCCGCGCGGCCGGCGTAGTAGCGGTGCGCGGCCTCCTCGCGCGACAGGAATCGCGCGCCGGAGAACCCGAGCGACCGCAGCATCGCCGCCACGTCCTCCGGCGTGAAGTAGCTGATCCACGGCTCGCCGACCGCTGCGGCACCGCCGGCGAGACGGTCCGCGCCCGACGTCGCGTCGGGGTTCGGTTGCGCGAACGTGAGCACGATCTCGCTCCCCGACGCGAACGACCGCACGGTGCGCAGCGTCGCGTGGATCGCCTCGCGCGTCAGATACATGGTGACGCCGAGCCACGAGAAGAACGTGCGCTTCGCCGCGTCCACGCCGCAGCGCGCGAGGCCCTCGGCGAGCGACTCGCGCTCGAAGTCGACGTCGGCGAACCGCAGGTTGACGGGGATCGCGATGCCCGCGCGGGCCAACGCCGCGCGCTTCGCCGTCTGGCTCGCGGGGTGGTCGACCTCGGTGATCGCGAGCCGGCTCGCCCACGGCGGCTGGCGGTACGCGAACGTGTCGAGGCCCGCGCCGAGCAGCACGTACTGCTCGACTCCGTCGGCGACGGCCTGCTCGAGCGCATCCTCGGTGAATCGGCTGCGCAGCAGCACGTGCGAGCGCAGCCCACGCACCGTCGGGGCCTGCAGCTCGTCGGCGCGACCGCGAATCCGCGACTCAGTGTCGTCGCCGAGCAGCCGCGCGATCACGGTGTCGTTCAGGATGGGCGGCGCGCCGTCGAGGAGCAGGTGCGCCGCCCGCAGGACGGCGACGCCGCGCGCCGTGCTGCTCGCGGCGCGCGGAACGTCGGTCGATCCGGCACCGTGTCGCGTCACCGCCCGCCGCGCGTGAGCGTCTCGGCGAAGCTGCGCGGCGGCGTGCCGCAGCGCGGCGGCGCGACGGTGCGGCCGGACTCGGCGTCCACCGGCGGCACGCGCCGGGCGCGCGACACGCGCTCCGGATCCTCCGACGCCTCGTAGGCGAGCATCGCGACGAGCGTCGCGTTCCGGCGGATCGTCGCGAAGTCGATCTTGTCGAACGTGTCGCGGTTCGTGTGCCACGTGTAGTCGCCGTACGACCAGTCGCTCGACGTGAGGAAGAAGCCCGGCGCGTCGCGGCAATCGAATGCGTCGCTGTCGGTGCTCTCGTCGTGGGCGATGCCGGGGAGCGCGAGCACCGTGGTGCGCGTCACGTCGGCCGGCATGCGCGACATCCAGCGCGCGAAGTGCGCGGCCGCGTCCACGAAGCCGTTCGTCTGCACGGTGTCGATCTCGCCGGCCCCGTTGTCCTGGTTGAACAGCGCCTGCAGCCCCGCGAGCACCTCGGGGTGGTCCGCCGCGAACGCGCCCGAGCCGATGTCGCCCTCCTCCTCGCCGCTCCAGTGCCCCACGAGGATCGTGCGCTTGGGATGCGGGTAGACCTGCTTCAGGATGCGCATCGCCTCGAGCATGATGATCGTACCCGTGCCGTTGTCGGTCGCGCCGCTCGCGCCGTCCCACGAGTCGAGATGCGCCGAGAGCATCACGTACTCGTTAGGCAGCGCGGACCCCTTCACCTCGGCGATGGTGTTGTAGACGGGCGCCTCGTTCGGCGCGCTCGTCGCCTCGGCCACGGCGTGCGCGCGCGGGTGCTGGCCGCGCTCGGCGAGCCGCGCGAGCAGCCCGTAGTCCTCGCAGCTCACGTCGAACGTCGGCACGCGCGCGGTTCGCGCGGCGAAGATCTTGTCGACGCCCCAGCCGCGCGACCACGTGTTGCCGAGCACCGCCGCGGCCCCCGCGGCCTCCAGCGCCGGCAGCAGCGTGCGCGTGTTGTATCCGCCGACCGTGACGCGGCGCCGGAACTCGGCCGCGCCGCTGTCGCGTGCCGCCTTCACGGCGGCCACCGTCGCCGGCGGCGCCCACGCGCCATAGTCGGAGTCGGGACGGCAGGTCGGCTGCGGGTACGACACGAGCACCAGCTTGCCGCGGACGGTGCCTAACCATCGGGCGAAGCCTGCGCTGTCGCGGGACTCGGCGGTCGGCGGCAGCATCACCACCTCGCCGGTCACGCCGCCGGCGGGCGTCGCCGGACTCCACGCGAGCATGGTCGCCTCGAGCGTGCGCGCGCGCGGCGCGAGGAGCTCCACCCGGCTCTGCCCGCGCGCCCAGTCGCGCCACGTGCCGTACTTCTCGTTGCGCGCGCCGACGCCCCACGATGCGTAGGTGCGCACGAGCCAGTCGTTCGCCGCACGGTTCGCCGGCGAGCCGGTGAGCCGCGGTCCGATGGAGTCCATCAGCGTCTGCGCGAGCGGGTACGCCTGCGAGCGACGCATGCCCTCGTCGTAGATGCGGGCGATGACGGAGTCGCCGGTCGGCGGCGACGACGAGAGCGGCAGGTGCAGCGTGGGCTGCGCCGCGGCGGGCGCGATGCGTGCGGCGGCTACGGCGAGCGCGATCGCCGCGCCGGCGAGGCGGCGTCGGACGGACTTCGTGGAATGCATCGGAGGCGAACGGTTTCGGCGGGAGGAAGCGCGGCGGCAGCGGATGCGGCGGCGAGCCCGAACTCTAACGTGCCGCGCCGACCTCCGGACGGCATGTGGCGCCCGCGCGACATGGCGCGGACCGCACCGGAACGACTTACTTCGCCATCCCGCCAGTCAACGCACCATGACGCCGTCACGAGAGCGAAGCGAGCACCGCCCGCGCGGGGCTTCCAGCGCCGTAGCCGTCACCCGCCGCGACCCCACCTGGGCGTTCGTGCAGGTGTGCATGCACTGCCACGCGGTGGTGTTCGTCGAGCTGCCGAGCGGGTGGCGCTTCTGGGTGCCGGCGGCGAGCGAGGCGGCGCGCGTCCTCCGGCAGGGGCCACTCGGCGGCCCGCGGCCCCTTCCCAGCCATGGCATCTGCCAGCCGTGCGTGAGACGGCACCACGCGGAGCTGCTCCCGATGCTGCGCGCGCGGTACCCGGCCGCGAACTACTGACGACCGCCTGACGTCATTCGGCCGGCGGAGCCGTAGGGCCGGTGTCGCAGCTCCCGACCTCGACACCACCGCGAGCTCCACATGGAATCGTTCCGCACCGATCTGCGCTACGCGCTGCGCCTGCTGCGCAAGAATCCGGGCTTCACGCTCATCGCCGCGCTCGTCGTGATGCTCGGCGCGGCCTCCGTCACGACGATCTTCAGCGTCGTCAACACCCTGCTCATCGCGCCGAGCCCCGGACTCGGCGAGCCGGCGTCGCTCGTCGACGTGACGGTGTGGGGCGAGCGCACGCCGGGGCCCTCGAACGTGTCGTACCCGCTCTACCGCGACGTCGCGCGGCGTACGCGCACGCTCTCCGGGCTCGCCGCGTGGGCGAACGCCGGCGCGGACGTCGCGTTCGAGACCGGCGGTACGACGCGGGCGCACGAAGCGCGGTCGGCGCTGATCGTGTCGGGCAACTACTTCGACGTGCTGCGCGTGCGTGCCGCGGCCGGCCGCTTCTTCCGCGCCGACGAGGACAGCGAGCCGTTGGCGAAGCCAGTCGTCGTGGTGAGCGCGGCGCTCGCCGAGTCGCGTCTGGGCGGCGCGGCCGCCGCCGTGGGCCGGGAGATCGAGGTGAACGGGACCGTGTTCACGGTGATCGGCGTCGCATCGCCGGAGTTCGGCGCCACGATCGCGCTCGTGAAGCCCGACCTCTACGTGCCCGGGATGATGGCGTCGGTGCTGCTGCGCGACATGCCGCGCATCGTCTCCGAGCGGCGCGCCGAGTGGCTGTCGCTCGTCGGCCGCCTCGCGCCGGGCGTCTCTGCGGGACAGGCGCAGGCGGAGCTCACGACGCTCCGCGCCGGCGTCGCGCGCGAGAACGCCGACGACGACGCGCGCGAGCGGGTGCTCGTCGTGCGGCTCCGCCCGATCCCCGTGCAGGGGCAGGAGGTCGTCGCCGTCGCGATGGGCGTGCTGATGACGGTCGGCGCGCTCGTGCTCCTCATCGCGAGCCTCAACGTGGGCAGCATGCTGCTCGCGCGGGGCGTCGCGCGGCGCAAGGAGTTCGGCGTGCGGCTCGCGATCGGCGCCACGCAGCGCCGCCTCGTGAGGCAGCTCGTGACGGAGAGCGTGGTGCTCTTCCTCCTCGGCGGGACGGCGGGCGTGATCCTGACCGACTGGGTGCTGCGGCTCGCCGAGACGATGCGCGTGGACGCCCACGTACCCATCGCCGTCCATTTCCCGATCGATCTCCGCGTGCTCGGCTTCACGCTCGCCGTGACGCTCACGACCGGCGTCGTGTTCGGCCTCTTCCCGGCGCTCGCCGCCGCGCGGCGCGACCTCGCGCCCACGCTGCGGAGCGACGGCGCGGGCGTCGGCGATCGCCGCACGCGGTCGCGCCGCGTGTTCGTGACCACGCAGCTCGCGATGTCGGTGCTGCTGCTCGTCTCGGCCGGACTGTTCCTGCGCGCGCTGCAGCGTGCGAGCACCGTGGACCCCGGCTTCGACTATCGGCAGCTCGCCGCCGCCGACCTCGGACTCACGAGCGCCGGGTACGACTCGGTGACGGCCGGTCCGTTCCTGCGCGAGCTGGCCTCGCGCGTGACGCGGCTGCCCGGTGTGGAAGGCGCGACGTTCGCCACCATGCCGCCGCTGAGCCAGCGCGTGATGGGGACGACCATCGGCGTGCCGGGGCGTCCCGCGGCGGCGAAGGGCGAGCGGCCCGACGTCACCGCGTTCGAGATCGTCGGACACGACTACTTCCGCACGACCGGCATTCCGCTGCTCGCCGGCCGCGCGCTCGACGAGACCGACGTGGCCGGCGCGAGCCCGAGCGTGGTGGTGAGCGCGGCGTTCGTGAGACGCTTCTTCCCGGGCGTGCGCGTGCAGCAGGCGGTGGGGCGGACGTTCACCGTCGACGGCACGACGGAGACGATCGTCGGCGTGGCGCGCGACGGCCGATTCACCTCGCTCGTCGACGAGCCGCGGCCGTTCGTCTTCTTCCCGGACGCGCAGCGCCACCGCCCCGACGCGGCGATCGTCGTGCGCGCGCGGCCGGGCGTGGACCCGGCGAGCCTCGGTCCCCAGATCCAGCGGATCGTGGCCGCGCTCGACCCGCGGCTGCCGCGCCTCGCGGTGCAGGACCTGACGACGATCGCCGCGTCGGGGCTCCTGCCGCAGCGCGTGGCCGCGCTCGTGACCGTGTCGTTAGGCACCCTCGGGCTCCTGCTCGCGGCGGTGGGCGTGTACGGGTTGATCAGCTATGGCGTCGGCCAGCGCGTGCGGGAGATCGGCGTCCGCATCGCACTCGGCGCGCCCCGGCACGGCGTGGTGCGCATGGTCGTCGCGGAAGGCTGGCGGCTGGCCGGCATCGGGCTCGTCGCCGGGCTGGCAGTGGCGACGCTGCTGTCGCGCGCGCTCGCGCGATTCCTCCTCGGCGTGAGTCCGCTCGATCCGATCACGCTGCTCGGCGTGCCCGTCGTGCTGCTCGGCGTGACGCTCGTGGCGAGCTGGCTGCCCGCGCGCCGCGCCGCGCGGATCGACGTCGCGCGGGCGCTGCGGGACGGATGACGGTCGCGCCTAACGGTCGCGACGCGTGGCCGCCTCAGTAGTGCGGCAGCCGATCGCGTTCGAGCGCCGCGCGGACGAGCGTCGCGGCATACGCGTTCGCGTCGTCGACCGACGTGCGGAAGCGCAGGCCGCGGCGCCAGCTCGCGGGCGCCTCGGGATGCACCCCGGTGAGGATCACCCAGCCCGCGCCGAACGTCCCCTCGACCACGGCCGGCGTCCCGTCGGGGTAGCGTGCGACGACGTCGCCCCAGCCGCTCAGCTGCGGACCGTCCTCCCAGTAGTGCTCCAGTGTCCGCCCCCCGGGCTCGGCGACGGCGACCACCGTCCGGCGAATCCCTCGCGCCTCGGCGGCGTAGAAGCCGAACCGCGCGCCCGCGGTCAGGTTCAGACCGTTGTACGGCGAGTCGCCGGCGAAGAACGCGCCCGCGCACAGCCCGAGGTAGCTCAGCCCACCGCGCACCGCCTGGCGCACGTTCGCGGTGGCGTCCGCCGTTAGGCCGCTGCCGATGCGCTCGAAGTCGCCGCCCGGCACGATCAGCAGCCGGTATCCCCCGAGCCGGGACGCGCTCATCCCGTTCAACTGCCGGGAGCTCGCCGTCGCGTAGGCGAGGTGCGCGCGCCGGAGGATCGTCTCGACGGCCGCGACGTCGCCGCGTGAGGTGCCGGCGCCGGTGAAGAGCAGCACGGGCGCGCCGGCGTGCGGCGCGCGTTGGTCGCCACACGCGGCCAGCAGGACCGCGCACACGAGGACGCGAGCGCTCATGCCGTCAACGATACCCGCGCGGGCAATGCGGCGCGTCGGGCACGGGGCGCAGCCACGCCCGGTCGCGCCAGGCCGGCACGAGGGCGGCCGCCACGAGCGCGCCGGCGACGCCGAACGCCGCCGGATATCCGGTGCGCGCCGCGAGCACGCCGAAGCCGGCGCCGCCCAACGCGAGACCGGTGTCGTACGCGATGTTCCACACCGCGCTCACCGCGTCGTAGTCGCGCGGCGGCGCGTGCTCGAACATCAGCGCGAGGCTCGCGTTCTGGGCCACGCCGAATCCGGCGCCGAGCACGAGCATCCCGAGCACGACGGCGATCGGCCGCCCGACGAGCGTCAGCGCGCTCAGGCCGACGGCGGCCAGGAGCACCGCGGGCAGGAGGAGCCCTGCGGAGCCGTGCCGATCGCCGTGGTGCCCTGCCCACCACCGCGCGCCCGCCGTGCTGGCCGCCTGCGCGAAGAGCGCCGAGGCCGCGAGGCCGCCGGACCCGCGAGCGACGGCGAGTGGGAGGAACGTGACGACCGCGCCGGCCGCCATCGCCGAGAGCGAGAACACCGCCGACGGCCACGCGAGCGCGGGGCTGCGCAGCGCCGCCACGACGCCGCGGCCGGCTTCGGCTCCGGCGTGCGCGCGGGTCCGCGTCGGCACGCCCGGCAGCGCCGCCAGCCCGCCGAGCGCGGCGCCACCCGCGAGGACGAACACGATGGCGTATCCCACGCGCTCGGCGAGCCAGAGGCCGAGCGGCAGGGCGATCACGGCCGGGACCCCGACGACGAGCCCGTAGACGCCTAACGCCGCCGCGCGGCGCGCCGGCGGCGCGATCGCGGGCACGAGTGCGCTCCCGGCGACGAACAGCACCGCGAGGCCCATCCCGCGGATCACGCAGATGCCGGCGATCGCGGGAAGGCTCGTCGCGGCGCGCAGCGCGAGCGCCGGAAGGCCGAGCAGCACGAGTCCGACCGCGAGCACCGAGCGATAGCCGAACCGCCCCACGAGCCGGGGCACCGCGAGCTCCGCCGCCACGGTCGCGCCCATCAGCGCGCCGGTCATGCCGCCCGCGCCGATGCCGCCGGCCCCGTGCGACGTGGCGTATCGCGGGACGACGGAGAGCAGCAGATAGAAGCTCCACATCGCGCCGAAGCTCGCCGTGAACACCAGCGCGAGGGCGCGGCTCATCAGCGGCGGCCGCACGCCGTCGGTCCCTCGTCCGCTGCCTAACGAATCGTCCACGAGCGTCGCCCCAGCCGCAACGGGTGGTCCCGCCTCGCACCATCCTCGGCCGGTGATGATAACCGCGTTGCGATCTCCGACGGCGGGCCCGCTTGTCCGACGCGCGCCCTCGCGTCATACTCGCCCCGCGTCATCCATCACCGGCACGATCTCACGCTCCCGGCGGCCCGCATGCTCTCGCTCGCTCCGCTCTTGAACGCGCGCACGACGGCGCGCATCGGCACGGCACTCGTCGTCGCGACGTGTCTCGCCGCCGCGACACGACTGCCCGCGCAGGCCGCCGGCCCGGTGGACGCGCGGCTGCTCTCGGCGCTCCGGTGGCGCAACCTCGGCCCGTTCCGCGCGGGGCGCGTCGCGGCGGTCACCGGCGCGGTCGGCCAGCCCGGCGTCTTCTACATCGGCCTCCCCGCCGGCGGCGTGTGGAAGACGACGAGCGCCGGCGCGACGTGGTTCCCCGTCTTCGACGACGTGGCCGAGGTCTCGTCCGTGGGCGCGATCGAGGCCGCGCCGTCCGATCCGAACGTCGTCTACGCGGGCACCGGGGACATGATCACCGGCGGCGCGATCAACGAGGGGAACGGCGTCTGGGTCTCGCGCGACGCGGGGCGCACGTGGCGGCACGCGGGGCTCGACGCGACGAAGCAGATCCCGTCGATCCTCGTCGACCCGCGCGACGCGCGCACCGCGCTCGTCGCGGCGCAGGGCGACGTGCACGCGCGGAGCGGCGACCGCGGCGTGTTCCGCACGACCGACGGCGGCGCGACGTGGACCCGCGTGCTGTTCGTCGACAGCACCACCGGCGCGCAGAAGCTCGCGCGCGCGAGCGACGCCCCCGACGTCGTGTTCGTCACCACCGTTAGGCACTACGTCGCGCCCGGCGTGCCGACGCCCCCGCCGACCGGCATCCCGGCGTCGGACACCGCGCGCACGGGGACGTACGTGTACAAGTCGACCGACGGCGGTGTCACGTGGCGCGAGCTGCCGTACACCGGCCTCCCCCGCCTGACGGGGCGCACGTCGATCGCGGTCGCCGCGCACACGAACGCGCAGCGCGTCTTCCTCGTCACGAACTCCGGCTTCTACCGCTCCGACGACGGCGGCGCGACGTGGCGCGCGATGGCCGCCGACGACGAGCGGATCCGCAACGGCCAGGGCGGCTACAACTGCGGCGTGTACGTCGACCCGCAGAACCCGGACGTCGTCTACACGATCAGCACGTCGAGCTACAAGTCCACCGACGGCGGGGCCACGTTCACCGGCTTCAAGGGCGCGCCCGGCGGCGACGACCCGCAGCAGCTGTGGATCGACCCGACCGACGGACGCCGCATGCTCCTCGGCCTCGACCAGGGCGCGGTCGTGACGCTCGACGGCGGCGCGACGTGGAGCTCGTGGTACAACCAGAGCACGGAGCAGATCTACCACATCTCGACCGACAACTCGGTGCCGTACTGGATCTACGGCACGCAGCAGGACGCGGGCGCGATCCGCACCCACGCGCTCGGCCGCTACGGCGCCGTCGGGCCGTTCGACTGGCGGCCGGTCCCGGGGTGGGAGTGGGGCACCATCATCGCGGACCCGACGAACCCGAACACCGTGTGGTCGAGCGGCGTCGGCGTCGTGCGGATCTCGTACCCGAGCGAGCAGTCGATCAACCTCGCGCCATCGCTCGACCCGGCGCTCGCGCTGCGCGCGACGAGCTCGCAGCCGCTCGCGTTCGCGCCGTGGAACGCGCACCTGCTCCTCGCCGGGTTCCAGAAGGTCATGGGCACGACCGACGGCGGCGCGCACTGGACCGCGCTGAGCCCGGACCTCACGACGGGGATGCCGCACGACTCCGCGCGCGCGGCCGGCCCGCCTAACGGCGGCAACGCCGGGGGTCAGGGGGCGGCCATCGAGTCGCTGTCGCCCTCCGCCGTCACCGCCGGCACGATCTGGGTCGGCACGAGCAACGGCCGCACGGCGGTGACGCGCGACGCCGGAAAGACGTGGGCCGACGTGACGATCCCCGGCGTGCCGACCGCCGGGCGCGTCCTCGTCGCCGTCGAGGCGTCGCCGCAGAACGCCGCCGAGGCGTACGCGGCGGTGGACGTGCACTACATCGGCGACTACGCGCCGTACGTCTTCCGCACGCGCGACTACGGGCGCACGTGGACGCCCATCACCGCCGGGCTGCCCGTCGGGCAGCCGAACGGCAGCTTCGTGCGCGTCGTCCGCGCCGACTCCACGCGCGCCGGCCTGCTCTTCGCCGGCACGGAGAGCGGGATGTTCGTCTCGTTCGACGACGGCGACCACTGGCAGTCGATGCAGCAGAACCTGCCCACCACCTCGTATCGCGACATTCGCACGAAGGGGACCGACCTGATCGTCGCGACGTACGGCCGCGGCCTGTGGGTGCTCGACGGCTTCCCGATGCTGCGCCAGCTCACGCCGACCACCGCCGCGCGCGCGGCGGAGCTGTTCGCGCCCGCCGACGCGCTGCGCCTGCGCCGCAACGTGAACCAGGACACGCCGTTCCCGCCCGAGGTGCCGCAGGCGCCGAACCCGCCCGACGGCGTGATCGTCGACTACTGGCTCGCGCGCGCGCCCGCGGGCCCGGTGACGCTCGACGTGCTCGACGCGACGGGCGCGGTCGTGCGCCACCTCACGAGCGCCCCCGGCGCGCCGATCGTCGAGGCGGCGCGTCCGCCGCACCCGAACTTCTGGGTCGCGCCGCCGGAGGCGCTGCCGGCGGCGGCGGGCGCGAATCGCACGAGCTGGGATCTGCGCTCCGACGCGCCGCCCGCGCTGCGGCACACGTTCGAGATCAACGCGAATCCCGAGCGCACGCCGCCGTCGCCGGAGGGGCCGCTCGTGCTGCCGGGCGTGTACACGCTCCGCCTAACGGTCGACGGACAGCGCGCGACCCGCACGGTGACCGTGCGCCCCGACCCGGCGTCTCCCGCCACGCTCGCGGGGCTCGGCGCCCAGCACGCGCTGCAGATGCGGCTCGTCGAGGGGCTCCGCGCGAGCTGGGAGGGCTACCAGCAGGCGGCGGCGCTGCGTGCGGCGCTCCGCGGCACCGGGACGCTCCCGGCGGCGGCGAGCGCGTTCCTGGCGCGCGTCGACACGGTCGCCGGCACGCTCGACGCCGAGCGCGCGCGCGGCCGCGCGTCGCGCGACGTGCCGACGTTCGTGAGCCTGAACGCGGCGTTCGCCGCGCAGCTGAACGCGCAGGAGCTCGGCGACGCGGCGCCGACGCCGGGCGCGCTCGCCGCGTACGCGAAGGCGTGCGGCGACCTGCGCTCGGCCGCCGCGGCGTGGACGCGGCTGCGCGCGAGCGCGCTCGCGGGGCTCGACGCGGAGTCGGCCGGCCGGGCGCGGGCCGCGGTGGACGGCGCCGCGCCGGCGCTCGGCGCCGCGGCGTCGGCGGCGTGTCGTTAGGCACCGCCGCGCGCATGCCGAGCCCGAAAGCTCCCGACTACGAGAAGGGCAAGTGGGCCGCCGCGTTCGCGCCGCGAGAGGCCGGCGAGCGGCGCCACTGGCTCGTGAAGTCGGAGCCGGACGTGTTCTCGTTCGACGACCTGCTCGCCGCCCCGAAGCAGACCACGCACTGGGACGGCGTGCGCAACCACGCCGCGCGCAACTTCCTGAAGGACGGGATGAGGCAGGGCGATCGCGTCTTCTTCTACCATTCGATGGCGAACCCGCAGGCGATCGTCGGGATCTGCGAGGTCGTCCGCGAGGGGTATCCCGACCCGTCGGCCGACGACCCGCAGTGGTACGCGGTGGACCTGCGCGCCGTCGTGCGGCTCGCGCGCCCGGTCACGCTCGCCGAGATCAAGGCGCGCCCCGAGCTCGCGGACATGGCGCTCGTGCGCGTGGGGCGCCTGTCGGTGACGCCGGTGACGCCGGCCGAGTGGGAGACGATCGTCGCGATGGGCGACCGCGGGCCGGGTTGAGCGACGCGACGGCACGGGGCACGCCGCGGTACGGTCACTCCATCGCGTCGCTGAACGCGATGTCGTGCCGCCCGTCCGTCGAGCGCCCCTGCCGACGGAGCTCGGCCGCGAGCTGGGCCCAGTGCCGGATGCCGTGCAGCAGTACGTGCGCGACGATCTTCCGCCGGCTCGCCGACGCCCGGTCGCCGCTCGCCGTCGTGAACTCGAGCCGGCCCGTGAGCGCCTCGTCGGTCGCGCTCGCGAGGTAGCGCTCCAGCTTCTCGCGCGCCTCCCGCCCGCTCGCGAACAGCGAGTCGACGTCGTCCATCCTCACGACGTCGAGCGGCGACGGCGCGTCGCCGTGCAGCCGGTCCGCGGACCGACGCTCGATGGCGAAGATGTGCTGCACGAGGTGCCGCACCGTCGGGATCCGCGCGTCGCCCCACGCGAGGTCGAGCGCGCCGGGGTTCGCCGCGAGCCACCGGTGCCAGCGCGCGGTCTCGTCGTTCGTGTAGTGGATCAACTCGCGAAACGCGATCGCCGCCGCCGGCCCGTCACTCATCGCGCACCCCCGAATCGTTAGGCACCTCACGCGTCGGGAAGAACTCCGGGTGCGCGGCCTCCGCGCGGCGGCGCATCGCTGCCAGATCCGCGCGCATGCGCGCCACCACCGCGCCGTAGCGCGTGTGCGTGCGGAGCGGCTCCAGGAACGGGTCGAGCGCCGTGATGCGCGCGTCCGTCCACCCCGCGTCGTAGCCGCGCTGCAGCCAGTCGAGCGCCGCCGCGCTGTCGCCCCGCACGGAGGCGATCGCGGCGAGCTCCACGCGCAGCGCGGGGCTCTCGTGGCCCTCCGCGATCTGCCGTTGCGCGAGCGCGGCCGACGCCGCCCACAGCGACTCCGCGCGTGCACGCTCGCCGCGCCCGGCGAGCGCGAGCCCGAGCTGTGTGCGGAACGACTCGGCGAGGAAGTCGCCACGACCGTCGGGCGCCTCGCGCACGAGCGGCGCGAGGAACGACTCCGCGTCGGCGGCGCGGGTGACGGTCGCGACCTCGGCGGCGAACATCTGCGACTCCTGGTCGGCCGGGCTGCGGCTCAACGTGCGCCGCGTGCGGTCCGCGGCGATCGAGTCCCGGCCGAGCAGCAGCTCGAGGCGCGCGAGGCTCAATGCGAGGCGGCGGCTCTCCGGGAAGCGCGCCGCGGCGCGCGCGAAGAAGCGCTCGTCGAACGCGTCGTCGCCGATGTGGACGAGCGCGGCCTCCACGTGGTAGAACGCGTCCGCCGTGTTAGGCGCCAGCCGGAACGCGAGCGCGTGCCAGTGCAGCGCCTCGTCGAAGCGACCCGCGAGCTCCTCGTTGAACCCGAGGTCGTTCATCGCCCAGTCGTAGTTCGGGTCGAGCGCGAGCGACCGGAGGTACGACGCGCGCGCGTCGTCGAACCGTCCCGAGTAGCTCTGGAGATCGCCGAGGACGAAGTACCCGTTCGCGAGCTCCGGGTCTGCGGCGATCGCCGCGCGCGCCTGGGCCATCCCCGAGTCGACGTAGGCGGAGCCGCGGCCGTAGGCGAGGAACGTGTAGCGGTGCGCCAGCTCGTAGTGCGCGAGCGCGAAGCCGGCATCGAGGGCCACCGCGCGGCGCAGCAGGTCCATGGCCTCGCGATTCGAGGCCGCGACGGCGACCGGCATGCGCGTCGCGCGCAGGTACAGCTCGTACGCCTCGGGGCTGATCGTGGGCGGGCGCCCGCGGCGTCGCGCCTCGGCGGGCGTCACGCGCGCGCGGAGCGCGTCGGCGATGGTGCGCGCGAGCTGGCTCTGCACGACGAGGGCGTCCGCGATCGCGACGTCGCGCTCCGTGCTCCAGACGGTGCCCTCGGAGCGCGCGTCGACGAGCCGCACGGTGACGCGCGCCGAGTCGCCGTTCACGCGCACGCTTCCCTCGATGATGCTGCCGACGCCGAGCTCCTTGCGCAGTCGCGCGAGACGGTCGGCCACCGGCGCGTACGGGCGCACGGCCGAGCGGCTCATGACGCGCAGCGCCGACAGGCGGGACAGCGCGGCGGTGACCTCCTCGGTCAGGCCAGCGGCGAAGTAGGCCTTCGCGGAGTCGGCGGAGAGGCTCTCGAACGGGAGCACGGCGACGACGTACTTCTGGTCGGCCGGCGCGATCTCCGCGCCGCCGCGCCGGCCGGCCGCGCCGCGGCGCAGCGCCCAGCCGCCGCCTAACGCGGCCGCGCCCAACGCGGCGCGTGCGCCGAGCGCTGCGGCGACCGTGCGCCACCGGCGTTCGACCCGAGGCCGGGGCACGACCGACGCCGGTCTCGCGACCCGGCCCGACCCGGCGAGCCCCGCGAGCAGCTCCGCCGCGCCGTCGGGACGCTCGGCCGGGTCCTTCGCGAGCGCGCGCGTCAGGAGCGCCGCGACGTCGCGCGGCGTGTCGGCCCGCAGCTCGGCGATCGGGCGCGGCGCGTCGAGCAGGTGCTGTCGCAGCACCGACGCAGCGGAGCCGGTGAACGGGGGCTCGCCGGCGAGCATCTCGTAGAGCACGCAGCCGAGCGCGTACACGTCGCTGCGCCCGTCCACATCGCCGTCGGCCGCGATCTGCTCGGGGCTCATGTAGGCGGGCGTGCCGAGCGACACGCCGGTGCCGGTCAGCCGCTCGCGCGCGCCGTCGTGTCCATCGCGCGTCGCCATCGCCACGGCGCGGGCGATGCCGAAGTCGGCCACGACGGCGTGCCCGGATTCGAGGAGCACGTTCTCCGGCTTCACGTCGCGGTGCACGACGCCGTGCGCGTGCGCGTAGGCCAGCGCGTCGGCGATCTCGCTCGCGAGCCGTATCGCCTCGTCCACCGGGAGCTGCCGCTCGCGACGAAGGCGGTCGCGCAGCGTCTCCCCTTCGACGTACGGCATGACGTAGAACGGCGTGCCGTCCGCGTCGCCGCTGTCGAACAGCGGCAGGATGTGCGGGTGACGGAGCTGCGCGGCGATGCCGATCTCGCGCCCGAATCGACCGCTCCCGAGATCGGCCGTGACCTCCGGCCGCAACACCTTCAGCGCCACGCGCCGACCGTGCTTCACGTCCTCGGCGAGATACACCCGCGCCATGCCGCCCGCGCCGACCTCGCGCTCCAGCCGGTAGCGATCGGCGAGCGCGTGCGCGAGTCCCGCCGGATGCGCGACGCGGAGCGGGCCAGGGGTCATGACCGTAAGAGAACGCTCGGAGGAGCTCCCCCGCCAGCGCGGCGAGGTCGACGCTTCGCGGGGCGCCGCGACCCGTCAGCGCTCCAGCCGGAACCCGGGATCGAGCGCCGGCCGCGCCGGCGCGTTCGCGGCGAACCAGCCGGTCAGGTACATCCACTGCGCCATGCGCGTCAGCTTCGGATAGTCGATGCGCCCCGGATCGTCGCGCGGCGTGTGATAGTCGTCGTGCAGGTTCGTCGAGTACATGAGTGCCGGCACGTTCAGCCGCGCGTACGGCAGATGGTCGCTGCGGAAGTACCACCCCTCCGAGTGCGTCGGCCGGTCCCAGATCGTGTCGAGCACGAACCGCCCAGTGAGCGCATTCGCCCGCAGGGCCATCGCGACCAGGTCACTCGAGTTGCGGTGCGGCGGCTGGCTGCCTAACAGCGCCGCCGAGTCCGGGTTGTTGCGGCCGATCATGTCGCCGTTCAGCACCGCCACGATCCGCGCGAGCGGCACCACCGGGTGCGCGGCGTGGTAGCGCGAGCCGAGCAGCCCGCGCTCCTCGGAGCCGTGGTTGATGAAGAGCACGGAGCGCTTCCCCGGCTGCCGCACGAACGCGCGCGCCGCCGCGAGCTCCGCGGCGGTGACCGACGCGTTGTCGTCGGCGCCCGCGTGCACCGAGTCGCCCTCGAGCGTGGCGCGCACGCCGTTCGCGTCCTGGTGCGAGCTGAACACGACGTACTCGTCGCGAAGCTTGGCGTCGGTGCCCTTCACCGCGCCGACCACGTTCACCGACGGCGCGGTGAACCGCTCCAGCCGCACGGAGAGCTCGGCCTGCGGCTGCCGCGCGAGCGTGTCGCGCATCGCGGCGCGCACGAGGAACGCGGGCGTGGGGCCGGTGCCTAACGCGGGCGGCGGCGCCACGCGGTCGGAGCCGTTCGCGGCGCGCGGCACCGCGCGGTCCACGTCGTACGCGCCGCGCGAGCGGGCCGACGCCACCACGTCGAACGCGCTGTCGACGGACGCGCTCGCGACGAGCAGCACGGCCGCGGCGCCGCGGCGCGCGAAGCGCGCGAGCGTGCCGCTGATCGCCGCGTCGGCGTAGCGCGAGGCGAACGTGTAGCTGTTGGCGCGGATGGTCGACGGCGCGGGCGCGAGCAGCGGGGTCGCGACGATGCGACCGCGCACGTCCACGGTGGTGTCCGCCGCGTCGGGCACCCAGAGCACCGCGCCCGACGCCTCGGCCGGCACCACGAGCAGCGGCACGACGTCGCGGAAGAGCGTCATCACCTCGCCGCCGATGCGCATGCGGCTCGCGGCGGTGGAGACGCGCGTGCGCGTGATGTCGAACCACTGGAAGTACGTCCCGTCCTCGCCCATCGGCACGAGGCCGATGCGGCGGTACCGCTCCGCGACCCACATCGACGCGCGCAGCTCGTCGAGCGTGCCGCCCTCGCGGCCGCGCATGGCGGGCGACGCCATCTCGCCGACGTCGCGGCGCAGGTCGGCCTCGCGGATCGCCGAGTACGCGGCCGGGATCTCGTCGCGGCGCGCCGCGGGGCGCGAGGCGGGCTGCGCGGACAGTCCCTCCGCGCCGGCCAGGGTGACGGCCGCGGCGAGGGCGACGAGGAGCGACGTGGGCGAGAGGAGCGGCGGACGCATGACGGGAAGTGATGGAGTGGGTGCGCGCGCGGGCGCGCGGCCTGACGTCAGGCTACTCGACGGACGAGCGGGCGTCGACCTGTCACCGCCTCGCGCCCGCCAGGATCTCGCGCACGACGGCGCTGTCGAGGGGCTCGGTCCGTTCATCGCGCCGCAGCACGGTGTGCGTCTGCAGGGCGAGCACGATGGCGCAGTGGCCGGTGCCGGGGCCGACCGCGACGACGCGCCGCCGGAGCAGCGTCGACGGCGGCATCGTGGCGTCCGGCGCGTCGTCGGGCGACACGTACGACACCGAGTCACCCTCGTCGAGGTAGGCGCGTTCCTCGATCACCGCCGAGAGCGCGCGCCACGGGCCGACCGCGAGGCTGTCGGCGTACGACAGCGCGAAGCCATGCGGCAGGTCGGGCAGCGCGTAGTGGCGCTGGGCGCAGCCCGCGCCGACGCACACGATCCCCGGCGGCGTCTCGTCGCGCGCGAACCCCGCCATCGCGACCGCGCTGTCGAAGTTCGCCGACGCCGCGCGCACGATCAGCCGGTCGAGCGTCGTCGTGTCCTCGTCGTTCGCGTAGAGCGGCGGCTGCCGGTCGCAGCGCTCCGTCCACTCGTCGCGGACACCCGTGACCCGCGCGATGGGATAGCGCACCCAGAGCCGCGGCCCCGCGAGATACACGAACCGCCAGCCGGCGCTGTCCGGACGCGGCGCCACCACGCGCGCCTCGGTGCGCGGCTCGGCGCGCGCATCGATTCGCTCGTCGGAGCCCGAGCAGGCGGCGAGCAGCAGCGCCGCCAGCAGGGGCGCGAGACGGCACGCGCGCATACTCAACGATCCGGGGCGACCGCGTCCCGCTCGATCGCCGCATACACGGCGCGCGCCCGATCGAGCGCCGCCTCGAATTGCGCGCGCTCGGCCGGCGTGCGCCACGGCTCGCGCGCCACGCGCGCGCGCGCACGGCGTCGACCGCGTCGGCGAGGAACCGCGCGTCGTCGGCCGACGTGAAGCGGCGGCCGTCGCGCACGACGTACACGGGGCCCGTGTGCGCGAACGCGTAGTCGTCGCCCACGTAGCGCGACGGCGGGCCCACGACGCGCGCCGCGACCCAGCCGCCGCGCGGGAGCGACACCTCGGTGGCGACGGCGATGTGGAGCGAGTCGGTCGCGGCGACGGTCTGCACCACGGCGCCGTTGACCACGATCTCCAGGCGCGCCATCGGGGTGATCGACGTCGCCTCGGCGCGGACCGTGAGGCGCGGCGCGTCGGCCGCGCGGAGCGCGATCTCGTCGCCGGGCTCGCGCCCCGCGACGTCGAGAAAGAGCAGCGGGCCGGTGGACGCGAACGTGTGACCCGCGCGGATCCCGTCGAGCCACCGCGCGAGCGTGACCGGTCCCCCGCCCCGCAGGTGCACGTACGTGCGGTCCGAGCCGGGCGGCGGGTCGCGGCCGACGTCGGAGAAGTTGTCGGTGCCGGACGTCGCCGCGAGGCGGAAGCCGCAGTTCAGCAGCCGGTAGTACACCTCGGTCGACGCGAGCTCGTCGGAGTAGAGCGCGCCGAGGTCGTAGAAGTCGCCCTTGCCTAACGCCACGTCGACCGGGATGAGCGTGCTCGCCACCGCGGCCGGCGTGGACGCGCGCGACAGGTACGGGTGGCCGAACCCGGCGATGCCGCCCTGCGCGTGCGCCGAGTCGACGTACGCCGCGTCGATCACGGGCTGCGCGTACGGCGTGTTCCGCTCGCCCGCCGTGAACGGCAGCGCGAAGTGCTTCACGCCCAGCATCGACACGTGGCCGAGCGAGCCGCGAAACTCCTCGCCGTACTGGAGGATGTACTGCGGCGTCGAGCCCGGGTACGGCATGCCGGTGAGATCGTCCCACCGCCCCATGAGCCGCGTGCCATCCATGTGGATCAGCGCGTTCGTTACGTGCAGGTCCTCGGCGCGCAGCTGGTCGAAGAACTCGGCGTGCGAGAGGCCCTCGAGTCCCTGGTGCAGGTCGTGGACGTGGGTGTCGCCGGACCACCAGCCGCGCGCCGGCAGGTCGACGAGGCGCGTCAGGCGGAGCGTGACGTCGCGCACGCCCCCGGCGGGCACGTCGACCGTGAGCCGCGCGGGGCGGTACTCGAAGCCCTTCGCCGCCTCGACGGTCGTGCGGCCCGCGGGGACCTCGACGTCGGCCTCGCCCGCGGTGTGGAAGTAGTGCGTGTCGTTCGCGAGGCTGACGCGGTGGAAGCCGCCGTCGGGCGCGTACCCGCGGCCGTCGCTCGCGTCCACCGTGACGCGCGCCGGCGTGGGGCGCCCGTCGGGCCCGAGGACGCGCACGTGCACGCGGCCGGCGGGCGTGCGCGGCGTGCGCGCGCGCAGCGGCACGGCGCGCCACGCGGAGCGCGGGCCGCCGCCGGCCGACACCGTGTAGAGCGTGGTCGGCCCGGTGCCGTTCGACACGAACGCGACACGCGCGCCGTCGGGGCTCGACGACGGCGCGAACTCGTCGTGCGCGTCGATCGTCAGGCGGATCGGATCGCCGCCCGCCGCGGAGACGAGCATCACGTCGTTCGAGCCGCCGACGTCGGAGACGAACAGCAGCGACTGCCCGTCGGGGGTCCACCGCGGATGCGCGCGGTACTCCGTCTCGTCGACGTAGACGAGCCGCGGCGCGCCGTCGGGGAGCGGCTTCACCCAGATCCCGCCGCTGCCGAGTCGCCCGGGGACGGGCGCGACGTAGGCGAGGCGCGTCCCGTCGGGCGAGACCGCGGGCTGGAAGCCGGCGACGACGAGCGTGTCCTCGGCGGTGGCGAGGTCGTGCCGACGGATCTGGAACCGGTTGCCGCGCGCGCTGACGTAGAACAGCGCGCGCCCGTCCGGCGCCCACGTCGGCTCGACGTCGACCTCGGGGCCGGTGGTGATGCGCTGCACCGCGCCGCCCGACGCGCTCACGATGCCGATGTCGAGGTTGCCGTCGGCGTCGACGGTGAGCGCGACGCGCCCGCCGTCGGGGCTCCACGCCGGCTCGTAGTGGTAGGCCGGCCCCGCGGTGAGCGCGACGGCGGTGCCGCCGTCGGCGGGGACGGTCCACACGTCGCCGCGCATCGCGAACGCGAGCGCGTTGCCGTCGGGGCGCCAGACCGGATCCATGGGGCCGGTGGTGACGACGGGGAGCATGTGGCGCTCGACGCGGTCGGACTGGCCGTAGTGGTTCGGCCGTGCGGCGACGTGGGCCGCGGCGACGACGAGGGGGAGGAGGGCGAGCAGTCCCGCGCGGGCGACGGCGCGGCAGGTGGGCGCGAGGGGCATGGGCGCTCGGCGGGTGGCGGGGCGGACCGTATCCAATATACCGCATGCATTGACGCGCGGCGTGCGTGTCGGATATTGGATGCAATATACCAACCCCCAGGGAGGTCCCTCGATGCTCACCCGCCGCCGCCGGCCGCTCCGCGCGGGCCTGTCGGCTCTACTCCCGGCCGCGCTCTGCGCGCACGCGCTGCACGCCCAGCCAGGCGTCGCGATCAGCGGACGCGTCCTCAGCGACGCCGGCGCCGCCCTGCCCGGCGCGACGGTGTACATCGAGGGCACGCAGCTCGGCGGGACGTCCCAGGCCGACGGCCGCTACGCGTTCACCGTCCCCGCCGCCCAGGCGACCGGCCAGCGCGCCGTGCTCGCCGCGCGCCGCATCGGCTACCGCGCCACCCCGGTGACCGTCACGCTCACCGCCGGCACCCGCATCACGCAGGACTTCACGCTCGTCACCACGCCCACGCAGCTCGAGGGGCTCGTCGTCACCGCCCTCGGCATCGAGCGCGACAAGCGATCGTTAGGCGTCGCGCAGCAGAGCGTCGCGCCGGAAGAGCTCTCGACCGCGAAGGACCCGAACGTCGTCAACGCGCTCTCCGGCAAGGTCGCCGGCGTCGAGGTCACGAACGCCGGCCCGCCCGGCGGCTCGGCGCGCATCGTCATCCGCGGCGAGAACTCGATCACCGGCAACAACCAGCCGCTGTTCGTCATCGACGGCGTGCCGGTCGACAACTCCGCGCCACGCAACACCGGCTTCGGGGGGCTCGACTACGGCAACACCGCCGCCGACATCAACCCCGACGACGTCGAGTCGGTGAGCGTCCTGAAGGGCGCGAACGCCGCGGCGCTGTACGGCTCGCGCGCCGCGAACGGCGCGATCGTCATCACGACGAAGAACGGGCGCGGCAGCCGCGGGCTCGGCGTCACCCTGACGCAGAACCTCACGTTCGAGAATCCGCTGCGCCTCCCCGAGTTCCAGGACGTCTACGGGCAGGGCTCGGGCGGCCTGTTCTCGTACAAGGACGGCCGCGGCGGCGGCGTCGCCGACAACGTGAACCGCAGCTGGGGGCCGAAGATGGACGGCCGCCTCATCACCCAGTGGTGGAGCAACGGCCAGCCCGCGCCGTGGGTGCCCGCGCCGAACAACGTGCGCGACTTCTTCCAGACCGGCCGGACGTCCACGACGTCCGCCGAGGTGTCCGGCGCGAGCGACCGCGCGGACGTGCGCCTCGCCGTGACGGACCTCGACATGAAGTCGATGTTCCCGACGAACACGATCCGTCGGCTCAACACCTCGGTGAACGGCGGCGCCACCATCACGCCGAAGCTCAGCACGCGCGCGATGGTCTCGTACGTCCAGGACCGCGGCCACAACCGCACCGGCACCGGGTACGACGGGAACAGCGCGATCTACAACCTCATGATCTGGGGCGGCCGCCAGCGCGACCTCCCGCACATGCAGAACTACATGGCGCCCGACGGCAGCCAGATCGCGCCGAACCGCACGACGACGAACAACCCGTACTGGGACATCTACGCCGACCCGAACGACGACACGCGCGACCGCGTGATCGGCTCCGGGCAGGTGCAGTACAAGTTCGCGAAGTGGCTCACCGGCCTCGCGCGCACCGGCACGGACTGGTACCGCCAGTGGCGCTGGCAGCAGTTCGCCGACGGCAACATCGCCGTCGACTACTCGGGCGGCGCGTTCTTCGAGCAGAACGCCTACCTCCGCGAGACGAACAGCGACCTGCTGCTCACCGCGGACAACGGCTCGAAGGGTCGCCTCGGGCTCCGCGCGAGCGTCGGCGGCAACCTGCGCAGCAACCTGTCGAAGGGCGCGAACATCGGCACGCCGCACCTCGTCGTGCCGGGCACGTTCAACATCGCCAACTCGGCCGTCACGCCGCAGGTGTCGAACAACACGTCGCAGCGGCGCGTGAACAGCGTCTACGGGCAGGCGCAGCTCTCGTGGAACGACTACCTGTTCGTCGACGTCACCGGACGCAACGACTGGTCGTCGACGCTGCCGGCGGGGACCAACGGGTACTTCTACCCGTCGGCGTCGGGGAGCTTCGTGTTCACCGACGCGCTGCCGGCGACGCGGCTCGGCGGCCTGCTCTCGTACGGGAAGCTGCGCGCGAGCTGGGCGCAGGTCGGGTCCGACGCCGACCCGTATCAGCTCCAGGTCGCGTACTCGGCGGGCACGCCGTTCGGCAGCGTGGCGCGCTACTCGGTGCCGAACAACATCGCGAACGCGAACCTCAAGCCGGAGCACACGCGCTCGTTCGAGGGCGGGGCCGAGCTGCGGTTCGTCGACGACCGCGTGTCGCTCGACGCGACGTACTACAGCAAGGCGACGACGGACCAGATCATCCCGGCGCAGATCAGCCCGACGATCGGCTACACGAGCGCCACGGTGAACGCCGGCACGATCACGAACAAGGGGCTCGAGGTGCAGGCCGGCCTCACGCCGCTGCGCAACGCGAACGGCCTGACCTGGGACGTGACGGTGAACTTCGCCGCAAACCGCAGCCGCGTGACGAGCCTGTACCCCGGGCTCCAGACCGTGGTGTTAGGCACCTACTGGGGCATGTCGGTCGAGGCGCGGCTCGGGGAGCTGTACGGCACGTTCTACGGCAACCCGTACCTCCGCGACACGCAGGGCCGCCTCGTCCTCGCGAACGGCCTGCCGCAGATCGACCAGCAGAAGGTGGTGATGGGCCACTACTCGCCGAACTGGGTCGGCGGCGTCCAGAACCACTTCCGCTACAAGGGCCTCGACTTCTCGTTCCTCGTCGACACGAAGCAGGGCGGCCGGCTGTTCAGCACGACGAAGATGTTCGGCAACATGTCGGGCGTGCTGAAGTCGTCGCTGTGGGGGCGCGAGAACGGCGAGACGCTGACCGACGGCGGCGCGATCCTCATCGAGGGCGTGAACGCCGACGGCACGCCGAACACGACGAAGACGACGTCGCAGGCGTACTTCAACGCGCTGTTCCAGCTCCACGAGCCGAACATGGTCACCGGCTCGTTCGTGAAGCTGCGCGAGGCGCGCCTGGGCTACGACGTGCCGGCGCGCTACACGCGGCGGCTGCGCGTGTCCGCGCTGAACGTCGCGGTCGTCGGCCGCAACCTCCACCTGTGGACGAACGCGCCGGACATCGACCCGGAGACCGCGTTCGACGCGAGCAACGTGCAGGGCATCGAATTCGCCAACTTCCCGACCGCGCGCAGCGTCGGGTTCGCGTTCAAGGTGACGCCATGAGCCGCTCAACTCTCGGGATCCTCGCGGCGGCGTGCGCGCTCGCCGCCGCGTGCACGCTCGTCGCGTGCGACAATCGCGACATCACGAACATCAACGACAACCCGAACGCCCCCACCAAGGTCACGCCACAGCTCCTCTTCCCGAGCGCGGTGACGGACGTCGTGAGCCGGGCGCGCGGCGGCAGCATGGACCTGACCTTCCTCGAGCTGTGGTCGCAGCAGATCGCGATGGACCGCTTCACCGACGAGGACCACTACGCGCTGCGCGTCGACAACATCACCGGGTACTGGTCGGGCTTCTACTCCGGCGGCCTCCAGGATCTGGCGACGATCCTCCAGCAGAACACGGCCGCGGACAAGCCGAACATCGTCGCGCCGGCGCTCGTCATGAAGAGCTGGACGTACGGCATCATGACGGACATCTGGGGCGACATCCCGTACGCGAAGGCGAACACCGGCGACGTGTCGGCCCCGCCGGAGTACGACACGCAGAAGCAGATCTACACGGGGCTGTTCGCGGACCTGAAGCAGGCGGCCGACATCGCCGGCACCACGGGCACCACCACCAGCGCCACGGCGTCGTACGGCACCGCCGATCTGATCTACGGCGGCGACATGGCGAAGTGGAAGAAGCTCGCGAACTCGCTGCGCCTGCGGTACGGGCTGCGCCTGTCGAAGGTCGACCCGTCCACCGCGGCGACGCAGGTCGCCGCCGCCGTGAGCGCCGGCGTCATGACGTCGAACGCCGACAACGCGCTGCTCAAGTGGCCCGGCGACGGCACGAACGACAGCCCGTACTTCACGACGTTCCGCACGCGCGACGATCAGCACGTGAGCGAGACGCTGATCAACACGCTCAAGGGGCTGTACATCTCGATCTCGGCGGCCGGCGACACGACGTTCGACCCGCGGCTCGCGATCTACGCCGACCCGATCCAGTCGAGCCCCGCGAAGGCGCGGTGGGTCGGCATGCCTAACGGGCTCGTGGAGGAGGACGCGAACGCCATCCCGCTCACGAACACGTCGCGGGTCGGCGCCACGCTCCGCGCGCGCACCTCGCCGTCGATCCTCATGCGCTACGACGAGGTGCTGTTCGACGAGGCGGAGGCGGCGCTGCGGGGCTGGATCCCGGGCGACCCGGCGGCGCTGTACCGCGCGGCGATCACCGCGTCGATGCAGTACTACGGCATCCCCGACGCGACGATCGCGGCGTACCTCGCGACACCGCGCGTCGCGTACGACCCGGCCAAGGCGATGAGCCAGATCGCGCTGCAGCGGTGGATCGCGCTCTACAACGAGGGGAGCGAGGCGTACAGCGAGTGGCGGCGGACCGGCGTACCGGCGCTGAAGGCCGGCCCGGGCGCGATCACGAGCCCGCGCGAGGTCGCGCGCCGCAGCCTGTATCCGAGCTCGGAGCAGTCGTTCAACAACACGAACCTGCAGGCGGCGATGGCGCGCCAGGGGAACGTCGGGCTGCTCGGCCGCGTGTGGTGGGACACGCCGTGAGCGGCGACGACAGGCCGTTCAGTTGACCGCAGAGGACGCGGAGCGCCGAAGAGAACATCAGGGGGCGAGATGACAGGCGAGTACTCTGGGGATCCAACGGCGATGGTGAGGATCTCGAGATCCTTTCTTTCGCATTTGGATCCCCAGAGTACTCGCGGAGCACCTGAAACCTGCCGACCGTCGTCGACTGGTTCACGCGAGCCGCGGAAACGCCGACACGCGCAGCCGTGCGCTCCCCATCGGCACGAGCGTCACCCGCTCCACCGGCTGCGCCGACGACACGGGGCTCTGTGGCAGCACCGCGCAGAGCCCGTGCTCGTCGAGGCCCCACTCGGGCAACGGCCGCGCCGCGGCGCGTAGCTCGATCGGCGCGTGGCCGCCGGCGAACGGGTTGTCGTCGGCCGGCCACGGCTTGCGCACGACGGTGAACGATCGGCGCGGGTCCGCGTCGTCGAGCGCGAGCGCGTAGTTCCACGGCGATGCCGGCTGGATCTCGAACGCGGGCCACTGGCTCGCGTCGGCGCCCTCCTGCCAGCGCGCGTCGTGCTGCGCCGTCTCGGTGCTGCTGCGCCGCTCGTACCGCTCGGCGATCGCGAGCGAGAACGTGAGCGGGCCGTAGTCGACGCTCACGCTGTTCTTGTTCTTCCGCCACTCGCGCACCGCGAGCTCCATCGGCAGGTCGAGCGTCAGGCGGTCGCCGTCGCGCCAGCGCCGCGCGACGCGCAGGTACTCGCCCGGCCGCGCGGCGGCCGAGACGCGCTCGCCGTTGATGTGGAGCGCCGCCGCCCGGCACCAGCGCGGCACGCGAAGATAGAGCGGAAACGCGACCGCGCGCGGCGCGTGCACCGTCAGGCGCACCTGCTCCTCGAACGGATAGCGCGTGTTTGACACGAGCCGCACGTCGACGCCGTCGCCGACGCGCGCGCGCACCTCGTTCTCGCCGTAGAGCTGCGCGGCGAGCCCGTCGTCCGGCGTCGCCGTCCAACTGTGCTCGGCGAAGTACACCCAGCCGGCCGAGTGGTTGTGCTGACAGCAGCGGCTGCTGAACGGGTTCATCATCAGGAACGGACCGTCGTTGTCGATCCCCGGGTGGTGATCGCGGCCGTCGCTCACCACCATGTTGGGGGCGGTGAGGTAGCGCAGCGCGCGGTAGTCGGCGGTGAACGCGGCGGGGAACATGTTGAACGCGACGTCCTCCGTGTGCTCGGCCCATCGCGCGTCGCCCGTGAAGCGCAGGAGCAGCGCGTTCGACGTCATCTGCTCCACCATGCCGCACGTCTCGATCGCCTGGCGCGGGTCGTCGTAGCCGGGGCGCGCGTTCTCGTCGGCGCCGAACATCCCGCCGGGCACCTGGCCGTACAGCTCGCGCACGAGGTCGAAGTCGTCGTACGTCGCGTTCACGTCGCGCTGGTCGTGGCTCTGCAGCCACCACGTGGCCGGCTCGCGGAACGACTGCGCGATGTTGACGTTGTGCCAGTTCGGGAGCTTGCCCTTCTGCCGCCAGTCGGCGGTGTTGCGGTGAATCTTCTCCGCCAGCTCGAGCAGCGATGCGTCGCCCGTGCGGTTGTACAGCCAGTGGACGCTGTACAGGTTGTCGCCGCCGCGGCTGTTCTCCCAGTAGTCCTTCAGGAACTGCTCGTCGGGGATCGTGCGCTGCCACGCGAAGTAGCGCTGCATGAGCGCGAGCACGCGCGGGTCGTTCGAGCGCTCGTGATACGACTGCAGGCAGAACAGCATCGGCATGTTCGTCCACAGGTCGCGCGACGGCGTGCGTCTGCCCTGCCCCTTGTAGACGTCGGGCCCGAAGTCGCCGCTCGCGCGCTGGTTCTCGAGGACCGCGTCGAGCCAGAACGTCGCCTCGCGGATCATCGCGGCGTCGTTCAGCACGTAGCCGATGTTCGCGTAGCCCTTGAGCCAGTAGGGGAGCTCCTCCCAGCCGTGCTTCCCCTTGCCGTCCTTGCTCAGCCACGCGTTGTCTTGCTTCGAGAGCCAGATGCTGATCTCGCCGAGGTGGCCGGTGAGGCCGTCGCGTTGGAGCTCGAGCTGGCGCCGCAGCCACCCGCGCGGCGTGACGCTGCCGACGGGGAGCTTGACGAAGCGCTCGGGGAGGAGCGGCGCGCGGTTGCTCGGGTAGTGGCGGTTGCGCGTGGTCGTGGGCGGGTGTCGAACGCTGCTCACGCCGTCGACGCTGCCGACGCTGTCGGCCGTCCCGCCGCGCGCGAGCGGCGTGAGCGGCGTGAGCGGCGCGACGGGCATGAGGGGCGCGAGCCCCGCACCGGCGAGCGTGCCCACGAATCGACGACGGTCCATGGTCATGGGTTGGCGATCCTCCGAGGTTTGACGAATATCGTATACCGTATACGCTCTTCCGCCAGGGCACGCCGCCATCGAACGACCAGCCGAGGGGACGCGAGCAGATGGAGTGCAACGTGCGCGCACGGACGTCGTTCCGTCGCAATGCTTCGATCCCGCTGGTCGCGCTGGTCGCGCTCGTCGCGTGCACGCATCGGCCGTCGGTCGCCGCCGGCATGGACCGCAAGGCGCTGCTGCTCGACCCGGGCAACGCCGAGTGGCGAAAGCCGGCGCCGCCCGTGTCGCACCTCCGCTTCGAGACGACGAAGGGCGTGTTCGTGCTCGAGCTGATCCGCGACTGGGGTCCGATCGGCGCCGACCGGTTGTACAACCTCGCGCGCCTCGGCTACTACGACGACACGCGCTTTCACCGCGTGAACAAGAACTACATCGTGCAGTTCGGCCTGCACGGCGACCCGGCGGTGAACGCGGCGTGGAAGAACCGGTACCTGCCGGACGACCCGCCGCGCTCCGACAACAAGCGCGGCACGTTCGCGTTCGCGATGAAGGGCGCGGCGAACCCGAACACGCGTGACACGCAGATCTACATCAACCTCGCCGACAACACGCGCAGCGACGCGGAGCCGTTCACCATCCTCGGCCGAGTGGTCGACGGGATGGCGGTGCTGGACAGCCTGTACTCGGGGTACGGCGAGCGCTCCGGGTCGGGCGTGCGCCAGGGGCGTCAGGGTCCGCTCGAGACGGGCGGGAACGCGTACATGGACCGCGAGTTCCCGCTGCTCGACCGCATCCGTCGCGTCACCGTGAGCACCGTCGGCGCACCACGGTAGCCGACGATACCCCGCGGGTATCGCACGTGACCAAAGAGGTCTTGGACCGGCGAGCCCGGTCCGAGTAGCTCCAGAGAGGACGGGTGTGTGTCGTCGCCCGTCCGTACCTCTCCCTGGAGCTCTCATGTCTCGTACGCATTCGATTCTCTTCGCCGTCGCCGCGGCGGTGCTCGGCCCCACCGTTGCTCATGCCGCGACCGCGCACGTCGACCCCGTGGTTCGTCCGATCGCGAGCTTCCGCTTCGTCCCCGTCCGCGGGCTGGACATGCCGGCGCAGGTCACCGTCGCCGACTCGGCCGGCGTGCTGGTCGCCTCGTACCGGCTCGCCGGCTCGCGCGCCGACATCCCGATGCAGGTCGACATCCTCGAGTCGGATCTCGTCCTCCAGGGCGAGACGCCGTCGGGCGCGCTGACGCTCGTGCTCCACCAGGAGAGCGATGCCGCCAGCGCCCGCGTCTCGGGGGGCCGCTGGTGGCTCGGCGATGCGTCGGGCGAGCTGCGAGCCCGCTCGACCCGCTGACGCGGGCTCGGCCGGCGTCAGATCCGGTGGCCCGCGACCCAGACCTCGGGGACCGGTAGGCGCAGCACCCAGCACGCCCGGCGCAGCTGCGCGCGCCACACCGGGACGCACGCCTCGATGCAGGCGGCCGCTTCGGCCTCGGCGTCGTCCCCGTGCTGGCCGCGGCATCGGCAGGCGTCGAGCAGCTCGGCGCGCAGGTCGCTCGCGCACGCGTGCATCTCCTCGATGAACGCGCGCAGGTCGCGCTCCCGGAACGCCCGGGGGCGGCACCGCACGTAGACGTGGAAGTAGATGTCGTCCGTCACGCTCTCCTCCGCGGGCCGCCGAGTGGTCGCACCGACGTACCCGTATACGCGCCGGTCGTGCCACTAGGCGAGGTTCATGCGCCGCAGTAGCGCCTCGAACCGCGGCTCGCCGCGCAGCGAGGCGAACAGGAACGACCCCCGGATGCCGTAGACGCCGCCGGCGCGCTCCGCCACCGCGCGCTCCAGCCAGTCCATCGCGCGGCCGGCGTCGCCGAGGCCCGAGTGGACGTAGGCGACGTGATAGGGGGACACGTACGCGGTCCGCGCGCGCGCCTGCAGCTCGCCCACGATCGCCTCCGCCGCGGCCGCGTCGCCGTTCATCCCCTGCGCCGCGCCGAGCTGACCCAGCCACAGCGTGTTGCCGGGTGCGAGCGCGACGGCCTGCCGCAGCTCGGCGAGTCCCTCGTCCCGGCGGCCGCCGAGGAAGTACGCCCATCCGAGCGTCGCGCGCGCGCGATCGTGCGCGGGGTCCAGCTCCACCGCGTTCTCCGCGTGGCGCACCGCCTCCTCGTAGCGCCCGGCGCGGAGCAGCAGCGTCGCCACGTCCGCGCGGTGCGCGAGCGGATCCAGCGTCTGGGCGCGCTGGAGCAGCGCGAGCGCCTCGTCGTACCGCTCGAGCGCGGCGCACAGGCGCCCGTACAGCTCGTGCGCGTCCGCGTGGCCCGGGCCGAGCTCCAGCGCGCGGCGGAAGTCGTGCTCCGCGCCAGGCCAGTCGAAGTCGCGCACCATCTTCAGGTATGCCATGGCGCAGTGCGCCGGGCCCAGCTCCGGGTCGAGCCGCAGCGCCGCCTCCGCCGCCGCGGCGGCACGTCGATACGCGACGTCGGGCGCGACCGCGCCGTGCTCCACCAGCTCGGTGCACGCCGTCGCCAGGCTCGCGCACGCGAGCGCGAACGTCGGGTCGCGCGCGAACGCCCGGTCGAAGCACTCGATCGCGCGCGCGAGCGCGTCCGGCGTGTACTCCGTGAACCACTGGCGTCCGCGAAGGAACAGGGAGTGCGCGTGCATGTCCCGCGTCGGCTCGCGGCGCACGCGCGCCTGCTCGTCGCGCGAGAGCTCCGCCTTCAGCGCGGCGGCGATGTGCAGCGCGACGTCCGTCTGGATCGCGAAGACGTCCGTCACGTCGCGATCGTACGTCTCGGCCCACAGGTGCTGCTCGGTGCGCGCGTCGACGAGCTTGGCGACGATGCGCACGCGGTCGCCGGCGTGCCTAACGGTGCCGTCGAGCAGCGTCGTCGCGCCGAGCGTGGCGGCGAGCGACTTCAGGCTCGCCGGCCGCGTCTTGAACGGCGCCACGGAGGCCCGCGCGATCACGTCCAGCGCGCGGATCTTCGAGAGCTGCGCGATCACGTCCTCGGTGAACCCGTCGGCGAAGCGCTCGTGCTCCGGCTCCGCGCTCAGCGCGAGGAACGGCAGCACCGCGACCGAGGGGACGCGGCCGTCGCGCGCGGCGTGCGCCGTCGTCGCGCGTGTCGCCGGAGCGCGGCGCAGCCGGTCGGCCAGCGCGGTCACCGCGTGGTCAGGATCGAGATCGAGATCCTCGCGCAGGCGACGCGCGTGCGCGCCCGCGTGCGCGATCGCGCCCGCGCGGTCGCCCGCCGCGTCCAGCGCCTCCATGAGCGCGAGCGCGTGCGCGGCGGAGTGCGGCTCGGCGGCGGCGAGTCGCCGGAGCGTGGCCGCGCGGCCGTGCACGTCGCCCTCGCGTCCCTGCCGCTCCGCGATCGCGCGCAGCGCGTCCACGTAAGCGTGCGCCAGCTCGGCGCGTCGCGTGTCGAGCCAGAAGTCGAACTCCGCCGACTCGGGCAGATGGAACCCGTCGAGCAGCGGACCGGCGTAGAGCCGCAGCACCTCGTCGTGCGCCCCGGCGGCGATCGCGGTGCGCAGCGCGTGCAGGTCGCAGTCGAGCGCCGTCGGATCGAGCAGGAGCCCGTCGTGCGCGGTCACGATCGTGCCCTCGCCGAGCGTCGCGCGGAGCACGTGCACCGCGAGGTTGAGCAGGCGCCGCGCGCTCGCGAGGTCGCGCTCGGGCCACAGCAGGGCCATCGCGCGGTCGCGGGCGAGCGCGCGCGGCCACGCGGCGACGACGAGCGTCAGGAGCGCGATGCGATGGCGCTGCGCCGGCGGCCCGCCGACGGGCGCGTCGCCCGAGCGCAGACGCGCGCCGCCGAGCAGGTGGACCGAGATCACCGTGCGGCCTCCGCTAATCCGTGGCTAATCCCCGGGACGCATGGCGGTAAATCGGGCCCGCGCATCGTGCCCGCGCAGTTCCACTCAACCTTCATTGCGCGAGGCCCTCATGACACGCACTGCCCTGCTGTTCCCGCTCGCCGGACTTCTCACGCTGGCGCAGCTGGCCGGCTGCCGCGGCGAGCCGACCACGCCCACGCGTCCCGACCAGATGCTGAGCGTCGGCGACCTCGCGAGCAAGAGTCCCGCGGCGACCGTCGAGCGCGACGTGGCGACGCTGCGCGCCGCGACGACGCGCTTTCACCGCTTCGACGCCGCCCGGAAGGCGTCGTACACGTACCTGTTCATGAACACGTGCATGACCGACGGCAGCGCCCCGAGCCGCGGCGCGATGGGCTACCACTACGTCAACACGGGGCTCCTCGACGGCACGGTCGACGTCGCGACGCCGGAAGCGCTGCTCTACGAGCCGGGGGCGCAGGGCGAGCTCGCGCTCGTCGGCGTGGAGTACGTCATCCCGCAGGCGGCGTGGGCCGGCCCCGGCAAGCCGAAGCTGTTCGGGCGCGAGTTCACGCTGAACGGCTTCGGGCTGTGGGCCCTGCACGTGTGGGCGTGGCGCGACAACCCGAGCGGCATCTTCGCCGACTGGAACCCGCGCGTGTCGTGCGAGCACGCGAGCGCCGGCGCGAGCGCCATGGCGGCGCACTGACGCACCCCACCCTCTCGCACCGGAGCACTCCCATGCCCAAGTACCTCATCGAGCGCGAGATCCCGAACGCGGCCGCGCTCACCGGCTACGACCTGCAGGGCATCGCCGCCCGCTCGTGCGCCGTGCTGCGCGAGCTCGGCCCGAGCATCCAGTGGGTGCAGAGCTACGTGACCGAGGACAAGATCACGTGCGTGTACATCGCGACGAACATCGACCTCGTGCGCGCGCACGCACGGCTCGGCGGCTTTCCGGCGGATCGCGTGCTGGAGATCGCGACGGTCATCGATCCGACGACCGCCGAGACGGACACGATCGCCGCGGCGACGGCGCGCGACCGATAGCCGACGCGCACCATCGTCCACGGCCGCTCGGCGAGGCGTCGGATCGTCGACACTTCGCCGAGCACGCCGTGTCGGTTGCGGCGCCGCGCGCACGGCGTAAGGTGATGGCGTCCGGCTTCGCCACTCAGCTTCCGCCCTCTCGACGACATGCCGAAGTCCACTCCCGCGCGCGTCGCTCTCGTCCTGGCCCTGAGCACGATCGCCGCCTCGTGCGCGCGCACGCCGTCGCGGGCCGCGTCCGCCGCTCCCGTGCCGGCCTGGCTGCCCACGTGGGCGCCGAGCCAGAGCCCGGTGGCGGCGCGTCCCGCCGCGGACGCGCGCGACCCGGTACCGACGTACGCGAACGCCACGCTGCGGCAGATCGTGCACACGACGATCGGCGGCGATCACGTGCGCATCCGGATCTCCAACGAGTACGGCGACCGGCCGATCACGATCGGCTCCGCTCACGTCGCGCTGCGCACGAGCGGCTCGACGATCGACGCGACCTCGGACCGCGTGCTCACGTTCGGCGGCAGGCCTAACACGATCGTCCGCGCGGGTACCGTCGTCGTCAGCGATGGCGTGTCGTTCCCCGTGCCGACGCTCGGCGATCTCGCGGTGAGCCTGTATCTGCCGGATTCGGCGCGCACGAACACGCGCCATCCGCTCGCCGTGCAGACGACGTACGTGTCGCGCGACGGCGATCGCGCGGCCGCCGCGACGTTCCCGGCCGACACGACGCTGCGCCAGTGGATCTTCCTCGCCGGCGTCGAGGTCACGAACCCGCGCGCGGTCGGCACCATCGTGGCCGTGGGCAACTCGATCACCGACGGCTACGCGGCGACGACCGACTCGAACCGGCGGTGGCCCGACGTGCTCGCGCGGCGGCTGCTGACGGCCGCGGGCGAGCCGCCGCGGGCCGTCGTGAACGCGGGCATCTCCGGCAACCGTGTGCTCACGTTCGGCGCCGGCCCGAGCCTCGTGTCGCGCTTCGACCGCGACGTGCTGATGCAGCCGGGCGTGACGCACGTCATCGTCCTCGAGGGGATCAACGACATCTCCCGCGACGCGATCGACTCGGCGACCGCGCAGCAGCTCATCGACGCGCACCGTCAGCTCGCCGAGCGCGCGCACGACCGCGGGGTCGTCATCTACGGCGCGACCCTCACGCCGTTCACGCGGCCGGCGGCCGACACGCGCGCCGCGGAGCGCGAGGCGAAGCGGCAGGCGATCAACGAGTGGATCCGTCACGGCGGCGCGTACGACGGCGTGATCGACTTCGACGCCGTCACGCGCGACCCGGCGCACCCGGGCGCGTTCCTGCCCGCGTACGACTCCGGCGACCACCTGCATCCGAGCGACGCCGGCTACCGCGCGATGGGCGAGGCGATCGACCTCGCGCTGTTCCGGCGGCGGCGTCCGTGAGCCCCACGACGCTCGGCTACCTGTGCCGCCGCCTCGGCCCGGTCGCGTTCATGCTCACGCTCGTGGCGTCGTGCGCGAGCGCGCCGCCTGCGGGTGCGCCGCGGGCGCACGCGCCGCGGGCGCCCGCGCCGCTCGTCTACACGATCCGCGTTCCCGCGCCGTCGACGAGGACGTTCGACGTCGACGTGGTCGTGCCGACCGACGGCCGCGACTCGGTCGTCCTGTACATGCCGATCTGGTCGCCCGGCATGTACACGCTCATGTCGTACGGCGACCGTGTCACCGCGTTCACCGCGCGCGCCGCCGACGGCGCGCCACTCGGCGTCAGGCACCCGGACGGCGGCCACTGGGTCGTGCAGACCGGCGGCCGGCCCGCGGTCACGGTCACCTACACCGTGAGCGCACCGCGCGGAAGCAACCTCTCCAACGGCGCCACCGACACGTCGCTCGTCGTCGTCGGGCCCGCGACGTACGTGGGGCTCGCCGGCGAGACGAGCCGCCCCGCCGAGGTGCGCCTCGTGCTCCCCGCCGGATGGAGGCCCGCGGCCACGTCGCTCGCCGCGGCGCCGGGCGGGGCGCCTAACGATTTCGTCGCGCCGGACTACGACGTGCTGGCCGACTCGCCGATCCTCGCCGGCACGCACATGTCGTCCGCCGCGGTCACGGTCGGCGGCGTGCGGCACCGCTGGGCGTACCTCGGCGACGCGGAGTGGAGCGCGGCGAGCGCGATCGCGTGGCTGCGACCGCTGCTCGAGGAGCACCGCCGGTTCTGGGGCGGCACGCTGCCGCTGCACGACTACGTGTTTCTCAACATCGTCGGCGCGGGCCCCGGCTCGGGCGTCGAGCACCTCAACTCCGTCGCGATCAACACGAACGGCAGGGAGCCGCAGACGGCCGAGGCGCGCTTCCGCGAGGCGAGCTTCCTCAGCCACGAGTACTTCCACGCGATGAACGTGAAGCGGCTGCGTCCCGTGGAGCTCGGCCCGTTCGACTACGAGCACACGCCGACGACGACGGGGCTGTGGGTGGCCGAGGGGCTCACGTCGTACTTCGGCGACCTGCTCGCGGCGCGCTCCGGGCTCGGCGACACGCACGACTGGCTCGCGCTCACCTCGCGCCACATCCGCGACCTGCAGAGCAGCCCGGGGCGCCTCGTGCAGACGCTCGAGCAGGCGTCGGCGCGGATGTTCGAGCGGATCCCGCCGAACCAGCGCGTCGACTACTACGTGAAGGGCCCCGTCGTCGGCCTCGTGCTCGACGCGCACATCCGCAAGCGCACCGACGGCCGCCGGAGCATGGACGACGTCATCCGCCTCGAGTACGACCGCTGGTCGGGATCTCGCGGCTACACCGCCGAGGACTTCGCGCGCACCGCGTCGGACGCGGTGGGCTTCGACCTCGCGCCACTGCTGCACACGCTCGTCGCCAGCACGGAAGAGGTGGACTACGCGGAGATGCTCGACTGGTTCGGCCTGCGGTTCGCGCCTAACGACGATCCCGCGAGGGCGTGGACGCTGGAGGTGAATCCGGCCGCGACCGCCGCGCAGCGCGCGCACCTCGCCGCGCTGCTCGCGCCCTCCGGCCGACGCTGAGCGCGCACGATGGGAGCGGCCGCACGCGGCGCGAGCGTGTGACGTCGCGCTCTTCCCGCGGCACGGCGCGCGCACTATGATGGGCCCGCCTGCGTCCGAAAGGCAGACGGTCGCCCCGCCGCGTGGCCGCGCTGTCGACTCCGCGCCGCCTCACCTCCCCACGCTGCCGCCTCGTGACCGCGATCGAGCTCCCGCCGACGGCAGAACGGACGCACGATGCGGCTCGCCACGTCGTTCCGTACGGCGCGTGCGCGCTCATCGGGCTCGGCGGGCTCTTCGCCGGCGTCACCGGTCCGCTCCTCAGCGCCTTCATCCCGGGGCTCGTGCGCGACGTGCTCGGCGAGCACCGCACCGCCATCGGCGCCGTCATGGCGATCGACAACGTGCTGCTCCTCGCGCTCGTCCCGTGGGCGGGGCCTGCATCGGACCGCGCCGCCGCTCACGGGCGTGGTCGACTGCCGCTCGTCACCGCGGCGATGCTGCTCTCGGCGCTCGGCATGGCGCTCCTTCCCGAGACGCGCGGGCTCGGCCTCCCGACGCTCGTCGCCGCGCTCGTCCTGCTGTACGTGGGAATCAACGTGCAGCGCGCGCCGCTGCAGGCGCTCGTCGCCGACCTCGTGCCGTCGCGCTGGCGCTCGCTCGCGACGGGGTCGGTCACGTTCCAGATGTGCGTCGGCGCGATCGCGTTCCTGATGCTCGGCCACGCGCTCGGGATGCGGCCCGCGTTCTGGATCGCGGCGGTCACGGTGCTCGGCATCGCCGCGGCGCTCGCGCTCGGCCTCCGTGAGTCGCCGCGCCCGATGACGAGCGAGGTGGACGCCGAGGCGGCGGACGTGTCGTTCCGATCGCTCGCCGAGGCCGCGTGGAGCGCGGTGCGCGGCACGGTGCCCGGGATGCGCCCGATCTTCCTCGCCGCGCTGCTGCTGCAGCTCACCTTCCAGACGTTCACCACCTGGTACGCGCTGCACGCCGCCGACCGCTTCGGTGGCGGGGGGCCGATGCGACGATCGGCTTCATCGCGTGGGCGGTCGGCGGCGTGCTCGGCGCGCTGCCGGCCGGCGTGGTGGGGACGCGTATCGGGCGACGGAACGCCATGCTCGCGGGGCTCGTCGTCATGGCCGCGAGCCTGCTGGCGCTCGACCGCGTCGCCACGCTCGGCCAGGCGGTGCCGCTGCTCGCGCTCGCGTCGGCCGCCTGGACGTTCCCGCAGGTGAACGCCTACCCGCTGTTCGTCGAGCCCGTGCCCCGCGAGCGCCGCGGGGTGCTGGCGTCGGTGTTCCTGCTGTGCATGGCGTTGGGCGGCGCGATCGGCGACCCGCTGAACGGGCGCCTGTTCGACTGGTTCGGCGGCTACCGCGCGCTGTTCCTGCTCATGGCGTGCTACACGGCACTCGCGTGCGTGGCGGTGCTGCGCGTGCCGCGCGGCGCCGGTGAAGCGGACACCGGGGCGCCGGCCGACGCCCGCACCGTGCTGGCGCCCGCCGAGTGAGCGCTCGACCGAGCGCGAAGCCGATGCGTCGTGTAGTGCCACCCGAGATGACGAGGACGTACATGGAGCCGATGTTCCTGCCCGGAGTCGAGGGAGACCCCAAGCCCGGTGCATACGCCGACCTGATCGCGCAGATGCGGCCGACGGGGAGCGAGTACCCGCAGATCTGGCATCTCTTCGCCTACCTGCCTAACGCCACGCAGCATCTCGGCCGCTTCACGCAGGAGATCCTGCGCGGGCCCGCGCCGCTGTCGCCGGGACTGCGGGAGCTGATCGCGGCGTACACGTCGCAGCGCAACCACTGTCCGTTCTGAATCGCCTCGCACGCCGCGGTCGCGGCGGAGCTGCTGGAGGACGAGGCGCTGGTGCAGGAGGTGCTCCACGACGCGCAGACGTCGCGCCTCGATGCTCGACACAAGGTGCTGTTCGCGTTCATCGACCGCGTGAACCACGACTCGCCCCGCATCACGGCGGACGACGTGGCGGCGGTGCGCGCCGCGGGCTGGACGGACGAGGCGCTGTACTTCGCCATCACCGTCTGCGCGCTGTTCAACTTCTACAACCGCTGGATCGACGCCACCGGCGTGCACGCCATGTCGGAGGAGGCGCACCGCGCCGGCGGCAAGCGGAGCGCGCGGGGGTCGTACGCACGCTGACTGGCGCGCGACCGCGCCGCGCGAGGGGACGGCGGGTATCGCTCGTCAAACCCTGACGGCCGCCGCGCTGTCCCACCGCCGTTCGGCCGGACCCGTCCCGCTCCCGGAAGGCGCTCATGAACGACCTGCGCTACAGCGTGCGCGCGCTGCGCCGCGACCTCCGCCTCACCACGTTCGCCCTGCTCACGGTCGCGCTGGGCATCGGCGCGACGGTCACGGTGTTCAGCGTGATCGACGCGCTGCTGCTACGGCCCCTGCCGTTGCGCGAGGCCGAGCGGCTGATGTGGATCGCGAACGGCGACGCGTACGACCTCTCCATGCGCACGGCGCAGGTGCAGTACGTGTGGGCGCTCGAGCGCGACGGCCGCTCGCTCGTCGACGTCGCCGGCTACTCGGAGTTCTACGGCGTCGGCGACCACACGCTGACGAGCGGCGCCGGCGAGCCCGAGCGCCTAACGGGAGTCGAGGTCACGCGCGGCTTCTTCCCGCTGCTCGGCGTGTCCCCGATCGTCGGACGGCAGTTCACCGCCGACGAGGCGGTCGACGACGGGCCGCGCGTCGTGCTGCTGAGCCACCGCCTGTGGGCGCGGCGCTTCGCGTCGGACCGGGGCATCGTCGGCCGCGCGATCGTCCTCGACGGCGCGCCGGCCACCGTGGTCGGCGTGCTGCCGTCGACGTTCGACTTCGGGACGATCTTCGCGCCGGGGCGACAGGTGGACTACTACCGCCCGTTCCCGCTCACGGACAGGCGGAACAACCAGGGCAACACGCTCGCCCTGGTCGGCCGCATGCGCGCGGGTGCGACCGTCGCCGACGTGCAGCGCGAGGCGACCGTGATCGCCGAACGCGCGCGCCGCGACGGGGAGACGCGCCGGCGCACGAACGAGTTCCACCCGATCGTGCGCGGGCTGCGGGACCATGTGAGCGGCGCGTTCCGCCCCGCGCTGCTCGTGCTCGCCGGCGGTGTGGCGCTCGTCATGCTCATGGTGTGCGCGAACCTCTCGAACCTGCTGCTCACGCGCGCCGCCGCCCGCGAGCGGGAGGTCGCGGTGCGCATCGCGTTGGGCGCGGGCCGCGCGCGGCTGCTGCGGCAGCTGCTCACCGAGAGCCTCGTGCTCGCCGGCGGGGGCGCGGCGCTCGGCCTGGGGCTCGCGTCAGGCGGCACGCTCGCGCTGTCGCGCACGCAGTCGGTCCGGCTGCCGCTGCTCGACCAGGTGCACGTGGACTGGATCGCGCTCGCGTTCACCGTGGGGGCGGCGGTGGTCACGGGGCTGGTGTTCGGCCTCACGCCCGCGCTCCGCGTCTCCGCGCTGCGCGTCGACGAGAGCCTGAGGGATGCCGCGCGTGGCTCGACCGGCGGGCGGCACGAGTGGACGCGCGCCGCCATCGTCGTGGCGGAGCTCGCGCTCACGTGCACGCTGCTCGTCGGCGCGGGGCTGCTGACCCGCAGCTTCGTGCGCGTGCTCGACCAGGATCTGGGCTTCCGCCCCGAGCGCGCGGTCGCGCTTCGCATCGACCCGAGTCGGCGCTTCGCATCCGCGGGCGCGCGCGCCGCATACTTCGACGAGGCGCTTCGCCGCGTACGCGAGACGCCAGGCGTGCAGGCGGCGGGACTCACCGACGTGCTGCCGATGGGCTTCAACCGCATCTGGAACGTGGCGACCGAGCGCCCGGCGGCGCCGGACCGGCAGTTCCCGGCGTTCGTGCGCGTGGTGAGCGACGCGTACCTCCGCGCGATGGGCGTTCGCCTGCGCGCCGGGCGCGACTTCCTGCCGACCGACGACTCGGCGAGCGCGCCCGTCGCCATCGTGAACGCGGCGCTCGCACGGAAGCTGTGGCCGGGGCAGGATCCGTTAGGCCGCACCCTGCTCGGGTTCGGCGAGGCGCCGGCACGGGTCGTCGGCGTCGTGGAGGGCCTCCGCTACCAGTCCGTCGAGGAGGAGGCCGGGAGCGATCTGTACTTCCCGATGCGGCAGATGCCGGACTACAGCGCCGTGTACGTCGTCGCGCGCGGTGCGCGGCCGGCGGCGGAGCTGGTCGCCGCGGTGCGCGCTGCGCTGCGCCCGACGGATCCGACGCTCGCGCTCACCGAGGTGCGCACGCTGCAGGACATCGTCGACGCCTCGGTGTCGCCGCGCCGACTCATCGTGACGCTGCTCGCCGGCTTCGCCGCGTTCGCGCTCGTGCTCGCGTCGCTCGGCACCTACGCGGTAATCTCCTACGGCGTGGCGCAGCGGCGTCGCGAGATCGGCATCCGCATGGCGTTGGGCGCCACGCCGGCGCGCGTGCGCTCCACCGTCCTCTCGCGCACGCTGCGACTGACCGCGGCGGGGCTCGCGACGGGGCTGCTCGCGTCGTGGGCGCTCGGCCGGCTGCTCGGCGGGCTGCTGTACGGCGTCGGTGCGGGCGACCCGCTCACGTTCGCGGGCACGCTCGCCGTGCTCGCGCTCGTCGCTGCGGCGGCGGGGTGGCTTCCCGCGCGACGAGCGGCGCGGCAGAACCCGGCGAACGTGCTGCGCGCGCCGTGACGCTCGCCGGCGAGCGCCCCGCTACTGTGAGCGCAGCGCCTCCAACGGCCCCACGCGCGCCGCTCGTCGCGCCGGCAGATAGCTCGCGACGACCGCCGTCGCCACGAGCACCACGATCGCGACGCCGAGCGACGGCAGATCCAGCGGTCCGACCCCGAAGAGCTGCGCTCGGATGAGCCGGGTCGCCGCGAGCCCCGCCGGCACACCGATGACGACGCCGAGAACGGTGACGCGCAGCGCCTCGCCGAGCACCATCCTCGTCACGTCGCCCGGCGCCGCGCCGAGCGCCTCGCGCAATCCGAACTCGCCCGTGCGCTGGCTGGTCGAATACGCCGTGACCCCGTACAGCCCGAGTGCCGCGAGCACCAGCGCGACGACGGAGAAGCACGTCGTCACGCGCACGAGCAGCACGTCCTTGGACACCGTCCCGCGCACGAGATCGTTCACCGGATCGACGAAGATCGGCAGGGTGCCGTCGACGTCCTCGATCGCGCGACGGATCGGGAGCGCGAGGCGCGCAGGATCGCCGCGCACGTGCACCGCGAGCTTCGCCTGCCCCGTCTCGCCCGCGTTCGGATCGCTGAAGACGACGTACATCTCGCGAGGCGGCGTGCGGCGCACGTCGCGGCTCCGAAAGTCCCGCACGACGCCAACGATGGTATGTGGGACGCCGTCGATCGTGACCGTGGCGCCGAGCGGATCGCGAGCACCGAAGTATCGCTTCGCCATCGTCTCGTTGATCACGGTGGCGGGTGGGCCCCCTCCGAGATCGCGCGGCTCGATGTCGCGGCCGCGAATCAGCCGCGCGCCGATCGCATGGAGGAAGCTCGGGCCGACGCGATCGAGCGAGACGAGGCGCTCCGAATCCGCCTGTGGAACGAAGCCCGACACGTCGACGTGATAGCCGGACGCGCCGCCGCTGAACAATCCGTGATCGGCGAACGCGACCGCATCCACGCCGGGCACCCGGCCGACGCTCTCCGCGAGGTCGCGGCGGAGCTGCGCCAGGCGCGCCCCCACGTACGGCGAGCGCGCCGTTCGCACACGCACGGCGACGACGTGATCGCGATCGACGCCGATGTCGCTGTGCAGGAGCTGCTGCATGCTGCGCACGAGCAGGCCGCCGCCGATGAGCAGCAGCATCGACAACGCGATCTGCGCCACGACGAGCCCGCGCCCGAACGGCACGCTCACTCGCTGGCCGACGCGTGCCGCGCCCGTGAGGCTGCGTCCCTGCGACCGCAGCGACGTCGCGAGGTCGACGCGCGTCGCACGGAGCGCGGGCAGGAGGCCGAAGAGCAACACGCACGCGAGCGTCGTCGTCGCCGTGAAGGCGAGCACGCGCGCGTTGGGCGTCGTGTCGACGACGACCGGATTCGCGGCGCTGCTCACGCTCGCGAGCAGCACCCGGCTACCCCACGCCGCGGCGAACAGCCCGAGCACGCTCGACACGATCGCGAGCACGGCACCCTCGACCAGCATCTGCTGGATCAACCGTCCGCGGCCGCCGCCAAGCGTCATGCGCAGCGTCATCTCGCGGTTGCGGCCGACGATGCGCGCGAGCATCAGGCTCGACACGTTCGCGCAGACGACGAGAATGACGAGGCCGACCGCCGCCATCAGCACCCACAGCGCCTTGCCGTACTCGGCGCGCCGCTCGGAGAAGCCGAGCGCGCCCGACACGACGTGGATCGGCGTGTCCTTCAGGCCCTGCTCGAACTCCGCGAGGTCGCGACCAGCGAGATGCTCGCGAATCGCGTTCGCCTCGATCGCGCCGATCCGCTGACGTGCCGTCTCGAGCGTGACGCCCGGTCTGAGGCGCCCCATCATCACGACCCACGACCAGCCGCGGTCGTCCAGCAGATTCATCTTCGGCTGGATCACGGGATCCATCATCATCGGCAGCCAGAAGTCCTGCGGCTGGCCGACGATGTCGCCGTCGAATCCCGGCGGCGTGACGCCGACGATCGTCACGGCGACGTCGTTCACGCGCATCACGCTGCCGATCGCGGAGCGCAACCCCGAGAAGCGGCGCTGCCAGTAGTCGTACGCGAGGACGGCGACGGGATCCTGGCCCGGCGTCTCGTCCTCGGCCGCGGTGAACGTGCGCCCGGCGTAGGCGCGCACGCCGAGCACGGAGAAGAAGTTGCCGGTCACGAATCGCGCGTGCGGCTGCTCCGCCGTCGTGCCGGTGCCCGACCCGATCTGCACGTCGATCGGGCCCGACCATCCGCTCGCGTACATGTCGGTGAACACCGTGTTGCGGGCGCGCACGTCCTCATAGAGCGGGAACGACACGTAGTCGGTGAGTGGCGAGCCGACGTTGTTCGTGTTCACCGCCGCGGGGTCGCTCACGATCACGAGCTGCTCGGGATGCGGCACCGGAAGCGGGCGCAGCACGAGCGCGTCGACGAGGGTGAAGATCGCCGTGTTCGCGCCGATGCCGAGGGCGAGCGTGGCGACGACCGTCAGCGTGAACGCGGGACGGGACCTCAGCGCACGGATGGCGTGGCGCAGGTCGCGCAGGATGGACTCGAGCGGCACGGTGCCGCGCATCCGGCGGCTCGCCTCCTTCACGCGGCCCGGGTGCCCGAACTCGGCGCGCGCGCGGCGTCGCGCTTCGTCGCGCGGGAGCCCCGCGCGCTCGTGGCGCTCGGCCTCGCGATCGAGGTGGAAGCGCAGCTCCGCGTCCAGCTCCCGCTCCAGCACGTCGCGATCGAACAGCGCGCGCAGTCGGTAGCGCACGTCGCTCCAGATCTCGCTCCAGAACTCTCCCGGCATCGGCGCGTCCCTCGCTGTGCACCCGCCCGCACGATGGGCTGCTTCTTGTAGAAGCGCAAGGGGAGAGCCGGAACATTCGTCGTGCCGGCGGGAACCATCCGTTAGGCGCGCGACGCCGTCGCGAGGTAGAGCGTGTGCGTCGGACCGCCGGCGTCGTGCGCGCGCACGCGCACCGAGCGGACCTCCAGGCCGGCGCGGCGCAGCACCGCGGCGAAGCGCGGGTCGTCGCTCGCCGACCAGTAGGCGAGCGTCCCGCCGGGCCGCAGCGCGGCGACGGCGGCCGCCACGCCGGGCGCCGCGTACAGCCGCGCGTTCGTCGCCGTCGACATCGCCTCGGCGCCGTTGTCGATGTCGAGCAGGATCGCGTCGAACGCCGCCCGATGCGCGCGGATGACGTTCGCCACGTCGTCATGCACGACGCGCGTGCGCGGGTCGCGCATCGCCGGCGCGGAGAGGTCGTACGCGGGATCCGCGTTCCACGCGATCACCTCGGCCAGCAGCTCCGCGACGAGCACCTCGGCGTCGTCGCGGAGCACGCGGAGCGCGGCCTTCAGCGTGAAGCCGAGCCCGAGCCCGCCGATGAGCACGCGCGCTTGTGCAACGTCGCGGAGCGGGGCGCACGCGAGCTCGGCGAGCCGGTCCTCGGAATGGTGCCGCCGGGTCGACATCAGCTCGACGCCGGCCGCGCGGAGGAGGTACGCGCCGTCGTGGCGATAGAGCACGATCTCGGTGCCGTCCGGCGTCCGCGCCGCGGCGAGGCGCTCCGTGCGCTTCATCGGGCTCGCCTAACGCCCCAGCAGGGCGTCGAGCAGCCCCGGGCGGAAGGCGTGCTGCACCGGGTCGAACACGCCGAAGCCCGCGGCGAGCTCCCAGTACGCCCACGGCATGCCGCGCGCTTCCATCGCGTCGCGCATCGTGCGCGTGAACGTGACGCGCGACGCGTCGTCGGCCTTGCCGTACGCGCCGAACTCGCCGACGAAGACCGGGTAGCGCGTCGCCACCGACCACGCGCGCGCGACGTCGAGCGGCGCGGTCATCTCCGCGCGCTGCGCCGCGCTGCAGCACGTGACCCCGACCGGCGGTGTCGGCGTGACCCACTCCGCGCCCTGATGCGTGAAGCCGAACGGCGCGTAGTCGTGTACCGTCCCTATGAGGTTCGCGTCGTTCGGCAGCCGCAGCAGGTGCAGGTCGCTCGCCGCATTCCAGCTCGTCGGCCCGATCATGACGACGCGGCCGGGGTTCGTCCGGCGCACGGCGCCTAACGCGCGGGCGGCGAGCACGTTCCACGGCTCGCCGTTCAGCCGCCCGTGCGGCTCGTTGTACAGCTCGAACACCAGCCGCGCCCCGCGCCCCTGAAACCGCGCGGCGATCTGCTCCCACAGCGCCAGGAAGCGGACGTCGACCACCGCGTCGGCCACCGGCGCCTCGCCGGCGTCCAGCGGGTCGCCGTCGAGCTGGCGGTAGTGGTGCACGTTCAGCACGACCACGAGCCCCTTCGCGAGCAGCTCGTCGACGATCGACTCGACGCGCGCGAGGAACGCGGGCTCGATCGTGAACGGCGCGGCGGCGAGCGCGTGGCTGCTCCAGCGGACCGGCAGCCGCACGGACGTGAACCCGGCCGCCGCGGCGCGGTCGATGAACTCGTCCGTCACCGTGAGGCCCCACGCGCCCTCGGTGGGCGCCTCGAGCATGTTGCCGAAGTTCACGCCGCGGCCGAGCGCCGTCGCGATCTCGGCGGCGGCGGCGGACGCGCCGGGTGCCGCGCCGCTCGCCACCGGCGGATAGTCGTCGACGCCGACGACGGTCGGCGGCGCGGGCGCCGTGGTGGCGCGGTGGCCGCCGCACGCCGCGGCGACCAGCATCGTGAGAGCCGCTCGGCGCACGCTCGTCACCGCGCTGCTCGGATGCGAATCGCCTGCCCGCCGCCGGGCGCGAGCACCATGCGCAGCCGCGTCGCCGACGTGACCGCGCGCGTCGTGATCGCGACCGTCGTGTCCCAGTCCACCGGCACGTCGCGGATGAACGCGAACGCCGGCTGTCGTCGATCGCGAAGTCGCCTAACGCGGGCTGCGCGGGCAGCTCGGATCGGAAGCCGACGCCGTCGTCGACCGCGCGGAACACGACCGCGAACGTGCGCCGCGCGCGTGGTGTCGACGAGCACGAGGCCCCGGTCGAGCGGCGGCGCGCCGCGGAACGCGAAGCCGAGGCGCGACGGCAGCAGCAGCGCACGCCCGTCGCGGTCGAGCGCGTAGCGCGGCGCGCCGAGCGAGTCGAGCGTCGCGCGGACGACGATGCGGCCGTCGGGTGACGTGACGCTCGCGGCGGGCGCCTGGGCCGCGAGCGGGCCGGCCCCGGCCAGCAGGACCGCGGCGAGCCGCGCAGCGACGGAGGGACGGAACACGGCGAGGAGGGGGCTCAGGACACGACCGATCGGGCAGCGGAAGCCCGGCGCGCCTCAGTGTAGCACCTCCGCGGCCGGCGGTCGACACCGGACGCGCCTAACGACGGAGCGGACGCGCACCGCGCGCTCGCGGCGAGCGCCGGCTCTGTCGTTAGGCGGGGCGACTCGCGGCCGGCGCTCAGACGGCCCGACGCCGCCGCGCCGCCGCGCCGGCGACGCCGACGAGACCCGTGCCGGGCAGCGCCCAGGTGCCCGGCTCCGGCGTCGTCGCGACGGGGGTCGTGGGGCCGAAGTCCATCTGGAACGCGATGTCCCGATCCGGCGTCTGGAACCACGTCGTCGTCAGGTTCGCGAAGTTCGGATCGTCGGCGTTCACGCGAATGCCCGGCACGTAGGCGTCCGACACCGTCGTGCCGCGCTGGGCGATTACGCGTCGGCCAGGAAGTTGTACTCGGCGGGCCATGCGGAGATGGCCTGCGCGCGGGCGTTCCCCACCGCGCGTCGCCGTGCTGGACGCGGCGCTTACAGCGCGTCGCGCCCCTCCGGCCTCCCACCCCGCGTAAGCACGCGCGCAAGCGGTGGCCCGTAGCGTCCCGGCGTGCTCACCGCCGATGTCGCCGAGCGACCACTCGCCACCCAGCCGACTCCCATGCGCCCGTTCACGCTCCGCCACCATCTCGCGCGTCCCGCGCGCGCCCTCGCCACCGTCGCGGTCCTCGCCGCGTGCGCCGCCGCCGATACCGCCGATGGCGGCACACCGACCGAGCCGACCCCGCCGGGCTCGGGGCAGCAGAACCCGTCCGCCGGGTTCGTGACGGGCACCGTCGTCGACGCGGCGGGACGGCCGCTCGCCGGCGTGCAGGTGTTCGCCGACAACACGCTGTTCTACAACACGAACGCGATCGGCGTGACCGACGCGCAGGGCCGGTACCGCATCGACGTGCGGCAGCCGATCGGCACGTGGCACATGACGGCCCAGCTCACGCGCACGTTCGCGGGGCGCTCGTACCGCTTCTACCTGCACCCGGACGTCGACACACCGTTCCCCGGCGTCGACGGCGCCGTGCGCAACTTCGACTGGCGGCTGAGCGGCCAGACGGCCGACGGGGGGTTCTTCGGCGGACCGGTGTACACGCACGTCGACCCGCGCGGGTGGATGGCCGACGCCGAGGTGGACATCGAGGACATCGAGCTGACGTTCACGCCGGTCGGTCCGCTCGTCGACGGCAGCACGGGCGCGGTGCACACGATCCGGCTCGGCGGCCCGGCGGCGGACAAGTACGTGCCGATCGGCAAGTACCGCGTGACGGCGCGCTGGGCGCCGGCGGGCCGGCCGCCGCGCGACGCCGTGCTGCGGCTGACGAACGCCGACGCCGCCTACGCCGCGCAGCTGGAGGTGCTCTGGCCGACCGACGGCTCCGGCTCCATCAGGATGCTCGAGCTCGACGTGTCGGCGCCGTGATGGCGGTGAGGCGGCGCTGATCGGGCGGCGCTGGCGCTTCGGCGCTGGCACGGCGGCGCTGATACCACGCGTTATCAGCGCCGCCGTTCCAGCGCCGCCCCATCAGCGCCCGACGTTTCAGCGCCGCCGCATCAGCCCCGACGCATCAGTCTCCACCGGCCCGAGCCAGCTCGGCCGGAGCCCGCCGAGGTCCAGCACCAGCCTGTCGACGACGACGCCCGGATCGACCATGTAGAGCTTCAGCACGTGCGCGCCGGCGTTAGGCACCTCGAGCGTCACCGCGCCGGAGATCGTGTTGTCGAGCACCCCGCGGGCCCACGCGCGCGAATCGACCGAGGCGTCGACGACGAGCGGCTGCGGCGGCGCATCGTCCAGCCCCACCGCGAGCCGCAGCCCACGGCCATCCACGATCGGGAACGTGGGCACGAGCTGCACGGTGAGCGTCGCGGTGCCCGCGGTGCGCACGTCCATGCGGTACTCGAGCCGCGGCGCCGCCGTCGCCGCCGCGCCCGGCTCGACGCTCGGCGCCGTCGTCGGGAACACCGCGACCGAGCTTCCGGTGCGGCCGAGTCCCGGGACCACGCGCCATCCGACCACGCCGCGGTCGACGCGCGCGGTGTAGTGCTCGGCCTCGATCGACACCACGCGGCCGCGCTCGGAGAACGTGCCGTTAGGCACGCCGTCCGACGCCGCGTCGTCGGGGGCGCGCGGCGCGCGCAGCATCGCCTGGTAGCGCGCGGGAAGCGTGGTGTCCGCCGCGGCGAGACTCGCCGCCGGCAGCGGGAGCGGCGCGATGCGCATCGTCCGCCACTGGTTGTCGGGCGGCTCCAGCGCGACCATGCCGCGCCACTTCCCGCCCGCGACCTCCTCGTTGTAGTGGCGCGTCAGCTCCACGAGCCGCGCGTCGGCGGCGCGCGCTCGTGCGGCGAACACGCCGGCGACATCCGTGTCGCGGTCGTGCGTCGCGTCGGCGCGCTGCTGCGCGTACAGCTCGGCGTAGAAGTAGCGCGCGTTCGCGAGCGCGGCGCCGCGCACCGGGTACGCCACGAGCTCGAAGAACGCGTCGCGCAGCCGCGCGGGGATCGTCCGCTCGACGACCGTCAGGCGCCTCACGAGCGCGTCGTACGCGGCGAGCCGGTCCCAGACTTCCGCCTCGGTGAGCGGCGAGACGAGGTCGCGGTTGCTGCGCACGCCGTCGCCGGGGAGCCACCACTGCAGGTGCTCGGGCCGTCGCTGGTACGCGAGCCGGAAGTGCTCGGCGAGGATGCCGGCGATCTCCGGCGCGTTGGGCGCGCCGAACTGCGCCACGGCCCAGTCGCCGAGGTACGTCGCGATGGTCTCGCGCGTCCAGCGGCGCGCGTCCCACGCCATCTGCAGGAACAGGTCGATGCCGATCTCCGCGGGCTTGAGGTCGCCCACGTTCGCGATCCACTCCGTGCGAGCGCCGTGGTCGTACGCCTTCGACATCTCCTCCCACACGAGCGCCGGCGGCGTCGTGTAGAGCCACAGATACGAGAGCGGCGCGCCGAGGTACGAGAGGTGGTAGTACACGCCGGAGCCGCCCGTGCGCCGCTGCTCGTCGGGCGTCGGGAACGCGCGCACGTAGCCGAAGTTGTCGTCCGGCCAGACGATGGTGACGTCGTCGGGCACCTTCAGGCCGGCGCGATAGACGGGGAGCACTTCCTTGTACGGCGTGAACGCCTGCGCGACGCGCGTCACGTCCGGGTTCACGTGCTTCGCGAGCAGCGCACGCTGGTCGGCGAAGATCCGCTCCAGCAGCGCGACCTGCCCCGCCGTCGTCGACGCGCCGCGGATGCCGGAGTCGTGGATGCCGCGCATACCCAACGTGTAGACGTTCTCGAACTTCCCGTTCGCCGCGACGCGCTCCTCCCAGTACTTCGCCACGCCGGCCGGATTCCGGCTGTAGTCGTAGTCCGCCGCGGGCGCGGTCCACTCGCCGACGTTGTTGCGCAGCATCGGCTCGGCGTGCGACGAGCCCATGACGATCGCGAAGCTGTCGGCGACGAGCCGGTTCCGCGGATCGAGGTTGAACGCCTTCGTGGACGGGTGCATCGCGGGCCACAGCATGTTCGCCTTCAGGCGCAGCAGCAGCTCGAACACCCGCGCGTACGTCTTCGGACCGACGTCGCCCGTCTCCGGCTCGAACGTGCGCGCGGCCCACGGCTGGAGTCCCCAGTCCTCGTCGTTCAGGAAGATGCCGCGGTACTTCACCGACGGTGGGCCCATCGTCACCGCGCCGGCGCGCACGAACAGCGCGTCGCGGTGCGCCGGCGCGACGTCGGACCACCATACCCACGGCGAGACGCCGATCTGCCGCGACAGCTCGAGCACGCCGAACGCGGTGCCGCGCCGGTCGCTCCCCGCGACGACCACGGCGCGCGGCACCCCAGGCGCCGCGTCGGCGACGATGGTGACGACGAACGACTCCCACTGCCCGCGTACGCCGCGCACGTCGAGCTTCCCGGCCGCGACGAGCGCGTCGACGAGCCGGCTGTGGCCCAACGTGCCGACGATCACGGCCGCTCCCGTTAGGCGCGCGTCGCCCCGCGCCACGACCGGGCGCACGCCGGCGACGCGCGCGACGTCGTCCGCGAACAGATGCGCGGCGACGCCGACCACCGCCGCGTCCGCGGGATCGTACCACACCGCAGCGGCGCGCCCGCCGCGCACGAGCGCGACGTCGGTCGCGCCGCCGGTCGTCGCGACGATCGGCGGCGCCTGCGCGACGGCCGTGTGGGACGACCCCGCGGCGCACGCGAGCACGTACGCCGCGCGGACGGCCGCGCGCCCGACGGGTCCGATCGGTGTCGGCAGCGGTCTCGGTCTCGGTGTCGGTGTCACCCGTGCATGATAGCGCGACGCCCCTACGCGGCGACCTTCACGCCGATCAGCTCGACCGGCTCGATCGACGGCGGCACCGCGAACAGCTCGGGCGCCTGCGCCATCAGCGCCGACGCGATGGGGCCGTTCAGGTGCGCCTGTCGCCCCGCCTCGTCGGTGAACGCGTCGAACACGCCGTAGGTCGTCGGGCCGAGCTTCAGGGCGAACCACAACCGCGTCCTCTCCTCCTGGTTCGCGAGCTGGAGCCCGGTCTCGAGAAAGCGCTCGACGTCGCGCTCCTTCCCCGGCTTCGCTTCCAGTCGAACCAACAGCGCGAGCTTCAGCATGGTCGTCTCCTCGTATCGCGTGTGTGCCACGGGTCGGATCGATCCGTGGGTCGGAGACAATGGTACGCCGCCGCGGCGTCCGGGCCTATTGTCGGAAACGACATCTATGGTACCATTTACGCCATGGACATCGCGATCCTCGCCCTCAACGACGTGTTCGACACCGGGCTGTCGACGATCATCGACGCGTTCGCCACCGCGAACGAGCTGGCCGAGGCGACCGGCCTGACGTCGCTGCGCTTCGACGTCACCATCGTCGGCGTTCGCCGATCGGTGAAGTCGGCGCAGGGACTCACCGTCCCCGTGCAGGCCGTGCGACGCAAGACCCCCGACTGCGCCATCGTGCCGGCGATCGGCTTCAAGATGCCGGAGGCGCTCGGCGCCGCGCTGCTGCGGTCGGAGATCCGCGACGCGACGCGGCAGCTGCAGCGATGGGCGCGCGGCGGAGCGACGATGGCCGCCGCGTGCATCGGCACGTTCGTCATGGCGGAGGCGGGACTGCTCGACGACCACGACGCGACCACCACGTGGTGGCTGGCGCCGTTCTTCCGGCAGCGCTACCCCGCCGTGCGGCTCGACGAGACGCGGATGATCGTCCGCTCGGATCGCGTCGTCACGGCCGGCGCCGCGCTCAGCCACATGGACCTGGCGCTGTGGCTGATCCGACAGCGGAGCCCCGAGCTGGCCACCCTCACCGCGAAGTACCTCGTCGTCGATTCCCGGCCGTCGCAGGCGGCGTACGTCCTCACCGACCATCTCGTGCACGCCGATCCACTCGTCGAGCGGTTCGAGCGATGGGCCCGCGGCCGGCTCGCGAAGGGGTTCTCGCTCGACGAGGCGGCGAAGTCGGTCGGCGCCAGCAAGCGAACGCTGGGACGTCGGATCCAGCAGGTCCTCGGACGATCGCCGATCTCGTACTTCCAGGACGTCCGCGTCGAGCGCGCCGTCCATCTGCTCCGCACGACCGACCGCAGCGTCGAGAGCATCGCGTCGCAAGTCGGATACGCCGACGGCGTCACGCTGCGCACGCTGCTGCGTCGCCGGCTCGGCAAGGGGATCAAGGAGCTGCGGCGGCTGGACCAGTGAGACCGGTGACGCGTCGTGCCGTTCGTGGCGGCCGATCGTCCTCGCCACGGATCGCCCCGCGTCTCCCGCCGCCGCCGTGCCGTGCTCCCGTCGTTCGCCATCGCCGCCGCCGTCCTCCTGGCGACCTCCCTGCTCCCGACCCGCGCGGGAGACGAGCTGCTCCCGCACGCCGCGCCCGCCGACGTCGGGATGTCGGCGGACCGGCTCGCGGTGATCGATCGCGTCGTGCAGCGCGCGATCGACGCCGGCGGATTTCCGGGCGCCGCGGTCGTCGTCGGCCGCCACGGCGCCATCGTGTGGGAGCGCGGCTACGGCGCGCTCGGCGGCGGCTCGAGCGCGGCGGTCGACCCGGAGCGCACGCTGTTCGATCTCGCGTCGCTCACGAAGGTCGTCGCGACGAGCGCCGCGGCGATGGTGCTCGTCGACGAGGGACGGCTCGGGCTCGACGACCCGGTCGGCCGCTACCTGCCGGAGTTTCGCGCCGGCGCGAAGGGCCGCGTGACGATCCGCCACCTGCTTCGCCATCGCTCCGGGCTGCCCGCCGGCCGCACGCTCGCGTCGAGCGCCGCCGAGTCGCGGCGGCTCGTGTTAGGCACCGCGCTGGAGGCCGCGCCGGGCGAGCGCTACGAGTACTCCGACCTCGGCCCGATCGTGCTCGGCTTCGTCATCGAGCGCATCACCGGCGAGCCGCTCGATCGGTTCGTGCAGCACGCCGTCTACGCGCGGCTCGGCATGCAGTCCACGACGTTCCGACCGGCGCGCGCGCTCGCGCCGCGCATCGCCGCGACCGAGCCCGGCGTCCCGCGCGGCGAGGTGCACGACCGCGCGTCGCACGCGCTCGGCGGCGTCGCCGGCCACGCGGGGCTGTTCGGCACCGCGGGCGACCTCGCGATCTTCGCGCAGTTCATGCTCGACCGCGGCAGCCGACACGGCGTCCGCCTCGTGCGCGACAGCACCGTCGCGGCGTTCACGCGGCGCGGCGCCGAGGATCGGCAGGCGCTCGGTTGGGAGACGTGCGCCGGCGGCGGGAGCTGCGGCCAGCGCCTGTCACGGACCGCGTTCGGGCACACCGGCTTCACCGGCACGTCGCTGTGGGTCGACCCGGAGCGCGACCTGTTCGTGATCGTGCTGACGAACTGGATCGCGGGCCGGCCCGGTGGCGGTGTCGCGCCGGTGGCGGTGCTGCACGACGTGCGCGCCGACGTCGCCGATCTCGCCGCGCTGGCCGTCGTCGACGGCGCGCCCGCGCCGATGCCCGATCGGATGCGGAGCGACGCGCGCATCGGTTGGTGATGCGTCAGGCATGGCGTTAGGCATGGCGCCAGGCGCGGCGTCCGTCTGCCGCGTCAGCACGATGTGCACCGGTGTCGTGTCCATCCGCGCGTCGACGTGCAGCGCGGTGACCCGCGAGCCGGTGCGCACGAACGTCAGCCGCTTGTCCCAGAAGCGGAACACGTCGCCGTCCGCGGTGCGGCCCACGTACGTCAGGCGGCCCTCGGGGTCGTCCGGCCCGGTGAGCGGCCCGCGCATGGCGAGCCGCCCGCGCGCGTCTGCGAGCACGCGCACGTCGAGCGGCGCGCGCCCCATCGGGCCCCAGCCGGAGTAGGTGCCCACGTACGCCGCGGTCGCCCCCGTGAACAGCGGCGGCGGCGCGGTGCCGAGCCGCTCGGCGAGCCACTGCTGGTGGTCCTCGCCCGACGCCGGCGGGAGCGCATGCCCGGCCGCGTACCAGATCGAATCGCGCGTCGCGGCCGGCGCCGCGCGCCAGAGCGCGAGCGCGTGCTCCGGCGGCACGAACGTGTCCTCCCGGCCCCAGAGGAACAGCAGCCGCGCCGGCGCCGCGCGTCCGACGAACCGGAGCGCCGCGACCGGCGCCATCGCGTCGTTCCACGCGCGCCACTGTGCCTCCGACATCCCGGGCGGCGCGGGGCGGCGGCGTCCCGCGAGATCGGTGAAGTGCTCCGCGGGCCCGCCGTCGGCCACGGCGAGGACGTACGCCGTGAGGCGCCGCTCCACGCCGGCGAGCAGCGCGCCCATGGTGCCGCCATAGCTGATGCCCACCGCGCCCAGGCGCGCCGGGTCGACGTCGGGACGCGCGGCGAGCACGTCGACCGCGCGCTGGAGGTCGACGACGTACTGCACCACGTCGGCGCTGTCCTGCGGCGTGAAGCTGAGCGGGCGGCCGGGATCGCGGCGCGCGAACGGCGCGTCGATCGTGAGCACGACGGCACCGGTGCGCGCGACGGGCTCGGAGACGAAACCCATCCCCGCCGCGTCGCCGGGCGCGCCGTGCAGCACGACGACGCCCGCGTAGCGCCCGCCGGCGCCGCGCGCGGCCAGCGTCGGCACGTACAGCCACCCGGTCGCGCGCCCACCCTTCGGGCTCGCGAAGCTCACGCGATGGATCACGAGCGAGTCGGTGGTGCGCGCCACCGAGTCGCGGAGGTCGAGCGGCGCGCTCCGGTCGTACGCGAACAGCGCCGCCGGCGCCGGCTGCGCCGACGCGCTCGCGACGGAGAGAGCCGTTAGGCAGACGAGCCTGCGCGATGAGCGAATCATGTCGTGTCCCCTGGCGAAGGAGGCTGGAGCCGGTCGACGCGCGCCGCGTAGCAGCCCGGCTTCGCGTTGTGGAGGTGCAGGTACGCGACGCGCGGATCGTCGAAGAACCGGTCGATGAGGGGCGCGAGATCGTTGCCGTCGACGACCTCGGCGCCGAGCATCATCGCCGTGTCGTCGAACGCGCGCACCGACAGCAGGCGGCGCCGCAGCACGTCCGGCACCTCGCCGACGGCGGGCCTCGCTTCCGCGGCGCCGGCGCGCACGTAGATCGCGTGGCCCGCGCGGTACGGGCTATCGGCCGGCTGATGCTCGTAGTGCACGAGCAGCACGGTCTCCCCTGGCTCGGCGTCGCGCAGACTCACGCGGCAGGGAAACCCGGGCGTTCGATCGACGACGCGGCGCACGGCGCGACGCGCGCGAAGCTCCTCGTCCGAGAGGGCGAACAGTGGGGCGAACGGCTCGAATGGGAGGGCACGGATCTGAAACGGCACGTGGAGGTCCTCGGTTTCCGGTGGCGTGTGTCGGGCCTGCACGGTGCGCCGCGGCGTGAAGCCGCGCTTCCCGCGCCTTGCGCGCGAAGTTCGCGTAGCGTCACGCGCTACCGGCTTCCCGCGAGCAGCTGCCGGATCGCCCCCGAGCGGGCCGCTGCCGCCGGCGTGACGAAGTCGACGCGGGCGTGCTCGGGATGCGCCAGCACCACCTTGCCGATCCGCTCCGCGCTCGCCGCGCGCCGGTGTGCGGCGGCGACGTCGTCGAACGTGAAGCGCGCCTCGTCCAGCAGCGGGCACAGGCAGCCGGCATCGACCGTCGCCGCGAGCTCGCGCAGCATCGCACCGTGCCGCTCGCGCCCCTCGCCCGTGAGGAGCGGCAGGAGCGTGGACACGGCGTGCAGCGACAGTCCCTTGCGCAGCATCGGCCCGAGGTCCACGGCGCCGCGGGTCGCGACGGTGACCACCGTTCCGTTAGGCCGCGCGGCGGCGAGCGATTCGGCGAGCGCCGCGCCGCCCGACGCGTCGACGACGAGATCGAAGCCGCGCCCGTCGGTGTACCGCGCGACGTAGCGCGCGGTCGGCTCGTCGCGATGGTTCACCACGTGCGTGGCGCCGAGCTCCCGCGCGACGCGCAGCTTCGCGTCGGACGACGCCGTGGCGGTGACCTCCGCGCCGTCGAGCGCCGCGAGCTGCACCGCGAGGTGTCCGACGCCGCCGGTCGCGCCGTGCACGAGCACCCGGTCGCCGCGTCGCACGCGCGCCTTGCGTCGCAATGCGTCCCACGCCGTGAGCCCGGCGAGCGGCAGCGCCGCGGCCTCGCCGAGCGACAGCGAGTCCGGCTTGCGCGCGACGAGCCGCGCGTCGGCGAGCATGTAGTCGGCGAGCGCGCCGGGCGCGTCGCGCAGGCCGCCCGCGCAGCCATACACCTCGTCGCCGACGTCGACGTTCACCACGTCGTCGGCCGCGGCCACCACCGTGCCGGCGACGTCCATGTGCAGCACCATCGGCGCGGGAGGGGCGAGCACCGCGGCGCGGCCGTCGCGGATCTCGAGGTCCGCGGGGTTCACGCTCGTCGCTGCCACGCGGATCAGCACGTGGCCGCGGCGCACCGTGGGCAGCGGCGCGTCGGTGCGCTCGAATCGCTCCGGCGCGCCGAACTCGCGGAGCGTCCACGCCGACATGCGGCCGGACGAGACGGCGCGCACGTCACTTCCTCCCCGCCAGCAGCCGCTGGATCGCGCCCGACAGCTCCATCCCCGCCGGCGCGTCGTAGTTCGACAGCACGACGACCGTCCAGTCGCCGTCCCACAGCATCTCGACGTCGGCGTCGAGCCCCGTGTCGGGGTTACTCCCGGAGTGGCCGACGACGCGCTGACCGCCGCGGTCGACGTCGAAGAAGCCGTACGCGTAGCGCGCCGGCCCGCCGTCGCCTAACGGAGCGACGCCCTTCGTGACGAGCGCCGTGGTCTCGGGACGCAGCAGCTTCCCGGTCCGCAGCGCCCGCGTGAACCGGAACAGATCCTCGGCCGTGTAGCTGCCCCCGCCGAACGCGGCGAGCATGGGACCGTGCCCGACGTCGCCGAACACGCCGACGTTCGGGCGCCGCGGCTCGACGCCGAGTGGATCCGTCTCGCTGAAGCGCGCGTAGCCGATCGCGCGCCCCGGGCCGCGGCCGACGCCCGCGTGGTCGGTGCGGCGCATCCCGGCGGGCGCCCACACGTGGTCGCGCAGGTAGTCCTCGTAACGCTGCCCGCTCAGCCGCTCGACGATCGCGCCGAGCACCGCGTAGCCGCCGTTGCTGTACTCGAAGCGCGTGCCGGGCGCGAACGCCAGCGGCGCGTCGGCGAACGTCGGCAGCATCTCGGCGTGGGTCCGGAAGTCGTGGCGCGCGGTGAAGCGCGGCGCGAGGAACACGTCGGGGACGCCGGCGGTGTGCGTGAGCAGGTCGCGCACGACGATGCGGCGCGCCGCGTCGCGGTTCGGGTACTCGGGGAGCACGTTCGCGAGCGTGTCGTCGAAGCGCAGCTTCCCCTGCTCCACGAGCTGCGCGACGGCGACGCCGGTGAACATCTTGCCGACCGACGTCGTGCCGAAGCGCGTGTCGCGCGTGTTAGGCACCGCGTGCTCGCGGTCCGCCATGCCGACCGCCTCGTGCACGACGACGCTGTCCCCCTTCGCGACGAGCACGACGCCCGAGAAGCGGTCGGCCGCGGCGGCCTGCCGCACGCGGTCGCGGATCGCGCCGGAGAGCTCGGCGAGCGTCGTGAGCCCCGTCGGCCACGGCGCGGGCGGCTTCGTCGGGTCGTCGAGGGCGATCGTCATCGCGCTCTCGATGCGGTCGGCCGCCGGCGTCGCCGTCACGAGCTCGATGCCGAGCCACCGCTCGCCGCGGTGCGCGCGGGTGAGGATGCGCAGCGTGCGGTCGTCGGGCATCGCGTGCGCCCGCATCACGTCGAGCCCATCGCTCTCCGCGTGCACCTTCATGAGCGTGCGCGCGAACCACGCCGGCGTGCGCCCGCGGTCGAGCTGCGTGACGCCGCCGCGCGCGAAGAACGCGTCGATCGCGGTCGAGTCGCCCCGATTCACCAGCTCGATGAGCTCGCGCCCGAGCCGGCCGAGGGGCGTGTCGGGGAACGTGGGCGGCGCGGGCGTGGGCGCGTCCGCGGGACCGGTCGCCTGCGCCACGAGCGGCGCGCGGGCGGCGACCAGCATGAGGAAGATCATCGCGGCGAGGAGGCGTCGCATGGGCTATGGTTCCGTGGTCCGATGGTGTGTGAGATCGAGCCGTCACTCTCACAACACCGGCCGGCGCGGTTCTGCTTGAACGGCATCTTCAGAAACCGTGGCCGACCGCTTCGCGTACGCCGCAGCGTGACCGCCGTGTCTCACGCCGACCCCCCCGCGCTCTCCGACGCCGTCGTCGCCATCACCGGCAGCCACGTCGCCACGGACCGCTCCGCGCGGCTCGAGCGACTGTATCGCGCGCACGCCGCGCGCGTGTTCGGCGTCTGCCTGCGCATGAGCGGCGACCGCGTGCGCGCGACGGAGCTGGCGCAGGACGTGTTCGTGCGCGCATGGGAGAAGCTCGACCTGCTGCGCGACGAGACCGAGGCCGGCGCGTGGCTCGCGCGCCTCGCGACGAACGTCGTGCTCAACGCGCGGCGCGGCGAGCGGCGGCGGTGGGCGCGCGTCGAGCCGGTGGAGGATCTCGCGCCGCTCGCGCCGGTGAGCGCGCACACGCCGGCGGCGGTGCGGCGGATGGATCTCGACGCCGCGATGCGCCGCCTGCCCGAGCGGGCGCGGATGGTCTACGTGCTGCACGACGTGGAGGGCTACGCGCACGACGAGATCGCGGCGATGATGGGCGTCGCGGCGGGCACGGTGCGCGCGCAGCTGCATCGCGCGCGGCAGCTGATGCGCGAGGCGCTGCGCGCATGACGGCCTCCACAGCCTCGCCGCACCTCGCCGACGAGCGGCTCGACGATCTCGTCGACGGCCTGCTCGACGAGCCGGCGAGCGACGCGGCACGCGCGCATCTCGCGGAGTGCGCGAGCTGCGCCGCGCGTCTCGAGGAGCTGCGCGCGCTGCTCGCGCTCTCCGCGGCGGCGCGCCGCCCCGTGGAGCCGCCGGCGGAGCTGTGGCCGCTCGTCGTCGCGTCCACGGCGGCGCAGCATCGGACGCGGCAGCTGGTGCTGCGCTCGTTGCGTCGCCCGCTCGTGACGTTCGCCGTCGTCCTCGTCGCGCTGTCTTGCGTGACGACGGCATGGGTCGTGACGCGCGTGGCGCACGTGATGGCGAGGGGCGCCGAGGCGCCACCCGTCGTGCCGTTCCTCGACGAGGACGCCACGCTCGACCGCGCCCTCGCGGCGTACGACCACGACGGCGGCCCCATCCCGCGGCCGCGGGTCGCCACGCTGCGCGCTCGCCTCGCCGCGACCGACGCCGCGCTCCGTCACGCGTCGACCGACGAGGCGTTCTACCAGTCGCTCGCGGAGCGCGAGCGCGTGCTGCGCGAGATCCGCGCCGTGTTAGGCAGGGGGCCGCGGCCGCCGCGGCCGCCCGTGCCGCCCTGATCCGACGTCGCCCACACCACGGACATCGAACATGTCGACTCATCGATTCGCGCTCGCGTTGCTGGCCGTCTTGGTTGCCGCGGGCCGTGCGCACGCGCAGCCGCACGTGCAACCTTCGCCCGCGGGCGCGCTCGACACGGCCGCCGTGATCGCGAGCGCGCGGGCGGACATCGACGCCGCGAACGCCGCGTGGATCCCCGGGCTCCGGCAGCGCGACGCGGCGAGGATCGTGGCCGCCTACGCCGACAGCGGCCTGTTCATCGCCGCCGACGGCAGCGTCACGCGCGGGCGCGACGCGGTGGCGCGGATGTACGCGGCCACCTTCCCGCGCCTGCGCGAGATCGTCGACGGTGGGGTGGTGCAGGATGGGCTGACGGTCGCGAGCGCGGACCGTCTCTACGAGTGGGGGCACGCGTGGCTCGCGATGGCTGCGGCGACGCCGGGTGCGCCGCCCACGCGGGGCGGCGGCGCGTACCTCACCGTGTGGCAGCGCGGCGCCGACGGGCACTGGCGCATCGCCCGCAACCTCGCCTGGTAGCCGTTAGGCGCCATGCGCTGCAAACCGTCGCCGCGCGTTCGGTGTCGGAGGGTGCGATTCCCACATCCCATCAACCGAGAGCCCATGTCGAAGACGCTGCTGACCTGGACGGCCACCGCGCTGCTGCTCGCGACGCCGCTGGCGGCGCACGCCGGTCACGCGACGGCCGCGATTGCGCCGCGCGCGCCGCGCGCGCCGCGTGCGCCGCGTGCGCCGCACGATCCCGTCGTCATCCCGCTCCACCACCTCGGCGGCGGGCATCTCCGCACGGTGCGGGTGCGCGTGGGCGACGACACGCTCGACTTCCTGTTCGACACGGGGAACGGCACCACGCTGCTCGCGCGCGACCTCGCCACGCGCGCCGGATGCCGGCCGGGCGGCCACACCGTCGGCTTCCGCATGACCGGCGAGAAGGTCGGCGGCGAGACGTGCGCCGGCGTGCGGCTCGACGTGGCGAGCATCCCCGTCGAGGCCACCGCCGGCGTGGTCGACATGGCCGCGCTGCTCGACATGCCGTCGCCGACCGTGCACGGCGTCGTGTCGCTGCGGGCGTTCGCCGGGCGCGCGGTCACGCTCGACCTCGCGCACGACCAGCTCGTCGTCGAGACGCCGGAGAGCCTCGCCCGGCGCACGCGCGCGATGCGCGAGCTGCCCGCGCGCCTCGCCACGGGCATGAGCGGCGCCGACCTCGATCTGTTCGTCGGCGTCCGCGTCGGCGACGTGCCGCTGTGGCTCGAGTGGGACTCCGGGCATCAGGCGACCACGTTCGTCGCACCGCATGCCGCGCGGCTGCTCGGCATCCCCGACTCCGTGACGCGCGCCGACGCGGCGCTGCCGCTGCTGCCTAACGACACCGTGACGACGCCGGTCGTCGTGAAGGACATCATCTACGACGGCGTCCTGAGCGCGGGATTCCTCGAGCGCGCGGTGTGGACGGTCGACCTCGCGCACGGCCGCGCGTGGGTCGGGCCGGTCGCGCCGATCGCCACGCTGCCGACGGCGAGCGCGCCCGCCCCGACGCCGCCGACCGTGGACCCGGTGGGCACCTACGAGACGTGGGCGAACGTCGGCGGCCGCACGCAGCACGGCATCGTCACCATCGTCCGCGACGGCGGAGTGCTGCGCGGCACCGTGCGCGGCGTGGGCGAGGAGGCCGCGCTGCCGCTGCGCGACGTGACGATGCAGGGGACCGAGCTGCACTACCTGCTGCCGCTGCGCGACCCGACGCCGGCGCGCATCACGTTCGACGGCCTCGCCGGCACCGGCACGTGGGGCGACCCGTCCGGCCGCGGCGGCTCGCTCCGGGTCGTCAAGCGCCGCTGAGTGAGAAACGCGCGCCCATCGCCTCGTGTCGCGTGGAGTGCACCCTTCCACGACAGGAGCTCCGATGCGCGCGCTGCTTGGCCTTCGTTGCGTCGCCGTTCTGCTCCCGGCCATCGCCGGGCCGCTGTTCGCGCAGGATCGAGTGCTGGTGCCCGGCAACCCACCGCTGACCGAGGCGGCGGTGGGGACCGCCGCGCAGCTCTACGAGTGGGCGCTCGACGTTCGACTGAACGAGCCGCAGTACCACGAGTTCGAGCGGCTGCTCGTCGACCGCTGGAAGCAGCCGGGCGGCGCCGCGAGGGCGGAGATCGTCGCGACCGGCGCGCGGTGGGGAGACGTCGCGCGCATGCGCGTCACCGAGCGCGGCGCGATCCAGCCGCGCGTGCAGGACTCGTTGCTCGCGCGACTCCGCGCGGGCGCGCGCGGCGACGACGCGGACCGCTGGCTGCTCGCGCGCTACGCCGAGGGGCACCGGGTGCTCGCCGGCGGCAGCCCGCCGCTCACGCAGGCGCTCGCCGATCGGATGGCCGACTACTGGGAGTGGGTGCTCGACGTGCGCTTCAGCGACCGGGAGCGGTGGGAGCTGCAGCAGCTCGAGGTGTCGATGTGGGGGCAGCGCGACGCCGCGTGGAAGCAGAACTGGGTGACGTTCATCCCGGGCTGGTGGACGACGATGACCAGCCTCGGCCCGGTCGAGCGCACGGTGCTTCGCGTGCAGGCGCGGACGAACGTCCTCGCGGAGATCCGGCAGACCCCTGGGGATCCCTTCGATCGGTGGCGTCTCGCGCGCTACGAGGCCGCCCATCGTCCCGGCGGCGACATGAACCCCGTCCTGGTGGCCGGCGCCGTGCCGCTCACCCAGGACATGGTGACGCAGTACTGCGCGTTCGTCGAATGGCGCCGGCGGCTGCAGCTCACGGGGCTCGGCGCACAGCAGCGGCAGCAGCTGCAGCAGCTCGTCGTCGCCGACTGGAAGTCGGGGGACGCGGCGGCGCGCCAGGCGCTGCTCGCCGACCTCGGGTGGTGGCTCCAGGTCTTCCCCGGGCTGACGGATGCGCAGCGGCAGGACGTGATCTACAAGAACGAGCACACGGGCGCGTACCTCGAGCGGCTGCACCAGTCGCCCGACGCGAACGCCCGCGGCTGGTACCTGTCGCTCGAGGCGCTCACGCTGGAGACGTTCCGCTATCGCGCGGTGATGCAGAACATGTACATCCAGACGTGGCGCTCGATGATCGAGAGCAACCGCGCGACGATGACGCAGATCGCTCGCAACCTGGCCCCGTCGGGCCGATACGAGTACGACGCCCGCACCGGGGCCTACGATCGCTACACACCCTACGTCCCGTAGCGACGTCCGCCTCCTGGCGTTCCACGGCCCCGCGCGCGACTGTGGAACCGGACGTGCTACTGTGTCGGGCCGACTGCCTGACCACTGCCTGACGAGGGAGGATGTGATGTCGCGCGCATTCCTGCGGGACGATGCCGAAGGCGAGATGCCGTTCCGCGATTACGGGCTGCCGCCACGCGACGACCCCGAGTTCGACCGGGTCGCGGCGCGCGCGCTGCTCGAGGCCGCGCGCGTCGGCGAGACGCAGCTCGCCGAGCGCGCGACCGGCTACTACTGGGGCGAGCCCGCGCTGCGCCCGCACGTCGAGGCGATCCTCGCCGAGGCCGAGCGCGCCCGCGACGACCGCCTCGAGACGCTCGCGCGGCGGTTCCTGCGCTGAGCGGCCTTCACTCGTACCGCAGCGCGCGGATCGGCTCGACCTTCGACGCGCGCAGCGCGGGGACGTAGCCGGCGCCGCGCGCGACGACCGCGAGCAGCAGCGCCGCGAGGCCGATGGCGAGCGGGTCCCACCCGGCGAGGCCGAACAGGAGCGACTTCGCCGCCTGGCCGAGTCCGATCGCCGCCGCGACGCCGATCGCGCCGCCGATGGCGGTCATCGTCGCGACCTGGCGCAGCACGAGGCCGCGCACCTGCCGCGCGTCCGCGCCTAACGCCATGCGCACGCCGATCTCGCGCGTACGCTGCGCGACGGTGTACGCGAGCACGCCGTAGAGCCCCACCGCCGCGAGCAGCGTCGCGAGCACGGCGAACGACGCCGAGAGCACGCTGATCATGCGGTCGAGGAACGTGTTGTCCTTCACCTGCTGCGGCATCGTCTTCAGGTCCTCGAGCGGCAGCGTCGGATCGATGCGCTTCATGACGACCGGGATGGTGCGCAGCAGCTGCTCCGGCGCGAGCGCCGAGCGGACGTAGAAGTTCGCCGCGCCGGTCGTGCTGTCCTGCTTGTACGGGCGGAAGAACACCGGCGGCACCCGGTCGCGCACCTTCGCGTACTTCGAGTCCTGCATCACGCCGACGATCTCGATGTCGAGCTGCGCCTGGAGGCCGCCCGTGCCGATGTGCTTGCCCACGGCGTCGCGGCCGAGCCCGAACTTCTTCACGAAGGCCTCGTTGACGATCGCGACCTTCGGCGAGCCGACGACGTCGGCGTTCGTGAACTCGCGGCCGGCGAGCAGCGGCACGCCCAACGTGCGGAAGTAGCCCGGCCCCACCTCGTTGTACTGCGCGTCGGCGTCGGTGTCCGGGCCGCGCTTGAACCCCTCCACCGACACGCTGCTGCCCCAGTCGCTGTTCGCGAGGAGCGGCACGAGCGACGCCGTCACCCCGTTCACGCCGGGCACCGCCGCGAGCTCCTGCTCCACGCGCTCGAACAGCGCCGCCGAGCGCGCGTTCGAGTAGCCGTTGCGCTCCGGCGAGATGCCGAACGTGACGACGTGCTCGATCCTGATGCCGAGGTCCTCGCGGCTGACGTTCACGAGGCTCCGCAGGAAGAGCCCCGCGCACGTGAGCAGCGTCATCGACAGCGCGATCTGCGCCGTGACGAGCGAGGTGCGGAAGCGCGCCGCGGACTTCGCGCCGCCGGCGACCTGTCCGGCGCTCGAGCGGATGGTGCCGATGAGCCCCGGCCGCGTGCTGTGCAGCGCCGGGAACATGCCGAACGCGATCCCCGTGACGAGCGCGACGCCGAACGCGAACAGCACGACCGACAGGTCGACGGTCGGGTGGAGGATGGCCGCCGCGTCGGCCTTGAGCAGGGCGCTGATCCCCTTCTGCGTCCACAGCGCGACGACGAGGCTCACCGCGCCGCCGAGGGCGGCGAGCAGCACCGACTCCACGAGCAGCTGCCGCACGAGCTGGCCGCGCCCCGCGCCTAACGACAGGCGCACCGCCATCTCGCCCGCGCGGTTCGCGCCGCGCGCCAGCAGCAGGTTCGCGATGTTCGCGCACGCGATCAGCAGCACGATGCCGGTGATCGCGAACAGCAGCGTGAGCGGCGTCTTCGCCTCGCGGTGGATGGAGCTCTGGCCGCGCTGTCCCGGCTCGACGGTGATCTCCTTCGCCTTGAAGCGCGCCATCGTCTGATCGCTCTGCCCCTTCTGCAGCGGCGCCTCGACCTCGGTGATGATCGGATGGTACACCGCGTTGATGGCGCGCTTCGCCTGCGCGAGCGTCACGCCCGGCTGGAGGCGCGCGAACAGGTAGACCCAGTAGTACTGCCGGTCGGTGTACCCGTCGAACCGCGGGTTGAGCGCCTTGTACATCGTGATCGGCACGAACACCTGCGGCCGCTGGCCGAGCGTCGTGCCGTCGAAGCCGCGCGGGGTGACGCCGACGATGGTCATCGGCTGCCCGTTCACGAGGAGCGTCTTGTCGAGCACCGCGGGGTCGTGGCCGAGCTTCGTGTCCCAGTACGTGTAGCTCACGACCGCGACGAAGTGGCCGCCGATGGTCCCGTCGTCGGCGGGGCCGAGCAGGCGGCCGAGGGCGGGCGTGAGGCCCAGCGTCGGGAAGTACGAGCCCGAGACGAGCGCGCCCTCGCCGTTCAGCGTCTGCCCGTCGTAGGCGAGGTTCACGCCGATGGCGCGGTGCGCGGCGATCGCGGTGAACGACGTCTGCGCGCGCTGGAGGTCGCGGAACATCGGGTAGCTGAAGACCTGCTCGCAGTTCCCCGCGTCGTTGCACGTCGTCGAGCCGGACTTCGGCCCCGGCGCCCCGAGGTTCACGAGCCGCTCCGGGTCGCGCACCGGCAGCGGCCGCAGGAGGATCTGGTCGAACAGCGAGAAGATCGCCGCGTTCGCGCCGATGCCGAGTGCGAGGGACAGCACGGCGACGGCCGTGACGAACGGCGTCTTGGCCAGCGTGCGGAACGCGCGCGTCAGATTGGTCATGGGGCCCCCGGGGTTCCAGCCCGCTACGGGCCGGCCGTGTCGCGGGTTTCGACAGTCGCCGGCGGGGCAGCGTTTCCTCGGCCGGCCGGTCAGCGCGCGCGGACCGTCACCTTCCGGATGCGATCGAGCTTCGGGTACTTCGCGTCCAGGAACGCGTTCGCCTGCCCGTACAGGCGCGCCGTGTTGGCCGCCGCCATCGGCCGCTCGCCGTAGCCCGCGTAGAGGCGGTCGGCGACCGCCATGCCCTTGATCACGCGCCCGATCGGCGCGAACCCGAGCGCGTCGAGCCGCGGGTTGTCGCTCAGGTTGATGAACAGGTTCGTCGTCCGGTCGTCGGGCTTGAACTGCGCGAAGGTGACCGTGCCGCGCACGTTCGACGTGCGCCGCGGGTCCGGCGGCAGCGGCTGCTCGCTCCACAGGCGGGCGATCGTCGGATCGCCGGCGAGCCCGAACTGCGCGACGAAGCCGTCGACGACGCGGTAGAAGCGCGAGTCGTCGAAGTAGCCGGCGCGCGCCAGGTTGTACGCGCGATCGACGCCGCGCGGCGCCCACGCGCGCCGCAGCACGACGGTGATGGGGCCGCGCGTCGTCTCGATGTCGACGACGACCGTGTCGGGGGCGCGCGTCGCCCAGAACGGGTCGGTCGGCCAGTACAGCGCCGGTGTGGCCGCCGGACGGCGCGCGGGCGTCTGCGCGGGCACGGCGGGCGCGGTGAGCGCGGTGAGCGCGCCGGCCGCGAGGAGACCGACCAGCAGGAGCATGCGACGGAGGGACATGCGGCTGAACTTACCAGCTGGCACGCGCGTGGAGTACACGATACCCTCCGCCGCATGCGCGACCTCACCGAGCTCCAGCACCGTGTCGCGGCCGGCCTGCCCGCGTACCTCGGCATCCGCATCACGCACGTGGCCGAGGGCGAGCTGCACGCCGAGCTTACGCTGCGGCCCGAGCTGATGGCGGTGAACGGCTACCTGCACGCCGGCACCGTGGTGAGCCTGGCCGACACCGCGGCGGGCTTCGGCTGCGTCGCGCACCTGCCCGACGGCGCCGACAACTTCACGACGATCGAGCTGAAGTCGAACCACGTGGGCACGGCACGCGCGGGCACCGTCGCGTGCGTGGCGCGCCTCGTCCACGGCGGCCGCACGACGCAGGTGTGGGACGCGACGGTGTCGCACGTGGAGACGGGCAAGGTGATCGCGCACTATCGCGCGACGCAGCTGATCCTGTACCCGCGCGGCTGACTGGCGTCGGCCGCACGCTGCCTAACGCCAGAGTTCAACTGCAAGCGTTCGGGTTGGAGCATGCACGCTGGCGGACTGCTGCGCGCCTCCGTCAGCTGCAACGATTCGTTAGTCGGCCGTGTCCGCCCGGAGGCGTGGTGCACGCGGCGGGCGGCTGCCTCAGATCGGCCGCGAGCGCCCCGCGCGATGCTCGGCCAGCGCCTCGTCGGCGAACCGGTCCAGGGCCCCCGCCGCCACGTCGGCCGCGAGTCGGCGGTCCCACACCGCGGCGTCGAACTCGGCGTACCACCGGCGGAACTCGGCGAGCTCGGTCTCGGAGAGCGCAGCGACGTCGCGCTCGAGTTTCTCGACCTTAGTCATACTCTCATAATAGTGCCTGCCGGGCAGTCCGGCTAACGAATGTTAGGCGGCGTTCCGGGTGCGCCGGGAAGGCCCCGTGGAGCACCGCCAGCCCCTCGAGAATGCCGGCGTTTTCCGTGAGCTGCGCCAGCGCCAGGCCGCGTCGACGACGATCTCGCGACGTTCCCGACTCGGCCCGCGCGCGGACCGACCGGGCCTGCCGGCCTTCGCGGAGTGCGACGTCTTCGACGCCATCTACGGCCGCACCTGCACCTCGCCGCGCAGCCGGATGTCGCGCGACGACGCGCCGACGAGCAGCCGGTACATCCCGGGCTCCACGATCCAGCGCCCGCGCGCGTCGACCGCACGCAGCGCGCGCGCGTCGAGCGGGATCGTGACCGTGCGCGCCTCGCCCGCCGCGAGCGACACCCGAGCGAACCCCTGCAGCGCCAGCACCGGCCGCGCGACCGACGACACCACCGCGCGCACGTAGAGCTGCGGCACCTCGTCGCCCGCGCGCCGGCCGGTGTTCCGCACGCGGAACGACACCGCCACGCGTCCCTCGTTAGGCACCGCCGTCGGCTCGATGCGCAGGCTGTCGTACGCGAACGTCGTGTAGCTCGTGCCGAACCCGAACGGGAACGCGGGCGCGCCGGTGAGATCCACGTAGTCGTCGCCGCGTCCCGTCGGCTCGTGGTAGTACGAGAGCGGCAGCTGCCCTTCGGCGATGGGAAACGTCACCGGCAGCCGGCCGCCTGGCGCGGCGTCCCCCAGCAGCACGTCGGCGACGGCGTGGCCGCCCTCGGCGCCGGGATACCACGCCATGAGCACCGCGCCCACCGAGTCGATCCACCGCGACATCGTGATCGCGCTTCCGCCCACGAGCACGACCGCCGTCGGCGTCCCCGTCGCCGCCACGCGGCGGATCAGCTCCTCCTGCCGACCGGGCAGCGCGAGCGACGCGCGGTCGCGGAACTCGCCCTCCTCGATGCCGGCGACCACCACCGCGACCGCGCTGCGGCGCGCGAGCGCCACGGCCGAATCGATCCGCGCGTCCCGATCGTTAGGCACCCCGGCGTCCCACACGAGCCGCACGCGCGCGTTCCCCGCGCCCTCGTGGAACTCGAGCCGCACGTCGTGCGTCGTGCCCGCCGCGAGCACCGCCGGCACGAGCGTCGCGCGGGACGACTGCTTCCGCCAGTCGTCGATGACGAGCGCGCCGTCGACCCACAGCCGGTAGCCGTCGCTCCCCTCGACGCCGAGGCGCCTGACGCCGCCGGCCGGCGCGCGCAGCCGGCCGGTCCAGCGCACCGAGTACCAGTCGTTCGCGATGCCCGGTGCCGGCGCGTTGAACGTCCACCGGAAGTCGATCTGCGCGTCGCGGCGCACGACGCGCGGCGTGCCGGCGAGCGCGATGTTGTCGAAGTACTCGCCCTGCAGCGTGTCGAACGCCTCGCGGCCGACCACGACGAACGTCTCGCTCGTCCGGCCGGGCCCCGGCGCGTAGCGCACGCGATCGCCGAGCCGCGCCCGCAGCCCGTCGAGGATCGAGACCCCGCGCGCCGAGTCGATCGTGTAGCCGCCGAGCCGCGGTTCGGACGCGTCGATGCCCACCACCGCGACGTCAGGCACGTCGGGGCGCAGCGGCAGCGTCGCGTGCTCGTTGCGCAGCAGCACCAGCGACGCGCGCGCGGCGTCGCGGGCGAGCGCGCGCGCGGCGTCGTCGGGCATCCGCGCGCTGTCCGGATCGACGTACGGCCGCTCGAACAGCCCGAGCGCGAATTTCGCGCGAAGCACCCGCGCGACCGCGCTGTCGATCGCCGCGGCGGCGATCGTGCCCCCGCGCACCGCGGCGAGATACGGGCGGTGCTCCGGGTACGACGACTGGAAGATCACGTCGAGCCCCGCCTCGAGCGCATGCCGGGTGGCGGTCGCGGTGCTCGCCTCCGTGCGGTGCAGCGCCACCGCGCCGCCCACCGCCGACTGGTCGGAGATCACGAACCCGCGGAAGCCCCAGTCGCGCCGCAGCGTGCCGTTCAGCAGCGCGCCGTTCTGCGACGCGGGCACGCCGTCCACCGAGTTGTACGCGGTCATGACCGAGCCGGCACCCGCGTCCTGGATCGCGGCGCGGAACGGCGGGAAGTGCAGGCCGCCTAACGCCCGCGGGCTCGCGTCGATCGGATAGCTGTCGCGCCCTCCCGCGCCGACGTTGGCGACGAAGTGCTTCGGCGTCGCGATCACGCCGTGCCGCTCGAGCGCGCGCACGTAGGTGCGCCCCATGACGGACGTGAGATACGGGTCCTCGCCGTACGTCTCCTCGACGCGGCCCCAGCGCACATCGGTCGCGATGTTGATCACCGGCGCGAGCAGCTGCCGGATGCCGCGCGACCGCGCCTCGCCGGCGATCGCCGCGGCGACGGCGCCGACGCGCGCCGTGTCGAACGTGGCGGCGAGCGCGATCGCCGCGGGAAACACCGTCGCGCCGCGCCGCATCACGCCGTGCACGCCCTCCTCGAACGCGAGCATGGGGATGCCGAGCCGCGTCGAGTCGACGAAGTAGTGCTGCAGCGCGTCGTACGCGATCGCGTCGCGCCGCGGGTCGGCGGCGCGGCGGTCCTGGAGGCCGAAGACGCCGTGCGAGTAGTCGTGTGTCGGGTCGGCGCGGCTGCCGGGGAGCATGAACAGCTGCCAGAACTTCTCCTCGACGGTCATGCGGCCGAGCAGGTCGCGCACGCGCGCCTCGACGGGGAGCGCGGCGTTCCGGTAGGGCGCCTGCGCCGCCGCGCCGCGGGCGCCAGCGAGGAGCAGCGCCGCGGCGGTCGCCCGCGCGGCGACTGGAACTCCGAGGGTGCGGACCACGTAGGTATTCACGACTCACCAGGAGGGTCGATGCGCGTGCTGTGGACGCTGCTCAAGATCGTCATCGGGCTCGCGATCGCGATCCCGCTCGGGATGCTCGCGCTCGCGCTGACGCTGGGCGTGCTGGGCACGCTGTTCGGGCTGGCGATGCTCGCGCTCAAGCTCGCATGCATCGCGCTGGTCGGATACGGCGCCTTCCGCATCCTGCGGCGCGTCGTCGGACGCTCGCCGCGACACCGTTCGCCGCGCGACCGCGAGCCGCTCGTGCGCGAGCTGCCGGCGCCCGATCCCTACTACCGGGCCGCCATGCGCGAGCTCGACGCGGAGCTCGGGCACTCGGTGCGCTGACGGCGTCTCGTGCCGGACTTCGGCTGCGCCGAGGCGCGCGCGGTGTGGGCGGCGCTCGAGTTCCGAAGCCCGGCGCTGCTGCGCTACGTGGCGCCGCTCGACGACGGCGAGCTGCGGTGGCGGCCGCCCGGCGGCGGCAACTCCGTCGCGTGGCAGCTCTGGCACATCGCCGAGGTGGAGGACAACTGGGTCCGGGAGCTCCTGCTCGGCGAGCCGCGGCGCTACCCGTTCGGCGCGTCGGTCCGCGATGCCGCCGACGACGCGTATCCGCCGAAGCCGGCGCTCCTCGCGTACCTCGCCGAAGCGCGGCGGCTCTCGCGCGAGCGGCTCGCGGCGTTAGGCGCCGGCGACTTCGAGCGGCCGCTGGAGGACGCGCACTTCGGCGCGATCACGGTGCGCCAGATGTGGGCCGGCGTCGTCACGAGCTTCGCCTGGCACGCCGGCCAGGTGCCGCTCACGATCCGGCTGCTGCGGGCGCTGCGCGACGGGCGCGCCGCGACGTGAACGCGGCGCTCCGTCGCGTGAGCGCTACCGCACCGTGATCACGCCGGACATGGCGGTGCCGTGGATCGTGCAGTGGTACGAGTACGAGCCCGCGGCCGAGAAGGCGCGCTGAAACGTGCCGGCGGACTGCGTCGCCGACTTCGCGCCGTCGTCGAACGTCACGTTGTGCTGGTTCACACCGCTCCACGTCCATGTCACCGTCGTGCCCGCAGTGACGGTGGTCGCGTTCGGCGCCGCCGCGCGAATACGCGGGACACACCTCGAGAGACGCCGCGTCGCCGGCGTGTGTTCCCGGCGATCGCTCAGTGGTGGTTCGCCGGGTCGTCCGCGGCGCCGCCGTGGCCGCCCCGGTCGTCGTTCGGCTGCGCCTCGCCCTTGCCGCCCTTGTCGTCGCGGGGCTGCGCGTGGCCGCGGCGGTCGTCGTTAGGCTCGATCTGGCCGCGGCGCGCGGAGATCGCCGAGGGCGCGAGCGCGGTGGGCTCGGTCGTGCCGCGGTCGCAGGCGGCGAGGGCGACGAGCGAGAGGACGGCGGCGGAGATGCGGAGCGTCGACATGGTGATTGCCTCAAGCTGGAAGTGGAATGTGCCGAGCCTTCGGAACGCGAGCCCCTCCAGGGCACACGGCACGCCCGTGCCGCGTCGCCGTGTGCACGGGCCCCAACTCCTTGTGAGGCTTGCGCTTACGGATCCGCGATCGGGTGCGTGGCGCGACGGGCCGTCGTGTCGAAACGTGGCAGCTGCCTAACGAATCGTGACAGGCGCGGCATGACCGCGCCGAGACGTGGTGGCCGCCGCACCGCGAGCCGTGACGCGCACGATTCGCGGCTCGTCCTCGCGCAGGGTGTTCGACACGGCCGGGCGCTCTGCACACCGCGCCGCGAGGCCATCATCGTCAGCGCCGTTCGCCCGCCCATGTCCTCCCCCTCCCTCCGGTACGCCGCCGGCGTCGCGCCGTCGCGCGACGCAGAGCTCGACGAGCTCCGCGCGCTGATCGGCCTCACGAACGACATCGTCCACGTCTACGACGCGGACGGGCACTACCGGAAGGTGTTCGAGACGCCCACGCAGCGGCTGATCCGCCCCGCCGTCGAGCTGCTCGGCCGCACCGTCGCCGAGATCCTGCCGGCGGAGCAGCAGCGCTACGTGCGCGACCGGCTCCGCGAGGCGCTCGCCACGCAGCAGCCGGTGCCGGTGGAGTACGAGCTGCGCGTCGGTGCGGGAACGATGTGGCTGCGCGGCGTCGCGTCGCCCATCTCGACGGACGCGGTGCTGTGGGTCGCGCGCGACGTCACGGAGCGCAAGCGCGCCGAGGACCGGCTGCGGCGCCGCGAGCAGCAGCTCGCCGAGGCACAGCAGATCGCGCATCTCGGCAGCTGGGAGCACGACCTCGGCACGTACACGCTCACGTGGTCCGACGAGACGTACCGCATCCTCGGCGTGGCGCCGCAGTGGTTCGTCCCGACGCTCCGCTCGTTCATGGCGCGCGTGCACCCGGACGACCGCGCGCGCGTGCGCCGCGGCATGGTGGAGGCGCGCAGGCGTACCGACGGCGTGTCGGTCGAGCATCGCGTCGTGCGGCCCGACGGGCAGGTGCGCGTCGTGCTCGCGCAGAGCCGACTCGAGCACGAGGACGGCCGCCCCGTGCGCGTCGTCGGTACGCTGCACGACATCACCGAGCGCACGGCGAGCCGCGACGCGCTCCGCGAGCAGCAGGAGTTCCTGCGGCAGGTGATCGACACGATCCCCAACCTCGTCTTCGCCAAGCATCGCGACGGCCGGTTCACGCTCGTGAACAAGGCGACCGCCGACGCGTACGGCGTCACGCCCGAGGAGCTGCTCGGCAAGACCGACGCGGACGTGAACGCCGACGCGGCGGAGGTCGAGCATTTCCGGCGCGACGATCTCGCGGTGATGGACAGCCTCACGGAGCGCTTCATCGCCGAGGAGCCGGTGACCGATCCGTCCGGGCGCACGCGCTGGCTGCAGACGGTGAAGCGACCGATCGTGAGCGCGGACGGCCGCGCCGATCAGCTGCTCGGCGTCTCCACCGACATCACGCAGCGCAAGCACGCGGAGGCGACGCTCGCGCAGTTCGCGGCGATCGTCGCGTCGTCCACGTACGCCATCGTCAGCACCGACGCCGCAGGGACGATCCTGAGCTGGAACCCGGGCGCCGAGCGGCTGTTCGGGTATACGGACGAGGAGATCATCGGCCGGTCCGTGGCGGTGCTGCGTCCGGTGGCGGAGCGTGCCGGGCTCGCCGAGCGCCTCGACCGGATGCGTCTCGAGGCACCGGTGTACCAGCGCGAGGAGGTCCGCATCCGCAAGGACGGCGCGCCGGTGGACGTGGCCGTCAGCCGCGCGCCGATCCGCGACGAGGCCGGCCGGTTCGTCGGTGTGTCGGCCATCTACCACGACATCACCGAGCGCCTCACCGCCGAGCAGCGGCTGCTGGCCGCGCGCGAGGCGGCCGAGGCGGCGAGCGCGGCGAAGAGCGAGTTCCTCGCCAACATGAGCCATGAGATCCGCACGCCGATGAACGGCGTGTTGGGCATGCTCGAGCTCGCGCTCGACGTCGCGGCCTCGCCGGAGCAGCGCGACTACCTCGGCGTGGCGAGAGCGTCGGCCGAGTCGCTCCTCGACATCATCAACGACATCCTCGACTTCTCGAAGATCGAGGCCGGGAAGCTGGAGCTCGACGTCGCCCCGTTCCGACTCGGCGAGGCGGTGGCCGACACCGTCGTCGCGCTCGCGGTGCAGGCGCACGAGAAGGGACTCGAGCTCACCGTCGACGTCGCGCCCGACGTGCCGGTCACCGTCACCGGCGACGTCGGCCGTCTGCGGCAGATCGTCGTGAACCTCGTCGGCAACGCCATCAAGTTCACGCACGAGGGCGAGGTCTCGGTCCGCGTCGCGCTCCTCGCGGAGACGACGCGCGACGTCACGGTGCAGCTCTCGGTGTCGGACACCGGCATCGGCATCGCCGCCGAGCAGCAGCGCGCCGTGTTCGAGGCGTTCGCGCAGGCCGACGCGTCGACCACGCGCGAGTACGGCGGCACGGGGCTCGGGCTCGCGATCACCGAGCGCATCGCCGCGCTGATGGGCGGCCGCGTGCGCGTGGAGAGCGAGCCGGGACGCGGCAGCACGTTCCACGTCACCATGACGTTAGGCAGGGGCGACCGCGACACCGCGGAGCACGCGGCGCTCGCGCCCGCGGAGCTGGCGGAGCTCGCCGTGCTGGTCGTCGACGACAACGCCACGAACCGCCACATCCTCGAGCGCACCGTCGCCGGCTGGGGCATGCGCCCGACGGCCGTCGCGGACGCGACGAGCGCGCTCGCCGCGCTCGAGGACGGCGTCGCGCGCGGCGCGCCGTTCGACGTGATCCTGCTCGACGCGCAGATGCCCGACGTGGACGGCTTCGCGCTGGCCGAGCGCGTGCGCGAGAATCCGCGCCTGACCGGCGCGACGATCATGATGCTCAGCTCCGCGCAGCAGCGCGACGCCGCCGCGCGGTGCCGCGCGCTCGGCATCGCGCGCTACCTCGTGAAGCCCGTCGTGCGCGCATCGCTGCTCGACGCGCTGGTGGCGAGCCTCGGTGGACGCCAGGCGCCGACCGCCGGGCCGCCGCGCGGGCCGTCGCCCACGGGCGTGCCCCCGCGCGAGGCGGCGCACGCGGAACGGCCGCTCCGCGTGCTGCTCGCCGAGGACAACCCGGTGAACCAGCGGCTGGCGACGGTGGTGCTGCAGCAGCGCGGGCACGCGGTGACCGCGGTGCCTAACGGACGCCTCGCCGTCGAGGCGTGGCAGCGCGCGAGCGAGTCCACGCCGTTCGACGTGGTGCTCATGGACGTGCAGATGCCCGAGATGGGCGGCTTCGACGCGACGGCGGAGATCCGACGGCGCGAGGCCGAGCGCCGCGACGCGGGACGCGGCGGGACGCGCACCCCGATCGTCGCGCTCACCGCGCGCGCGATGAAGGGCGATCGCGAGGCGTGCCTCGCCGCGGGGATGGACGCGTACCTCTCCAAGCCGCTGCGCTCGCACGAGCTGCTCGCGGTGCTCGACGCGGTGCGGCCGGTGCGCGACGATGAGCCGGCCGTCGACCGCGTGGCGCTGCTCGCCACGGTCGGCGGCAATCGCGTGCTGCTCGTGGAGCTGGTGGACCTCTTCCTCGAGCAGTCGCCGTCGCTCATGGCGCTCATCGACGCTGCGATCGCCGACGGCAGCGCCGACGCCCTCCGACGCGCGGCACACACGCTCAAGGGCTCGCTCATCACGTTCGCGGCGCAGCGCGCCGTGGCCGCCGCGCGCGCACTCGAGCTCCTCGGCGACGGCGATCTCGCCGATCCGCGGGTCCGCGCCGAGGCGAGCGCGGCGCGTGCGGTGCTGGCCGCCGAGATCGAGCGGGTGCGGGAGCGGCTCGTCGCGGAGGCGCGCGCATGAACGCGCTCTCCATCCTGCTCGTCGAGGACAACCCGATCCACGCGCGACTGGCGCGTGCCGCGGTGGAGACGGCCGACCAGTCGTGGCGGCTGACGTGCGTGACGACGCTCGGCGCCGCGTGCGCGATGCCCGCGCCGCCGGATCTCGTGCTGCTCGACCTCACGCTCCCCGACAGCAGCGGGCTCGAGACGCTCGCCCGCGTGCGCGAGCGGTTCGGCGGCACGCCGGTGGTCCTGCTCACGGCGTCCGACGACCGCGCGATCGAGGAGCAGGCGCTCGCGGCCGGCGCCCAGGACTTTCTCGGCAAGGACGAGCTGACGCCGCGCACGCTGCGGCGCGCGATCCGATACGCCGTCGAGCGGCACCGCGTGCAGCAGGAGCTGCTGCAGCTGTCGACGCGCGACGAGCTGACGGAGCTCTACAACCGGCGTGGATTCTTCGCCGCGGCCGAGCGGCTCACGTGCACCGCGGAGCGCCGACAGAGCGGCGCGGACCGGTCGTTCGTCGTCGTCTACGCCGACATGGACGGGCTGAAGGAGATCAACGACACGTTCGGGCACGCGGCCGGCGATCAGGCCATCCAGGAGGCGGCGTGGGTGCTGCGCCACGCGTTCCGCGCCGCGGACGTCATCGCGCGCCTCGGCGGCGACGAGTTCGCCGTGCTCGTGGCCGACGCGGGACCGGAGTGCATCCCGATCCTGCTCGACCGCCTCGCCACCGCGCAGGCGCGGAAGAACGGCGAGGCCGGCCGCCGCTTCCGCATCTCGCTGAGCGTCGGCGCGGCGTCCGCCGCCACGTCGACCGACGCGTCGCTCGACACCCTGCTCGCGGAGGCCGACGCGGCCGCGTATCTGCGCAAGTCGGAGCGGCGCCGGTCGGTCATCCGCGCCGCGACGGGCACCGCCGCCTAACGGGTCTCAGCGCCAGACCGACGACGCCGAGGCCGCGGCCATCGCGTGCCATCGCCGCTCGTCGACGCCACGCACGAGCAGCCAGCCGATCGTCACCGCGCAGCCGAGCAGCGCGACGAGCGCGATCGGCACGAACAGACTGCCCCCGAGAGGCGGGTAGATGAACGCGAGCCAGCCCGCTCCGCCGACGAGGCCGAGCACACCGAGCGCGCGCGGCAGGAAAGTCGATCGCAGCATGAGCCAGCCGGTCAGCATCGTGGAGAGGCCGAGGAAGATGCAGGCCATGCCCGCACCCTGGCTGTTGATGCGAATCAGCAGGTACGCGATCGTCTCGAGCTGCTTCTGGCTGAACGCGGCGAGATACGACGAGCCGCCGAGCACGAACAGCGGCGCGTAGAAGAACAGGCGCGACAGGATCTTGATGCCGCTGCCGACGTAGCCGAACGCGGCCGCCATCCTCGCCAGGCCGCGGTCGACGGGCTTCAGCAGCTCGTACATGACCGCCGTCGTCGCCGTCTGACACGCCATCTCGAGCATGAAGATGGTGAACGCCGCGCGAACGACGGACGGATTCGCGACGATGTTGCGCGCGGTGGCGGCCGCATCGCCCGTGACGACGAGCCGGTCGGCGAGCACGCCCTGCGCGACGACGCCGCCGACGATCGTGGCGAGGAACAGCGCGCCGCTCCACCGGGCCATGGTTCTTGGCGACATGTCGGTCATGGACGGAACTCCAGGAGGTCTCCCGGCTGGCAGTCGAGCGCCGCGCAGATCGCCTCCAGCGTGGAGAAGCGGATCGCGCGCGCCTTGCCGGTCTTCAGCACGGACAGGTTCGCGAGCGTGATGTCGACGCGCTCGGACAGCTCGGTGAGCGTCATGCGGCGCGCGTGCAGCAGGTCGTCGAGTCGCACGAGGATCGGCATGTCAGACCGTGCCCTCGAGATCGTCGCGCATCCGCGTGCCGTGCTCGAAGACGCGCGCGAGCACGAACAGCAGCAGCACGGTGACCCAGCGCGACACGTCGAAGCGCCACTTGATGTCGATCGGAAAGCTCGGCGACGATATCGACGTCGCGATCGACATCACGGCGACGTTCAGCAGCGTCAGGCCGAGGACCGACCACGCGATGCGCTGCAGCCGCGCGGCGTTCTCGACGACGAACGGATCGCCCGCGCGCACCGTGTCGACGATCGCGAGCAGTCGCGAGAGCACCACGTGCGTGAGCGGAACCGCCGCGATCCCGATCAGCATGATCCCGCGCATGCCGAGGAGGATGGCCGCCCCGCCGTCCGACAGGCGCCCGCCGAGCGCCGTCGTGAGCCAGCTCGGGGCGACGAGGCTCATGACGAACAGCGCGAGGATCAGGACGCCCGCCGCGAGGTTCAGCGCGATAAGCACGTGGAGCACTCGGCGCGACAGGGACAGGGCATCCGGGTACGGCAGGGTCATGACGCGTCCTCCGAAGGGCGACCAGGGCTGGACCATCTCGATTATCGATATGTACGGCATCGATAATCGTGAGGTTTCAGGGCACGCCCCGGAAGCTCACCAGACGCCGGGCACGAGCCGGTGCCGGACGCGCGCCGCGTACGCCGTATACCCGGGCAGCTCGCGGCGCAGCAGGCGCTCCTCGAGGACGAGCCGGACGACGACCAGCGCCGTCGGGGCCACGGCGAGCGCCGCCGCGGTCCACGACCCGAGCCACAGCGCCTGGCCGACGAAGATCAGCGGGTCCGCGGCGTAGAACGGGTGCCGCACCACGCCGTACACGCCCGACGTCACGACTGCGTGCCGCTCGCGCTGCACCCGCACCTCGGCGACGGCGAACGCGTTCGCGCGCAGCGCGAGCCCCTTGATGACCCATCCCGCCGCGAACGCCGTGAGACCGACGACGGCGACGCCCGCCGGCACCGGAGCGAGCAGCCGCCACCGCGCGGCGTCCGCGGCGGCGACCGCCGGCAGGGCGAGGAACCCGAGCGCGAGGACGGCCGCGACGAGCAGGCGGTCGGCGCGCGGCTGGTCGCGATGGATCGGCAGCCGCGCGCGCTCGCGGAGCAGCGTCGGGTGCGCGAGGCGCACGGCGGCGACGCTCCACGCGCGCACGACGAGCATGACGGCGAGCAGCGTCCATGCGCGCGGCCACGCCACGGTCCGCGCGCCTGCGCCGATGCACGCGCCGATGAGGACCGCGTCCGCCACGACGCGGGCGAGCGCCTTCGACGTCACCGGATGATCGGGCGCACGGAGTCCACGGCCTCCCGTTGCGAGATGATCCGCCTGCCTCATCGTCGCAACCACGGACGGAGGTCCATGGTCACCGTATCGCGGCTTCCCCGAGCGGGGCTGGATCAACTCGGCGGCGCTGCGGCTGCTTCCGTGAGCGCCCCGCGTCACTCGGTGCGGAGCGCCACGATCGGATCGACCGCGCTCGCCCGCCGCGCGGGGATCCACACCGCGGCCGCCGCCACCGCGAGCACCACGAGGCCGATCGCGACGCCGAGCACCGGCGTGCGCGTCGGCGACCAGTGGAGCGCGCCGACGGCGTAGCGCGCCGCGAGCACGCTGAGCGGCAGCCCGACGACGAGGCCTGACGCACTCAACGCGAGCCCGCGCGCGAAGAACATGCGCACGACCTGGCCGCGCCCGGCGCCGAGCGCGGTGCGGATCCCGATCTCCGCCGTCCGCTGCGCGACGGCGAACGAGACCACCGCGTAGAGCCCCATCGCCGAGAGCAGCAGCGCGAGCAGGCCGCCGCCCGCGGCCGCGCCGCCGGCGCGCAGCACGTCGCGACGGAACGCCGCCTCGCGCTCGGCCATCGTCTGCGCGCGCACGATCGGGAGCTGCGGCGCCTCGGCCGCCACGGCGCGGCGCAGCGCGTCGAGCATCGGCGCCGCCGGTCCCGTCGTGCGCGCGAGCACGCCGGTGTTCATCGTCGCGTAGGGCACGTACACGCGGACCCGCGCGGCGTCGTCGTTCGGGCCGGCGGGGGCGGCCGCATCCACCACGCCGACCACCGTCATCGCGGTGCCCTGCCCGTCGTCCGATCCCGCGATGACGAGACGCCGGCCTAACGGATCCGCGGCGCCCCACAGCCGGCGCGCGATGTCGCTCGCGACGATCACGACGTCGTACGACAGCGGTCGCGCGGGGTCGTGCGTCGCGGGCGCGCGCTCGCCGTCCGTGAAGTCGCGCCCCCGTACCACGTGCACACCGAACGCGGCGAAGTAGCCGCGCGGCGCCGCCGTCAGCTGCGCGTCGAGCGCGCCGACCGCCGCGACGCCCGGCACGCGATCGTGGGGATGCACGACGAGCGGCGCGCCGATGGTTCCCATCTGCATCGGCACGGCGGCGACGACGCCCGGCACCGCGCCGACACGCGCCACGACGGCGTCGATGCGCGCCGCCAGCACGTCGGGCGACACGCGGCCGGCCCACGGGTCGAGCTCCACCTCGGCGATCCGGTCCGACACCGCGGACGGGGTGCGGTCGGCGGCGCCGGCGAGCATCGTCACGATCACGACGCCGAGCCCCACGAGCAGCGGCTGGGTGAGCGCGATCTGCACGACCACCAGGGCGCTCTGCAGCCGCGAGCGCGCCGCCGAGGTGGTGCGCGCCACGCCCTTCATCACCTCGCCGACGGACACGCGCGTCGCGTGCAGCGCCGGCGAGAGCCCGAACAGGACCCCCGTGACGAGGGCGACGGCGCACGTCGCGGCGGTCACGCGCCAGTCGACGACGAGCTGCACGTCCTCGAGCGCCGCGCCCGCGACGCGGATGCCGAGCGCCGTCACGGCGAGGCCGACGGCCGCCGCGGCGAGCGACAGCAGCACGCTCTCCGTGAGGAGCTGCCGGATCAGCCGCGTGCGTGGCGCGCCCAACGCGAGGCGCACGCCGATCTCGCGCCGGCGCGCGACGGCCAGGCCGACCATGAGCGCGCTCACGTTCGTGCAGGTGACGAGCAGCACGAGCAGCGCGAACCCGCCCGCCAGCGCGGCCGACACGATCTGGTCCGCCTGCTGGCTCACGCGGCTGTTCGCGGCGCGCATCGGCACGACGTCGGCGCCGATCGAGTCCGCACGCGCGCGCGCCGCGATGGCCGCGACGACCGGCGCGGCGGCCGCCGTCGTCACGCCGGGCCGCAGCCGCGCGAACGCGGACAGGAACAGGCTGTCGGCACCGGCGAACACCGCGGCGGTGCGCTTCTGCAGCAGCGGGTACGCGGCGAGCGGCACCCACATCGTCATGGCGCCGCTCCCCGGCGCACCGCCGCCAGTGCCGACGAAGCGCGGCGGCGCGACGCCGACGATCTCCACCGGCACCTCGTTGATGCGCACGACGCGGCCGATCACGTCGCGCGCGCCGCCGAACCGCCGCCGCCACATCGCGTCGCTGATCACGGCGGTGGGCGACGTCGTCAGCCGCGTGACGTCCGGCTCCGCGGGCGGCACGGTGCCTAACGCGGGCCTGACGCCGAGCACGTCGAAGTAGTTCGGCGTCACGAAGACGACGCGCGCGGCGACCGGATCGGACGGCGCGCCGGCAAGGTCGACGAGCGCCGTCTCGTTCGCGTGCGCGGCGACGCGGTCGAACAGCTCGGTGCGGGCGGCGTACGCCTGCACCTCGGGCCACGAGAGCAGGCGCGCCTGCGCGCTCGTCGTGCGTGTGGCGCGCACGGATCCGCGCACGCGCACGAGCGCCGCGTCGCGCGCGATCCCCGGCGCGGGGAGCGTGGCGAGCGAGTTCATGACCGTGAACAGCACCACGTTCGTGCCGAGGCCCAGCGACAGCACGAGCAGCATCGTGACGGTCGCCATCGGCGTGTGCCGGAAGTGGCGCACCGCGTAGCTCGCGTCGGCGGCGAGGCGCTCGATCCACGGCAGGCCGCGCTGCGCGTGCACGAGCCGCGCGGCCTGCGTGAGCCCGCCCGACTCGACGAGCGCTCGGCGGCGGGCCTCGTCGGGCGGCAGGCCGCGGCGGACGTACTCCTCGGTCGCCATCGCGAGATGCGCTTCCATCTCCGCGCGCAGCTCGTCGTCGGCGCGGTCGTGGCCGCGGAGCGTCGCGCGCAGCCGCGACAGCGTTCCCCGGACGATGCCGACGACGCTCACGAGGCCTCCGGCTTCAGCGCGAAGAACGCCGCGATGAGGTCGGAGGTCCGCTGCCACTCCTGCGCCTCGCGCGCGAGCGCGCGCCGCCCCGCGGGCGTGAGCGCGTAGAACTTCGCGCGGCGGTTGTTCTCCGACTGGCCCCACGACGCCGCGACGAACCCCTCCTGCTCCAGCTTGAGGAGCGCGGGATAGAGCGTGCCGTAGTTGAGCGTGAGCTGGCCGCGGCTCGTCTCCTCGATGCGACGCGCGATGCCGTAGCCGTGGAGCGGCCCGAGCACGTCGAGCGTCTTCAGGATCATGAGCGCCAGCGTCCCGGGCTGAACGTCGAGCTTCGCCGCCATGCGTCTCCTATGGGTTTCCCATATGAAAGTGCGACGGCCCCTCGAATCGCGCAAGCGTGCACGCTTCACTCGCAGGCCGCCTCGAGACGCGCGGCCCACCACGCCCACTCGCCGTCGGCGCCGGGGCGCCCGGCCGCGGCGGCGAGCGCCTTCGACCAGAGGAGCATCCGCGCACCGACGACGAGGCCCGCCCGCACGAGCCGCTCCCAGAGCGCGTCCGACAGCGGCGCGGCGAGTCGCGCCGTGAGCAGCGCGCGATATCGCGCGAGCGTCGCCTCTCGCGTGCGGGCGAGGCGGGTCGCGTTGACGGCGAGATACCATCCCACGTCGAGCGACGCCGGGCCGGCGCCGAGCAGCGCCCAGTCGAACGCGGCGACGCGCCCGTCGGGCAGCACCGCGAAGTTCGCGACCTTCGCGTCGCCGTGCAGCAGCGTGCGCGGCAATCCGTCCCACAGCCACGCCGCCTCGGCCGCCGGAGCGGTCAGCACGCTCGCGACGCGCGGCGGGAGTCGCTGCAGCGCGGCCGCCCATCCATCGGTGACGCTGGCGCGCAGCGCATCCGGGAGCACGGCACGCGCGTCGGGGTCGGCCGCGCAGCGCGCATCGAGCACGCCGGCGAGGTGTTCCGGGCGCGCCAGCCACGGCAGCGCGAGCGTGGGGGACGACCAGAAGCGCGCGTGGAGCGCGGCGAGCGCGCCGAGCAGCCGCTCTTCCGCGGCCTCGTCGAGCGGCGCGCGCACGTCCGGGAACAGGTGCGCCGAGAGGTCGTCCATCACGAGCGCGATCTCGCCGCCGGCGCTGGCGAAGGCGACGTACGGGCACGCGAAGGCCTCCCAGATCGGGCCGAGCGCCGGCTCCGCGAGCATCGCCGCCTCGCGGCCGACCGTGTCGTCGGTTCGCCGTGCCGTCCAGTCGGTGGACGGTCTGGTGCGCTTCACCACCAGCGAGCGGCGGGCGCCCGATTCGAGCGTGAGCTCCAGCCGCTCGTGTCGCGCCTCCGTGAAGCCGACGGTGTGGAGCGGCGCCCGCGCGATCGCGCGCACCGGCCCCGCGAGCGCGGCGAGCGCGTCGGGGTCGGTCGTCTGGTCGGGCGTGGCGAAGCGGAGCGGCGCCATCGGGCCCTCCGTGCTCTCGGTGCCCCGCCGGGCGGGGTGGCGTGTGCCTAACATAACGACCGCGACGCCCGGGACGCGATCTCCGCGTCCCGGGCGTCGTCATGCGAGCCGGATCGGGTGCCGGCCGCGCGTCACGGGAAGTGGCGCGTGCACCCCTGCGGCGACGCGGCCTGCCAGTTCCGCTGCACGAGATAGTTCTTCCCGCCCAGCGTCATGTTCGCGATGGCGCCGTTAGGCGTCACGAACGTCTGGCCGAACGTCCACGCGCACTTGTCGGCGTTCTCCTGCGCCGGGTTGGCGCCGTCGTACCATCCATCGAAGTTGGGATCCGTCACGGCCTCGTCGAGCTCGTGCGCGAGCGCGTTCACCTCGATGTCCGCCGGCGTGTCGTTGTTCGGCGAGCCGCTGAGCGCGGAGCAGTGACTCGGCGCGTCGGCGAGGTACGGCATCACGACGTACTTCAGCGTGTTGTTGGTGTTGGGGTACGTGAACTTGCTGTGGTACGCGCAGTAGTCGCTCGGGAACCCGCCGCCGAGGTTGACGCCCGGCCCGGTGAACACCGCGTAGATCATCGACGGGTCGAACGCGATGTGATGGTTCTGGAGCGCGGTGACGATCTGGTCGCGCAGCACGAAGTCCGGGAGGACCGGGAGCGGCGCGATGTTCCACGCGAGAAAACCACTGTACTGCAGCTGGTTGGGCACCGGCCCGCCGAAGTCGTAGTACGTGGTCTCGATGTTCCAGTACGGCGTCCCGCCGAGGTTGCGCAGGAAGTGGCCGATGAGCGATCCGTCGAACGTGCCGGAACCCGACGTGCCCGGCACCGGGCCGTTCCGGTAGATCCGGCTCTGCGACATGTAGATCACGAACACCTTCGGCGAGTTCATCACCTGGCCGAGGTGCCAGACGATCGGGCTCGTGGAGAGCGTGCCGACGATGGACGGGCGCCCTGGCGCGTCGGTCGTGTCGCCGACCGCGAAGCCCGTGCGTGGGCGCGGCCGGTAGAGCCGCTGTGGGCCCGCGGCGGACTGGGGCTGGCTCGTTTCCGCGACGGTGGGCGGCGTCGTGCGCGGTGCGCCGCGCGGCTGCGTGGGGTGATCGGAGCACGCGATCGCCGCGGCGGCGACGGTGAGCGGGACGCACGAGGAGGCGAACGAGCGCGCGATCGTGCGCAGGGTCGGGCGGGACATGATGGGTCTCCGTGGTGGGGCGGAGAGGGCGTGATGGGGGGCGTCACGGCGCACGCGGGACGTGCCTCGAGGGTCTTCCGACCGGCGTCCTCTCCGCGTTCATGGGCTGTATGGAGGGACGCGACGTCATGCCCGCGAAGCGGACATCGCCGCCGCACACTCGACTCCATCACCGCGCCCGTACCGGTGGATGTGACGAGCCGTGCGCCCCGCGTCTTGTGCGCACCACGTCTTGATACGAGACTCTTATACCAGGATGCCGGATACGCTCCCGTTCCTCAAAGGCACGCTCGACGTGCTCGCGCTGAAGGCGCTCGCCTGGGCGCCGATGCACGGCTTCGAGCTCACGCGGTGGATCGAGGAGCGCTCGGGCGCCGCGTTCGTGCTCGACGAGGCGGCCGTGTACCAGGCGCTCTACCGCATGGAGACGCGCGGCCTCGTCGCCGCCGATTGGGGGACGAGCGAGAAGGGACGCCGCGCGCGCTACTACCGCCTCACCGCCGCCGGCCGCGCGCACCTGCGCCGCGAGGCGGCGCTGTGGCGGCGCTACGCCGAGGTCGTCGCCGCGATCCTCGAGGGCGCGTGAGCCGCGGCCGCCTAACGATCCGCCCCGGCATCCGGCGCGCGTTCCACCTCGCGGTGCGGCGCCGCGCGCGGGTCGAGCGCGACGTGCGCGAGGAGATCGAGCACCACGTCGCGCTCACCACCGAGCTGCTCGTCGCGCGCGGCCTCGCGCCCGAGGCCGCGCGCCGCGAGGCGCTGCGCCGGCTCGGCCGCGCCGACTCGGTCGACGACGTCCACCAGCGGCTCGTCGCCGCGGCACGCGAACGGGAGGCCCGCATGCGGATCCGCGAGTGGCTCGACGACGCCGTCACCGACCTGCGCTACGCCCTGCGCCAGCTCCGCCGCACGCCGGGATTCGCCGGCGCGGTGATCGCGACGTTCGCGCTCGGCATCGGCGCGAACGCCACCGTGTTCGGCCTCGTCGACCGGCTGCTGCTGCGCATGCCGGCGCACGTCGCGGCGCCGGAGCGCGTCTACCAGCTCGCGTCGCGCATGGTGTGGCACGCCGACACGAACATGCAGACGACGTTTCCGTACGCCACGTTCGCGGCGTTCCGCGACCGGCTCGCCGGCCCCGGGCGCGACGTGCAGCGCGTCGCCGCCGTGTCGTACGGCGTGGACGAGATGCCGATCGGGCGCGGCGAGCGTGCGCGCAGCGCCCGCGGCTCGCTCGTGAGCGCGGGCTACTTCGCGCTGCTCGGCGTGCAGCCCGCGCTCGGCCGCTTCTTCCGCGAGGACGAGGACGTGCCGCCGGTCGGCGCGCCGGTGGTCGTGGTGAGCGAGGGCTTCTGGCGGCGTGCGCTCGGCGCCGACCCCGCCGCGATCGGACGCGAGCTGGAGATCGGCCAGCGGCGCTACGCGATCGTCGGCGTCGCGCCGCGCGGGTTCACCGGCGTGAACCTCGGCAGCGTCGACCTGTGGCTGCCGATCGCGTCGGCCGAGGGACTGCGGTTCGGCGGCGCCGACTGGGCGACGACGCGACAGAGCACGTGGCTGCGCGTGTTCGTGCGCCTCGCGCCGGGCGCGACGCCGGAGCGCGTCGGCGCGCGCGCGACACCCGTGAACCTCGACGCGGGGGAGCCGCGCATGGCGCGGCTCGGCGGCGCGATCGTCCCGGTGCCGCTGCTCGCCGCGCTTCACGGCACGTCCGCCGGCGCGTCGGCGACGGCGGAGCTGCTCACCGGGCGCGTGGCGGCGCTGCTCGGCGCGGTGTCGGGGCTCGTGCTGCTCATCGCCTGCGCGAACGTGGCGAACCTGCTGCTCGCCCGCGCGCTGCGGCGGCGCGGCGAGATCGCCGTGCGGCTCGCGTTAGGCACGCGGACGTCGCGGCTCGTCCGGCAGCTCCTCGCGGAGAGCGTGCTGCTGTCGCTCGTCGGCGGCGCGGTCGCGCTGCTGCTCGCGACGTGGGGCGCGTCGGCGCTGCGCGCGCTGCTGTTCGGCGACCTCGCGTGGGACGACGCGCCGGTCGACGGCCGGGTGCTCGCGTTCACCGCGGCCGCGACGGTGATCACCGGGCTGCTGGCCGGCATCGTGCCCGCGCTGCAGGCGAGCCGGCCGGCGCTCGCCGCCACGCTCGTCGGCGGGAGCGGCCGCGGCGGCGTCGGCGTCCAGCGCTCGCGCTCGCGCACGGCGCTGCTCGCGCTGCAGGCGGCGCTCGCCGTCGTGCTGCTCGTCGGGACGGGCCTGTTCGTGCGCAGCCTGCGCAACCTGTACGACCTGCGGCTCGGGATGGAGCCCGCCCGGACGCTGCTCGCGACGATGGACCTCGAGTCGTTAGGCATGCCGCCGCGCGACGTCGACGCGCTCTACCGCCGCATGGAGGAGCGCGTGCGCGCGCTGCCCGGCGTGCAGAGCGCCGCCGTCGCGTGGACGGTGCCGGGCCGCGGATCGTGGGGCGACCGTGCGGTGGTGCCGGGGCGCGATTCGGTCCCGCTGCCGCCCGGCGGCGGCACGTACGTCAACGCGGTGCGCCCGGGCTTCTTCCGCGCGATGGGCACGCACATCCTGCGCGGCCGCGACTTCACCGACGCCGACGACGCGTCGTCGGCGCTCGTCGCGATCGTCAACGAGAGCCTCGCGCGGCGCGCGTGGCCGGGGCAGGACCCGATCGGGAAGTGCCTGAAGCTGGGCAGCGACACGATGCCGTGCCGCGTCGTGGTGGGCGTGTCGGAGAACTCGCGGCGGCAGGACTGGATCGAGGAGGAGATCCTGCACGTGCACCTGCCCCTGTCGCAGGCGCTGCGTGGGATGACGGGCCGCGTGCTCGTCGTGCGTCCCGCGGCGGGCGACCCACGGGCGGTGGCCGGGGCGGTGCGGCACGCGATGCAGACCGCCGCGCCCGCCCTTCCCTACGCCGACGTGCGGCCGCTCGACACGGTGTTCGCGTCGGAGCTGCGGCCGTGGCGCCTCGGCGCGGCGCTGTTCGGCGCGTTCGGCGTGCTCGCGGTGCTACTCGCCGGCGTCGGGCTGCACGGCGTGCTCGCGTTCAGCGTTGGCCAGCGGACGCGCGAGCTGGGCGTGCGCATGGCGCTCGGCGCGCGGCGCACGGTCGTCGTGCGCTCGGTCGTGCGGCAGGGGCTCGCGCTCGCTGGCCTGGGCGGCGTCGCCGGGCTCGCGCTGGCGTTAGGCGCGGCGCATCTCGTCGAGCCGCTGCTGTTCCGCGTGCCGGCGCTCGACCCCGGCGTGTTCGCGGGCGTGGCGGTGGTGCTGCTCGTCGTGGCGACGGCGGCCACGCTGCTCCCGGCGTGGCGCGCGACGCGCGTGGATCCGGCGGTGGTGCTGCGCGAGGAGTAGCGCGTCGTCGCGAGCGGCTTGCGCACCCGCGGCCCGCCACTAGCGTTCCCCGCCCACGCACTCGGCTGGGACGCGATGGGAGAGCCCATGCAGCGATTCGCGCACGACGTCCGCCTCGCGCTCCGGGGCTTCCGCCGCGCGCCGGCGTTCGCCGCGGGGACCGTCGCGATCCTCGCGTTAGGCATCGGCGTGGCGTCGGCCATGGCCGCGATCACCGACGCGGTGCTGCGCCGGCCGCTCCCGGTGACGGCGCCCGGGCGCATCGCCACCGTGTGGCCGACGCGCGCCGGCGTCGAGATCTCGCTCGTATCGGAGGATCTCGACGCGCTGCGGCACTCGACCCGAACGATGCGCGCCGTCGCCGGCTTCGTGCACTGGGGCGCGTTCCCGTTCGCACTCGTCGACGGGGACCGGCCGATGGTCCTGCCGCAGGGGCGCGTCACGGGCAATTTCTTCGACGTCCTCGACGCGAAGCCGGTGTTGGGCAGGCTGCTGCGCCCGGCGGACGACGTGGCCGGCGCGACGCCCGTGATCGTCCTGAGCTACGGCACGTGGCGCCGGCACTTCGGTGGGGATCCCGCGGTCCTCGGCCGCAAGCTGCACCTGACGTCGTTCGGCGTGGACGTGTCGATCGTCGGCGTGGCGCCGCCGGGGCTGGACTACCCTGCCGGGTCGGCCTACTGGTCGCCGTGCGCGACGACCGGCGGCTGCGTCGTCGATCTCGTGGCGCGCCTGATGCCCGGCGCGACCCCCGCCGCGGCCGGCGCGGAGGTTCTCGCGCTCATGCAGCGACGCGATCCCGAGCTGCGCGTGGACGGCGCCGAGACGCACGCGCTCACGGACGCGGTGGTGGGTCGCGTGCGCCCGGCGCTCGTCGTGCTCACCGTGGCCGCGGCGCTGCTGCTCCTCATCACCTGCGTGAACGTCGGCAGTCTGCTGCTCGTGCGCGGCGCGGGACGAACCCGGGAGCTCGCCGTGCGGCGCGCGATCGGCGCGAGCACCGGCGACGTCGCTCGACAGCTCGTGGTGGAGAGCGCGGTGCTCGGGGTCGCGGGCGGCGTCGCCGGCGCCGCGATGGCGACGGGGCTGCTCCGGCTGCTGCTCCTGATCGCGGCGGACCGTCTGCCGCGCGCCGACCTCGTGGGGCGAACGGGCGTGCCGATCGCGGTGTGCGTCGCCGTCACCGTGCTCACCGTGCTGCTCGCCGGGGCGCTGCCGGCGCTGGCGACCGCGCGCGCCGCGCCGGCCTCGCCGTTGCGGCTCGACGCCCGCGCTGGGCGCGAGAGCCGCGCCCGGCGCCGCGCTCGCGGTGGGCTCGTCGCCGTGCAGATGGCGCTCGCGATCCTCATGCTCGCCGGCGCGGGGCTGTTGAGCCGGAGCCTCGCGCGGCTGGAGCGGTTGGATCTCGGCTACCGGCCCGACGGCCTCGCGTTCGGGCAGATCGTCTTTCACGTGCCCGAGCGGGGCGCGTCCGGGGCGGAGTACATGACGTACTACGGGCCGCGCTTCGAGCAGGTGTTCGCGCGCATCCGGGCCATCCCGGGCGTCGTCGCCGTGACCCCGGTGCTGATCCCGCCGTTTCTCGGGCCTAACGTCTGGACGTGGAAGCCGGAGCTGCCGGGCCGGTCGGCCGCCGACGCCGAGGCGACGCCGATGATCCCCGTGGAGCTGGCCGGCGCGGAGTACTTCCGCACGTTAGGCATCCCCATCGTGCGCGGCCGCGGCTTCCTGGAGAGCGACCGCGAGGGCGCGCCGCGCGTCGCCGTCGTGAGCGAGGCGGCGGCGCGGCGGCTGTGGCCTAACGAGAGCCCCATCGGCAAGCGCCTCCGCTACGCGTCCCTCGACAGCACCGCGTGGCGCACCGTCGTCGGCGTCGTGGGCGACATCCACTATCGCAGCCTGCGCGAGGCGAGCCCCACGATCTTCCTGCCGTGGCGTCAGTCGCTGAACCAGGGGATGTTCGCGTTCCGCACGATCGGAGATCCGGCGGCGGTCTTTTCCGCGATCCGCCGCGCCGTGCACGACGTGAATCCCGACTTCGCGCTCTGGCAGCCGCAGACGATGGACGCGTACCTCGCGGCGCCCATGGCCCAGCCGCGAACGAGCGCCCTGCTCCTCTCCGGCTTCGCCGCGGTCGCGCTGCTGCTCGCGGCGGTCGGTCTGTACGGCGTCCTGGCGTCCACGGTCGGCGAGCGGACGCGCGAGCTCGGCGTGCGCTCCGCGCTCGGCGCGACGCCCGCCCGTCTGCGACGCGACGTCCTCGGCCACGCGCTCGTGGTGTGCGGCATCGGCGCGCTCGTCGGCCTCGGTGCCGCGCTCGTGTCGTCGCGCGTGCTCGCGTCGCTGCTGTTCGAGGTGAGCCCGGTCGATCCGGTGGCGATCGTGGGCGCCGCCGCGCTGCTGTTCGCCGTCGCGATCGTCGCCGCGTGGCTCCCGGCGCGGCGGGCGACGCGCATCGACCCCGCGCGAGCGCTGCGCGCGGACTGACGGAGGCAGCGACATGCCGATCGGGGTGCTCGTGGTGCACGGGATGGGCGAGCAGAGCGAGACGAGGTGACGTTCGAGCGCGGCTACTGGGCCGACCTGCTGAACGACCGCGGGCGCGAGCTGCTCGAGCAGATGCGCGTACTACGAGATCCACCGCCGGATCCTCGAGCGGTTGCGCGTGCTCCGCGCAAACCTCGGCGGCGTCGACGCGCCGCTCGTCGTCGTCGCGCACTCGCTCGGCAGCGTGATCGTGTCCGACTACGCGTGGGACGCGCAGCACCCCGAGACCGGCCGCTCGAAGGGCGACGACGACTTCGTGTGCATGCGCACGCTCGCGGGGCTGGTCACGTTCGGCAGCAACATCCCGCTGTTCACGCTCGCGCTCCCGCGCGTGATCGCGATCGCGCCGCCGAGGTCGAGCCCCCGGCTGTCGGATGCCGTGCGGGCGGTGGCGCGGTGGGAGAACTTCTACGTGTCGCACACCGCGTACTGGAGCGACCGCGACTTCCTGGGGCCGGCGGCGCGGCTCATCGGCGCGGTGGCACTCGCCGCGCGTCGGGGCGCGTGATCAGACGGCGAACCGCTCCTGCCGGTCGCGCGCCACATCCATCAGCCGCACGAACCGCGGCTCGCGCCGAAGGCTCTCGAACGACGGATCCACGCGCGCGAGGAAGTGATGGTTCACGAAGCCGCGGTCGACGGCGACCTCGAGCCAGCGCAGCGCGGACGCCGCATCCCCGGCGCGCGCGTAGCCGCCGGCCACGAACCGCGCGAACACGTCGGTCGCGTCGGCCGCCGCCTGCACCTCGGGCGAGAGCGGCGGGATCGGGAGCCCGTCGCGCACCCGCCTAACGGAACCGGCCAGGAAGCGCGCCACCTGCGCCGGCACCGTGTCGCGCACCTCCGGCGGGAACGAGGCGATCAGCCCGGGGATCGCGTCCTCCCGCTCGTTCAGCAGCAGCACCCAGACGTAGAACAGCCGCGCCATCGGGTTGCCGGGGTCCATCTCGAACATCTGTCCGTACGCGCCGAGCGCCGCGGCGCGGTCTCCCTCGAGCAGCGACGCCCACGCCGGCATGCAGCGGGTGAGCGGCGTCAGCGGGTCGATCGCCGCCACGCGCTCGAGCAGCGGCCGCGCCGCCGCGACGTGCCCGGAGATGAGATAGCAGTTGCTCAGCAGCAGCAGCGTGTCCGCGTCGTTCGGCTCCAGGTCGAGCGCCGACTTGAGATCGTGCACCGCGTGCTGCACGCGTGAGCGCGCGTAGTGGATCCATCCGCGGAGCTGCAGCGCCGCCGCCGACGCCGGCCCCATCGCGAAGATCTTCAGCGCGCACGCCTCGGCCTCCGCGAGGGGCGCCTCGCCGAAGTCGATCCCCGCCTCGCGGTACTGGAGGTGCGCGACGCCGAGCGCGGCGTACAGTCGCGCGTTCTCGCCGACGATCGCGAGGCCGTTGCGCAGGAGCTGGATCGCCTGGTCGATGGCATCCCTGCGCCACCGCCATCCCTGCTGCCGCGCGCGCAGGTAGCACGTGTACGCGTGCACGTCGTCGATCCCGCGGTCGAGCAGTCGCCGCTCCTCGTCGCTCGTCAGGCGCAGCTCGAGCGCGCCGACCACCACGCGCGCGACGCGCTCCTGGATCGCGAACACGTCCTCGACGCCGCCGTCGAACGTCTCCGCCCACAGGTAGCTGTCGGCGTCCGCGTCGATCAGCCGCGCGGCGACGCGCAGCCGGCCGCCCGCGCGTCGCACGCTGCCCTCGAGCAGGTAGCGCGCGCCGAGCGCACGGCCGATCGCCCGCGCGTCCTTCGCGGCGCCGCGAAACGTCGCCGACGACGTGCGCGAGATCACGCGCAGCGCGCGGATCCGGGAGAGGTCGGCGGTGATCTCGTCCGCGAGGCCGTCGGCGAAGTACGCGTTCTCGGGATCGGCGCTCAGGTTCGCGAACGAGAGCACCGCGATCGACGGTACGCGTGCCGGGCCCTCGGCGGCGCGCGGGGACGGGCGCGGGCGATCGAGGTCGCGGTGCCAGCGCTGCCACGCGTCGATCTCCGGCCGATACGCGTACACGCTGCCGAGCACGCGGTGCACGTGGCGGTGCACGGGGAGCCCCTCCTCGCGCTCCCAGCGTCGCACGGTGCGCACGCCGCGCTGCAGGTAGACGGCGATCTGCTTCCAGCCGTCGAGGCGGTCGGCGCGGTCCGCGTCCGCCGCGGGCGTCATCGCGACGTCACGCGGTGGGCCGCACGCGGCCGAAGTGGGCCATCGGCGCGGCGGCCCACCATGTCGTCTATGCCGTCCGACCGGCCTCCATACGTTCGGCGGAGATCCCACGCGCGACCGACTCTCACCAGGTACCGCTCATGATCTCCGCCCGCTCCGCCATCGCCGTCTTCGGCAGCATCGGCGCCGCCGTCCTGCACGACTGCAGCGCGCTCCTGCCGACCGAGTTCGGCACGACCGCGCCGTACGCGCCTCGGAGCGCCTCGGCCCAACGAGCCGCGAGCGTCGCGGGCGCGCGCTCCATCACCGTGAGCGGCGTCGGGACCGACGGCCTCACCACCGCCGTCGTTCATTCGACGAAGGCGACGCCGACCGGGATGATCCGGACGAGCACGGAGATCATCGAGCTGTCGGGAGATCTCAAGGGACGCGTCCTGTATCACGTCACGACGGTGCTGGACACGGTGCGCGGCACGCTCGTGAACACGGGCGACCAGGTCTACTCGGGCACGGTCGCCGGATCGGCGCCGGTGATGCTCCACGACGATCGGTTCCACTTCGAGGTCGACCTCAAGACCGGGCAGGAGCGGGGGCGCGTGTACCTGCTCGATCGCATCGCGGGGCCGAACGTCCGCTGCACGCTCGACGTGGTCGGCACCGGCCTGAACGCGCAGGGGAACCCCACCTTCACGTACCGCGGTGCATGCACGTTCGCCGAGGGCCGCCCGTGAAACCATGGCCCCTCGGTCGGCGACGGTCAAGCGACGTCGTCTCCGAGCGTGCACGCGCACGTGTAAGCGTGCCGGCAAGCGGCGGTGCCTAACGTCACGGCGTGCTCACCGCCCGCCTCGCGGGCTCCACCATCCGCCGCCGTGACCGCCATGCGCACCCCGACACGCCGCTTCCACCTCGCCCGCACCGCATCCGTCTTCGCCGCCGCGGGGATCCTCGCCGCGTGCGCCGCCTCCGCCGACGCGAGCGCCCCGACCGATCCGCCGGGCGAGACGCCGCCGCCGACGACGTCGGGACAGCCGAACCCGAGCAGCGGGATCGTGACCGGAACCATCGTCGACGCGGCGGGGCGCCCGCTCGCCGGCGTGCGCGTCGTCGCCGACAACACGCTGTTCTACGACCCGAACGTGACCGGCACGACCGACGCGCAGGGCCGCTACAAGCTCGATCTCAGCCGGATCGCCGCGACGTGGCACATGACCGCGCAGGTCACGCGCACGTACAACGGCCAGGAGTACGTGTTCGACCTGCACCCCGACACCGACGCGTCGTTCTCGGGGCTCGACGGCGCCGTGCGCAACTTCGACTGGCGGCTCACCGGCAAGCGGCCGGAGCTCACCGACGGCTACTACGGCGGCACCGTCTACGCGCACATCGACATCTTCCACTGGCCCGACGGCGCCGACGCGCGCGACATCGAGTTCACGTTCACGCCCATCGGACCGCTCGTCGACGGCAGCGCGGCGCGCCCGCTGACGCTGCGCGCGCCCGACGGCTCGCGGATCGCGGACGTGCCGGTCGGCAAGTACACCATCACCGCGCGGCTCGCGCCGCAGGGCAAGACCGCCCGTCCGCTCACGATCCGCCTCACGACCGGCGGCTCCTTCGCCGACGCCGTCACCGCCGTCTGGCCGCGCGACCTCACCGGCCGCACGGGCCCGATCGATCTGCAGGTCTCGGCGCCGGATCGGTGATCGCGGAAAGGCGGCAGGAAAATGGGGTCGGAGTCGATCGATCACGATCGACTCCGACCCCATTGCTGGCACTGGCGCTTCCCCCGGAATCGAACCACGGACGGCACGGAGGTGCTGGGCGACTACTCTGGGGATCCGACGGCGATGAAAAGGATCTCGAGATCCTTTCGATCGCACGTGGATCCCCAGAGTACTCGCCTGTCACCTCGCCCCAGATGCAGACGAGCGACGCCTCGCAAGCACGCGAAGCGTCGCTCTGTCCTGCTCCCTCGATCGCCGTCAGACGCGGCGCCGACGCGCGACCGCGCCTAACGCGAGCAACCCCGTGCCGAGCAGCGCGATCGTCATCGGCTCCGGCGTCGTGGTGGAGGACGGGTCGACCTCGTAGTCGACGCGCTCGTCCTGCGCCCACGCCGGGCGCGCCTGCTGCGTGAGCACGCCCGCGTCGGCCGACCACGCGATGCCGTTCACCGTCGGGAAGAAGATCCGCGCCGTGTTCTGGAAGTCGGCCTCCCAGCCGGCGTCGGCGGCCACGGTGTACGACCAGTCGATGCGGAACGTCGTCGCGCCGCCGACGATCGCTGGACGCGGCAGCAGCAGCGCGTCCCACGCGTGCTGCGCCGGGGTCGCGTCGTCGCCGAACAGCCACAGGTCCACCGACGACACGAGCCGACCCGAGTTGATGTCCCACGCGCGGCCGATCACGTTCGCGTACGGCGTCCCGTCGGTCGAGCCGGGGATCGTCTGCCGGAAGATGCCGTCGAGGAAGAGCTGCATCGGCGCGACCGTCGCGGGACCGCCGGTGTTCGTCAGCGTCACGTGGTAGCCGAACGCGGCCGACGCCGTGGCGCTGTGCGTCGAGCCCGACGTCCCGGCGTACAGGTGCGCGGCGCCGCCCGCCACGTCGATCGCCGCCGCCGCCGACGCGCCGGGCAGCGCCGCGTGCGTCGTGAGGCTCGCGGCGCCGAGCAGCGCCTGGAGATCCTGCGCGCCGGTCGCGGCGTCGACCACCTGGCCGCTCACGTACGTCGTGGTCTGGGCGGCGGCGGGCACGGCGACGGCGCTCGCCGCGAGCAGGAAGCCCGCGACGCGGCAGGCGTGGACGGGGCGTGGAAGTGTCGTGCGGAACGTCATGGCGTCGGTCTCCGGTCGGGGTCGTGTTGGAACGGCGCCCGAACGTCGCGCCCCGCGCTTGCGCCGTCGCTTAGGTGCCCGGTGTAAGCGCCGCCGTAAGCAGGGAGGACCATCGTACGCTCGCCGTATCGCTCCCCCTCCCCTTCAGCTCCCCCGCCGGTGTTCGTCGTCGAATCGTCCGCGCTCGTCCCGCACCCGCCACGCACCGCGTTCGCCGCCGCGGCCAGCCTCGAGGGCGCCGTGCGCTGGCAGAGCGGCGTCGAAGGGGTGCGCCGGCCGCGCGGCCGGGGGCTCCGCACCTCGCCGCTCGTCCTCCTCTACCGCGCACTCGGCGAGCGCCACCGCCTCGCCGTCCGGGTGACCGAGTTCGACCCGCCCGCCCGCTTCGCCTACCGGGCCGAGGGCGACGCGTTCGCGCTGGAGACGACGCTGGCGTTCGAGCCGGCGCCCGACGGCACGCGCGTGCTGCAGCACGTCGCGCTCGACACGGCCGTCGGCGCGGCGCCCGACGCGGCCGCGCTCCGCCGTCTGCTCGCGCGTCGCACGGCGGGCGACCTCGCACGGCTCACCGCGTGGGTCGCCGCGTGGAGCCGGATGATGCGGGCGCCGAGGGCCGAGGCCCCCGCCGTGCTGGCGCGAATGGCGGACTGACCAGTAGCGTTCCTGGAGTCTTCACGTCCTCGTTTCGCCTCTCCGTGTCCGACGCCGCCGCCGCTACACCCTCCGCGCCGACCGCGCCCGCCGTCCCGCACAACGTTCCGCCCGCCCTCTCGTCGTTCGTCGGACGCGCCCGCGAGCGCGCCGACCTCGCCCGCGCGCTCGGCGGCGCGGGTGGCACGCGGCTGGTGACCATCACGGGGCCCGGCGGCGCCGGGAAGACCCGGCTGGCGCGCGAGGTGGCCGCGGCCGGCGCGGCGTCGCGCGACGACGGGCGGCCGCCGTTTCCCGGCGGCGTCTGGTGGGTGGAGCTCGCGCCGGTCTCCGACCCATCGGCCGTGGCGCCGGCCATCGGTGACGCGCTCGGCGTGCGTCCCGCGCCCGGGCGCGACGTGCTCGACGCGGTGGCCGAGGTGCTGCGCGGCGTCGGCCCGGCGTCGAGCGGCGACGACGGCCCGCGCACGCTGCTCGTGCTCGACAACTGCGAGCACGTGGTGGAGGCGGCGGCCATGCTCGTCGAGCGGCTGCTGCGCGCGGTGCCGTCGCTCGCCATGCTGGCGACGAGCCGCGAGGCGCTCGCGGTGGAGGGCGAGCAGGTGCGGGTGCTGCCGCCGCTCGCCTCGCCGCCGACGACGACGCCCACCGCGGCGGCGATCGCGCACTACGAGGCGGTGCGGCTGTTCGTCGAGCGCGCGCAGGCGGCGAGCCCCGCGTTCGCGCTCAGCGACGCGAGCGCCCCCGCCGTCGCCACGATCACGGCGCGGCTCGACGGCCTGCCGCTCGCGCTCGAGCTGGCGGCGGCGAGCGTCGGCGCGTTAGGCGTGGAGCAGGTCGCGGCGCGGCTCGACGACGCCTTCCGACTGCTCACGCGCGGCCGCCGCACCGCGCTGCCGCGCCACCGCACGCTGCAGGCGCTGCTCGACTGGAGCTACGAGCTGCTGCGGCCGGCGGAGCGCGCGCTGCTGGCGCGGCTCGCCGTGTTCCGCGGGCCGTTCACCGCGGACGCGGTGGAGGCCGTGGGCGCCGCCGGCCACGGCGACGCGATCCCCGACGGCGCGGCGGCGGTGGCCGCGTTGGGCCGGCTCGTCGAGCAGTCGCTCGTCGAGGCGCGCGACCACCACGGCGAGACGCGCTTTCGCCTGCTCGAGACGGTGAAGCAGTACGGCCTCGATCGACTCGGCGCCGACCCGGACGAGGCGCGGCGCACGCACGCCCGCCACGCGCGCTGGGTGGAGGCGCTCGCCTCCGCCGCCGCGCCGGCGACGTGGAGCGCTGCGCGCGGTCGAACGGTCGCGCGTCTCGCCCGCGACGTCGACGAGATCCGCGGGGCGCTCGACTGGGCGTTAGGCGCGGAGCCGATGCTCGCCGCGCGCATCGTCGGTGCGCTCGCGTGGTTCTGGATCTCCGGCGTGTCGTGGCAGGACGCGCGCGGCCGCGTGGAGGCGGCGCTCGCCGCCGCCGACGCCGAAGGCGTGTCCGACGCGGCGCGTTCCCCGGCCGATCAGCGCGCGCTCGCCGAGCTGCTGTTCCCGCTCTCCGCGCTGCAATGGTTCGCCGGCGAGAGCGCGCCGATGCTGCGCACCGCCGAGCGCGCCGAGACGCTGTGGAGCGCCGTCGCTGCCGGCGGCACCGACGACGCGCTGCGCGCTGCCCGCGGGCGCGCGATGATGCGCCAGCAGAGGGGGCTCGCGCTCGCCGCGCTCGGCCGCGTGGACGAGAGCCGGCGCGCCGCGGACGACGCGGTGTGCATCGCCGGCGAGTCGGGCGACGCGTGGCTCGACGCCGTGATGCGCTGCCGCCGTCCGTACATCGGCCGGCTCGGCGGCGCGTACGATCGCGCGCCGGCCGAGTACGCGGACGCGATCGCGCGGCTGCGCGCGGTCGGCGAGACGTGGCTGCTCTCGCGCAGCCTCTACGAGAAGGGAGAGATGGAGCTCGCCGCGGAGGATCTCGCCGCCGCCGCCGCGTCGATGCGCGAGAGCGTCGCCGTGCTGCACGACGAGCCCGATGCATGGTTCCTGTCGTGCGCGCTCGACACGCTGGCGACGATCGCCGTGACCTCGTCGAGCGCCGCGCGCGGCAACGCGGCGGCCGCCCGTCTCCTCGGCGCGGCCGCGGAGCTGCGCGCGCGCTGCGGCGCCGAGGTGATCGAGGCCGAGCGCGGGCGGCACGCCGCGACCGTCGCCCAGGTGCGCGCGACGCTGCCGCGCGCGACGTTCGATGCGGAGTGGGCCGCCGGCGCCGCGCTCGACCTCGACGGGCTGTTCGCCCTCGCGCGCGATGCCGACGTGCTCGATGCCGACGTGACCGGCGCCGAGCGGAGCGTGCGCGCGCCGGAGGCCGCGCCGCCCGCCGCGTCAGGCCCCGCGTCGCCGGCCGTCGCGCCGCTCGCCGTCCGGGTGCTCGGCCCGCTCGTCGTGGCGCGCGACGGCGTGCCGTTAGGCGCCGGCGAGCTGCCCGGCGGCAAGGTGAGCGAGCTGCTGCTGTACCTCGTGTGCCACCCCGAGGGACGCACGAAGGAGGAGATCGGCCTCGCGCTGTGGCCCGACGCCTCCGCGGCGCAGGTGCGCGGCGTCTTCCACGTCACGCTGCACCGCCTGCGGCGCGCGATCGGCGGCGAGCGCGGATGGGTGACGGTCGTCGACGGCCGGTACGCGCTCGCACGCGAGCCCGCGCCCGGCGTCCGCCTCGCGTGCGACGTCGACGACCTGCTCGCCGCCGCCGACGCGCTCGCCCGCGCCGAGCGTCGGCAGCAGGCGCTCGACGCGGCGGCGCTCGCCGACGCGGAGCGCGCGCTCGGCGTCGGCGCGGACGGCGGCCCGCGCGGCGATCTCGCGCCCGGTCTCGCGCTCGGCGACTGGATCGTCGAGCACCAGGACCGCGTGCGAGCGGCGTGGGCCGACGGCGTGCAGGCGCTCGGACGGCAGCACGCACGCGTCGGGCGGGCCGCCGAGGGCGCGCGCGTGCTCGGCGCGCTCGTGACGCGTGAGCCGCTGCGCGAGAGCGCGCACCGGGAGCTGATGGTGCTGTGGGCGGCGTCGGGCGAGCGGGCGCGCGCGCTCGCGCACTACGACGCGCTCGTCACGCTGCTGCGGCGCGAGGTCGGCGTGCCGCCGTCGCGCGACACGCAGGGGATCGCGGAGCGCATCCGGCTCGGGTAGGACGGTCACCGCACCATCCACGCGGCGACGCGGTGCCACCACGCGCTCGTGCCGATCGCGACGCGGAGCGGCAGCGACAGGAACACGAGCGGCGCGCCCCACCGGTAGACGCGGTGCACTCGACCCATGACCAGCCGATCGTGGATCGGTCCCGCGGCGAGGAGCGCCGCCAGCAGCAGGAATCCCAGCGGGATGTGCCGCTGCACGACCGGGATGCGTACGATCCCCGGCCACGTGAGGCTGATCGTGCCGAGCAGCATCAGCCGCTTGTGCGTCTCGCGCCGGTAGCGGAAGTGGAGCGCCGCCGCGGTGAACCCGCCGAACAGCGCGATGTCCCCGAGCGGCACGATCATGAACGCGAGCCCGTCGGGGAACGCGCCGAACGTACGGTTGCGCCGCGCGCCGTCGAGCGACGCGAGCACGCCGAGCACGAGCATCGCCGCGGCGAGCGCGCCGCCGGCGACGCCGAGCCGGCGGTGCAGGTCCACCCGATGCGCGGCGACGAGCGACGTCTGGGCGAGCAGCAGCACCAGCCACCCGGTGAACACCGCGCCGTGCACGTGCGCGATGGTCGGGATCGGTGGTGCGGCGGTGAGCGCCCGCAGGTAATAGCTCGGCGCGAACCCGACGAAGACGACGACCATCGCCGCCGCCGTCATGCCGACGTAGAATCGTCGCGTGCGTCGCGCCTCGGCCGGCGCCGCGACCCGCATCGTGTCCGTCGTCATCGCTGGCTCCATGTTCGTGTCGCGCACAGCGTCGGCCGGCGACGCGGGTGCGACAAGCACCGAACCGCACGCGTACCGCACCACGCAGGTACCGCACGTGCCCGACACGCCCGCACCCGACCGCGAGGAGATCCTGGCGCAGCTCGACCGCGTCCTGGCGAGCGCGGGCTTCCGCCGCGCCGACCGGTCGAGCGCGCTGCTGCGCTTCGTCGTGGAGCGCGCGCTCGACGGCGACGACGAGCGGCTGAAGGAGTACACGCTCGGCGCCGAGGCGCTCGGCCGCGGCGTCGCGTTCGACCCGCGCACCGACCCGATCGTGCGCGCGGAGGCGTCGCGGCTGCGCGAGCGCCTGGCCCGCTACTACGCCGCCGACGGCGCCGACGACCCGGTCGTGATCGCGCTGCCGAAGGGGAGCTACGTGCCCCGCTTCGCCCCGCGCGGCGACGCGATGACCACGACGACGGCGGGGAGACGCGTCGGGCCGCCGGACCGCGTGGTGTGGGGCGTGGCCGGCGCGGCGCTCGCGTTGAGCATCGTGGCCGCCGTCGCGTGGACGCGCGCGACGCGAGTGCGCGACATGGACGGCACACCTCTGCGGCTGGAGGTCGAGCTCCGTTCCGACGGCGTGCTCGGATCCGAGGTCGGCCCCGACGTCGCGGTCGCGCGCGACGGCACGCGACTCGTGTTCGTGGCGCGCGACAGCGCGGGGCTCGCGCACCTGTACACGCGGCGGCTCGACGAGAGCGCCGTCGCCAGGCTGGCGGGCACCGACGGCGCGCGCGTGCCGTTCCTGTCGCCCGACGGCCGGTGGGTGGGGTTCTTCGCCGACGGCGCGCTGAAGAAGACGCCGACCGACGGCGGCTCGCCGGTGGTGCTGTGCGAGGCGACCGACGTGCTGGGCGCCGCGTGGGGCGACGACGGCACGATCGTGGCCGCGCTCAACCCCACGGGCGGGCTGTGGCGGGTCCCCGAAGCGGGCGGCGCACCACGCGTGCTCGTCGACCTCTCGGCGGAGCACGCGCAGCCCGTGTGGCCGCAGATCCTGCCCGGCGGCGCGGTGCTCTACACGCGCCACACGCGCATCGACACCGACCGCGCCGACGTGGAGGTGTACGACCCGCGCACCGGCACTCGGCGGCGCGTGGTCCGCGGCGGCACGTACGCGCGCTGGCTGCCTAACGGCTATCTCGCGTACGTGAACCAGGGCACGCTGTACGCCGCGTCGTTCGACGTCGCCCGCCTTGCCGTCACCGGCACGGCGGTGCCAGTGCTCGACGACGTGGCATACTCGCGCGCGTTCGGCTATGCGCAGCTCGACGTGTCGCCGGCGGGCGGCGGCACGCTCGTCTACCGGCGCAGCGCGGCGAGCGGGCGGTTCGTCGTCGCGTGGATCGACCGCGCGGGACGCGTGTCGCCGCTGCTCGACCGGCCGGGGCGCTACGCGTGGCCGGCGCTGTCGCGCGACGGCCGGCGGCTCGCGGTGACCTCGATGGACGCGGGCCAGGGGGCGATCCTCGTGCACGACGCGGCGAGCGGCGAGACCCGGCGCCTCACGGGAGCGGCCGCGGAGCACGGCGGCCTGCTGTGGTGGTCCGACGCGACGCTGCTCGTGGGCGGCCGCGGCGGCATCGCGTCGCTGCGCGTCGACCGCGCGGAAGCGCCTCGTGTGCTGCTGCCGGTGAGCGACGTCGCCGTCCCGTGGTCCGTCGCGCCGGGCGGCAGGCTGCTCGCGTACTACGCACTGCATCCCGGCACGGGCTTCGACCTGTGGACGGCGCCGCTCGGCGGCGACTCGGCGCGCGCCGCGTTAGGCACCCCGACCTCGCTCCTGCGCACGTCGGCATTCGAGGTGTACCCGGCGATCTCGCCCGACGGCCGGTGGCTCGCCTACGGCTCGAACGAGTCGGGCGCGTGGGAGATCCACGTGCGGCGGATGGGCGGCGGGGCCTCGGTGCGCGTGTCGCCGACCGGCGGACGCGTTCCGCGCTGGTCGCCGAACGGCCGCGAGCTGCTCTACCAGACCGAGGACCAGCGTGTGTTCGTGACTACGTTCCATGTGCGCGGCGCCACGTTCACCGTCGACCCGCCGCGGCCGTGGGGCGGCTCGGGCGCGCCGCCGTTAGGCGACACGGGCGTGCTGCCAGGCTTCGACGTCGCGCCCGACGGCGAGCGCATCGCCGCGCTGCTGCCGGCCGCGGCCCCCGCGGAGCGGCAGTCGCCCGACCACGTGACGATGGTGCTGAACTTCCTCGGTGCGGTGCGGCGCCGTGTCGACGGCGCCCGTCGGTAGATCCAGGGAGGACGAGATGCACAACATACTGGTGCTCGGCGGCGGCTTCGGCGGCGTGACGGCGGCGCGCCACCTCGAGCGCCTCCTCGGCGCGCGCGACGACGTCACGATCACGCTCGTGAGCCGCGAGAACTACTTCGTGCTCACGCCGCTCCTGTTCGAGGCGTGCTCCGGCACGCTCGAGCTGCGGCACTGCGCGCAGCCCATCCGCCCCGCCCTGCGCCGCGCGCGCTTCGTCGAGGCGACCGTCGAGGAGGTCGACGTGGAGCGGCGGGTGGTGCGCGCGACCGCGGCGGGCGGCGCCATGCACGAATTCCCGTACGACGACCTCGTGGTCGCGTTGGGCGGCACGACGAACATGTCGCTGATCCCCGGCTCCGCGCACGCGCTCACGTTCAAGTCCATGGCGGACGCGCTCGTGCTGCGGAATCATCTCATCGAGCGGTTCGAGCGGGCCGACGCGGCGGCCGATCCCACCGACCGACGACGGTGCCTGACCGTCGTCGTCATCGGCGGAGGGCTCGTCGGCGTCGAGCTGCTCGGCGAGCTGACGGCGTTCGCCGACGAGGTGCTCCGCTACTACCCGCGCATCCCGCGCGACGACGTGCGGTTCCACCTGTACGAGGCGGGGCCGCGCATCCTCCCCGAGCTCGACGCGAAGCTCGCCGACGTCGCCGTGCGCGTGCTGCGGAAGCGCGGCGCCGAGCTGCGGAGCGGGACACCCGTGCGCGCGATCGAGCCGGGCCGCGTGCTGCTCGCGGACGGGCCGATCGACGCCGGCACCGTGGTACTCGCGGCGGGCATCGTGCCTAACGGCGCGGCGCTCGGCATCCCGGTCGACCACGACGCGCGCGGGCGGATCGCGGTCGAGGCGACGATGCGGAGTCGGAGCCACCCGAACGTGTGGGCGCTCGGCGACTGCGCCGCGATCACCGGGCCCGACGGCCGCCCGTACCCGCAGCTCGCACAGTTCGCGACGCGCGAGGCGAAGCAGCTCGCCCGCAACGTGGTCGCCGCCATCGACGGACGGGCACCCATGCCGTTCCACTTCCGGTCGCTCGGGACGATGGCGTCGTTAGGCGGCACGCGCGCCGTCGCGCAGCTCATGGGCGTGCGGCTCACCGGCTTTCCCGCGTGGTGGTTCCGGCGGACGTACTACCTGTTCCAGATGCCGCGCTGGGACCGCCGCCTGCGCATGATCCTCGACTGGACGATCGCGCTGTTCTTCCGGCCCGACGTCACGCGGGTCGACGTCGCGCCGCTCGGGTCGGCGGCGACGGTGTAGACTTAGGCAGCACCACACCACCACAACCGTCTGCAATCGAGCATGGAGTCGATGATGAACCGTCCGGAGATGAGCTCCGAGACCGGGATGGCGATCCCCACCGTCCGCGGCATGCTGCGCCTGTTCGGGCGCGCGTTCCTGCTGCGGTGCCCCCACTGCGGCAAGGGGCCGGTGCTCCAGAGCTGGATGAAGCTGCGCGTGAAGTGCGGCACGTGCGGGCTCAGGCTTCAGCGCGGCGAGCACGACACCGTGATGGGCTTCGCGTTCATCCTGTTCGCGCTCGTCGGGCTGTTCTCGTACGCCGTCCTCGTGGTCACGCTGCTCGTGACGCGCACGACCCCCTGGGACCTGCTGCAGAACGGGCTCCCGGTGCTGGTGATCGTGGAGCTGTTCGCGTTCTTCCCGTTCGCGAAGCTGCTGTGGCTCGCGTTCGACCTCGCGCTGCGGCCGGTCACGCCGTCGGAGCTCGAGTGGCACCGCAGCGCCACGCAGCAGTTCGAGACCGAGCGCGACGCGCCGCGCTGAGCGCTCGCCGAGCGGCGCTATCCCTCCGCCGCCCGCACGCCGACGTTCCGCGGCAGCCACAGCGTGAACGTCGTGCCCTGCCCCGCGGCACTCTCGACACTGAGGTCGCCGTCGAGCAGACGCGCGAGCCGCCGGCTCACCGGCAGCCCCAGCCCGGTGCCGCCCTTCACGCGCGTGAGCGACTGATCGATCTGCGTGAACGGATCGAAGATGCGCTCGAGGTTCTCGCGAACGATGCCGGGGCCCGTGTCGCGCACGCGGAACACGACGCGGTCGCTCGTCGCCTCGACGTCGAGCGTGACCTGGCCGGCGTCCGTGAACTTCAGCGCGTTGCCGAGCAGGTTGATCAGGATCTGCCGCAGCTTCGTCGGATCGGTGCCGAGCGTGACCCCCTCGGCGGCCTGGTTCACGACGAGCGCGAGCCCCTTCTGCAGCGCCTGCGGCACGAACAGCTCGCCCACGCTCTCGACGAGCGGCGCGACGTCCACGACCACCGGGTGGATCTCCTCCTTGCCCGCGTCGACGCGCGAGAACGTGAGGATCTCCTCGATGATGCTGATGAGGTGCCGCGCGGCCGCCTTCACCCGGCTGAGATAGGTCTTCTGGAGCGGCTCGACCGGGCCGACCATCTCGCCCTCGAGCAGCTCCATGTACCCGACCACCGCGGAGAGGGGCGTGCGCAGCTCGTGGCTCATCGACGCGAGGAACTCGCTCTTCGCGCGGCTCGCCGTCTCCGCCCGCTGCAGCGCGTCGCGCAGCTCCTCCTCGCGCGCCACGCGCTCCGTGACGTCCTGCACGAGCACGAACACGCCGTCGACGCGCGCATCGCGCAGCAGCGGCACGATGCGCGCGCTCTGCTGCATGTGCTCGAAGTCGTGGTGGCCCGGCGGCGACGGCAGCGGCAGGAAGTAGCGGTGGAACCGGTGCGCCCAGACGGTCGTCACGCCGACGAGCGCTCGGCGCAGCGCGGCCTCCGCGGGCGTGTCGCGCAACCCCGGGAACACGTCGAGCAGCGGCCGGTCGACGACGTCCGCCGCGACCGCACCGCTGGCCGCGGCGAGCCAGCGATTCCACCCGCGGACGACGAGGTCGCAGTCGAGCGTGAGGATCCCGAGCTCGAGCACCTCGCCCAGCTCGGAGAGCAGCGGGAGTGCTTCGGCGCCTAACGATGTGAGCGGCGACTCCTGCAGCGGCACCGTCACTCCTCCCGCGCCGCGAGCGCGCGGGCGATGAGCGCCAGGGAGTGCATGCCGACGGCGATCATGAGATAGCCGCCGACCTCGCCTTCGCTGAGGCGGAACCGCGTCGCCGCGAGCAGCGTGTAGTTCAGCTCCTCGCTGTCGACCTGCAGCGAGCGCAGCAGCCCCTCGAGCGACTCCACGTGCATGCGCGGCACCGAGAACGTCACCGCGACGTGGAGCATGTCGCCGAACGAGCTGAGACACGAGCTGAGGATGACGTTGCCGACTTCCGCGAGCACCTCGCGCGCCGACTGGTCGAGCCGCCCGCCGACGGCCACGCCGCCGTCGGTCATGAGGCCAGTGAGCCGCGTCGCGCTCGCGTAGTCGAGCACGAGCACGGCGTCGCCGGTGACGCTGCCCTTGAAGATCTGGTGCACCGTGGCCAGATCGCCGTCGAGGAACTCCACGAGCCGTGTGTACGTCTCGTCGATCGGGCAGATCCACAGTCGTGGCAGCTCGACGAGGATGCGTTGACCGGTGAGCTCCGACAGCGAGGACGCGGCGCGGTGCAGCCCGATGTTGAACAACTCGGTCAGCGCGTCCTTGTCGAGCTGCTCGACGTTCACGGCGCCCCCGCGCCGAGCGCGTCGCGCACGGCCTGGCGGAGTCCTTCGGCGGAGACGGGCTTGCCGAGAAACGCGAGCGCGCCCGATTCGGCGACGAGCTTCGCGGTCGAGCGCTGCACGTCCGCGCTCACCACGATGACGCGCGCGCCGGCGTCGAGCTCGCGCAGCCGCTCGAGCACCTCCATGCCGCCCATGTCCTCCATCGTGAGGTCGAGCAGCACGAGGTCGGGACGGTGCACGAAGAACCCCTCGATCGCGGCCATGCCGGTGGCGGCTTCGTGCACGACGTGCCCGTCGTCCTCCATCATCCGCCGGTGGGTGCGGCGGGTGTAGTTGGAGTCGTCCACGATCATGATCGTCGCCATCTCAGATCAGCTCCGCGATCGTGCCCGCCATCTCCTCGAGCGTCGCGCTGCGGTCACTCAGCGACGCCTCGGCCACCGCGCGCGGCATCCCGTACACGACGCACGACGACTCCGCCTCGGTGACGATCCGGCCGCCCTGCGCCTTGATGTGCGCCGCGCCCAACAGTCCGTCGTTCCCCATGCCCGTCATCACGACGCCGAGCACGCGCGGCCCGAACACCGCGGCGGCGGACTGGAACAGGACGTCGACGGCGGGGCGGTGCGGGGTGTCGAGCGGGCGCAGGTCGAGGTGCGCGCGGATCACGGTGTCGGGGTCTCGGACGAAGGTGAGGTGCCGGCCGGCCGGCGCCAGCCAGACGACGCCCGGCCGCAGCACGTCGCCGTCCGCTGCCTCGACGACCTCGAGCGGCGAGATGTCGTTCAGGCGTTCAGCGTACATCGCAGTGTATCCCACCGGCATGTGCAGCACCATGGCGACCGGGACCGGAAAGCTCGCCGGCAACCGCGGGATGAGATAACGCAGCGCCTGCGGTCCGCCAGTCGAGATGCCAAGCACGACCAGGTCGGCCGCGGTCGCTCCGGCGCGTCGCGCGAGCACCGGCCCGTGGACGTCGGTTCCCGGCACTTGGGCGTCGGGATGGGCGTCGGCGGGCGCGCGGCCGACCGATGCGCGCGACGCCGCCTCCACCTTCGCGATCAGCTCGTCGGCGATCTCGTAGACGCGGTCGCTCGCCAGCGCGGTCGGCTTCTGCACGAACTCCACGGCCCCCGCCTCGAACGCCTCGAGCGCCATCGCGCCCGACTCGCCGGCGATGCTGCAGATCACCACCGGCACGACGCGCCGCTTCGCCTGCGCGCGCAGGAACTCGACGCCGTTCATGCGCGGCATCATGAGGTCCAGCGTGACGACGTCGGGCTCGAGTCGAGCCGTGAGATCGAGCGCATCCTCGCCGTCGCGCGCGGTGCCCACGACCTCGATCGACGCGCTGCGGGCGAGCATCTGCGAGACGACCTTGCGCACGAAGGCGGAATCGTCGACGACCAGCACACGGATCCGCTTCGGCATCAATTCCTCTGAACTCGTCCCTTCACGTACGCGAACGCGCCGGCGACGTCCGCCAGCTCGAAGTCGGTCTCCAGCCGGGTCAGCGACTCCGACGCGCCGAGGAAGAGATGCCCGTCGTCGGCGAGCCCCTCCGCGAACTGCCGTGCGACACGCGTGATCGTCTCGTCGGAGAAGTAGATCAGCACGTTGCGGCAGAAGATGACGTCGGCCCGCGCGAGCGGCCGCACCTCCTCCGGCGCGACGAGATTCGCCGTCGTCCAGCGAATCCGTCCATGCAGGTGCGGGTCCACCCGCCACGCCGCACCCTCGCGACGGAAGTAGCGGTCGCGCAGCGCCACCGGCAGGTTGCGGAACGAGCGTTCGCCGTAGAGTCCCGCGCGCGCGCGGTCGACCATCGCGCGGCTCGCGTCGCTGGCGACGATCTCCACGGGGCGTCGGTGCAGCAGCCCCGCCTCGGCGAGCGCGATGGCGATGCTGAGCGGCTCCTCGCCCGTGCAGCACGCCGCGCTCCAGATGCGCAGCGGCGCGCTGCCGCGCCGCTCGAAGTGCCGCGGGGCGACGACGTCGGCGAGCGCGAGGAACTGCTCCGGCTGTCGCCAGAAGAACGTTTCCGGCACCGAGAGCCGGTCGGTGAGCTCGGCCCAGTGGCGGTCGGCACCGGCGTCGTACCGCAGCAGAAAGTAGTAGTCGAGGTACGACGTCATGCCGCGCGCCGCGAGCAGATCGGACAGCTTGTCGGCCAGCAGGTCGCGCTTGTCGTCCCCGAAGTGGACGCCGATGCGCTGCGCGATGAGGTCCCGCAGCAGCACGAACGCCGAGTCCGAGATGCCGAGGACCTCGGGGCCGTAGCCGGATCCGCCGCGTCGCCCCTCATCGAAGTCGCGCACGCGGTCAGCCGCTCACCGAACGCGCGTCCGTCGTCCGGGCCGAGCGCAGGTCGCGCTGGGCGAGCGCGTGAGCGGCCGCGGTGCGCACGGCGGGAGACTCGTCGTGCAGCGCGGCGGCGAGCAGCGGCGCGGCGGCCGCGTGCGGGCTGCGGCCTAACGCCTCCACCACCGCGCACCGCACGTGGACGTCGGCGTCATCGAGCCCGCGCGCCACCCACGCCGCGTCGCGCTCCCCCACGCCGGCGAGCGCCTCCACCGCCGCCGCGGTGCGCACCGGATCGGCCGCGATCCCGACGAGCGCCGCGATCGCGTCGACGCCGCCCATCCGCTCGAGCGCGTGCAGCGCGCGCGTCCACACGTCGGGCACGTCGCTCGCCCGCGCGAACGACGCGACCGCCGACGCGGCGCGCGGATCGGCGCGCCGGACGAGCGCGTCCAGCGCCGCCACGGCCGTCGCGCGATCGTCTCCGTCGAGCGCGGCCACGAGCGGCGCGAGCGTGGCCGGGTCGCTGGACCCGCCGAGCGCGAGCAGCGCCGCCCGCGCGACGAGCGGCTCGGGATCGGCGGCGAGCGGTACCAACTTCCGTAGCTCGTCCTCGGATCCGATCTCGCCGAGCGCGTCCACCGCGGCGATGCGGACCGGCGGAGCGTCGTCGCCGACCGCGAGCCGCAGCAGCTCCGGAAGCGCCTGGTCGGTCCGCAGCCGGCCCGCGGAGCGGGCGGCGTAGTAGCGCACCCACGGGTCGGGATCGCGCAGCGCCGCGAGCAGGCCGGGCACCGCGTCGGCCGGCGCGACGTGCGACAGCGCGCGGGCCGCGGCCGCGCGCGTGCTCGGCGTGTCGTCGGCGAGCGCCTCGCCGAGCGCCTCGCGGGCGCGCGGGTCGTCGAACTGCACGAGCTGCTCGACGGCGGCGCGCCGCACGGCCTCGTCGTCGTCGTGGCGCAGCGACAGCAGCGGCTCGACGCAGGCCGCGAACGCGAAGTAGCCGGCCATCCGCGCCGCCGCCTCGCGCACGCGCGGCGACGGGTCGGCGAGCAGCACGACGACCCGGGCCGACGACTCCGGATGCCCGAGGGAGTGGAGCGCCCCGACCGCGGCCTGGCGAACCGCCGCGTGCGGGTCGTCCAGCCGCGCGATCAACGGCTCGAACGCGCGCCGGTCGCCGATGCTCCCGAGCGCGCCCGCCGCGACGACCGCGACCTCCGGTGCGTCGTCCAGCAGCGCGACGAGCGCCGGCACCGCGGCCGCCGATCCGATCCGGCCGAGCGCCGCGGCGGCCGCCTTCCGCACCCCGTCGTCGTCCTGCGTCAGCGCGTCGAGCAGCGGGTCCACGGCGGCCGCGCCCCGCTGCACCAGCACGTCGACCACGGCGCGGCACGCGTCGGGGTGGGCGAGGAGCGCGGCGAGGGTCGTCTCCATCCCCTCGACGGAGAGCCAGCCGAGGACCGTCACCGCCGCGGCGCGCTCCGCCTCGCCCGCGGTGGGCAGCGCGCCGAGCAGCGATCGCGACGCGCCGGCCGGCGCGACCGCGCGCACGAACTCGGCGATTCCTCCGGTGCTCGCGCCGGTTGCGTCGAGACGCGCGTGCAGCGTCGCGAGCGCCACCGCGACGGCGAGCGTGGGCGACCCTGGCTGGTCGAGCAGCGCCGTGAGCGGGGCGACCGCATCCTCGCCGCCGAGCCGCGCGAGCGCGTCGACCACCGCCGGCTGCAGCAGCTCGTCGTCGAGCAGCGGCAGGAGACGCGGGGCGACCGAGGGCTCGCCGATCGCCGCCAGCGTGTCGAGCGCCGCGAACGCCACCGAGAAGTCGCGCGACTCCGCCACCTCGGCCACCGGGAGCGCCGCGGCACGCGAGCGGATGCGTCCGAGCGCCTCGATCGCGTGGAACCGCACGTTCGCGTCGACATCGGCGAGCGCGCGGATCAGCACCGGCACGGCCCGCACGTCCTGCAGGAGCCCGAGGGCCAGGATGACGTACGTCCGGAGCTCGGCGTCCGACCCGGCGGCGTCGAGCAGCTGCACCAGCGGCGGCACGACGTCGTGGTGGGCGCGGGCCAGCGCCGTGAGCGCGGCGTTGAGGACGCCCGGATCCCGGTGCCGCTCGCGCAGCGCGGACAGCAGCAGGTCGACGACGCCGTCGTCCGGCACCCGCGCGAGCCCTTCGGCCGCGGCGCGCCGGACGCGCCAGCTGCTGTCGCCGAGCGCGCCGGCGAGCGGCTCCGGCGCGGCCGCCTCGGTGTCGAGCGCGCGCACGGCGCGCAGACGCACCAGATCGTCCGGGCTCCGGAGCTCCTCGGCCAGCTCGCGCTCGCGGTCGCGGCGCGCGGTCACGTCCTCGACGGTGACGGTCACGCCCACGATCGTCTCGCCGTCGCGCAGTGGAGCGATCGTCACGTGCTGCTGCATGCGCGCGAAGCGCGCGGACGCCGTGCGCGGCGGGCAGGCGAGCAGATACTCGTGGAACGCGGGCGCGAGCACCTGCACGACGCCCGAGTCGGCGACGCGGCGGAGACGCGCGAGATGCCCGCGCGCGTCGAGGTCGGGGAACAGCTCCGCGAGCGGCCGACCGTAGGCCTCGGATTCGTCGACCCCCGTGGCCGCAGCGAGCCACGCGTCCCACGACCGCACGACGAGCGCGAGGTCGGTCGTGAAGACGCCGACCGATCCGGTGGCGACGCTCACCGGCGAGCGGTGGGAGGCCCGTCGGGCGGACCGCCCGCCCGCGCGCGGTCGGCCAGCTGCCTGACGCCGGTCTCGCCGATCGACTCGGCCGCGCGGTCGCTCAGGCGCCGGAGCTCGTGCAGCGTCTCGAGCGACGCGGCCGCGGCGTCCGACTGCTCGCGGTTCGCGCGCACGATGAGACCGATCTGCTTCGACACGTTGTGCGTCGCGCTGGCGATGTCCGCCGCGGCGCGCCCCTGCTCGGCGAGCCCCTTCGTCGTCTGCTCCGACTGCCGCCGCATGTCCTGCGCGGCCTGCGCGATCTGTCCGACGGCGGCCGCCTGCTCCGCCATCGCCGTGCTCACCCGCTCGCTCGTGCGGCGGAACCGCTCGGCCTCGCGCGACACCATCTCGCCGGCGGCGGACTGCTCGGCGAGCGCGCGCGACGTGTTCGTCGCCACGCGGCGGACGCTCTCCACCGCCTGCGACGCCTCCACCACCGCCCGCGCCTGCTCCACCATCGCGCGCCTCACCTGCGTCGCGAGCGAGGCGCTGCCCTGCGCGGCCTGCACGATCTCGGCGGACGATCGCTCCTGATCCTTCATGGCCTGCGTCACCTCGCGCGCGGCGACGCGCATCTGCCCAGTCGTGCGCACGAGGCCCTGGAGCACGCCGGCCTGCTCGGCGGTCGCGACCGAGACCTGACGCACCTGGGTGGTCGCGGTGCTCACCACCGCCACGAGGTTCTGCGTCGCGCCGAGCTGCTCCTGCGTGGCACGCTCGATCTGCGCGACGCGCGCGGAGCTCTGCTCGATGCCGCTGATGATGCGCTTCAGCCCCGCCGCTCCCTCCTCGGCGAGCCGGCCGCTCTCGTCCGCGACGCGCTGCCCTTCGGTGGTCGACGACACCGCTTCCTGGACGACCGCCTGCAGCCCGCGGATGATCGACGCGATGTCGGCGGTCGCCTTCGCCGACCGGTCGGCGAGATTGCGGATCTCCTCGGCCACCACGGCGAAGCCGCGCCCCGCCTCGCCGGCGCGCGCCGCCTCGATGGACGCGTTGAGCGAGAGCAGGTTCGTGCGCTCGGCGATCAGGTTGATCGTGTCGACGATGGAGCTGATGTCCGCCGTGCGGCGCCCGACCTCCTTCACGACCGACGCCGACTCCACCATCGCGGAGCGCACGCGCGTCATCCCCTCCATCGAGCGCTGCACCGCCGTCCCGCCCTCCTCCGCGTCGCGCGTGGCGCGGCGCGAGATCTCCGTGGCCTCGGCCGTCAGCGACGCCACGCTGCGCATCGAGCGGTCGAGCTGCGTGGCGCTCGTGGCGGCGCTCTCCGCGGCGCGCGTGATCGCCTCGGCGTTGCGGGCGACGCCCTCGACCGACCGCGCGCTCTCCTCCACCGATGTCGCGACCTGCTCGGCGAGCCCGGTCATGTGCTCGGCGCTCGCCGTCACCTGCTCGACCGACGACGCCATCGACGCCATGGAGCGCGACGTCTGCTCGGCCGCCGCCGCGAGGTCGTCGGCGTTGCCGCGCACGCCCTCGACCGAGCGCGTCGTCTCCTCCATGGACGCGGCGATCTGCGCCACCGACGACGCCAGCCCCTCGGTGTCCGTGGTGACCGACTTCACCGACGCGGCCATCTCCGTCATGCCGCCGGCCACCGCGGTCGCGATCGTCGTCATCTCGGTGGCCGTCGCGGCGACGGCGGCGATCGAGCGGCTCGTCTGCTCCACCGAGGCGCCCGTCTCGGCGACCGACGCCGCGAGGCTCGCGGCGCCCGCCGTCATCTCCTCGATCGACGCCGCGAACTCGTTCGCCGACGAGGCCAGCTCCTCGCCCGACGTCGCGATCGACTCGGCCTGCGCGGCGGTCTGGCGGAGCGATTCCGCCACCTCCGTCGCGCCGGTGACGGCGCCGTCGACGAGACGCGCCTGCGCCTCGCCCGCCTGCCAGAGGATCACCGCGGCGCGCAGCGCGTCGTTCGTGACGACGGGCGGCGCCGACGAGGGACCGCCTAACGGGCTGCCGCCGTTCGCGGCGCCGGTCGGGTGCTGGGGGTCGCGTGTCCAGAATGCCATCGGTCTCTCTCCCCTCTCACGTGGACGCCGCGTCGTCCGCGGCGGGAGCGTCTGTGGGCTCGATGTCGACGGCGAGCAGCTCGGTGACGTCGACGATGAGCATGAGGCGGTCGCCCTGCTGGGCGATGCCGCGCAGGTACCGGCCGGTGGTGCCGGCGATGCCCTCGGGCAGCGGCTTCACGAGCTCCGGATCGATGCTCGCGAACTCGCGTGCGCTGTCGACGAGCAGCCCCACCGTGCGTCCTTGCGCGTGCACGACGACGAGCCGGCTGCGGAGGTCGTGCGCCACGCGCGGGAACCCGAACCGCGCGCGCAGGCTCACCGCGGGAATGACCTGCCCGCGCACGGACACGACGCCGTCGACGTACGCCGGCGCGTTGGGCACCGGCGTCGGCGTGCCGGCCATCTCCAGCTGCAGCACGTCGTCGCTGCGCAGCGCGTAGGTGGCGCCGGCGAGCTCGAAGAGCACGTACGACTCGCTGCCGCTCGGATGGATCGTCATGCGTCGGACCTCGGGCTACGAGACGAGACGTCGCTCGCGCGGGCGATGCGCACGTCGCGCCTCCGCCTCGCGCAGCAGCGCGGCCGCGTCGAGGATCAGGCTGACGCGGCCGTCGCCGAGCTCCGTGGCGCCGGCGACGCCGGGCACCGACACGAGCGGATCGGTGACCGACTGCACGACGATCTCGCGGAGGCCGAGCAGGCGGTCGACCGTCAGGCCCATCGGCACCGCGTCGCTGCCGACGACGAGCACGTAGACGTCGGTGCCGCGCGCATCGTGCAGCCCGAACAGCCGCGACAGGCTCACGATCGGGAGCACCCCGCCGCGGTACGCGATCACGTCGTTGTTCTCGAACGGCACGATCGACGTGCGCTCCACGCGGAGGATCTCGCGCAGCGCGGGCTGCGGCACGGCCATCTGCTGGCCCCCGATCTCGACGAGCAGCGCGTCGAGGATCATCAGCGTGAGCGGGAGGTCGACGGCGAACCGGGTGCCGCGGCCCGGCGTCGACTCGAGCGTGAGCTCGCCGGAGAGCGCGCGCACCGCGGACCGCACGACGTCCATGCCCACGCCACGCCCGCTCGTCATGTCCGCCTCGTCGCGCGTCGAGAAGCCGGGCGCGCACAGCACGTCGAGCAGACGATCCGACGACAGCGTCTCCCCGGCCGCGAGCAGCCCGCGTGCGTGCGCGCGGGCGGCCACGCGCTCGACGTCGATGCCCGCGCCGTCGTCCTCGACCTCGATGCGGATGCGGTCGCCGGCCGCGGCGGCGCGGAGCGTCAGGCGCCCCTCCGGCGGCTTGCCCCGCGCGCGGCGCTCCTCCGGCGGCTCGATGCCGTGGCTCACCGCGTTGCGCACGAGGTGCAGCAACGGCTCCAGCATCCGGTCGACGACGACCTTGTCGATCTCCGTGCTCTGTCCGTGGAACTCGAGCGCGACGCGCTTGCCCGACTCGCGAATCGCGTCGCGCGCCGCGAACCGGAGCCGCTCGAACACCTCGCCGACCGGCACGAGCCGGATGCGCGTCACGCTCTCGCGCAGCCGTCGGAGCTGGCGCTCCATCACCGCGTTGGTCTCCTCGAGCGCGTCGCGCACGCTCGCGAGATCGCCGCCGGCCGCCTGCCGCAGCACGTCGTCGAGCCGCGAGCGGCTGACCACCAGCTCGCCGACGAGCCGCATGACGCCGTCCAGCCGCGCGAGGTCGACGCGGACGACGCTCGCCGCGGACGGCGCGGGCATCGGCGCCTCCGACCCCACGACCGGCGGCGGTGGTGCGTGCGTCACGCCGACGGTCCACCGCAGTCCGTCCGCGGACCACGCCTCGTCCGGCGCGCTCGCCGACGGCACCTCGACCCAGAAGTCGAACACCAGGCCCCCATCGACCATGCGCGGCTTCGCGTCGAGCAGCGCGCCGAGCGACCGCAGGCGCGCGCGCACGGCGTCCACGCCGATGCCGCGCTGGGCGAGATCGACGCTCGGCACGAACTCGAAGTGGTACACGGTGCCGTCGACGTCGCCATCGACCGGCTCATCGATGCCGGGCGGCCGAGGCTCGTCGGTCGGGGCGCGTGCGAGCGGCGCGATCCGCGCGAGCGCGGCGACGGCCGCGGTCACGTCCGGCACGCCCGCTCCGGTGCGGCGCGCGGCGATGCACTGCTCGAGCAGCTCCGCCCCCGCGAACAGCGCGTCCACGAACCCCGGCGCCGGCGGCGACGCACCGTGCTCCGCGGAGCGCAGGGCGCCCTCGAGCGCGTGCGCGACGCGCTCCGCGCTAACGTCGCCGACCATGCCGGAGAGGCCCTTCAGCGTGTGCAGGCTCCGGAACAGGTCGCGCAGGATCCGCGGATCCGGCGCGTGCGCCGGCGCGGTCGCCTCGAGGTCGAGCAGGGAGCGCCTAACGACCGCGAGGTGCTCGTCGCACTCGGCGTAGTAGTCCTCGATGAACTGATCGAAGAACGCGCCGCCGGTCACGCGCGGCTACCCGCGTCCAGCAGCGCGCGGATCTCGGGCGCGAACGTGGCCGGCTGGAACGGCTTCGTGAGATAGCGCGTCGCGCCCTCGCGCAGGGCGCTGGCGCGGCTCTCGTCGTCACCGCGCGTCGTGACGACGACCACCGGCAGCGCGCGGAAGCGCTCGTTCGTGCGCATGAAGCGCAGCACCTCGAGCCCGTGCACGTCCGGCATGTTCAGGTCGAGCACCACGAGGTCGACCGGCACGAGCGCCAGCCGCTCGATGGCCTCGAGCCCGCTCGCGGCCTGGTCGAACGTGACGTCGCCGAGCTCCCGCAGCGACGCCATGATCATGCGCCGCATGGTGGGCGAGTCGTCCACGACCAGGATCGTTCGCATGCGGGCATGGACGGCGACGGGGAGAAACGGACGAAGCTGTCGCCACAAGCTACAGCGCGCCCCTACCCGCGACTACCGGTGCCCCGCTCTCCCTCCGGCGCGGCGCGAGCGGCTCAGCGCCGCACGCCGAAGCGCAGGCGGAGGTAGCTCGCCCCCTCGACGCGCCGCGCCGTCGCGAACGAGCCTGAGTCGCTCGCCGCCAGGCGCTCGGAGATCGCGTACTGCAGCACGATCGCCCCGACCGAGTCCTGCGGCAGCACGTTCGGGTTGGCCACGAACCGGCTCGGGCCGTCGCAGCAGAGCGGCAGCGGCGCCGCCACGTCGAACCGGGTCCGCGTTCCCACGCGCAGGACCGCGCGCCGCTGCGGGTCGACGTCCAGGGTGAGGGGCACCCACTTCGCCCCCGACGGCAGTGGGGCCTCGGCGAGGACCTGCGGGTCCGACCCGACGCGCTCCAGCGCGACGTACGTCTCGCCGGCGCGCGGCGTCGTGACGCGGAAGGCCCACGGCAGGAACCCGCCGGGGTGCGCGGGCGGCTGGTGCCACACCACGATGTCGTGCCCGACGCGATACGTCGCGCCGCCGGCCATCCAGCGGTCGCAGGCGGCGCCCGCCGCGAGCACGAGCAGCACGCGGAGCGCCGTCGTCGTGAGCGTGGAGTGTCTCATCCTCGCGCCTCCGTCACGAACGTCCACCGTCGTCGCGGAGGATCCCGCGACGGCAGCTCGTCGGCCGGATTCGACGCGGAATGGTCGAGCGCGCGGCGGCGCGCGGCGACCAGCTCGAGGATGAGGGCGCGGCGGTCCTCCGCGCTCAGCGGCTGATTATCGAGCAGTGCGAGGATGAGGCGCTCGCAGTCGGCGGCGGTGAGAATGATCATGCCGTCACGATGCGCGGGGCCCGTCACTGGCCCGTCAACAGGGCGTCACGCGGGCCCCCTCACGGCTGCTGGAAGCCGAGCGGCACCTCGGGGCTCATGAGCGAGGCGCCGCCGTCCGCGTCGGATGATCCACTCCGCGACGACGACGTTGATCACCCAGCCGGCGCCCATCATCACCGCACGCGGCAGCTCGCTCGGCTTGCCGTGCGCGAGCAGCGCCCACGGGAGGTGCGTCAGCACCTGCGTGCCGGCGCCCATGCCGATCGCGTAGGCGCGCGTCATCCACGCCCCGTGCGCCGCGAAGTCGCGGCGGCGCACCGCGTCGAGCGCGAGCACCATCGACGCCACCATGGCCGAGCCGAACACGAGGCGCTCGAGGTAGACGCCCACGCCGTCGCCGGCGGGCCACGGATAGAACTGCGCCATCCACAGCCCCGTGAGCGCGGCCACCAGCCCGCACACGCCGAGCACGCGCCCGGCCGCGCGGTGCCAGCCGCGATGCCGCCGACGGAAGGCGGGCGCGAACTGGAACGCGCCGAGGATGCTGAACGGGATCACGGCGAACACGTGGAGCACGACCGGCAGCGGGTGCGCGAAGAACCGCGCGTTCTCGACGGTGACGGCCGCACCGCGCGCCAGCTCGACGAGCCTGGCCGTGCCGGCCGCAGCCGGCACGAGGCTCAACACCACCAGCAGCGCCGGCACGCGCCACGCGGCGCGGTTGGAGACCGGCATGGCGCGCGCGCTCATCGCCGCACCAGGCGCAGCCCGGCCATCACGACGAGGTCGTTGCGCGCGTCCGCGGCGCCGGGACCGTTCAACGGCTTGAAGCCGGTCACGTAGTCGCGCGTCTCGAGGCGCAGCCGGATGCGGCGCACGCCGATCTCGCCGCCGACGGCGCCGTACGCCGCGACGTCGTGCCGCGCGTCGACGTCCAGGCTGCGATAGTCGTAGCTCCGCGCGCCCGCGCCGATGCCCGCGAACGGCGCGAACGTCACGCCGTGGCCCGCGATCCACCGCGGGGCGCGCGCTTCGGCGCCGACGTCATAGGTGAACACGTCGAGCTTCGGCTGCGAGGCGGCGGCGACGTCGCGGCTGCGCGCCCAGCCGACGGTGGCCGTCACGGCGAGCGTCGGGCGCACGACGTAGGAGAGCTGGACGGCGTTCATGTTGCCGCGCTTGATCGCGTCCCGCTGGGCACCGGTCGGCAGCATGGTCCCGGTGGGCACGAGAAGCTCCCACCGCGACTGCTTGGCGTGCGACTCGGCGGTCTGCGCGGCGAGGGGGCTGACGATCGTGCAGGCCAGCGCGGCGGTGAACAGCGAGCGAGCGGTCATGGCGGCGGCTCCCGTGTTGGCGTGGTGTGTGGTCCCGACGCCAGCCAAGCTGCGGGAGTCGCCCGCCCGTCGAATCGACCGAAAGGTGCAGAGGGGGGTGTAGTCGGGGGGTGTAGACCCGCCGCGGCTACAGCAGCCGCAGCTCCTTCGCCCGCGCGAGCGCCTCCGTCCGGTGCCCCACGCCGAGCTTGGCGTACGCGTTCGCGACGTGACGCTTCACCGTCGCCTGGCTGATGGAGAGCTGATTTGCGATCTCCTGGTTGCGCAGCCCCGCCGCGATGAGACGCAGGACCTCGAGCTCGCGCGTCGTGAGCGCCTGGCCGGGCCCGACGTCCGCGATCGGTGCGGGAGCCGCTTCGGACGGCGCCGGCGCGTCGAACGCGGCGAGCAGCCGCCGAGTGTACTCGCCATCGCCGATGCCGCGGGCGGCCGCGTGGCGGAGCAGGTCGCGCATGCGCCGCCCTTCGTCGACGAACACGCGCAGGTAGCCCGCGGGCTCCGCCAGCGCGAGCGCGCGCTCCAGCGGACGGAGCGCGCCGCGCACGTCGCCGAGCGCGCGATGGGCGAGCGACTGCAGCGCGAGCGTCTCGATGACGCTTCCCGTGCGTCCGCCCGCCTCCGCCGCGTCCGTCAGGCGCTCGAGCAGCCGCACGGCGTCGTGCGCGGAAAGCTCGTCCGCGCCCGTCTCGTGTCGGGCGATGAGCACTCTCGCGAGCGTGACGTGCTCGAACTCGCGCGCGTACGCGAGATCGTCGCGCACCGTCAGGCCGCGCTGCGCGACCCACTCCATCGCCTCGGCCAGCCTTCCCTGCGAGAGCCAGACACGCGCCTTCATCGCGGCGATCGGGCGCACCCGCGGGATCGGGCTGCGGACGTCGTGCGACGCGGCCTCGTCGAGCAGCGCGAGCGCGCCCGACGGATCGCCGCACGACTCGCGCACGCGGGCCATCGCGGTGCACCACCGCTGCCGGTTGCCCGCGTGCGCGCGCTGCTCCGCCGACGCGGCGATCGTGCGCAGGTGGCCCAACGCCGCCTCCACGTCGCCGCGCTCGCGATGCAGCTCGCTGAGGCCGAGATGCAGCTCGTCCGTCTCGGCATGAGCGGTCGCGGTGTGCGCCGCCTGCCGCAGCCCGTCCTCGTAGATCGCCGCCGCCTCGCGAAGACGGCCCTGCGTCGCCCGCACGTCGCCGAGGACGAAGGTCCCGCGGATGGCGTCGAGCGCGTGGCCCGCCGCGCGCATGAGCGCGAGCGCGTCGGAGAACGTGCGGTAGGTCGCTTCGAGGTCGCCGTGCGCCCAGTGCGCGAGCGCGAGCAGCGCGGTGGCGGTCGCGCGCGCCGCGGCGTCGCCCGACGGTGTCAGGTCGAGCGCGCGCCGCGCGTGCTCCACGGTCCCGGGCACGTCGCCGCGCGCCTGCACGAGATAGACGCGCGCCGACGCGAGCTCGAAGGACAGCGTCCGGAATCGCGCCTCGTCGTCGACGATCATCTCCGCGCCGTTCGTCGCGGCGAGCCACCGCTCCACGTCCCGCAGCCTCGGCTCGGCCGCCTCCAGCTCGCCGCCGTTCAGCAGCGCCCACGCGTAGCCCATGCTCAGCACCGGCCTCGCGCGCACCACGGCGTCGGGGAGCGACTTCACCCGGCCCAGCCACTGCGCGGACTGGTAGCTCCGATCCTTCTCCGGCCACGCGGTTTCCAGCAGCCGCGCCGCGCGCTCCCAGTCCTCGGCGGCGAACGCGTGGCGAACGGCGTCGGCCGACGCGCCGGCGTGCTCGAACCACGCGCTCGCGCGGCGATGCGACGCACGCGCACGCTCGGGATCCTCGCGCATCGCGTGCGTCTGCAGCACGTCCGCGAAGAGATGATGATAGCGGAACCATTCGCGCCGATCGTCGAGCGCGACGACGAACAGGTTCCGCCGCTCCAGGCTCTCGAGCAGCGCCTGGGATCCGTGCTCGCCGGTGACGGTGTCGCACAGCGGGCCGCTGAGCCGGCTCAGGATCGCGGTGCCTAACAGGAACCGCCGCACGTGGTCGGGCTCCGTGCTCAACACCTCGTCGACGAGATAGTCGGCGACGAAACGGTGATCGCCGGAGAACCCGTCGACGAACGCGCGCACGTCCTCACGCCCCTGCATCGACAGCGCGGCGAGCTTGAGCCCCGCGATCCAGCCCTCGGTGCGCCGCTCGAGCGTCGTGGTGTCGGTCGTGGTGAGGCCCAGCGCCATCACTTCGTTGAGGTAGGCCGACACCTCGTCCGGCGTGAACCGCAGGTCGGCGGCGCGCAGCTCGGTCAGCTCGCCGCGCGCCCGCAGCCGCGCGAGCGGCAGCGGCGGCTCGGCGCGGCTGGCGACGACGACGTGCATCCGCGGCGGGAGATGATCGAGCAGGAACGCCACCGCGGCGTGGATGGGCGCGGCGTCGACGACGTGGTAGTCGTCGAGCACGAGCATGCAGTCGTCGTCGACGGCATCGACGTCGTTGATGAGCGACGTGAGGATCGTCTCGATCGCCGGCGGTCGGGGCGACTGCAGTTCCACGAGCGCGTGCCGGCCGACGGTCGGATCCACCTGCTGCAGCGCTCTCACGACGTACGCCCAGAACAGCGCGGGGTCGTTCTCGGTCGCGTCGAGCGACACCCAGCCGGCGCGGTCGGCCGACTCCGCGAGCCAGGCGGCGAGCAGCGTCGTCTTGCCGAAGCCCGCGGGCGCCACGACGAGCGTGAGCTTGCCCGCCGCGCCGTGCCGCAGCCGCCCGACCAGCCTGGGGCGCGCGACGAGATCGGCGCGCGACCGCGGCACGTAGAGCTTGGTCTCCAGCAGCCCCGGCGAGCGCTCCGGTGCGGCGCTGGACAGCAACGCGAGGCGTGCGGGACGGGACGGAGACACGCTCGGCCGGAGGAGAAGTGGCGAGGACTGGGCGGGGTGTCGAAGGGTGCAGGTGGGAGCGCGTCATCGCCAGAGGGCACGGCCGTTAGGCCGCATTCGCGCAGGTCCGCGCCACCGGTGCGCGACGCACGCGTGCCGACGCCGAGACCGCGAGCGCGACGACGATCAGCGCGGCCGCGACGCCGAACGTGACGCGCATGCCCGTGGCGACCGCGGCGGGCGGCGCCGTCGCCACGTCCGTCGCGCCCGAGGCGAGCGCGAACACGGCGCCCATGACGGACGCGCCGCTGACGAGGCCGAGGTTCCGCGACAGCGTGAGCAAGCCCGCGACGACGCCGCGCTGTCCGGCCTCCGCGTCCGCCATCACGGCCGTGTTGTTCGCGGTCTGGAACAGCGCGTAGCCGACGGTCACGATGGCGATCGGGCCGACCCAGCCGGGGATGCCTAACGCCACGGGCGACGCGCACGCGAGCGCGGCGCCGACCGCCATCGCGCCGAGTCCGACGAGCGTCGCCACGCGCGTGCCGAAGCGGTCGGCGGCGCGACCCGCGGGCACGCCGGCCGCCGCGGTGACGAGCGGACCGACCGACAGCGCGAGGCCGACGAGCGCCGGCGTCAGGCCGAGCGCACGCGAGAGGTGGAACGGCCCCACCACCAGCGTCGCCATCATCACCGTCGAGACGAGCGCGTTCGACACGAGTCTCGCGCCGAGCACCCGATCGCGCAGCATCGACGGGAACGCCGACCCGGCGCGGGCGAACGCGGTGCGGTCGGTCGTCCGCGTGCGTCCGACGGCGGGCAGGTGCCGGTACGCGAGCAGCAGCGCGACGATGCCTAACGGCACGTCGACGAGGAACAGCGCCCGCCAGCCCGCGCCGGCGATCAGCACGCCGCCGAGCGACGGACCGAGCGCGGTACCGAGCGCGGACATCGTGCCGAGCAGCCCCATCGCGCTGCCGGTGCGCGCGTCCGGCACCGTGTCGCGCACGAACGCGATGGTGAGCGCCATCATGACCGCCGCGCCGAGCCCCTGGGCGGCCCGCGCCGCGATCAGCGCCGGCAGCGTGGGCGCGAGGCCGCACAGCAGCGAGGCCGCGGTGAACGTGGCGATGCCGGCCAGCAGCAGCCGTCGCCGGCCGACGAGGTCACCGAGCCGCGCGACCCCGACGACGAGCGTCGTGACGGCCAGCAGGTACGCGACGACGACCCACTGCACGGCCTGGAACGATGCGCCGAACGCGCGGGCGAGCGTCGGCAGGCCGACGTTGGCGACGCTCGTGCCGAGCGCGGACAGCAGCGTGGACAGCGACAGGCTGGCGAGGGCCCAGCCGACGGCGGGAAACCGCTCCGCGCGCGGGGTGTCGACGAGTGTGTGCAAGGAGCCTCCGGGAGAGCGACTCCGGCAGTGGAGTCGTCCGCAGGGTAGGCCCGTCCGAGCCGAGGCGGAACGCGCACGAGTTGCACGTCATTCGTGCACGCGGCGCCACATCTCGCCGCGCGCGTGGTATGTTCGGCCGATGGCGCGCCCCGACCTCAACCTCCTCGTCACCCTCGACGTGCTGCTGACCGAGGGGAGCGTGGCCCGCGCCGCTCGGCGCCTGCGCCTCAGCCCCTCGGCCATGAGCCGCGCGCTCGCCCGGCTGCGCGCGACGACGGGCGACCCGCTGCTCGTGCGGGCCGGGCGAGGGCTCGTGCCGACGCCGCGGGCGCTGGAGCTCCGCGAGCGGGTGGGGCGAGTCGTGGAGGACGCCGCGGCGGTGCTGCGTCCCGCCGAGCGCCTCGAGCTCGCGAGCCTCGTTCGGACGTTCACGCTGCGCACGAGCGACGGGTTCGTGGAGAGCTTCGGCCCCGGACTCGTCGCCCGCGTCGTCGCGGAGGCGCCGGGCGTGCGCCTGCGCTTCGTGGGCAAGCCCGACAAGGAGAGCACGCCGCTCCGCGACGGCTCGGTCGACCTCGAGACCGGCGTGGTGGAGGAGTCGACCGGTCCCGAGCTGCGCGCGCGCGTGCTGTTCCACGACCGCTTCGTCGGCGCCGTGCGCGCCGGACACCCGCTGAGCGAGAGCGAGCCGACGGCGGAGCGCTACGCCGCCGGCGGGCACGTCGCCGTGTCGCGGCGCGGATCGGAGCGCGGGCTGATCGACGAGGCGCTGACCCCGTTAGGCATCGAGCGCCGCGTCGTCACCATCGTCGACGGCTTCGCGGCGGCGCTCGCCCTCGCCCGTGGATCCGATCTGATCGCGACGGTCCCCGAGCGGCACACCGGCGTTCTGCGCGCGGGCATGCACAGCTTCGCGCTGCCGTTCCCGTCGCCGGAGGTGACGGTGTCGCTGCTCTGGCATCCGCGGCTGCACGCCGACCCGGCGCACCGATGGCTGCGCGGTCTCGTGCTGGAGTGCTGCTCGGCGACCTGACGGGGCGGCACGCAGGTCAGCCCCTGCGTTCAAGCCGGCGAGCGTGGTGGATCGGTACCGTGAGGCGCGTTCCCGCCCCATCGCGCGCCACGCCGACCGAGGACCACCCCATGCCCTTCGCCGCCCGCCATCGTCGCGATCCCGTGCCGAGCATCGAGCCGCTGCCGGGACTCCTCGTGCGACGCGAGGACGACGCCGAGTTCATGGCGTCCATGCAGGGACGCACGCCGGAGGAGATGACGCGTCGCTTCGCGGCGGGCCATCGCGCCTACGTCGCGTGGCACGACGGCACGCCGGCGGCGTGGGGCTGGGTCGCGACGCGCAGCGCCGAGATCGGGGAGCTCGGCTCCAGCTTCGGCATCCCGAGCGGCGAACGCTATCTGTGGAACTTCGTCACGCTCGCGGCGCACCGCGGTCTCGGGATCTATCCGCGCCTGCTCGACGCGATCGTGCGCCACGAGTCGCGCGACACGTCGGACGCGTCGCCGGCCGAGCGGTTCTGGATCGCGTACGCGCCGGAGAACCACGCGTCCGGCGCCGGCATCCGGAAGGCGGGCTTCGTGAGCATCGCCGAGCTGTCGTTCGACGTCGCGGGCCGCGCGGCGCTGAAGGGGCTCGTGCCCGGCGGCGGCCGCATCGCGTCGCGCGTGCTCGGCCTCCCCGAGGCGCACGACGACCTCGCCCAGTGCTGGCGGTGCGTGCGCGCGGGACGCGGCGCCATGTCGTGCGCGCCGGGCAGCTGCCGGTGCGACTACCAGGTGCCGAAGTCCGGCTGCGCGGCCTGAGCGCGGCGTTCCGTTAGGCCATCCACCCCAACACGTCCCGGAGCCGCCGGCATGCGCCCGTCCGCACACCCCTATCTCCGCCCCGCCGCGCGCGTGGAGCGCTACGAGACCCTCGTCATCGGCGGTGGGCAGGCGGGGCTCGCCGTCGGCCATCATCTCGCCGCGCGCGACGCCGACTTCGTGATCCTCGACGCCGAGCGACGCACGGGCGACGCGTGGCGGCGGCGGTGGGACTCGCTGCGGCTGTTCACGCCCGCCGCGTACAGCGGGCTCCCCGGCATGGTCTTCCCCGCCCCGCCCACGCATCTCCCCGACAAGGACGAGGTGGCGGACTACATGGAGCGCTACGCGGAGCGGTTCGACCTGCCCATCCGCCACGCGACGCGCGTCGAGTCGCTCGCGTGGGACGGCGACCGCTACGTCGCGTACGCGGGGGACACGCGGTTCGAGGCCGACCACGTCGTGGTGGCGACCGGTCCGTTCCAGCGGCCCGTGGTGCCTAACGTCTCGACGCGGCTCTCGCCGGGCATCCACCAGCTCCACTCGAGCCAGTACCGCAGCCCGTTCGATCTGCCGGACGGCCCGGTGCTCGTCGTCGGCGCCGGCAACTCGGGTGCGCAGATCGCGCTCGAGCTGGCGCGGTTCCGGAAGGTGTGGCTCGCCGGACGCGACACGGGGCACCTCCCGCGCCGACTGTTAGGCCGCGACCTGTTCGACTGGATCTGGCCGATGATGACGCGCGCCACGCTCGACACGCGGCTCGGCCGCCGCCTGCGGGCGCGGGCGCGGAGCGGCGGCGACGCGCTGATCGGTATCCCGGAGCGCGCGCTGGTGGATGCGGGCGTCACGCGCGTCGGGCGCGTCACCGACGAGCGCGGGGGGCTCCCCGTGTGCGAGGGCACGGTGCTCGACCCGCGCGTCGTGGTGTGGTGCACCGGCTTCCTGCCGGACTACGACTGGATCGACCTGCCCATCTGCGACGAGGACGGGCGCCCGCGGCATCGGCGCGGCGTCGCGACGGACGCGCCGGGACTCTACTTCGTCGGACTGCGCTTCCAGCACCGCATGACCTCCTCGCTCGTCGGCGGCGTCGGCGCGGACGCGGCGTACGTCGCCCAACAGGTGCTGCGCGGCGTCGACCGCGCGGTCGTCGTCTGAGCGGGCGCGTTGTTCGTTCCGTCGCCGCGGGATAGAATCGGAGCGGCGACGAATCGGGAGCGCGCATGGGCAACGCAGGCGGCAGCGCGGCGCCGTATCGGGGGCACTTCGTGCCGTGGGACGGCGGCTGCATGGTGATCGGGCGTGGCGGCGCCGTGGTGCCGGTGCACGCGCACTACGCCATCCAGATCGCGTTCGGCCGCACGTCGGGCATCCGCTTCCGCACCGACGACGCCGAGGCGTGGATCGAGTACGGCGGCGCGATCATCCCCTCGCGGCAGCCGCACTCCATGGACGCGACCCACGTGCAGCCGAACGCGGTGCTGTTCGTCGAGCCGGAGACGCGCGAGGGGCGCGCGCTCGTCGAGCGCTTCCTGCGGGGCGGCATCGCGCACGTGCCCGACGCCGTGCTGACCGAGCTCGCGCCGCCGCTGTTCGCCGCATGGGAAGGAGCGTGGCAGGGGCGTGGAACGGAGCGCGACGTCGCCGACGCGGCGCGACGCGTCGTGCACGCGCTCATCGGCGGCGTGCCGCCGACGACGACCTCCGACGAGCGCATCCTGCGCGCGATCGCGTACATCAAGTCGCACCTCGACCGGCCGCTGACGCTCGACGAGGTCGCGAGCGAGGCGTGTCTGTCGCCGGGGCGCTTCCGGCACCTGTTCGTCGAGGAGACCGGCATGGGGCTGCGGCCGTACCTGCTGTGGCGCCGCTTCCTCCGCGTCTGGGAGCTGCTCATGCGCGGCGAGACGCTGTCGTCGGCCGCGCACGCGGCGGGGTTCGCGGACGCGGCGCATCTCACGCGCACGTCGCGCAGCACGTTCGGCTTCCCGCCGTCGGCGATGCAGATGCTCGGGCCCCTGCCGCGCGACGTCAGCCCCTTCGTTCAATCGGTGCCGGCGCGTCGGGCCTAACGTCAGGCTCACGACGGGCGCGCCGCTTCCGGACAGGCCGGGCGCCGCGCCGCGAACACCGAACCGCGAGGGATCCCATGACCAGCTCCACGACGTCGTGCGCGTGCACGTCCTGTCACGCGACCACCTGCGCCTGCGGCGCGACCGCCGGCGCCGCGCCCACCGACGCCGCGCGCTGCTGCTGCGGCAGCGCATGCGGCTGCGACGTGTGCGCCTGCCCGCCTAACTGCGGCTGCGCCGTGTGACGCCACGGGCTGCAGCGCACCGTCTCACGACAACGACAGCATAGCCCCTTCGTTCAAGGGCACAGCCGCTCCGTTCAATCGCGCGCGCCGCTGCGCCGGTAGCCTTGAGCCACGTCCACGCGACGTGGCTCTTCGCGCTTCCACCGACCTGCAGAGGCTCTCATGCGCACCCTTCGCACCGCTCTCGCCGCCGTGACGTCCGGGGCGCTGCTCACCGGCTGCATGCTGTTCGCGCGTCCGCCGAAGGATCTCGACTACTCGCGTACGCGCGCGAGCGAGGGCGGACGCTATCGCGCCACGATCCATCCCCAGGGCGACACCATCCCGCAGGGCAAGCTGCAGCGCTGGACGCTGCACGTGGAGACCGCCGCCGGCGCGCCGGTCGACAGCGCCGCGATCACCGTCGACGTCGGCATGCCGCAGCACGGCCACGGGCTGCCGACGAAGCCGCGCGTCACCCGCGCGTTAGGCCACGGCGACTACCTCGTCGAGGGGATGAAGTTCAACATGGGCGGCTGGTGGGTCGTCACGTTCCGCGTGCACGCCGACGCGGGCACGGACTCCGTGGTGTTCAACCTCAAGCTCTGAGGACCGCGCGATGACCCACCCGTCGCGCCGTGCGCTGAGCGCCGCGCTGATACTGCTCGCGCTCACCGCCATGGCCGCCGCCCGGTCGGCCGCGCCGCGGCGGCGTGGCTGGTCGGCCGAGCAGCGCACGCTGCTCCGGTCGCTCTCGCTCGCCAGCCTCGGCCCGCTGCCGGCCGATCCGTCGAACCGCTACGCCGACGACCCGCGCGCCGCCACGCTCGGCCGCGCCCTCTTCTTCGACGCGCGCCTGAGCGGGAACGGCACGGTGTCGTGCGCCACCTGCCACGTGCCGGCGACGGACTTCCAGGACGGCACGCCGCTCGGCCACGGCATGGGCACCACGGCGCGGCGCACGATGCCCGTCGCCGGCACGGCGCACGGCGCGTGGTTCTTCTGGGACGGCCGCGCCGACAGCCAGTGGGCGCAGGCGCTGGGCCCGCTGGAGAGCGCGGTGGAGCACGGCGGCAGCCGTGCGCAGTACGCCCACGTCGTCGCCGATCACTACCGACGTGAGTACGAGGCGGTGTTCGGCCCGCTGCCGCGGCTGGACGACGTCCCGGCGCACGCGGGCCCGGTCGCCGACACGGCGTGGCGCGCGGCGTGGGATCGCCTCGCGCCGACACGGCAGGACGACGTCAGCCGCGTGTACGCGAACGTCGGCAAGGCGATCGCGGCGTTCGAGCGGCGCGTGGAGCTCCCGCCGACGCGCTTCGATCGGTACGTGGACGACGAGCTCGCGGGTCGCGCGCGCACGCCGGAATCGACGCTGAGCGCGGACGAGGAGCAGGGGCTGCGGCTGTTCCTCGGCCAGGCGAGCTGCGTGAACTGTCACAACGGGCCGCGCTTCACCGACGACCACTTCCACAACACCGGCGTGCCGCTGCCGAAGGTCGCGCTGCCGTTCGACAGCGGCCGCATCGTCGGCGTGCGGCAGGCGGTGGCGGGAGAGTTCAACTGCACGAGCCGCTACAGCGACGCGCAGGTGGACGACTGCGCCGAGCTGCGGTTCGCGATCACCGAGGGCGAGGCGCTGGTGCGCGCGTACAAGACGCCGTCGCTGCGCGGCGTGGCCGAGCGCGCGCCGTACATGCACGCGGGGCAGCTCGCGACATTGTCCGAGGTGGTCGCGCACTACGACCGCGCGCCGCGCGCGCCGGCCGGGCACAGCGAGCTCAAGCCGCTGCGGCTCTCGCCCACCGAGCGCCGCCAGATCGAGGCGTTCCTCCGAACGCTCTCGGAGCGTTAGGCACCGCGCCTAACGCTCCGGGCGCGTGCGTCAGCTCCCCGGCGTCCCGAAGCCGACGCTGCCGCCGCCGGTCTGCTCCGGCGTGACCTGCCGCACGCGCGGCGGCCGCCCGAAGTTGTACTGGTAGCCGAGGAAGACGACGCGCGACTGCGGGTTCCGCTCGGTGAGCTGCAGCACCTTGCCGTCGCTCGTCTTGATGCGGAACCGCACCATCTCGAACGGATCGGCCACGCGCAGCAGCACGGCGCCCCGGTCGCCCTGGATCTTCCGGCGCAGCGCGACGTTCGCGACCTGCTGCGCGCCGTACTCGCCGCGCTCGATCTTCAGCGGCGCGCGGTAGTTGTACGCCGCCTGGATGGTGAGCGTCCGCGTCACCTCCGACGTCACGTTGATGCGGCCCATCCAGCCGATCGCGTTCGAGCCCACGGCGCTCGTCGAGCCGCCGTCCGTCACCTGCTTGAAGAGGCCGAAGTTCGTGAGTGCCGTGAACCGCGGCGAGAGCCGCAGCTGTCCGGTGAGGTCCGAGCCCCACGAGTCGCTGTGCGCGAGGTTCCGGAAGCTGATCGACGTCACCTCGCGCGTGTCGAGCGTGTCGGTGGTGTTGATGTCGATGCGGATGATGTTCGTCGTGCGCCGGTAGAACGGCGAGATCTGCAGCATCCCCTTCGATCCCGTCTTCGTCAGCCCGAGCTCCATCGCGTCGGTGTACTCGGGGCGCAGGTCGGGGTTGCCGAAGAACACGTTGTCGGCGTCGAAGTAGTTCGGGAACGGGTTCAGCTCCTGCGTCCCCGGCCGGCGGATGCGGCGCGAGTAGCTCGACTTCAGCGTCGTGTTCGGGGCGAGCGTGTACGACGCGACCGCGCTCGGGAACAGGCTCGCGTAGTCGTACGGGTAGCGCTGCGTCGCGAGGCTGAACGTGCGGTTCGCGTACTCGCCGCGCAGCCCGGCCTGCAGATCCCACTTCTTCACGCCCTGACTCAACACCGCGTACACGGCGTGCACCCCCTCGTCGAACGCGAGCACGTTGCTCAGCGGGCTCGGGGCCCACGTGCCGGTGCCCGTCGGGTCGACGGTGACGGCGTAGTCGCGGTCGATCCACCGGACGTTGCTCTTCCATCCCGCCTCGAGCTTCGTGCGGCGCTTGGCGAACGCCTTCAGGTAGTCCACCTGGGCGGTGAGCTGCTGCGTCACCGCGTCGTTGCGCTCGATCTTCCCGTCGCGATAGCTCGTGCCCGACAGACGGCGCTCGTCGTTCGCGTCCTCGTCGTGCGAGCGGTTGAAGCGCAGCTCCGTGGAGATCTCGTGGACGCGCGGCGCGAGCGTGCGCTTCAGCGCGACGTCGTAGTCGAACATGGTCCCGGTGGCGTCCGCTTCCCTCGGCCGCACGTACTGGTCGAGCGTGGCGCCGGCGCCGCTGAGCAGCGTCTGCGTCGTCGTCGACGCCTCGCCGGAGCCGCGGTGGCTCAGGATCAGCGCGTTCGACAGCACGTCGCGCGGCGAGAGCTTGTAGTCGACCGTCGCGTTCAGGTTCTGACCGCGCTGGCGCGGGCGCAGCAGGATGTCCTGGCCGGTGATGCTCTGCAGCGCGTTCGTCGCGTCGAAGCGCTCGCGGTCGTTCACGCCGACGGCGGTGCGGTGGTCGGACACCAGGCCGACGCCGACGAACGTGCTCCACGGCCCGCTCTGGTAGCCGAGGTTCCCGGAGCCGTTGTAGCGGTCCGCGTCGGACACCGCCGTGTTCACCGCGCCGCTGAGGCCGAGGTCGACGTTCGACTTCAGCGCGACGTTGATGATCCCCGCCATCCCCTCCGGATCGTACTTGGCGGACGGGTTGGGGATGACCTCGATGCGGTCGATGACGTTGGCGGACAGCGTCTTCAGGTACGCGGCGAGCTGCGCGCCGCGCATCGGCGTCGGACGCCCGTTGATCTGCACGACGACGTTCTCGTTGCCGCGCAGGCTCACCTTGCCGTCCATGTCGACCTGCACCGAGGGCACGTGCTCGAGCAGCTCGCTCGCGTTCGCCGCGCCGGGCGCGAGGTCCTTCGCGCGATACGCGTTCCGATCCGGCTCCGTGACGACGGCCGCGCGCTCCTCCTTCACCGTCACCCCGGAGAGCGTCACGGCCACGGGCGCGAGCTTCGCCACGCCGAGGTCGAGGACCGGCGTGGTGGGCGGCAGCGTGACGTCCTGGATGACTGGCGCGTATCCGATGTAGGCGACGCGGATCGAGAACCGTCCCGGCCGCAGGCCGGTGATGCGGAACGCGCCGTCCCGGCCGGCGAGCGCGCCGGCGACCGTGAGCCCGTTCGCCTTCAGGCGGAGCGTGACCGAGGCCTGCGGGATCGGCGTGTTCGCGGTGTCGACGATCCGGCCGCGGATCTCGAACGACGGCGGCGGGCCGGCCGGCGGTGTACCGCCCGACGGCGCGGGCGTCTGCGCGGCGGCGGTGCCGGGGCGCAGCGCGAGGGACGACGCCAGCAGCGCGGCGGCGAGGAGTCGGGGTTGCGGCATGGGGGGACGGAGACGGGTGCGGGGTCGGCGCGGTGCAGACCGCAGAGTACTTCAAGCCACAAAGTACGGCCCCCCTCCGCCCCCGGTTTCAACCCGACGACCGCCGCCCCGAGAGCAGCAGCCGGATCGCCCAGCCGCAGAGCACCGCGCTCAGCACCGTGAGCGCGAGGAACCCCGGATCGGACGCCAGACGCGGCGCCTCCGCCGCCATGCGCCACACGTGGGCGACGACGATGAGGCCGAAGATGACGCCGGTGACGAGCAGGTACGCGCGCACGAGCCGCTCCCGCGTGAAGGGTGACGTGAAGCGTGACGTGACGGGTGAGCCTTACGACGCCAGCGGGTGTCCGATCTCCCAGTCGTGGCCGAACGGGTCGCGCACGCGTCCGAGCCGCCACCCGTAGTCCTCCTTCACCGCCACGATCTCGCGCGCGCCCGCCGCGACCGCGCGCGCCACCGATGCATCCGGATCGGCGACGGTGAGGATCATCCGCACCGTGCCGCCGCCGAGCGACTCCGGGCTGTAGTTCGCGTGCGCCGGCGACTCGTCGCTCACCCAGAACTCGGCGCCGTCCACCGACAGGCGCGCGACGACCGCGCCGTCGGGCGACTCGATGCGGAACCGCTCCGCGGCGCCGAACGCGCGCACGTAGAACTCCACCGCCTGCGCGCCGCGCCGGACCGACAGCATCGGCGCGAGCGACGTGCGGACCGGCACCGTCGTCGTCGACATGCGCTCCTCTCCGGGTGAGTGCCTAACGCGACGCGCCGAGCCGGCGCAGGTACGCGCGGTCGAGCCGCGCGGCGATGGCGATGGCCGCGACCCACGCGGCGACCGTCGCCGCCGTGCGCACGAGCGCCGCCGCGGCGTCGAGCCGCGCGTCGCGCAGCAGGTGCGTGAGATAGGCGACGACGAACAGCGCGCCCCACGCGGTGAGCAGGCGCGCCGGCTCGCGCTCGAGCCGCACGCACAGCGGCTCGACGTCGAGCTCCCACGCGGCGACGGCGACGACGACGAGCGCCATCGACAGGTGCGCGGCGGGACGGTACCACGGCGACAGGGACACGCCGTCCACGTCGCCGCCGCGCTGCAGGTGCGCGACGAGCTGCAGCGCGATCGCCACCAGCGTGGACGCGAGCAGCGACGCGGCGACCTTCGCCGCGTACAGGGCGCGCCGTCCCGCGCCGTGCGCGCGTCGAAGCTCCGCGGCCACCGTGTCGGCGTCGCCGAAGCGCGCGAGCGCGGCGCGCACCGCATCGGGCGCGCCGTCGGCGGCTGCGATCGCGTCGTCGAAGTGCGCGACGAGCTCGCGCCGGAGGTCGTCGCGCGCCTGCGCGCTCGCGAGCCCCGCGTCGCGCACGAGACGCTCGACGAGCGCGTCGATCTCCTCGCGGCCGGCGGGCATGCGCCTCACGCGGGGTCGGGGCCGCCGAGGATCGCGCGCATCGCGGCGGAGATCGCCTCCCACTGTCGCCGCTTCGACGCGGCCTGGCGACGCCCCTTCGCGGTGAGGCTGTAGTACTTCCGCGCCCGGCCCGTGTCTCCCTGCCGCCACTGCGCGGTGACGTACCCGGCGCGCTCCATGGCGTGCAGCGCGGGATAGATGGTGCCTTCCTTGAGCTGGAACTGGCGTGCGCTGCGGCGCTCGGCTTCCTGCAGCAGCTCGTACGCGTACATCGGCCGCTCGCCGAGCAGCGAGAGGATCAGCACGCCGACGGTGCCGGTGAGGAACTCGCGGTCGTAGTCCATGCGTGGCCTTGGCGAGCAAGGTACGAAGCCTTGCTCACCAAGGCAAGAGCGCTCAGGGCGGGCTCACGGCGACGTGCGCAGCCGCCAGCCGCTGGAGTCGCGCACGAGCGTGGCGAGCGACGTCGCGTCGGACTTGAGGTGGTCGCGCACGCCGTTCAGCGTGATCTCGATCCGGCTCTGCACCGTGGCCGCGATGACGTCGCCGTCGAACTTCGTGTCGAGCACCGTCAGGCGCGCGTCGATGCGCTTCGCGTTGTGGAACACTTTCGCCCACTGCGCGCGCTCCTTCTCCGGCATGTACGGCACCGCGCGGCTCAGCGCCGCGAGGTCCCGCGTCGACAGCGCGATCGCGAACGCGTCGACGGCCTGCTGCGCATCGCGGCGCGCCTCGGCGACGCGCGCGGCATCGGGTCGGCTCGCCGCCGAGGCCGTGTCGTCGCGGCCGCGGCGCCACAGCGACTCGGCCGCGGCCGCGAACTCCTCGTTGCGGACGACGGCCTTCGACGACGGCGACGGCGCCTCGAGATGCAGATCGGGAATCGTCCCGTCGACCCGCGGCGCGCCGGCGAGCATCGAGTCGAGGTGCGAGGACAGCACCGACGCGCGCGACGTGTCCTCGGTGCTCGCCGCGGTTCTGTCCGCGGCGGCTTCCGCGACATGGTCCGGCGCGCGCGGCGACGAATCGACGGCCACCTTGTCGCGCGCGACGGCCGCCTGCACGCGCGGCGAGGCGTCCGCGGCGGGCCGCGCGCTCGGCGTCGCCCGCAGGGCGAGCGTTCCCGCCGCGACGGCGGAGATCTCGCGCGGCGCCGGCTCGGGCGAGCCGGCACCCCGCAGCGCCGCCGTCGCGACGATGAGCACGCCCGCGCTCACCAGTGCCGCCGCGAGGCGCCGCCGCGCGAGCGGTGCGAGCACGTCGCTCCAGCGGCGCTCGGCGTCGACATCGCCGGACACGTCGGACGTCACCGCCGCGGCGGTCGGCCGATTCGGCCACTCATCGAGCTCGGTCCACGGCACCTGCGCGGCGAGCGCCGCCTCGGTCATCCAGCGCGGCGTGTCGGCGTCGATCGACAGCTCGAGGATCGCCGGCGACGGCAACGGCTCGGGCTCGGCTGCCGACATCGGCATCGGATCCTCGGCCGCGACGAACTGCTCCCAGAGCGCCTTCACGCTCGGGGGACGCAGCTGCGGGTCGGCCGACCGCGCGGCGGCGAGCACCTCGGCCGTGGTACGGGCGTCCGGCGCGGAGTCGGCGCCGCGCGCGGCCCTGCGACGCCGCCCGCCGCGACGTGGCGGCTCGGACACGTCGCTGACCGACGGCGGGGGCGCCTGGTCGCGGGCGAACTGCAGCAGCGACGCGAGCGAGAAGACGTCGGACCGCGCGTCGAGCGCCCTCCCGGCGACGTACTCGGGGCTCAGGAACGGCAGCTCGTGCGGCGCGAACGTGCGCCCGATCGCGTCGGTGCCGATGCCGAGCACGCTCACCGACTCGTCGCGCCGGTCGGCCGACCACTCGAGCAGGATGCTGTCCGGCGTGAGGCCGCCGTGGAACAGCCCCAGCGCGTGCGCCTCCTCGAGCGCGTCGACGACGAGCTTCCCGATGCGCATCAGCCGCTCGGGCTCGAGTCGTCCGAACTGCGTCACGATCTCGCGGAGCGTCGGGCCGCGGCGGTGCTCGATGGCGAAGAAGACGCGCCCGCTCGACGTGCGGCCCCACGGATCCACCGTCGGGAAGGACGGATGCGCGAGTCGTCGCGCCAGATCCAGCTCGTCCGTGACACGCTGCACCGAAGCGGGGTCCTGCATCGCGGCTGGTCGCAGCACGTACAGCACGCGCGGTGCACCGGTCGGCAGGTGGAACGCGTGCATGACGTCGGCACCGGGATAGCGCGTCAGGAGCGCCTGCAGCTCGTACTCGCCGACGTAGCGCGGGGGACCCCGCCGTTCGAGGGTCACGTCCGGCGGGCCGAAGCCGGGTTCCGCCACCTGCCATGTCTCGGTCTGCTCGTACATTGCGCCCTCCGCATCCCGCGTCAGCGTCCCGCGTCAGCCGTCCGCGACGCCAGCGCGGAGGGCTCGAGAACGATCGGTGCCCCGGCGATCACCGGGTCACAGCGACGCTCTCGGTCTACTCATTGGGACCACGCCGCCGCGACCGGATGCGAATCACCAGCATCTCGGGCGCGAGTCGGACTGGGGAATCCGACGCGGACGGCGGGGAAAGGCGGAGATTGGGGGGACGATCCCGGCGCGTCCGTCGCTCGGTGCGAGACGCTGCCCGAAGATCGTGACGACCATCATTAGGACCAAAGCGAATGCGCGCAAGAGAGAGCCGGGCCCTCACAGTCACCCGTGTCGTGCTGCTCGCGGCCGCGCTCGCTACCCGCGCGGCGGCGCAGGCGCCGCGCCCGCTCCTTCCGATCGACTTCACACGGTCATGGGAGCACCGCGCGTTAGGCAAGCCGGTGCGCGCGCGTCGCGCCCTCGACGACTCGGCCGGCCTCGCGAGCTGGCGAATGACGGGCACCGGCCGCCTCTCCATCGCGCCGGTGCCGGCCCTCGGCGGCGAGCGCGCGCTGCGCGTCGACATGCAGCTCTTCACCGGCCCGCCGGCGCCGACGCGCAACCGCCTCCCCGCGGTGACGCTCTCGCGCGCCCTCGGCGGCGAGGACTGGCGCGACTACGATCGGCTGTCGCTCTGGGTGCGCGCGGAGGCGACGGGCTTTCCGACGGTGCCGCTGCAGATCGTGCTGCACAACGACGGCGAGGAGAAGGTGCCCGACCGCTACGGGCGCGAGGGGATCCACTACGTCACGCTCGTCGGCGACGGCGCGTGGCGGCAGGTGGTGTGGGGGATCGACCCGCTGGCGCGCGACCGCGTGACGACGCTGGAGATCGGCTACTGGGCGAACAAGATGCTCGCGGCGCCCGAGGACCGCGTGGCGTTCGAGATCGCGCGCGTGGAGCTGCAGCGCGTGGACGCGGACCATCACACGGGATGGGCGCCGGCGCCGGGAACGATCGCGTTCAGCCACACCGGGTACGACGCGAACGGCGCGAAGACGGCGCTCGCGAGCGGCCTCGCGTCGCGCGACTTCGAGGTGCTGCGCGTGGACGACTCCGCGCTCGGCACCGTGGCGCTGCGCGGCACCGTCGACGACGTGCGCACGCGGCTCGGCGCGTTCCAGCGGCTCGACTTCTCCGCGCTGCGCGCGCCCGGCACGTACGTGCTGCGCGCGGGCGACGTCACCACGCGGCCGTTCCGCGTCGGGCCCGACCCGTGGACGCGTACCGTGTGGGAGGTGCTGAACTTCTTCTACGCGGAGCGGTGCGGCTTCCCCGTGCCCGGGGTGCACGGCGTCGATCACGTCGACTGGTTCGCCACGCACGGCGCCGAGCGCGTGACGATGAGCGGCGGCTGGCACGACGCGGGCGACCTGTCGCAGGGCGTGATCAACACCGGCGAGGCGACGTATTCGATGTTCGCGCTCGCCGAGCGCCTGCGCACGTCCGGTGGCGATCCGGCCCTCGTCGCGCGGCTGCTCGAGGAGGCGCGGTGGGGGCTCGAGTGGACGCTGCGCGTGCGCTTCGACGGCGGATGGCGCGTCGCGTTCGGCAGCCACAACCTGTGGACGAACGGCGTCGTCGGCGACGCGGACGACCGCACGGTGGAGGCGAAGAACAACCCGAACGCGAACTACATCGCCGCCGCGGCGGAGGCGCTGGCCGCGCGCGTGCTGCGCGCCGACGACCCCACGCTCGCCGCCCGCAGCCTGCGCACGGCGGTGGACGACTGGGAGGCCGCGATCCGCGGGGTGGAGAGCGCGGCGACGCGTCACACGCCGGCGTTCGCGGCGACGCGCATGGAGCTCGCGTCGATCGGCGCCACGGCGTCGCTGGAGCTGTACCGCGCGACCGGGGAGCGTCGCTACGCCGACACCGCCGCGTCGCTCGCGCGCACGATCGTCGCCTCGCAGCAGACGCGTCCCGTCGGCCGTGAGCTGCCGCTCGCGGGCTTCTTCTACACGGGCCCCGACCGCGACACGCTGTTCCACCAGTTCCACCGCGGCAACGACCAGGCGCCGATCGTGGCACTCGCGTCGCTCGCTGAGACGCTGCGCGACCATCCGGACCGGCCGGCGTGGCTGGCCGCCGTCGCGCGGTGGGCGGACTACGAGAAGCGGATCGCCGCGACGACGTCGCCGTGGGACGTGCTGCCCGCGTACGTCTATCGCCTGCGCGACACCGTGGAGGTGCCCGACTCCGGCGCGCTGCATCTCGCGACGCGCGCGAGCTATCGCGCACAGGTGCTCGCCGGCCTGTCGTTAGGCGACGACTGGTACCTGCGCGCGTTCCCCGTGTGGTTCGCGCGGCGCGGCAACTACGGCGTGCTCCTGTCGCAGGCGAAGGGGCTCGCCGCCGCGTCGCGGCTGCGCGGCGACTCCGCGGGGCTCGATCTCGCGCGGCGGCAGGCGCAGTGGATCGTCGGCCGCAACCCGTTCGCGCAGAGCACGCTGTACGGCGAGGGCTACGACTGGGCGCAGCAGTACAGCGTGTCGTCGGGCGACTTCGTGGGCGCGCTGCCGGTGGGCATGCAGAGTCGCGGCGACTCCGACCTCCCGTACTGGCCGTCGCAGAACATGTACGTGTACAAGGAGGTGTGGGTGCACCCGGCGAGCCGGTGGCTGTGGCTGATGGCGGATCTGTTAGGCGGGCCGCGGTGACCGCGCTCCGCCGCTCACGCGGAGCCGCGGAGAACGCGGAGCACTGCCTTGGCAGAGCTGTCCTCTTTGATCGAACCACAGGTTCGAGGTGCTGGGCGAGTACGACTGGGGATCCAACGGCGATGAAGAGGATCTCGAGATCGTTTCAATCGCACTTGGATCCCCGGAGTACTCGCCTGGCACCTGGCCCCATCGGTGTCCTCTGCGGCCCTCTGCGTCCTCTGCGGCTCACACGAACCGCCCCGATTCTTGACACTGGACCGCACGCCGGTCAGGCTGAGTGAGCGTCGTTCAAGCGTCTCTCGACAGAGGTCACCGCATGGAGCCGATGTTCCTTCCCGAGGTGGAGGCGAACCCGAAGCCGGGGGCGTACACCGCCGCGATCGAGCAGATGAAGCAGGCGGGGATGCAGGAGTACCCGCAGATCTGGCACCTGTTCGGCTATCTGCCGAGCGCGACGCAGCATCTCGCCCGGTTCACGCAGGAGATCCTGCGCGGGCCGGCGCCGCTGTCGCCGGGGCTGCGGGAGCTGATCGCGGCGTACACGTCGCAGCGCAACCACTGTCCGTTCTGAATCGCCTCGCACGCCGCGGTCGCGGCGGAGCTGCTGGAGGACGAGGCGCTGGTGCAGGAGGTGCTCCACGACGCGCAGACGTCGCGCCTCGACGCTCGACACAAGGTGCTGTTCGCGTTCATCGACCGCGTGAACCACGACTCGCCGCGCATCACGGCGGACGACGTGGCGGCGGTGCGCGCCGCGGGCTGGACGGACGAGGCGCTGTACTTCGCCATCACCGTCTGCGCGCTGTTCAACTTCTACAACCGCTGGATCGACGCCACCGGCGTGCACGCGCTCTCCGATGAGGCGCACCGCGCCGGCGGCAAGCGCATGAAGACCGGGACGTACGCGCGGTGAGCCGGCGGTGAGCCGGGCGCCGCGCGGCGCCCCCTCACCGCCTAACGATCGTGTCCGACACCCCGGCGCTCGCGCGCCTTCCCTCGGTCGACGAGGTGCTCCGGCATCCCGCGTTCGCCGCAGCGGCCGGCGGGCTGGCCGACGCGTACCGCACGCGGCTCGTGCGGCAGACGATCCAGACGCGTCGACGCCGCCTCCTCGACGACCCGCCCGCCGACGGCGCCGACGTGCGCGCGGACGTCGTCGCCGACTGTGCGCGCGAGGCGCGGGCGCTCGCGCGGCCGTTCCCGCGGCGCGTGATCAACGCGACCGGCGTGCTGCTCCACACGAACCTCGGCCGCGCGCCGCTCGGCGAGCTGCTCGCGGGGCTCGAGGACACGCTCGGCGGCTACACCGACCTCGAGTGGGACGAGGCCACGCTCGGCCGCGGCAATCGCGACGAGGGACTCGCGGCCCAACTCCGCCTGCTCACCGGGGCCGAGTCGGCGATCGTGGTGAACAACTGCGCGAGCGCGCTGCTGCTCGCGCTGCACACGCTCGCCGCGGGACGCGCGGCGCTCGTGAGCCGGTCGGAGCTCGTGGAGATCGGCGGCTCGTTCCGCGTGCCGGAGATCATCGAGGCGAGCGGGTGCCGACTGCGCGAGGTCGGCACCACGAACCGCACCCGCGCCGCCGACTTCGAGCGCGCCGCGACCGACGGTGGCGCGGCGGTACTGCTCAAGGTGCACCAGTCGAACTTCGTGCAGCGCGGCTTCGTGGAGTCGGTATCGACCGACGAGATGGTGGCGCTCGGCCGCGCGCTCGGGGTACCGGTGCTGGAGGACAACGGCTCGGGGCTCGTGGTGCCTAACGGCGCGCCGCCGCTCGGCGACGAGCCGCACGTCGCCGCGAGCGTGGCGCGCGGCGTGGACGTCGTGTGCTTCAGCGGCGACAAGCTGCTCGGCGGCGTGCAGGCGGGGATCGTCGTCGGCCGAGCGCCGCTCGTGGACGCGATGCGGCGCAACCCGCTGTTCCGCGCGCTGCGCCTCGACAAGGTGCGCATCGCGCTGCTGCATCGCTGCCTCGCGCCGCACCTCGCGGGCGACGAGCGCGGGCTGCCGCTGTGGCGACTGTTCCACGCGGACGTGGACGAGGTGCGCGCGCGCGCGTCCACGCTGCGGCTGCCGTCATGGGCGCGGCCGGTGCCCCTCCGTGCCACGCTCGGCGGCGGCTCGAACCCGGAGGCCGACTTCCCGAGCTGGGGACTCGAGCTCGCGCATCCCACGCTCGGCGCGGAGCGCGTGCGGCGCGCGCTCGCCGGCCGCGACGTGCCGATCGTGGGCTACGTGCGGCAGGACCGCTGCTTCCTCGACGTGCGCACCGTGCTGCCGGCCGATCTTCCGGAGATCCAGGCGGCGCTCGACACGCTGGATCGTTAGGCATGCGGCTCATCGGCACCGCGGGACACATCGACCACGGCAAGTCGACGCTCGTGCAGGCGCTCACCGGCGTGCACCCGTCGCGGCTCCCCGAGGAGCGCGCGCGCGGCATGACGATCGACCTGGGCTACGCTCATCTCGACCACCCGGACGGGCACCGGCTCGGCGTGGTGGACGTGCCGGGGCACGAGAAGCTGGTGAAGAACATGGTCGCCGGCGCGACGGGGTTCGAGCTCGCGCTGTGGGTGGTCGACGCGCGCGAGAGCGTGATGCCGCAGTCGCGCGAGCACCTGCACATCCTGGAGCTGCTCGGCGTGCGCGCGCTGATGCCGGTGATCACGAAGGCCGCCGTGGCGACGGCCGAGCAGATCGAACGCACGGAGCGCGACGTGGCGTCGCTCGTGTCGGACGTCGCGCTGCCGGTGCTCGCGTCGCACGTGGTGGACTCGGTGAGCGGCGCGGGGATCGCGGAGCTGAAGCGCGCGATTTTCGCCGCGACGCGTGACCAACCTGCCGACGACGACGCGCCGCCGTACCTCGCGATCGACCGCGCGTTCAGCGTGAAGGGCGTGGGCACGGTGGTCACCGGCACGCTCGTGCGCGGCACGCTGGCCGAGGGCGACGAGGTCGTGGTGACGTCGGCGCCGGGCACGTGGCGCGTGCGCGCGCTCACGAACCATCACGCGCGCGTGGCGCGCATCGGCGCCGGTCACCGCGTGGGCGTGAACCTCGCCGGGCTGCATGCCGACGACGTGCGCCGCGGCGACGTTCTCGTGTCGCCCGCGCACCCGTATCGGGCGCGGCGGGTGAACGCGCGCCTGCGGTGGACACCCGACGCGCCCCGCGCGTGGAAGCACGGCGCACCGCTGCTGTTCCACGCGGGCTGCCTGGAGGTGGAGTGCCGGCTGTGGGGAACGGAGGAGGCGGACGGCGCGTCGTGGGCGCAGCTCGAGCTCTCGCGCGAGGCGTGCTTCTTTCCCGGACAGCGGTTCATCCTGCGCGGCGGCACCCCGCTCGCTACGGTGGGCGGTGGCGAGATCCTCGACCTCGCGCCCGACCGGCCGCGGCGCGTGACGATGGCGGAGCGCGCGGCGTACGTCGCACGCGCGCGCGGCGACGAGTGCCTGTCGGTCTACCACGCCGCCGCCGGCGCGACGGTGCTGGACCTCGCGGCGCTCGCGCGACGGTGGATGGTGGCCGAGGACACGCTGCGTCGCGACGTGGCGCGGAGCGCGTCGCTGCGACTGCTGACACCCGACGGGCCGCTCGCGTGGAGCACGAGCGCAGCGACCGCCGCGCGCGAGCGGCTCCGCCGGTGGCTCGACGCGGAGCCACGCGACGAGCACGCGGTGCCCTACGAGCGTGTCGCGCGCGAGCTTCGTCTGCCGCCGGCGCACGTGCAGGCGGTGATGCGAGCGCTGCTCGCGGCCGACGCCGAGTCGGCGTCACGCCTGCGGCTCGACGGCGCCGCGGCGGTCGTGCATCCGGGGCGCGTGGAGCTCGCGCCGGAGGACCAGCGGCTCGCCGACGCGCTGCTCGCGCGGCTGCGGCGCGAGTGGCTCAAGCCGTCGACGGTGGACGCGTACCGTGAGCTGCTCCCCGCCCCGCGCGGCGCCCTGGACCGCGTGGTGGCGCGGCTGTGCGAGGCGGGGCGGCTGGTGCGCGTGAGCCGCGACCTGGTGCTGCACGCCGACGCCGCGCGCGCGCTGCGCAACGCGCCGGCGCACTACGGGCTGGACGCCGTGCGCGCGGCGGAGTTCGGCCAGGCGTTAGGCCTCACGCGCAAGCACGGCATTCCCTATCTGGAGTTCCTGAACCGGGAGGGGATCATGCGGCGCGCGGGGGACGTGCACCATCGCGTGCGATGAGGAACGGCAGCGCACGATCTTCGGCTCGGCAGGGGCCGAGCTCACACGAGCCGGATGGTCGGCTCCGCGCGCGGCGTGAGCACGCCGAACGCCCGCAGATCGAGGCCGCGCTCGCGCGTCACGCGCAGGAACTCGTCGCGCCCCGCCGGATCGACGGCGACGAGGAGACCGCCGCTCGTCTGGGGGTCGCAGAGCAGGTCGCGCCACGCGTCGGGGAGCGGTGCGACGCGGTGGCCGTAGCTCGCGGCGTTGCGCGTCGTGCCGCCGGGGACCGCGCCTGACGCGATGTACCCGGCCGCCGACGCGAGGCGGGGTACGTCGTCGACGCGCACCTCGGCCGAGAGGCCGCTCGCGTCGCAGACCTCGAGCAGGTGGCCGAGCAGGCCGAAGCCCGTGACGTCGGTCATGGTCGCGACCGCGTCGAGGCGCGCGAGCGCGGGGCCGACGTCGTTCAGCGTCAGCATCAGCCTGCGGACCTCGGCGCAGTCGTCGTCGCGCAGGATCCCGCGCTTCATCGCCGTCGTCAGCACGCCGACGCCGAGCGGCTTCGTGAGATAGAGCTCGCAGCCAGCGCGCGCCTGCGCGTTCGTGCGCACGTCGGCGCGTCGCCCGGTGCCCGTGACGGCGAGGCCGAAGATCGGCTCGGGCGCGTCGATGCTGTGGCCGCCAGCGAGCGCGATGCCGGCCCGCGCGCACGCCTCGGTCGCGCCGCGCAGCACGTCGCCCGCGATCGCCGCGTCGAGCAGCGACACCGGCCAGCCGAGTATCGCGATGGCGAGGATCGGCGTGCCGCCCATCGCGTACACGTCGCTGATCGCGTTCGTCGCCGCGACGGCGCCGAAGTCGAACGCGTCGTCGACGATCGGCATGAAGAAGTCGGTCGTGCTGATGAGGACGCGCTCGTCGTCGAGCGCGTACACCGCCGCGTCGTCGCGCGCGCCGTGGCCGACGAGCAGCCGCGGATCCGCGAACCCCGGCCCGATGCCGTCGAGCATGCGGGTGAGCACCGCGGGGGAGATCTTGCAGCCGCAGCCGGCACCGTGCGCGTACTGCGTGAGCCGGACCGGCGATGCCGCGACGGACGTCATGGTTGCCTAACGGTACGGGCGCTGGCGGAAGCGTGCGGGAATCGAACCCACCAAACCCGGCGGAACCGGGTCGCATCGGTTTTGAAGACCGAGGAGGCCACCAGACCCCATCCGCCCCCATGCGCGCGCTGGGCCGTCCTGAACAGCGGGCCGGCCCAGCCACTCTAGCATGTGGGACGCCGCACGACCAGCGGCGCTCGTCCGTCGTCGTCGCCCCGACGTTCGACTCGGCCTCCAGCTGGAACACGCCGCCGGCGCTGCAGTCCTTCGCCTGGATCTTCGTGGAAGCCGGCCGCCGCGACGAGCCGCCCGCGCGCGACGTCGAGGACGTAGTGCACGCCGTCGTGCGGCGAGGACCACCGGTCGAACAGCAGCGTGCGGCCATCCTTCCACGCGAGATCGGAGAGCGGCCGCCAGTCGAACGGGATGCCGCGGACCTCGCGAACGCGATGCATGCGGCGATCGGCGACGTACAGCCGGACGCGCTGTCCGGTCGACACCGTGAACGCGTCGTAGCGTCGCGCGGGATCCGTGACGACGGTGTCACGCGTGGTGCCCCGCGCGAGCGTCGTGTCGGCCATCGCGACGTCCGCGAACTCCGCGCGCACGTCGAGCCGCTCGGCGTGCGGATGTCGGTGCGTGATCGGCGGCTGCGCGAGGCAGACGGCAGCGAGCAGGTGGGCGTGGAGTCTCACGGATTCATGACGACCCAGCCCGGGGCTCCGTTATCTCGCGCGGGGACGCCGGGAACGCGGAGAACACCATCGAACCGCAGAGGACTGTCCTCTTTGATCGAGCCACAGGTTCGAGGCGCTGGGCGAGTACCCTGGGGATCCAGCGGCGATGAAGAGGATCTCGAGATCTTTTCGATCGCCCTTGGATCCCCAGAGTACTCGCCTGCCACCTCGCCCCATCGGTGTGCTCGGCGGCCCTCTGCGTCCTCCGCGGTTCATTCACACAGCCAAGGCAGTGCTCCGCGTCCTCCGCGTCTCCGCGTGAGACAGCCCTACGCCAGCTCGTAGAAGAAGTCCACGAACGACTTCGCCGCGCCGTCCATGCCGACGACGTTCGGGTTCGTCGACTCGACGAGCCAGTACTCGTCCGGCGCGTGCGCGCCCGCGCCGTGGCCGAGCCCGAACTGTCCGGCGGGCAGATTCAGCGGGGGCGCGGTGAACGTCGCGCCGGGCCACGAACCGGCGAGCCGCGGCCAGAGCAGCGGGTCGACGCCGTTCTTGCGATACGTGGCCATCATCGCGTGCACGAGCTTCGAGTCGGCCGGCGTCTCGGTCGGATCGTAGCCGCCGGTCATGTTCACCTCGAGATCGCCGAAGCCGTGCTTCGCGAGGTGCGCCTTCACCCGCTCGAGCGTCTTCGCCGCCGTCATGTCGGGCACGAGCCGCATGTCGAGCTTCGCGACGGCGCGGTGCGGCAGGATCGTCTTGCCGCCGGGACCCGTGTAGCCGCCGACGAGCCCCTCGATGTTGATCGTCGGCTGCGAGACGAGGCGCACGAGCGAGTCGTGCCACGCCTCGTCGGCGATCCAGCGGGTGACGCCCAACGCCTTCTTCGTCTCGGCCTCGCTCATGCGCGGGATCGCGTCCTCGAGGATGCGCCGCTGCGCGTCGCCGATCGGGCGCACGTCGTCGAAGAACCCCTCCACGGCCGGCGTGTGGCCGTCGGGCTTCACCAGCGTGTTCAGCGCCTGCACGAGATGCCACGCGGGGCTGTCGACCTGCGCGGCGAGGCTCGAGTGAACGTCGCGCGCCGGGCCGCGCCCCCACTTCTCGCCCGACGCGACGAGCTCCAGCTCGATCACGCCCTTCGCGCCGAGGTTCACCTGCACGCGGCCGTCGAGGCCCTGGTTGCCTAACGGGATGACGACGCCGACGCACCGATGCAGCGCGGCCTGCACCTCGGGTGTCAGCACGATCTGCCGGAAGCTCGGGCTGCCGATCTCCTCCTCGCCCTCGGCCACGAGCACGAGGTTCACGGGCAGCTTCACGTTCGCCGCGCGGAACGCATGCAGCGCGGCGAGGCACGCGACCTCGGGGCCCTTCTGGTTCGTCGCGCCACGGCCGACGATCACCGTGCCGACGCCCTCCTTCTTCACCAGCCGACCCTCGAGCGGCGGGGAACTCCACTCCGCCGGGTCGAACTGCTTCACGTCGTACATGAAGTAGAGGCCGAGCCACGTGCGCGCCCCGACGTCGAGCGTGCCGAACACGCCGGGCTTCCCGCTCGTCGGCACGAGGCGCGCGTTCGCGAACCCGGCGTCGCGCGCGAGCCGCGCCATGTATTCGGCGCCCTGCGGGTAGTTGCGGTTCTCCGCCGCGATGGACGGGAACGCGATCCAGTCGCGGAGCATCGTGAGGGCGGCGGCGTGGCCCGACGCGATCTTCGCGATCACCGCGTCGCGGTCGGCGGCGGCATGGGCGCCTAACGGAGACGGCAGGCCGCCGAGGGCGAGCCCCGCGACGCCGGCGGCAGCGCCGTGCACGAACGTGCGTCGGTCGATCGAGTTGCTGCGCTCCATCGCGGCCTCCGTGGCTGTGCGCGCTCAGGCGCCCGCGGTCTCGAGGGCGGCGCGCCGCCCCTGTGCGAGCGCGCCCGTCGCGCTCTGGTGTCCGTTCAGCTCCGAGTGCGCGATCGCGATCCGCCCGTAGCCGCGCGCGACGATCTCGCGCGGTGCGGGCTCGCCGTCGCGTCCATAGTACCACCCCGGCGGCTGCACGAGCCGCGCGTGGCCCCACCGGTTCAGGATGATCCCCGCGACGTCGCGCCGCGGGTCGAAGCCGGATGCGCCGAACTGCCGCGCGAGCTGCGCGCGCAGCGTACGCTCGTACTCGCGATACGGCGTGGCGAGGAGCTTCGCGCGGTTCGCGACGCCCTGCTCGGCGGCGCTCATGCCCGGCGTGTAGAGGCCCATGTAGAACGTGAGCATCGCCGGGCGATCGGGATCGAACGGCTCGGTCCTCGCGCCGACGACCATCGGACGGCGCACGTTCGCCACGAAGCCGAGCCCGCGGTCGTCGAACCAGCGCGCGGCCGTGATGCCCAGCCGCTCCAGGAAGCGCCAGTTCCTGAGCGCGACGTTGACGACGAGCGCCGGCGCGTACGCGAAGTCGGCGTACGCGGCGCGCAGCTCGGCCGGCGCGTCGGTCAGCACCCGGCGGTTCACCCAGCCGCCGGTCGCCATGATCACGCGGCGCGCGCGCACGCGTCGGAGGCGGCCGCCTAACGCGTACGTGACGAGCACGCGCTCGCTCGCGCCGGGGGCGCCGTCGTGCGCCACGCGCACCACCGTCGCGCCGACGCGGATGCGCGTGTGCTGCCGCGGGCGGTCGAGCGCCGCCCAGCGCACGGTGCCGCCGAAGATCCCCTCGAACGTCGCGGGGCCGGTGATCGCGTCGGGGACGAGCGCCTTCACGAGGTGCCGCGCGTAGGTCGTGTTGCCGCCGGGGAACGAGAGACCGGGCCCGCCCGTGCGGCCGCGCGGACGGCTCACGCCGGGCATGCCGATCTGCTGCGCGGCGTGCGCGCTCACCGCGTCGGGGCTCGCGCCGCTGATCAGACCGATGACCGGCTCGATCGTCTTCGTCACCGCGCTCGAGTAGCCGAGCTCCTTCTCGAGCCAGTCGCGGTACGACATCGTGTCGAGCCGGCGCGCGAACGCGTCCGCGGAGAGCCCTTTCGTGTCGGGCGGCGTGGAGCGCCAGCGCAGCAGCTCGCGCCTGACGCCATCGGAGAGCGGCGCGTCGGCGAGGTCGTTCTGCCACACGTTGCGCAGCCACGGCCCGCCCGGCGCGAACTGGTAGCCGACGTCGATGCCGTACTCGCCGACGCCCTCCATCGGCTGGTAGTTGTCCTGCGCCGCGCGCAGCGCCGGCCGCCGCGATCCCCACTCGGCGAAGCGGAACTCGCGCGGCAGCGCGAGCTCGGTCCACAGGTCGTCGAGCCAGCCGCTCCCGGCCCGTGGCACGCCGAAGTCGTTCGACCCCTGCGGACCGACGAGGCGCACGCCGTCGACGTCGACCTCGTTCTGCTTCGCCTCGCCACCGAAGATGGGGTGATTCTCGAGCACGAGGCACCGCTTCGCGCCGCCGGTCGCCTTCGCGAAGAAGTGCGCCGCGGCGAGCCCCGAGATGCCGCCGCCCACGACGACGAGATCGTACGGGTCGTCGACGTCGGTCGCCGCGGCGCCGTACGTGCCGTCGCGGATGCCGTGCGCGGCGTCGACGACCGCCTTCGTGTTCCCGTTCGACGCCGCGTAGTCGCCGACGCCGCCGGGGCCCGTCCACGGATCCGCGATCCTGCCCAACGCGGCGGCCGGCGACGGGGCACCGAGCAGCGCGGCGCCGACGCCGAGCAGCGTCGCGTTCAGGAAGTCCTTGCGGGTGATCGGCGTGTCGTCAGGCATGCGATGCGTCGGTGTGGCTTCGGCGTGGCGGGCGGCGCCTCCCGCGCTCGACCGCTCCTCGAGGTTGGAACGCGGATGCCGCGGATCACGCGGATTCGACCGGAGCGACGGCGTGCGCCGAATCCGCGCGACCCGCGCGATCCGCGTCCGACTCGCGGAGTCGTCCGCCGCGAGGGGTCGGAACGATACGAGGATGCCTAACGTTGCTGATCTCCCCCACCGTTCGCGGCATCCTTCCACCACCAGAGCCCCGCCACCTGCCGCTGTCGCGGCCACAGCTCGGCGAGCGTGTTCCCATCGTACAGGCGGCCGTTCTTCATCACGTAGCGAATCGAGTTCGTGTTGCGGATGTCGTCGAGCGGGTTGCGGTCGAGCACCTGCAGGTCGGCGAGCTTGCCCGGCTCGAGGGAGCCGAGCTGCCGGCCCATCCCGATCGACTCGGCGCCGAAGATCGTCGCGACGCGCAGCACGTCGTGCCGCGGCATGCCGCCCGACGCGATGTTCCAGATCTCCCAGTGGGCGCCGATGCCCTGGAACTGGCCGTGGCTGCCCAACCCCACACGGCCGCCCGCGGCGACGACCTTCGCGGCCTGCGCGGCGAACAGCGGGAACGAGTACGCCGACGGCGCCCACCATCCCGGGCGGCGCAGCGCCTTCTTCTCGATCTCGTGGCGCGGCATGAAGTGGTTCACCTTCGGGTCGTCCACGACGTTCGTGTTCTCGTACCAGTAGTTCTCCGCCCACGGGCCGCCGTACTGCACGATGAGCGTCGGCGTCCACGTCACGCCGCTCTTCGCGAACAGCTGCACCGCGTCCTTGTACTGCGGCGCGATGGGGAGCGTGTGCTCGATGCCCGAGTAGCCGTCCATCGCCTCGGTGATGTTCTTCTTGAAGTCGAGCCCGCCCTCGAGCGTGGGCATGAGCCCCTGCTCGCGCGCGGCCATGGCGATCCACTGCCGCACCTTCCGGTCGCCGGCCATGTACTGCTTGATCGTGTTCGTGTGATAGAACTCGGAGTAGCGCCGCAGCACGTCGCGCGCGTCGTCGAGGCTGCGGATGTTGTCGCGCGTGAACACGCCCGGACCCGTGGCGAGGATGCGCGGGCCGACGAGATCCCCCGTCTCCACGAGATCGCCGTACGACAGCACGTCGGTGGTCGACGTCTGCGGGTCGCGCGTGGTCGTGACGCCGTACGCGAGGTTGATGAGGTACTCCCACGGCTGCGTGCGATGCACGCCGAACGCCGGCCAGATGTGCGCGTGGACGTCGACGTAGCCAGGGAGGATCGTCTTCCCCGAGACGTCGATGACGCGCGCGTCGTTAGGCACCGTCACGCTCCCCGTGGCGCCGACGGCGGCGATGCGGTTGTCGCGCACGACGACGTCGCCGCTCGGGATCACCTCGTCGCCCTTCATCGTGATGAGGCGCGCGCCGCGCAGCACGACCGTGCCCGACGGGCGGTCCTTCGGCACGCGGATGGTGACGTCGAGGCGCGTCGGCTCGTAGACGGCGCGCGTGGCGCGGGTGCCCGTCGCGCGCGTGGCGGTGTCGTTCGGCACCGCGCCGGCGCGCCGCGCGTCGCGCAGCGAGTCGGCGCGCGCCGTGGAGTCGCGCACGAGCGAGTCGGCGCGCGCCACGTCGTACGTGAAGAACGAGCGGCCCAGCGAGTAGAAGACCTGCCTGCCGTCGCGCGACCAGCGCGCGAAGTCGCCGCCGACGCGCGTGAGACGCCGCACCGGCACCTGCGACTGCGCCGGGTTCTGGATGGAGATCTGCGGTGCGACGGCGCCGACCATCGGCACGGAGTAGATCAGGTACAGGTTCGTGCCCGCCTGCACCAGCGCGCGGTCGCCGTCGGGGGAGATGAGGATCTCGTCCGGCGGCGGCACCTGCGGGCCGGCGTTCTGCTGCGCGCCGGGGCTGCCGACGCGCAGGTGCTGCTGGCGGTCGGTGCCGTCGTAGCGCATCGACACGAGGCCGTCGGCCGGCTCGAACACGTAGACGCGGCCCGTGTCGGGACCGAAGTGCGGCTGGCCGAAGCGCGTCACCGGCGTGATCACCGTCGCCGCCCCGCCGGTCGCCGGCAGCCACACGAGCTCCACGCCGGCCGCCTCGGCGCTGTTCCCGCCCAGCTCGTCGCGGTCGCGGCGCTGCTCGCGCGGGCCCCGCGCGAGCACCAGGCGGCGGCCGTCGGGCGAGTAGGTCAGCTTGTCGTAGAAGCCGGGCTGCGTCGTGAGCCGCTCCGGGGCGCCGTTAGGCACGTCGGGGCGCGCGCGGTAGACGTGGCCCCCCTCGCGCTCGTTCCACGTCACGTACGCGACATACCGCCCATCGGGCGACCATGCGGGGGAGAACTCGCCGACGTCGCTCGCGGTCGTGAGACGGCGCGGACGGCACGCCGCCGCCGGCGCGTCGCCGGTGGTCGACGTCGGACACGATGCGAGGTCGAGCACCCAGAGCTTGTCGAGCGCGGTGAACGCGAGCCGCTTGCCGTCGGGCGAGCGCGTCGCGTTCCGGATCTGCCGAACGACGAGCGACGAGTCGTCGTACGGGAACTCGAGCTTGATCGCGCCGGCGATCGTCTGATCGACGTCGGCGGTGAACGGGATCATCGTCTGCGCGCCGTCGGGCACGCCGATGCGCCAGATGTGCCCGTGGTGCGCGACGACGATCGCCTTGCTGTCCGGCGTGAACGCGAACGGCGGCATGAGGTCGCGGCTGTAGCGCGACTCCTGGTCGTCGCGCTGCACGTCGGGAGCGAGCCACCGCTCGTCGCCGGTCGCGAGGTCGCGGAGCCGGAGCGCCGTGAGCGAGTCGTTGCGCGTTGCGTAGACGAGCCACTTGCCGTCGGGGCTCAGCACGGGGCGCATCCCCGACCCCGGCGCCTGCGTGCGCACGAACGTCTTGCCGGTGCGGCGGTCGTAGACGGCGATCTGCCAGTCGAGCGACGTCTGGTTGTAGCCGCCGCCCGCCGCGGTGCGCACGGCCGAGTAGACGTAGCGCGGATCCGGCCCGAACGCCGCGCCCACGTAGTTGCTCGGGAACGGCTGCGCGTTAGGCCCGCCCGCGTTGGGCGCGCCGGCCCCCGCGGTCGGCGCGCCGGTGAGCTGCACCCCGGTGCCGCCGTCGCGGTGATAGAGGAACAGGTTGTACCCGGCGCCCGCGCCGTTGCGCGACACGACGACGTACTTGCCGTCGGGCGTCCACGTCGGCGAGATGAACGTGCGGTTCTCCTCGCGCGTGAGCTGGCGCGCGTGCGACCCGTCCGGCTCGACGAGCCACAGGTTGTCCGAGCCGTTGCGGTCGCTCACGAACGCGATCGTCTTGCCGTCGGGCGCCCAGTGCGGCTGGCCGTCGAACGCCTGGCCGCTCGTGATGCGCGTCGCCTTGCCGCCCGCGATCGGCAGCGTGTACAGGTCGCCGAGCAGGTCGAACGCGATCGTCGTGCCGTCCGGCGAGAGGTCGAGCGAGAGCCACGTGCCCTCGTCGGTCGTGAAGCGGAGCGGCTGCGTGGGACGCAGCGGCAGCTCGCGCAGCGGGCGGCCGGCGGAATCGCCGCCGGCGTTAGGCACCTGCGCGCCGAGGGACGTGGCAGCGAGCGCGCCGAGGAGCGCGGCGAGGGCGAGGCGTCGCATGGGTCTGACGTCAGGTGAGGGTGAGCAGCTCGTCCCGATGCACCATCCGCGGCTCCGCGGGCGCACGACGGGCGACGAGCGCGGGGATGCGGGCGCCGATCTCCTCCAGCCGCCACCGCGTCTCGGGATCGCTCGTGTCGCGGGCGACGGACGTGACGGCGTTCATCAGCCCGAACGCCGACCGGTCGTCCTCGTCGCGATGGGTGAAGCGCGCGAGGATCTGCAGGACGAGCTCCCGGGATGCGCCGTGACGCGAGAGCAAGGACAGCACGTTCACCACGTCGTCGGCGGCGATCTCCGTCGCGGTGCGCATCTCGCGCAGCCCCTGCTTGAACGCCTCGGGCGCCGCGGACGCACGCACCGCATCGCCGAGCGCGTCGAGCGCGAGCGTCACGTCGAAGCCGGGCACCGCCGGCACGGTCGTCGGTACGAGCGCCACACGCCGCGTCTGCAGCGCATGCGCGCGGATGGCGCCGTTCACGCACACCTGGCGGAAGATGTATGGGTGCACGAGCAGCTCGGGACCGAGCGTCCGGAGCGCCACGCCGCCGTTCACGGTGTCGCCCGGTCGCACGTCGGCGGCCCGACGGAGCACGGCCCGCGCGAACAGATTGCGACCGTCCTCGTACACGTCGCGGACCGTCCCGCCGAGCGCGGTGATCTCCTCGTCGAACCGCGCGCGAACCTCGGCGATGGATGGCAGGTACGGAAACGTTCCAGTGCGCTCGTTCGCGTCCATGGCAGCTTCCCTCGTTGAAGAGGAAGAGAGTCGTGCCGGGGCCACGAGATCTAGGGGGCGCGCTGGCAGGCAGTAAGACCCGTGACACGAGACGGTCGAACCGCAGAGGACGCAGAGGGCCGCAGAGGACGGCTCTCTTCGAATTGAACCACGAGGACTCGACGTTCTGTTCGGCCGGTTCGAGGTGCTCGGCGAGAACCATGGGGATCCAGCGGCGATGAAGAGGATCTCGAGATCTTGTTGATCGCACGTGGATCCCCAGAGTACTCGCCTGCCACCTCGCCCCATCGGTGTGCGCTGCGGCCCTCTGCGTCCGCTGCGGTCGACGACCGGTCAGCGCCGCGCCGGACCCCACAGCCGCAGCTGCTGGATCCCCCACACCGTCCCCGCCGGCGTCTCCGGCGCGTCGGCGCCGTCGCCGGTGAGCGTGATGCGAACGAAGCGCGCCCGCGTCGGCGCGAACGAGACGCTCGTGATCGCGCCCGTCCCCTCGCCGGCGACCGCCGTGCTCCACGTCGCGCCGTCGCTCGACAGCTCCACGCGGTAGGCGCGCGGGTACGTGAGCGGCGTCGGCGCGTCGCGGCCGGCGTTAGGCACCGCGACGCGCGCCGTGGGCGACTCGAACTGCAGCTCGGTGAGCAGCGCTGGCGCCGGCAGCTCCACCTGGAGCCACATCCCGGCGGCCTGCGCGGCGCCGCTCGTCCACCCCGCGTAGTCGAACGCGCCGCGCGCGCGCTCCGCGTTGTGGCTCGCCGTCGCCTTCCACGTGGGCTGCGGGCGCAGCTCCACCGGCATGCTCGCGGCCAGCTCGGCGTACGTCCACGGCGTGCGCCGCGCGGCGGTCGCGGCGCGGACGCGGGCCACGTCGCGCGTCGTCACCGGCGTGGCGCGGTTGCCCAACGCGAGGCGCACGTACGACGCGACGGCGGCGATCCACGCGTCGTCGTGGTCGCCCATCGGCGCCATGAGCGCGCCCTGGTAGGTGCGCCCGTCGATCGGCCCGGTCAGGCCCCGCAGCAGCGTCTTCACGACGTAGTCGCGGTGGCCCTGCACGCGCGGGCTGCCGGCGAGCATCGGCGCGACGAGGCGGCCGTCGGCCGTGCGCACGCCGCGCCCGCCCTCGCCGTGGCACTGCGAGCACAGCTCGGTGAACACCGTGTCGCCGCGCGCGACGAGCGCCGCCTCGGCCACGGTGAGCGCGGCGCCGTTGCCGTTCGTGACGCGCGCCGGCGGCGGGGCAAGAAGCTGCGCGCCGACGACCTGCACGCCGCGCGCGGGGTTCGCGGCCATCGTCGCGCGCGCGACGTCGGCCGCGCCGCGCACCTTCAGCGTGGCGAGCGTCATCATCGCCTGCAGCGCGACGTCGACGCTCGGGTCGCGGGCGAGCGCGCGCCACCGCGCGGCGAACGTCGTGTCGCCGGCCTTGTACAGCGTCTCGCTCGCGCGGATCGCCTGCACGCGCATGCGGGGGCTCGGGTCCGCGAGCGCGGCGCGCACGAGCGGCGCGTCGAGCGCGCCGAGGCCCTCGAGCGTCCACAGCGCGTGGAAGCGCGCGACGAGCATCGTGTCGCGTCGCACGATGTCGCGCAGCGCCGGCGCGACGGAGCGGTCGCCCTTCAGCACGAGCAGCTGCTGCGCCATGTCGCGCCACCAGCCGTTCGGGTGGCGCAGGTGCGTCACGAGCTGCGCCGGCGTCTCGTCGAGCATGCGCGGGCGCGTGGTGTCGCGCGGAAGCGCTTCGAACGACAGCCGCCAGATGCGCCCGCGGCCGATCGCGCGCTCCAGGCCGTACTGCTCGATCTTCGCGCGGATGTGGCTCCCGCGGGGCGTCCACTGCGACTCCTGGATGATGCCGCGGTACATGTCGACGACGTACACCGTGCCGTCGGGTGCCGTGGCCATGTCGGTGGGACGGAACAGCGGGTCGATCGACCGCACGAACTCCGCGCGCTCCGGCTGATACACGTTGTGGAGCTGCGTGAGCCCCTCGGTCACCACCGGGTGGATGCGCCGCACGATGCGCGCGACCGGCTCGCCGTACAGGTAGTCGCCGAGCAGATCGTTAGGCATGCGGTGCCCGCGCACGACGTCGTTCCCGGCCGAGCCGGTGACCTCCTTCAACGTGCCGTCGGCGCGCGACGCGGTGGGGCCGGGCTGGAAGTCGCCGACGCCGGCGAGCCCGAACGGCTCCTTGAAGCCCGGGGCCAGCTCGTCGGGCACCTTGAACGCGCCGTAGACGATCGGGAACTGGAAGTACGACGGCACGCCGCTCGCCCCGCCCTGGAACCACACCTTGCCGTCGTCGTCCTGCGTCACGCCCCACTGCGCGCCGTTCGGCCCCGTCGGCTCGCGCAGCATGCCGTTAGGCGTGGGGCGGATGCGGAACGCGTTGTACGTGCTGTACAGCCAGTTGTCCATCGCCCAGGTGAGGAACGCCTGCTGGTGCTCGACGTTCCCGGAGCGGCCGTAGCGCGTGGTGAACAGCTCCTTCCGGTCCGCCTTGCCGTCGCCGTCGGTGTCCGTGTACTTCCACACCTCGTCGGCGTTCGACTCCATCGTGAGGACGGCGTTCTTCCCCCACGGCAGCACGAAGCGCGGGAACACGAGCCCGTCGACGAACACCGTGTGCTTCTCGTACACGCCGTCGTTGTCGGCGTCCTCGTGCACCGAGATGCGGCCGCCGGGCGCGAGCTCGCCGGTCGCGTCGGCGTCCTGCATGTAGGTGCGCAGCTCGAGCACGAACATCCGCCCGTTGCCGTCGAACGCGATCGCCGCCGGCTCGGCGATGTCGGGCTCCGTGAGCACGGGATCGATGCGCCAGCCAGGCTGCAGCACGAACCGCTGCTGCTCCTCGCGCGGCGACACGGGGACGATGGCGGGCTCCTTCGTCGTCGTGTCGGTGATCGGCGCGATGGGGCGGCCGCCGTTCGGGCGCACGGGCGGCTCCTGCTGCGCCGATGCCGTGTGCAGGGCGATCGTGCCTAACAGGACGGCGATCGTAGTGGGCGAACGGGGTGCGAGCCTGGGCATGGGTTGGACGTGAGGATGGGCGGGCGAGGTGAGAACTCACTGGGGATCCGAGAGCGATCGGCAGGATCTCGGGATAGGGGGGAGGCCCTCGCACCGAGGTGCGTTTCCCTATCCGAAGATCCCGAAGATCGCACTTGGATCCCCATGCGGTGTGCTCTCGCCTCGTGCCTTGCACTCATCGCGCGCCGCGGCTCACGAGCGCCTCGAACCGCGGGTGCCCACGGAGCGAGGCGTAGAATCCGTCCACACGGAGGCGATTCACCGAGAGGTTTGACGGGGGACCGACGGCGCGCTCGAGCTGCGACACGGCGGCGTCGCGGTCGCCGAGGAACAGGTAGGCCTCGGCCAGGCTCATCGCGACGACCATCTCGTCGAACAGGTGACGCGGTCGGCGCTGCACCTCGCGCAAGGCCGCGACGTAGCGCAGCGCTTCGTCGCGATGTCCCTGGCACGCCGCTGTCGAGGCGAGTGCCCTGACGACGTTCAGGTCGGCCGTGCCCGTCACGACGGGCGCCGTATCCGGCACGGGGCGGCCCCGTCCGATGATGGCGCGATTCGAGTCGCAGTACGCCACCGCGCGTGCGCGCGCTCCCTTGCGGTGCCAGAACTGCGCCTTGACGTAGTAGTACCCGCTGCTGTCGTCCGACGTCGGCACCGGGAAGTCGGCGAGCGTGAGCGCCTCGAGGCGGCCCTCGTACGGCTCGCCGAGGACCGCCGTGGCGTCGGCCCACCAGTCGGTGACCAGCGCGCGCGTCACCGCGACCGCGCCGAGTCGCCGGACCGCGCTGTCGAGCACCGCGCGCGCGGCGACGACGCCGGCGCCGGCGTCGATGAGGGCGACCGCCTTGTCGCTGTAGCCCGTGAAGTCGTCGGGCGCCAGCGCGATCGAATGGTCCGCGTAGCGGAGTGCTTCCGGGTAACGCCCCGCGGCCCGGAAGAAGCGCGACGCCTGGCCCGAAGGCCTTCGCGGGTCGAGCTCCGCTGCGCGCGCCATCATCGCGAGCCCCTCGTTCAGCGTCGGGCGCTGCCAGAACAGATGGGCGCCCAGCGTGACGAGCACGACCACGTCGTTAGGCCGTGCCCGATACGCGGCGCGCATCGCCTCGACCGCGCGCACGGGATCGCCGTCCATCGCGATCGCGAACGCAGCCACGGCCATGTGCGTCTCGGCCGCATTCGGGGCGAGCCGCTGCGCGCTGTCGAGCGCTTGCCGGGCCAGCGCCACGTTGGCGCCCATCGCGAAGCTCGGACTTTCCAGTAGCGCCGCCCGCGCGGCCGCGAGCTTCGCCCAGGCGAGTCCGAACCCCGGGTCGAGCGCCACCGACCGCGCGTACGCCTCTATGACCTCCTCGAACCGCGCCGCGCTCAAGTAGGCCGTGCTCTGCTCGATCACGAGGCCGCGCAGATACTGGTCGTACGCCGCCGCGTTCCGGGTCGGGACGGTTGCGACCTCGAGACGCTGGCGCTCGTCGAGCGCGACGTCGAGCGCGCGCGCCACGTGGTCCGCGATGTCGGCCTGCACCTGGAACACGTCGGTCGGCTCGGCGGTGTACGGCGCCGTCCAGCGCGTGATCCCGTCGTCGACGTGAACCAGCGCCGGCCGCACCTGCACGCGCCGCACGCCGTCCGCCCCGCGCTCCCACTGCACCACGCCGTGGAGCACGTACGCGACACCGAGCTCCCGCCCGATGTTGCGCAGCGGCTTCGTCGTGCCGCGATACTGCACCGTGCTGTGCCCGTCGATCACCCCGAGCGATGGCAGTGTGGCGAGCTGTCCGCGGATCGCGTCCGCGAGCCCCTGCGCGAAGTAGTCGTCCGCGTCGGGCCCCAGGTTGTCGAACGGCAGCACGGCGACGCGGGTGCCTAACGGATGGCTCGCCCGCGGCCCGTTTGTTCGCAGCCGACTCCTGACGGCCACTCCGGCGCCTGCGGCAACGAGTAGGACGAGCCCGCACGCGATCATCACCCGCCGACGCCGCGCGGACGGAGCACGCCCCGACAATGCAGCGGCGCGACGCGGCGCCACCGCCGGGAGCAGCTCGTCGAGCTCGCGGACGACCGCGTTCGCGCTCTGCGGCCGAGCGTCGGCGTGCTTCGCGAGCAGCCGCGCGATCAGCGCCGCGAGCGCGGGCGGCACCTCCGGCCGCCGATCGGCAAGCGGCCCGGGGGCTTCGGTAATGTGCGCCGCGACAAGCTGCTGCGGGGTCTTCGCGGCGAACGGGTGTGCGCCCGCCAGTGCTTCGTACGCCAGCACGCCTAACGCGTAGAGGTCGACGCGGTGATCGGCTGCAGGGTCGCCGAGGGCCTGCTCGGGCGCCATGTACGCTGGCGTGCCCACCGCGACGCCGGCCGCGGTGGCAGTGGTGAGAGCCGCGGCGTCCGCCACGCCACCCGCGTGCGTCGCGGCGGCGAGGGCCTTGGCGATGCCGAAGTCCGCGACCACCGCGTGCCCGCCGGAGAGCAGGACGTTCTCCGGCTTCAGATCGCGGTGCACCACCCCGGCGTCGTGCGCGTAGGCCAGCGCGTCGGCCAGCTCGCGCATAAGGCGAACGACCCCGGCCACCGGGAGGGCGCCTTCGCGTGTGAGCCGCTGCCGCAGGCTCTCGCCCTCGACGTACGGCATCGTGTAGAACGGCAGCCCGTCGATCTCGCCCGCCACGTGCACGGGTACCACGTGCGGGTGCTGGAGACCGGCCGCGAGCCGAACCTCTCGCTCGAAGCGCCAGGCCGAGAGACCGGCGGCGAGGTCCGGCCGCAGCACCTTGACCACCACGCGCCGGCCGAGCCGCGCGTCGCGCGCGACGAACACGCGCGACATCCCGCCTCCACCGAGCTCGCGCTCGATGGTGTAGGCGTCGCCCAGCGCTCGCGCCAGGCGCGGAGTCAGGACGTCTCCGTCGGCTCCAGTCGAGTCAACCGCGCGTCCGCGCTCCGGTGTCGCTCTGGTGTCCCCGGCGTCGCTCACGAGGCCTCCTCAACGGGACGCCGTGCCTAACGATCGTATGTAGCGCACGAGCGACGCCACCTCCACGTCGCTCAGCACCCCCCGGAACGACGGCATCCCCGGCTCGAAGCCGCGCACGATGTCCGCCGTCGGGTCCAGGATCGACCGGCGGAGGTACGCGTCGTCCGCGCGCGCGCGCTCGTGCCGCTCGCGAGCGGCACCGTGGCGCCGTACAGCCCCTTGAACGTCGGCCCCGTCTTGCCCGCGGTCGTGCCGTCCACCGAGTGGCAACCGACGCACCCTTTCTCGCGGTAGAGCCGGGCCCCGAGCGCCGCCGTGGCCGATCCGTTAGGCACCGCCCCCACCGTCGGCGCCGCGTCCGCGCGCCGCGCGAGCGCGCGCCAGTCGACGCCGCGGAACCCCGCGCCGTTCAGGTCGAGCGTGTCCGTCGCGTTCACCGTGAGCCACAGCGTGTCGCGGAGCCGCGTGCCGTCGCGCGCACGGAGGTCGTAGCCGAGCTGCATCTGCATCGCCGGGCGCATGCGCGGCACGACGAGCAGCAGCGCGCGCCCGTCGCCCGACACGCGCGCGGCGACGGGGAGCGTCTCCTCGCCCGCGGTGCCATCGAGCTTGTAGTGCCCCGAGCCGTAGTCGGAGCTGCGCACGTAGTTCCACCGCCTCAGCGTGTAGCGCGCCGCGTCGCCGGCCACCGAGGCGTCGAGCGGCGTCGCGAAGCGCACGACGATCCCCTGCGCGCCGGCGCGGACCGCCGTCGGCAGCCGGCTCGGCCGCCCGGTGTAGCGGAGCCGCACGAGGCTCGACACCTCCGTCGCCTTCGAGCCCCACACGCTGAAGCCGGCGAGGTAGAGCTGTCCGTCGGGGCCCGTGCGGCCTTTCAGCGTCGGCGCGCGGTAGTCGCCGGGGAGCGCGACGAGCGCGCCCTGCACCACGGAGCGCGTCGTGTCGACGTAGACGCGGAACGGGCCCGGGCGGCCGTACGAGAGATGGACGAGCGCGTCGCCGCCGAATCCCATCCGGTCGCCGCGCACGAACACCTCGCCGGCGCCCGACTGGTCGACCTCGTGCGGGATCCACAGCACCGGCGTCTCCGGCGGCGGCGGGTCGGCGCGGTGCGCGGTCGCGGGCACGCCGTAGTAGCCGCCGTCGCGCAGCAGGAACACCGGCGTCGACGGCACGAAGTTGCCCTGCTGGTCCGACGCCGCGATCGCGCCGGTGCGCGGATCGACGCCGATGATCGGCTCGCGCAGCCCCGTGGCGAACGCGCGGATGCTGCGGCCGTCGGCCGAGACCTCCTGCACCGTGCCCGCCTGCCCCGAGCCGGCGCGGAAGCCGGGCATGATCGCCGCCGACGTCTTCGGGCCGAGGTCGAGCGCGCCGCCGATCGCGAGGTAGAAGCCGCCGCCCGGCTTCGCGCCCATGCCTAACGGGAACTCGCGCGACTCGCCCGACTGCGCGGTGAGGTTGGTGAAGTTCTCGTAGAAATCGGCCTCGCCGTCGCCGTTCAGGTCGCGCAGCCGTACGAGCCCCTGCCGATCGTGCACGTAGATCGTGTCCCGCACGACGGCGATGCTGAGCGGCTCGTACAGCCCAGACGCGAAGCGGCGCCACGACAGCCGCGCGAGCCCGCGGTCGATCCCCGACACGATCCACACGTCGCCCTCGAACGTGACGACCGCGGCGCGACCGTCGGCGAAGAAGTCGAGGTCCGCGACGCGCACGTTGCGCCGCCACGCGTTCGGCAGCGGGAGCGTGAGCCGGTCGAGGACGTAATCCGCGCTGTCGGGCGCGGCGACGCCGTGGGTGGTCGCGACGGCCGGCCAGTGCGCCGGTCCGCCGCGCTCGTGCTCGGCCATCCGCACCGGCGCGGCGAGCAGCGACGCGAGCGCGCCGCGCGCCGCCGCGGCGCCTCGCCACGCCGTGACACGGAACGTGCCCCCCGCGCCGGCGGGGATGCGCAGCACGACGTGGCGCCCGTGCTCGACGGCGAGCGCCGCGCCGTCAGGCGCGCCGGTGACGCTCACCGCGGTGACCGTGTCGCGCGCCGGGCCCTGGAACACGAGCGCCGTGTCGCCGAGCACCGCGGCGTCCGTGCCGCCCACCACGTCGGCGACGACGAGCGTGAGCGGCTGCCGCGCGGCGCCGGTGCGCACGGTGCGCGTGAGCGCGACCTGTCCGCCCACCGCCGCGCTGCCGAGCTGCTCGCGCACCTCGGTGCCGGCGACGGTGTACGAGAGCACGGCCTCGCGTCCCGCGACGTAGACGCCGTTCCATCGTCCGCGCTCGGGCGCGATCGGCCCACGGCCGACGGCGTCGGGGTTCGGGCCGGGGGGCCGCGGATCGGCGAAGTCGGCGCCGGGGTTCCAGCCCGGGTACACGCCCGTCGCGACGATCGGCGTGCCCAACACGCGCGGGATCGCGTTGTTCTTGTTCCCCGGCTGCTGATACGACACCTGCGCCATCGTCGTCATCGACACGAAGCCGCCGTGCCACGCCGCCGCGACGCGCAGCAGGTCGGTGTCGAAGCACGCGTACGCGTCGTTGCCCAGCATCACGATCACGCAGCGCACGCCGAGGTTCCGCGTCGGGAACGCGGGGCCGAGCTTCCCCGCGTCGACCGTGGAGACGATGAACGGGAAGCCGGGCTCCACGAACGGCGCGAACGGATCGTCGCTGCGCGCGAACGCCGCCGTGCCTAACAGCGCGGCGGCGCCCCACCGCCACGCGCGCGTCACGGCCGCACCGCGGGCAGGAACCGCTCGACGGCGCGGAGGAACTCGTCGACGTCGAGCGGCTTCGTGAGATAGGCGTCGGCGCCCGACGCGCGCAGCCGCTCCAGCGACGCCGGCGTCGCGTCGGCGCTCACCACGATCACCGGGATCGACGCCGTGCGCGGATCGGCGCGCAGCCGGCGCAGCACCTCGTCGCCGGGGATGTCGGGCAGATGCAGGTCGAGCAGCACGACGTCGGGCACGTACTCGCGCGCGAGCGCGACGCCGAGCTGTCCCTGCAGCGCGGGGATCGTGCGCCAGCCGGGACGCGACAGCAGGATCGTCTCGACGAGGCTCAGGTTCGCGAGGTTGTCCTCGACGTAGAGCAGCGTCGCCTCGCGATGCGGCGCCTGCACGACCGCGTGCCCGCCGGTCTCGTCGAACGTGCGCATCGGATCGGCGGCGACGGCGAGGTCGACGCGGAACACGCTGCCCTCCGGCCCCGTGGACTCGAGCGCGAGCCCGCCGCCCATCGCCTCGCACAGCCGCTTCGACAGCGCGAGCCCGAGCCCGGTCCCCTCGATCTCCGTCTGCTCGGCGCCGAGCCGCGCGAACGGCGTGAAGAGCTGGTCGACACGGTCGGTGGGAATGCCGCTGCCGCCGTCCTCCACGCGCACCGCCCACCGCCCGTCATCGCGCGCCGCGACGATGCGCACGTGGCCGCCGCGTCGGTTGTACTTGATCGCGTTCGACAGGAGGTTGAGCAGCACCTGCGCGAGCCGCTGGCGATCGGCCTGCGCCCACGCGCCGTCGGGCCAGCGTCCCTCGCGCAGCTCCACGCCGCACTGCTGCGCCAGCGGCCGCACGAGCCCGAGCACCTCGCCGAGCACCGGGCCTAACGCGACCGGCTCCAGCGAGAACCGCTCGCGTCCGGCCTCGATGCGCGAGATCTCGAGCACCTCGTTGATGAGGCTCAGCAGGTGGCGCCCCGCCTTCAGGATGTGCTGTACCGACTTCGCCTGCGTCGGGGGCAGCTCGTTGCGCGCGAGCAGCTGGCCGAAGCCGAGGATGGAGTTCATCGGCGTGCGCAGCTCGTGGCTCATGCGCGACAGGAACTCGCTCTTCGCGCGGTTCGCGCGCTCGGCTTCCTCCTTCGCGCGCGCGAGCGCCTCCTCGGCCTGCGTGCGCTCGGTGATGTCGCGGGCGAACGCGATGGCGCCCTCCGCGAACGAGTCGGGCGCGAGCGTGCGTCCCATGTACTCGAACACGCGCCAGCTCCCGTCCTTGTGGCGCACGCGTGCCGGCACCGTGATCACCTGGCCGGGATGCTCGGCCACCCATCGCAGCGCGTCGACGAGCTTCTGCGCGTCGTCGGGATGTGTCATGTCGGGCGGGCGGAAGCCGAGCACCTCCTCCGGCTTGTAGCCGAGCATCCGCTCCGCCGACGGGCCGACGTAGGTGAGCGCGCCCGTCGGGTCGCAGATCATCACCCAGTCGCTCGTGTTCTCGATGATGCGACGGAAGTGCTCCTCGCGCTCGCTCAGCGCACGCTCGGCTTCCTTGCGTTCGGCGATCTCCTCGGCCAGCGCGGCATTGCTCGCCGCCAGCTCCGCGGTGCGCTCGGCGACGCGGCGCTCCAGCTCCTCGTACGCGCGGCGCAGCGCGGCCTCGGCGGCCTTGCGGTCGTTGATGCCGCGCGCCATGGCGAGGATGCGGTCGACGCCGCGGATGGTGACGCGGCGCAGCGTCATCTCCGACCACACCGGGCTGCCGTCCTTGTGCCGCGACAGCCACTCGAAGCGCTGCGGCTCGCCGGCGAGCGCGCGGGTCGCGTAGCCCCACGCGCGCTCGGTCGTGTAGCCCGCGTCGGCGTCGGTCAGGCCCTCGAGGCCGATCGTCTTCAACTCGTCCGCGGAGTAGCCCATCAGCTCGCACGCGGCCTCGTTCACCTCGAGCACCGCGCCGGTGGTCATGTCGTGCAGGAACATCGCGTCCGACGCGCCCTGGAAGATCGCGCGGTAGCTCTCCTCGGACGCGCGCAGCGCGAGCTCGGTGCCGCGCCGCTCGGTGACGTCGAGCGACGTGCCGATGACGCGGGTGAGCGCGCCGTCGGGGCCGGGTACGAGCTTGCCGCGCGCCTGCAGCAGCCGCACCTCGCCGTCCGGGCGCACGATGCGGAAGTCCACGGTAACCGGCTCGCCCGCGGCCAGCTCCGACATCGCCGCGTCGATGGTCGCCCGGTCGTCGGGGTGCACCATCGCCATGAATTCCGAGTGCGTGCGCGGCGCGGTCGTCTCGTCGACGCCGTGGATGCGCCGCAGCTCGCGCGACCACCGGATGCCGTCGGTCGCGAGGTCGATCTCCCAGCTCCCGAGCCCCGCGATCTGCTCCAGCAGGTCCATCTGCTGCTCGCGCTCGCGCAGCTTCTGTTCGGCGCCGCGGCCGTCGGACGGCGGGTCGTACGTGGGGGCGGACGGCGGAGTGTGCGGCAGCACCATGACGAGCGGGGGGCTCTGGAGGTCGGGGCGACGGGGGCCTCCCGGAGAGGCGCCCGACAACATGCGGCCGGGGCACGCCCCCCGCAAAGCCGATCTCCACGCGAACGGCCGGCGACCCCCGTGACGGGGACCGCCGGCCGGATGCGGGCGCTGCCTAACGCGCGCCTAGCGCGGCGCGGTGGCCGGCGCGGGCGGTGCCACGCCGGCGCCGGGCGGCGCGGCGACGGGCGCCGGCGGGGCGGGCATGGTCGGCACGAAGTCGGCGTACATCGGCGTCGACGCCAGCACCGCGCGCTCGTCGTCGGTCATGTCGATGCCGATGTCGCCGAACAGCGGCGTCGTGAGGTACCGCTCGCCCGTGTCGGGGAGCATGCAGAGGATCGTCGATCCCTGCGGCGCCTCCTGCGCGACCTTCATCGCCGCGGCGAACGTGCCGCCCGCCGAGATGCCGACGAAGATCCCCTCCTCGCGCGCGAGCCGCCGGCTCCACTGCATCGCCTCCGGCGCGGGCACCGGGATCACCTGGTCGACGTGCCCGGCGCCAAGGGCGTCACCGGTGAGCTTCGGGATGAAGTCGGGGCTCCACCCCTGGATCGGGTGCGGCTTCCACGCGGGATGGCGCGATGCGCCGGAGCCGTCGGGGTTCCGCTCCTGCGCGGAGCCGCTGCCGACCATCGGCGCGTCGGCCGGCTCGGCCAGCACGACCTTCGTCTCGGGACGCTCCTTCTCGAGCACGCGCGCGACGCCCTTCAGCGTGCCGCCGGTGCCGAAGCCCGTCACCCAGTAGTCGAGCCGCTGGCCGGCGAAGTCGTCGACGATCTCGCGCGCGGTGGTGCGCGAGTGGAAGTCGGCGTTCGCCTCGTTCTCGAACTGCCGCGTGAGGAACCAGCCGTGCGCCTGGGCGAGCTCGATCGCCTTCTTCACCATGCCGATGCCCCCCGCGGGCGCCGGCGTCAGCACGACCTTCGCGCCGAGGAAGCGCATGAGCTTCCGGCGCTCGACGCTGAACGACTCCGCCATCGTGACGACGAGCGGGTAGCCCTTCTGCGCGCACACCATGGCGAGGCCGATGCCGGTGTTGCCGCTCGTCGCCTCGATGACGGTCTGGCCCGGCTTCAACGTGCCGTCGCGCTCCGCGGCCTCGATGACGCCGAGCGCGAGACGGTCCTTCACCGAGCCGAGCGGGTTGAACGCCTCGATCTTGACGTAGAGGTCGACCCCTGGCGGCGCGAGCTTGCTCACCTTCACCACCGGCGTGTGGCCGATGGTCTCGAGGATGTTGGCGTATCTGGTCATGGGCGTACGCTGCCGGTGAAAGGAGGGACCCGGGGCCCGCCGGCGCGGCGCCGGCGGTTTCTCGCGGAGAGTATGGCCCGCGCGGGCTCGCTCGGCCAGCGTCCCTGTGAGCAGCCGCAGCGGTCTCGGCTGCGCGCCTCCCGGACTCCACGTACGGGTTCGTGTGGGACTGAAGAAGGACTCAAGGAGGACTGAAGAAGGAAACACCAACAGAGCTGTTGGTCCTTCTTCAGTCCTTCTTCAGTCCTTCTTCAGTCCTCCATAAACACGTACGTGGACCCCCGCTCGGCGCGCCTAACGGACGGCCGGCGTCAGGACGATCTTGCGGAAGTCGACCCGCCCGTGATCGCCCTGCAGGTAGATCGGCCCCGGCTCGCCCTCGTTCGCGTCCAGCGCACCGCCGGTGGGGCCGGGGATGAGCTGGTCGGCGATGACGGTCTTGCCGTTCAGGACGACGGTGACGCGGCGGCCGACGAGCGTGATGTCGTACGTCTGCCACTCCTCGGGCGCGCGCGCCGCGTCCTCGATCGGCGCGAGGAAGCCGTAGACGCCGCCCACCTCGTCGACGTGCGGGATCGTGCGGCGCTCGCTGTCCTCGATCTGCACCTCGTAGCGGCCGCGCAGGTAGATGCCGCTGTTGCTCCCCTTCGGGTAGCGGAACTCGACGTGCAGCTTGAAGTCGTCGAACTTCCGGTTCGTGACGAGGTTCGCGCCGCCGCCGCCGTTCGTCAGCACACCGTCGGCGACGTGCCACTTGTTCTCGCCGCGCGCCGACCAGCCGGTGATGTCCTTGCCGTTGAACAGCGCGATCGGTGTGCCCCACTTCGGCGTGGGTCGCACGAGATCGGGCGCGCGCACCGCGGTGTAGCTCATGCTCTGGCCGTCGGGCATGGTGAGCGTGCCGGTGAGCTTGTCGCCGGCGAGCGTGCCCTCGACGCGCAGGTCGCCGGTGCCGCGCTCCCACTGCGGCGGGATGGCGAAGCGCACCGTGCCGTTCGCGAACTCCACGCGGCTCACCGGCCGCGCGCTGCCGACGATGGCCACGAAGCGGCCGACGAGCGTGCCGTTGCCGGACGGCATCACCTCGAGCCACGACGGCGCGCTGCCGTTCGGCGTGGCGAGCGTGAAGTCCCAGCGGCCGATGATCGGCGCCTCGCTGTGCTGCGCGGCGGCGTCCGTCGCTCCGCCCAGGATGGCCGCGGCGACGAGCGCGACGAACGGCAGCGTGCGACGTGCGAACGAGGATGACATGTCAGATGGACTCCTCTCGGGTGAGGCCCGCCGCGGCCGCCGCGTCGGCGACGATCTCGCGCTCGGCGCACTCGTGGATCAGCGTGGCGGGCCAGGACGGGTCGTAGCGGTCGGTGCCTAACATACGCGACAGCGTGAGGCGCTTGCCGGCACCCCACACGACCATCGACGCCGCGCGCGACGAGACGATCGTGTCCACGCCGACGCTCACGCCGTGGTGCGGCACAGCGTCGAGCGTGCCGAACGCGGGAAAGGTCTGCAGGTTGTCGCGGCGCGTCTCCTCCGAGAGCGGGATGACGCGCGTACGGCTGTCGCGCGGGCTGCCGGGCGGGTTGAACGCGACGTGCCCGTCGCTCGCGCCCGACGCGAGCAGGAAGAAGTCGATCCCTCCCGCGTCGGCGAGGCGTGCGTCGTAGGCCGCGGGATCGCGCGGATCCGGGAACCACACCGCGTCGTCGGACACGCCTAACGGCCCGGCGATCTCGTGCCGCGCGAAGTGATGGCACGACCACGGCGACTCGGCCGAGGCGTGCGCGAGCGCGTCACCCCGCGGTACGAGGTACTCGTCCATCAGTGCCAGCACGAGGTGGCCGACGTCCTGCCCCGTCTCCGCGCGCCGGCGCGCCATGGCCGAGAAGATCGGCCGCGGCGTGCGCCCCGTCGGGCAGCCGAGCACGAAGCGGCGGCCCGCCAGGCGCGCCTGCTCGATGCGCGCGAGCAGCCGCTCGCCGAGGTCCTCGCCGATCGCCTCGGGGGTCGGCAGGATGCGCAGTGGCGTGCGGCTCACGCGAGCGCGGCCTCCGCCAGCTCCGGCTTCTTCCAGAGATCGATCGGCTTCACGATCCCCGTCGGCCGGAACGGCATCGCGATCTTGCGGCCGAGTCCCGCGGAGGCGTAGGCGGCGTAGAGCACCTCCTGCACGACGCGCCCCGTCTCGCCGTCGGCGATCGGCGTCTCGAGCCCGCGCACGCACCGCGCGAAGTGCCGCATCTCCTGCGGGAAGCCGTAGTTCCAGTGCTCCTCGAACACGGGATACGACCAGCCCGTGGTGAGCGACGCCTTCTCCACGGCGTAGCCGAAGCCGGCCTCGGAGTATGTCGGCAGCGCGTTGCCCATGAGCAGGTCGGCGTAGCACTGCCCCTTGTCGCCGAAGACCTCGACGGAGTCGTCCATGCCGCCGGGCTTCGTCCACGAGTTCTCCACGACGCCGACCGCGCCGCCCTCGAACTCCATGATGCACAGCGCCTCGTCGTCGCCGGCGGTGCGCGCGCCGTGCACCTGCGTGGAGAGCTGCGCGTACACGCTCTTCACCTTCGGCTTGCCGAGGAACCACCAGCAGAACGCGATCCCGTGGCAGCCGAGGTCCATGAGCGCGCCGCCGCCGGAGCGGTCCACGTCCCAGAACCAGTCGGCGTGCGGACCGTTGTGCTTCTCGCCCTGCTTCACGAGATGCACGCGTCCGAATGCGCCCTCGTCGGCCATGCGCTTCGCCTTCACGTACTTCGGCGCGAAGAACAGCTCCTCGGCGTACAGGAGCAGCACGCCCGCCTTCGCGCACGCGTCGAGCATCGCGTCGGCCTCCTCGAGCGTGACGCAGAGCGGCTTCTCGCACACGACGTGCTTCCCCGCGGCCGCCGCGGCGACGGTGATCTCGGCGTGCAGGTAGTTCGGCGCGGTGATCGACACCAGCTCGACGTTCGGGTCGCGCAGCAGGTCGCGGTAGTCGGCGTAGTGCGCGGCGATGCCGTAGCGGCGCGCGCGAAGTCTTCCGCGTTCCCCGGCGTGGGCGACGCGACGGCGACGACCTCCGCCTCGTCGGGGATCATCTTCACCGAGCCCGCGATGCAGTCGGCCTGGAAGCGCGAGCCGACGATCCCGATACGAACACGGGACATGTGGATGAGTGCTCGTGGTGAGAGTAGGTGCTGCGTGGCTGCGTGGCTGCGTGGCTGCGTGGGCACGTTGGGCCGTTACGCAGCCACGCAGCCACGCAGCTCGTCGTTCATCCCCACGCGGGCTGCCCGGGGGCGAGATCGGTGCATCCCACCCACTTGCCGGGGATCATCGTGAACCGCAGCGCGCGCGTCATGCCGATCTCGGACGAGAAGTAGGCGCGGTTCGCCAGCTCGCGCGCGAGGTGGAACCAGTGCGCGTCGCCGGCGCGCTTCGCCTCGGCGTCGACGTCGCGAAGAATCCGCTCGCGCTCGGCCTGCGGCCGCGACGCGAAGCCGGCGTGCCGGGCGCGGAAGTCGCGCAGCCCGTCGGCCACCTTGCGCTGCGCGGCGGCGTCGTAGCAGTCGGCGAGCAGCAGGTGGATGCCGGCCTTCGCGCCCGCGGCCCTCGCGCCGGGCGACGACGGGGTGTCGGGGAGCAGCGTGTCGGCGATCGACTCCAGCAATGCGTCGTCGTCCGCCGGCGCCGTCTCGCGCGCGCACGCGGCGACCGCGCCGCCCACCAGCGCGAGCTTGACGGCCTCTCGTCGGTTCATCACAGGGAGCGCCTCTTCATCTCGTCCACCGCGTGGTTCGCCGCGCGCGCCGTGAGCGCCATGTAGAGAATGCTCGGACTCTGGTTGCCGGTCGACGTCATGCACGCGCCGTCGGTGACGAAGACGTTGGGTACGGCGTGGAGCTGGTTCCAGGCGTTCAGCATCGACGTCTTCGGATCACGGCCCATGCGGCAGCCGCCCATCTCGTGGATGTCGAGCCCCGGGTTCCACCGCTTGTCGTGCGTCCAGATCTTCGTCGCGCCGGCGGCGGCGAGCATCTCCTGCGACTGCGTGAACCAGTCCTTGATCATGCGCTCGTCGTTGTCGTCGTAGCCCACCGACGTGACGAGCAGCGGGATCCCCCACTGGTCCGTCTTCGACTCGTGCAGGCGCACGTGGTTGTCGAACTTCGGGATCGTCTCGCCCTGGAGGTACATGTAGATCCCCCACGGGCCGGGGTGCGTCTGGGCGTCCTTGTACGCGGCGCCCACCGTCTCCGTCGTCGGTGCGCCGCGCTCGCGGTAGCCGTCGACGAACGTCGTGTAGCCGCCGACGAAGTCGGTGTCCTGCTTGCCGAGGTTGCGGAAGTTCACGAGGATCGCCTCGGTCGGGTTGCGGCCGAAGTAGTACTTGTCCTCGAACATCCCCTCGAGCCGCCCGCCCGCCTCGGCGCGGTAGTTGTGGTGGCAGACGTAGTGGCCCAACACGCCATGGTCGTTCCCGAGCCCGTGCGGGAAGCGCGACGACGTGGAGTTCAGCAGCACCAGGTTCGTGTTCAGCGCCGACGCGTTCATGAAGATCACGCGCGCGCGGAACTCGTGCACGGCGTGCGTCTCGGCGTCGATCACGCGCACGCCCGACGCGCGACCCGTGCGCTCGTCGTACAGCACCGAGTGCACGACGGAGTGCGGCCGCACGGTGAGGTTCCCCGTCTTCGCGGCCCACGGCAGCGTCGACGCGTTGGAGCTGAAGTAGCCGCCGAACGGACAGCCGCGCATACACAGGTTGCGCGCCTGGCACGTGCCGCGCCCCTGCTGCAGGTGGATCGCCTTCGGCTGCGACAGGTGCGCCCAGCGGCCCTGGACGACGTGGCGGTCGGTGTACTTCGCAGCGAGCGCGTCGCGGAAGTGCGCCTGCGCGCAGTCGAGATCGAACGGCGGCAGGAACTCGCCGTCGGGCATCGCGTCGAGATGGTCCGCGTTGCCGCAGACGCCGATGAACTGCTCGACGTGCGAGTACCACGGCGCGACGTCGTCGTAGCCGATGGGCCAGTTCACGCCGTAGCCGAGCGTCTCCGGCGCGACGAACTCGTGGCGGCTCCACCGCTGGCACGCGCGCCCCCAGATGAGCGACTTGCCGCCGACCTGGTAGCCGCGGACCCAGTCGAACGGCCGCTCCTGCACGTACGGATGGTCGGCGTCCTTCACGAAGAAGTGCGCCGTGTCCTCGCCGTAGCCGGCGGCCTTGGAGATGAGCGGGTTCTGCTCCACGAGCTTGCGCGGCGTGGCGCCGCGATGCGGCAGCTCCCACGGCGCGAGGTTCATCGTGGGATAGTCCTTCAGGTGCGTCACGAGGCGGCCACGCTCGAGGACGAGCGTCTTGAGGCCGTGGTCGCACAGCTCCTTCGCCGCCCAGCCGCCGGAGATGCCGGAGCCGACGACGATGGCGTCGTAGGTGGTGTCGGGCATGGCGGCAACGTACGCGCGCGCGCGCGGAGCGGCCAGCAGGGTGCCGCGCCGTGACGAATGGCCATTGACGCCCCGGACCGTGGAACCCATATATGTGGCACTTCCACACAACGAGGTCGTCGCGATGCTCGTCGACGAGTTGAAGAAGGGGACCACGCCGCTGCTCGTGCTCGCGCTGCTCGAGGTCCAGCCGCGCCACGGCTACGAGCTCTCCAAGCTCCTCGATGCGCAGTCGCGCGGCGTCGTCCACATCCACGCGGCGTCGCTCTACCCGCTGCTCTACCGCCTCGAGCGCGACGGCTGGATCGAGGGACGCTGGGTGGAGAAGCCCGGCCAGCGGCGCCGCCGCTACTACCACATTACCGCCGAAGGCAAGCGACAGCTCCGCGCCCAACGCCGCGAGTGGGCCGACTTCGTGCGCGCCGTCGGCCAGCTCGCGGGGGTGGAGTATGCCTGAGCCTCGTCCCGCGTCGGATCGCCCCGACTGGCGTGACGCGATCCGCGCCCACCTCGCCGACGCGCGACTCGCCGCCGCCGACGAGGCGGAGGTCGCCGAGGAGCTGCGCCAACATCTCGACGACCACTACGACGAGGCGCGCCGCCGCGGCGCCACCGACGCCGCCGCGCGCGCGAGCGCGCTCGCGGAGCTCGGCGACGACGAGCAGCTCCCGCGCCGTCTGCGCGCCTCGGTGGCGCATCGCGCCGAGCCCGTGCCGTTAGGCGCCCGCTCCGGCGGCGGCGGCGTGCGCGGCTTCCTCGCCGACGTCCGCATCGGCGTGCGGCTGCTGCGCCGGTCGCCGGGGTTCACCGCGGTGGCCGTCGCGACACTCGCTCTCGGCATCGGCGCGAACACGACGGTGTTCAGCATCGTCGACTCGCTCCTGCTCCGCCCCATGCCCGGGGTCGCGCACCCGGCGGAGCTCGTGCTCATCGGGCGCACGCAGGAGGGACAGGGGTTCGACACGTTCTCGTATCCCGACTTCCGCGACTACCAGGCGAGCGCGCGCACGCTCGCCGGCGTCGCCGCGTACGACCCACTCGCCGTGCACCTCAGCACCGGGGGCGCGAGCGACCGGGCGCGCGCGCGGCGCTCGTCTCGGGCGACTTCTTCCGCGTCCTCGGCATGACGCCCGCGCTCGGCCGCACGTTCCTCCCCGAGGAGGACGGCGCGCCTAACGCGCATCCGGTCGTCGTGCTCGGGCACGGGCTGTGGCAGCGGCGCTTCGGCGGCGATCCGCGCGTCATCGGCCGCACGGTGATCCTGAACGCGCACCCGTTCACCGTCGTCGGCGTCGCCGCGCGCGGCTTCATCGGCGTGCAGCGCGACGACCCGGTCGAGCTGTTCGTGCCGCTCGCGATGACGGGGCAGATCCGCGGCTGGGATCGCATGCTCGGTCAGCGCGACGCGGTGTGGCTCCAGCTGTTCGGGCGCCGCGCGGCAGGCGTGCCGCTTCCCGCGGTGGAGTCGGAGCTGCGGGGCATCGCGCGGCGGCTCGAGACGCAGTACCCGGAGTCGAACCACGGGCGCGGCGCGACGGTGGTTGCTGGCATCGGCTTCGACCCCGGCTCGCGGCAGCAGGCGCGCGCGTTCACCGGCGTGCTGTTCGGCGTGGTGGCGCTCGTGCTGCTCATCGCGTGCGCGAACGTCGCGAACCTGCTGCTCGCCCGCGCGAGCGCCCGCCAGCGCGAGATCTCGCTGCGCGCGTCGCTCGGCGCGAGCCGCGGCCGCCTCGTGCGCCAGCTGCTGGCCGAGGGACTGCTGCTCGCGACGCTCGCCGGCATCGCGGGGCTCGCGCTCGGCGCATGGACGGCGAGCCTCGTCGGGCGGCTGCCGGTGTTCGTCGACAACGAGCTGCACGTGGACGCGATCCCGAGCCCGAGCGTGCTCGCCTTCACGGCGGCGGTCGCGCTCGTGAGCGCGCTGCTGTTCGGGCTCCCGGCGGCGTGGCGCGCGTCGCGCGTGGATCTCGTCGGCTCGCTGAAGGCGGGCGCGCCCGGCAGCGGCGACGCACGCTCGCGGGCGCGGGGCGCGCTGCTGGTCGGTCAGCTCGCGCTCTCGCTCGTGCTGCTCGCCGCCGCGGGGCTCTTCCTCCGTACGCTCGGCCGGCTCCACGCGGTGGACCCGGGCTTCGCGACGGACCGCGTGCTCGTCGCCCGCGTCGACGTCGAGCTGCAGGGCTACGACCAGGCGCGCGGGCGGCGGTTCTACACCGAGCTCGCGCGGCGCGCCGCGGGGCTGCCCGGTGTGCGCGCGGCGAGCCTGGCGTACATGATCCCGTTAGGCGGCGGCGGGTGGGACACGCGGATCTTCCGCGCCGACGTCGTGCCCGCGCCGGAGGTCGAGGGGCTCAAGACGGACATGAACGCCGTCGACCCGGCGTACTTCCGCACGATGGGCATGACGATCACGCGCGGCCGCGGCTTCACCGACGCCGACCGCGACGGCGCACCGGCGGTGGCGGTCGTGAACGACGCGGTGGCGAGCGCGTTGTGGCCCGGCGAGAACCCGATCGGCAAGCAGTTCCGCCGTGGTCGCGACGGCGCGCCGCTCGAGGTGGTCGGCGTGGTGCGCGCGGCGAAGTACCGCTCGCTGCTCGAGCCGCCGCGTCCCTTCCTCTACTTACCGTTCGCGCAGTCGTACCTGTCGCCGATGACGCTGCACCTCGCCACGGCCGGCGACCCGGGCGCGCTCCGCGAACCGGTGCGCCGCCTGGTGCACGATCTCGACCCCGACCTGCCGGTCTACGCGGTGCAGACGCTGGCCGAGCGGCTCGACGAGTCGATCGGCGCGCAGCGCACCGCGGCGACGATGGTGGGCGCGTACGGCGCGCTGGCGCTGCTCGTCGCCGCGGTCGGGCTCTACGGCGCGATGGCGTACTCGGTCTCGCGCCGCACCCGCGAGATCGGGGTCCGCATGGCGCTCGGCGCCCGGCAGTCGTCGGTGCTGCGCGAGGTGCTCGTGGAGGCGGGCCGACTGGCGGCGATCGGCGCGGCGTTAGGCCTCGCGGCGGCGATCCCCGCGACGGGGCTGCTGCGGAGCCAGCTCTTCGGCGTGTCGCCGGGCGATCCGCTCACGCTCGTCGCGGTCGCGCTCGTGCTGGGGCTCGTGTCGCTCGCGGCGGCGTACCTGCCGGCGCGGCGGGCGACGCGCGTGGATCCGGTGGTCGCGCTGCGGGCGGAGTGAGGTGCGCCTCGGACGACTCCACGTACGTGTTTCACTAGGACTGAAGAAGGACTGAAGGAGGACTGAAGAAGGAACCTCTCAAGTGTCCTTCTTCAGTCCTCCTTCAGTCCTTCTTCAGTCCAACGCACACTCGTACGTGGAGTCCTGATGGCCGCGCCTTGCCACGCGACCGCGCGGAATCTATCTCCAAGGGCACTCTCGCCCCGAGATCCCGATGCGCGCCCGCCTAACGATCCTCGCTCTCGCCCTCGCGACGCCCGCCGCCGCGCAGATCCCCGCCGCGAAGCTCGCCGCGTACAAGAAGGCCGTCGCGCAGGACGTCGACGCGCGGCGGAAGTTCACGCAGCAGATGACCGATCAGATCTTCAGCTACGGCGAGCTGGGGTTCCAGGAGGTCGAGACGTCGAAGTATCTCGTGAAGCTGCTGCGCGACTCCGGCTTCACCGTCACCGAGGGTGTCGCCGGGATCCCCACCGCGTGGGTGGCGACGTGGGGGAGCGGCAAGCCGTTCATCTCGTTGGGCGCCGACATCGACGACATCCCGCAGGCGTCGCAGAAGCCCGGCGTCGCCTGCCGCGAGCCGATGGTGCCGGGCGCGCCCGGGCACGGCGAGGGGCACAACGCCGGCCAGGCCGTAAACGTGACCGCGGCCCTCGCCGTGCGCGCGCTCATGCAGCGCGAGCATCTGCCCGGCACGATCCAGATCTGGCCCGGGGTCGCCGAGGAGCTCGGCGGCGCGAAGGCGTACTTCGTGCGCGCGGGCATGTACAAGGACGCCGACGTCGTGCTGTTCGCGCACGTCGCGAACAACATGAGCGTGAGCTACGGCGACTTCCCCGGCACGGGGAACATCTCCGCGGTGTTCTCGTTCCAGGGGCAGAGCGCGCACGCCGGCGCGGCGCCGTGGCGCGGCCGCAGCGCGCTCGACGCCGCGGAGCTCATGGACGTCGGCTGGAACTTCCGCCGGGAGCACCTGCGCCCGTCGCAGCGCTCGCACAACGTCATCAAGGACGGCGGTGACCAGCCGAACGTCGTGCCGGCCACCGCGTCGACGTGGTACTACTTCCGCGAGCTCGACGGCCCGCACGTGCAGGAGCTGTTCGACACCGGGATGGAGATCGCGCAGGGCGCGGCGATGATGACGGGCACCAAGCTCGCGAGCGTGCGCATCCTCGGCTCGGCGTGGCCCGGCCACTTCAACCGGCCGATCGCCGAGGCGATGTACGAGAACATCAAGGCGGTCGGGCTGCCGAAGTGGGACGCCGCCGACCAGGCGCTCGCGAAGGGCGTGCAGCGCGAGATCAAGGTCCCCGAGCAGGGGCTCGACACGGTGCTCACGCCGCAGCAGACGCACGCGCTCACCGACGCCGAGCGTACCGCCGGCTACTCGGACGACATCGGCGACATCTCGTGGAACGTCCCGACCGTCGTGCTCTCCTACCCGTCGAACATCCCGAACCTGCCCGGGCACAACTGGGCGAACGCGATCGCGATGGCGACGCCGATCGCGCACAAGGGCGCGACCGCGGGCGCGAAGGTGCAGGCGATGACGATGCTCGACGTGTTGGGCAGGCCGCAGCTCGTGCGCGACGCGTGGAGCTACTTCCGCGACGTGCAGACGAAGACGATCAAGTACGCGCCGTTCGTGCGGCCGACCGACGAGCCGGCCGTGGAGCTCAATCGCGACATCATGGGCCGGTACCGCGACGCGATGCGCCCGTTCTACTACGATCCGTCGAAGTACGAGACCTATCTGCAGCAGTTGGGCGTGTCCTACCCGACCGTCAGGCGCGCCGACGGATCGTGCGGGGCGCCGACGACGGTGCCGTGAGCGACGCAGCTACGCGGCCGTCTCCGCCAGCGCCGCCGACGCCACGCGTGCCGCCTCGGCCAGCACGGCGGCGCCGATGAACAGGCTCTCCTCGGCGGCGTAGAAGCGCGGCGAGTGCGCGGCGATGCGCTCCCCGCCCGGCTCCCGCGCGCCGACGCGCATGAAGCAGCCGGGCATCTTCTCGAGGTAGAACGCGAAGTCCTCGCCGCCCATGTTCGTGGTGCCGAACGGCACGAGCGCCGCGCCGCCGAGCACGCGCTCGGCCGCCTCGCGCGCCCACATCGTGGCGCGCGGCTCGTTCACCACCGGTGGCGTGCCGTCCTTGAACGTCACCGTCGCGGTGCAGCCATATGCCGCGGCGACGCTCTCGGTGAGGCGCCGCAGCTCCTCGGTGAGCAGCGCGCGCGCAGCCGGCAGCGTGGCGCGCACCGTGCCGGCGAGCGTCGCACGCTCGGGGATGACGTTAGGCGCCGAGCCGGCGTGCACCGCGCCGACCGTGACGACGCCGGGGAGCGCCGGGTCGAGGCGGCGGGCGACGAGCGTCTGGATCGCGGTCACGATCGCCGCGAGCGCGACGACCGGGTCCGCCGACTCGTGCGGCCGCGCGCCGTGCGCGCCCGCGCCCACGAGCTCGATGTCGAACGAGTCCGTCGACGCGTTCACCGGCCCGACGTCGGCGACGACCTGTCCCACCTCGAAGCGCCGATCCACGTGCGCACCGAAGATCGCGCGCGCCTCGTCCAGCGCTCCGCTCGCGACGACGCGCTCGGCCCCCTGCCCCATCTCCTCCGCCGGCTGCAGCACGACGAGCACGTCGCCGTGCGCCGGTGTCGCGCGGAGCAGCGCCGCGGCGCCGACCGCCCACGTCGCGTGCACGTCGTGCCCGCAGGCGTGCATCACGCCGTCGACGCTGGACGCGAACGCGAGCCCCGTCGCCTCGCTGATCGGCAGCGCGTCGATGTCGCCGCGCACCGCGACGACCGGCGCGCCGCGCACGCGTCCCGGCACGCGCGCGACGACCGCTGTGTCGAGCACCCGCCGCGCACCGCCCACGCCGAGCATCTGCAGCGCCGCCTCGAGCGCGCCGGCCGTGCGCGTCTCGCGCCACGACAGCTCGGGGTGCCGGTGCAGGTCACGGCGGAGCGCCACGAGGTCGGCGGCGAGCGCCGGCGCGAACAGCGGCGCCACGGCGTCGGGAACGATCGGCAGGCCGGTCGACGGAATGGTCATCAGACGCCTAACGTGAGCGTGCGTACCGTGAGCGCGTCGACGCGATCCATGTTCACCGTGACGCCGATTCCCGGCCGGTCGAGCGGGACGCGGACACGGCCGTCGGCGTCCATGGTCCACTCGGGGTCGACGACGTCGCGGGCCCAGTAGCGCGCGCTCGGGCTGAGGTCTCCGGGCTTCGTGAAGTTCGGCAGCGACGCGAGCGCCACGTTGTAGGCGCGGCCGACGCCGCTCTCCAGCATGCCGCCGCACCACACCGGCACGCCGCTCCGCGCGCACACGTCGTGGATCGCGATGGACTGCGTGAAGCCGCCGACGCGCCCGGGCTTGATGTTGATGATGCGGCCCGCGTCGAGCGCGAGCATGTCCTCCGCGCGGTCCACGCTCGTGATCGTCTCGTCGAGGCACACCGGCGTCGCAAGCTGCTTCTGCAGCGCGGCGTGGCGCAGCAGGTCATCGTGCGCGAGCGGCTGCTCGATCATCATGAGGCCGAACGCGTCGAGCTGCTGCAGCACGTCGGCCTGGGCGAGCGTGTACGCGTTGTTCGCGTCGGCCATGAGCGGCGCGTCGGGAAGCGCCTCGCGCACCGCGCGCACGTACGCGACGTCGCGCCCCGGCTCGATCTTCAGCTTCACCTTGCGGTAGCCCTCGGCCACCGCGGCCGCGGCGCGCTGGACGAGCGCCTCGGGGCTCGCCTGGATGCCGAGCGAGATGCCGGTCTCGATCCAGTCGCGGGTGCCGCCGAGCAGGCGCGCGAGCGGCACGCCCTCCTTCTCCGCGGCGAGCGCCCAGCAGCCCATCTCGAGCGCCGCCTTCGCCATCTGGTGGCCGCGGATGTCGCGGTCGAGCACGGGCCAGATGTCGCGCGGGTGCGCGAACGCGGCCCCGAGCACGCGCGGCGCGATCCACTCGGTGATCGCGAGCCAGCAGGTGTCGATCGTCTCCGGCGAGTAGTTCGGCAGCGCGTCGGCGACGCACTCGCTCCAGGTGCGCGCGCCGTCGGCCTCCTCGAGCTCGAGCAGCAGGATGCGCCGGTCGGCCATCACCCCGGACGAGATGCGGAACGGCTCGCGGAGCGGGAGGTGGATCTCGCGCAGCGTGAGGCGCGCGACGCGAATCTCGGGAACGTTAGGCATGGGCGGCTCGGGAGGCACGCGGCGCGGGATGCGCGGCGCGGGATGCGCCGCACGCAATCAATCATCGCGCGTCGCCACCCGCCACGTGCCCTGGCGTGGCGTCGCCCCGCGCGGCAACCTTCCGGCGCCCGCCCCGACCCACTCCCGAGACCTCCCATGCCGCGCCTCCGCCACACCGCCGCGCTCCTCCCGCTCGCCGCTGCCACCATCGTCGGTGCGCGCGACGCGTCCGCGCAGACGGCGCTCCCCGCCGCCGACCAGATCGCCGCCGCGGTGCTCCCGCTGCCGACCGAGTTCCGCACCGACGCCACGGTGCTCGGCTACGGCGCCGACGGCCGCCTAACGACGCTGCGCACGGGCGCCGGCCCGTTCAACTGCCTCGCGCCCGACCCGAAGGTCGCGCAGTTCCACGTTGCGTGCTACCACCGGGCGCTGGAGCCGTTCATGGCGCGCGGGCGCGAGCTGCGCGCGTCGGGCGTCACCGGGGGGCGCGTCGACACGGTGCGCTTCGCGGAGGTGCAGAGCGGGAAGCTCAAGATGCCCGACCGCGGCGCGCTCTACACGCTGACCGGCGGCCACTTCGACGCCGCGACCGGCACGGCGCCCGGCGCGAACCCGCTGTACGTCATCTACATCCCGTACGCGACCGCGTTGACGACGGGGATCAGCGAGCGGCCGGTGCAGGGGGCGCCGTGGATCATGTTCCCGGGGACGCCGAAGGCGCACATCATGCTCGTGCCGAAGATGTGAGGCGGCGGGACACCTGACGGCGGGACGTCTTCCTGCGGGACGTCTCACGGCGGGACGTCCAACGGCGGGACGATCCACGGCGGGACGAATACCGCGGGGCCGTGCGTACCTAGGTCCCAGGGGGGCTCCCCCCCCTTCGCCCAAGGTGCTAGACGGCGATCGCGCCACTGTATCAATCCGACGCCGATCGGATTCGGCCGTACGCATCCCGCCGCTTCCGTCCCGCCGTATCCATCCCGCAGTAAGGCGTCCCGCAGTAAGGCGTCCCGCAGTAAGGCGTCCCGCCGTCAGGCGTCCCGCCGTCAGGTGTCCCGCAGTCAGGCGTCCCGCCGCTCCCTCAAACATGCCGCTTCCGCCCATCCCGAAGTCCTGGCAGCCCACGCTCCGCCACGAGACCGAGCAGCCGTACTACGAGGCGCTCGCCGAGTTCGTCGACGCGGAGCGCGCCGCGCACGAGGTCTGCCCGCCGAAGGACGAGGTGTTCACGGCGCTCGAGCTCACGTCGAAGCGGGCCGTGAAGGCGCTGATCCTCGGCCAGGATCCGTACCCCACGCCCGGCGTCGCGCACGGCCTCGCGTTCTCGGTGCGCCCGGGCAAGCCGATCCCCGCGTCGCTGCGCAACATCTTCAAGGAGCTCGTCGCCGACCTCGGCGTGCCCGCGCCGACGGACGGCTCGCTCGTGCCGTGGGCGGAGCACGGCGTGCTGCTGCTGAACGCGGTGCTGACGGTTCGCGCCGGCGCGCCGAACTCGCACAAGAACAAGGGCTGGGAGCGGTTCACCGACGCCGTGATCCGCGCCGTGAACGAGAAGTCGACGCGCGTCGCGTTCATCTTCTGGGGCGCGTACGCGCAGAAGAAGATCCCGCTCGTCGACACCGAGCGGCACGCCGTCATCACCGGCGCGCATCCCTCGCCGCTCACGCGCGGCAAGGGCTTCTTCGGCACGCGGCCGTTCTCGCGCGCGAACGCGGCGCTCGAGGCGGCCGGCGTGAAGCCGATCGACTGGCGGCTCGACTGACGCTGCCTAACGCTTCCTGATCCCGGCGGCCGCCTCGCCGAGCTCCCCACCGGCGAGCAGCGCGTCGATCGCGCCGCCGATCGCGTCCTCGAGCGCGGGGCCGGTGCGCGCGAAGCCGAGCAGCGCGCGGACCTCGGTGACGAGCTGCTCGCGCGGCAGCGCGTGGCCGCCCGCGAGCACGAGGCGCACCGCCTCCTGGTACTCCTCCGGCGCGATGCGCTCGGCCGGGATGCGCGTGCCGGTGCGCGAGCGGACGGCGACCGCGTCGGCGGGGCCCCACCAGAACGCGCCGCGCCGCCGCACCGCGCCCGCACGCTCCGCGGCGGCCGCCGCGTCGCGGATGCGCGCCTCGATGCGCGACCCCACCCGCGTCCCCCACATCCCCGCCACGCGCGCCACGAGGTCGTCGTCGTGCACGGGTGCCTCCGCGATCACGACGTCGCGCACCGCGTCGCGCAGCCGCTCCGCCGGCGCCGCGAGCAGGTCGTCGTCGGCGTACCGCTCCTCCCCCGCCGCGAACGTGTACGGCACGACCGCCGGCCGCACGTATGGCGGCATCCCGCCTAACGCCGCCGCCTCCGCCCTCGCCGTCTCCGATTCCGCCGTACCCGCCGCCGCGTCCGGCTCCGCCGTCGACGCTGCCGCCGTACCCGCGCCCGCCGTATCCGCCGCGATGAGCGCGAGGAGCCGCTCGATCTGCCCCGCGCGGTCCTTGAACCAGTCCGTGGACCACACGCGATGGATCGTCCAGCCGCGGTCCTCGAGCACCTGCTGCCGCAGCCGGTCGCGGTCGCGCGCCGTGTCCGAGGCGTGGTAGGCGACGCCGTCGCACTCGATGCCGCACAGGAACCGTCCGGGCACCGCGTCGTGCAGCACGCCGAGGTCCACGCGATAGCCCGCGACGCCGACCTGCGGCACGACCGTCAGCCCACGGTCGACGAGCGCGCGCAGCACGTCGCGCTCGAACGGCGACTCCGCGTCGGCGGCGCGGCTCGCCGACTGGCTCTCCAGCCGGCCGCGCTCCGCGTACAGCAGGAACTCGCGCAGCAGCTGCGCGCCGCGCGACGGCGTCGTCGCGTCGATGTCGTCGCCGTGCATGGACGCGAACACCAGCATGCGGCGGCGCGCGCGCGCGTCGTGATGACGTTGAGCCGTCGCCACCCGTTGTCGCCGTTCAGCGGCCCGAAGTTGTAGCGCAGCCGCCCGTCGGCGCTCCGCGCGTAGGTGACGCTGAGGAACACGACGTCGCGCTCGTCGCCCTGGATGTTCTCCAGGTTCTTCACGAAGAACGGCTCCGCGGCGCCGCGGTCGAAGAACGGCTCCAGCGACGGGTCGGCGCGGCGGCGCTGCTCCAGCTCGTCCTGGATCGCGAGCTGCTGCCGGAGGTTGAACGTGCCGACGCCTAACGACAGCGGCCGCTCGCCGCGCGCGCTCCGCGCGAGCTGGTCGCGCGCGAACGCCACCACCGCGTCGGCGACGGCGCGCGCCTCGACCATGTTGAGCCCCTTCCCCTCGTACGTGCCGCCCTCCACGAACTGGAAGCGAAGGCCGAGCGTCTCGGTGTCCGTCTCGACGCTCGGGAACGTGTACAGGTCGCCCTCGTAGAACTGGACGTTGGAGAACGCGATGAGCGACTCGTGTGCGCTCCGATAGTGCCAGCGCAGGCGGCTCATCGGCACGCCGGCGCCCATGTACTCCTCGAGGATGCTCTCGGCGTCCTCGTACGCCGGCATGCCGTCGGCCGGCTCGTGGTCGTCGACGAGCGAGGCGGCGAAGAAGTTCGTCGGCGGGAGCTGCTTCGGGTCGCCGACGACGACGAGCTGCTTGCCGCGGATCACCGCGCCCACCGCGTCCTCCACCGGGAGCTGCGACGCCTCGTCGAAGATCACGAGGTCGAACGTCGGCAGCTCGCCCGGCAGGTACTGCGCGACGGTGAGCGGCGACATCATCCAGCACGGCTTGATCGCGCGGACCGCGGCCGTCGCTTCGCCCAACGTCTTCCGGAGCGGCGCGTGCCCGCGCTGGCGGGCCAGCTCGCGCCGCAGCAGCGGCATGCCGCGCGCCGCCTCGCCCTCGCGCAGCCGCTGCTGCACCCGCTCGCGGAGCTGCGCCACCAGCGTCGCCTGGTTCTCGCGGAACACGCGCCGGTCGAGGTCGCGGAACTCCGCGACGCGCTGCTCGTGCGTGAGCGTCGAGAACCGCTCCAGCGCCGGCCGCAGCGTGACGACGGCGGTGAGCCACCGCAGCCAGAACGCGCGCCGGAACGCCGCCGCCGCGTCGCGCGCGGGCAGCGCGCCCGACGTCACCTCGCCGAGCAGCTCCGCGGCGAGCCCGCGCTCCACCGCGCGCCGCGCCGTCTCGTACGCCGCCCACCGCGGGCCCAACGCCACGTGCTCGGCCAGCTTCGCCGCGCGCCCCGCGATCTCCGCGATCGGCGCCGCGCCGAGGTAGTCCGCGGGCCACCCCACCTCGGCTCGCAGCCGCTCGAGCACCGTCACCGCGTCGCGCGCCGCGTCGCGCAGCGCGAGCACCGCGCCGACGTCGACGGGACCGCGCGCCGCGAGCTCCAGCACGCGCGGCGCGAGCGCGTGGCGCACGGCGAGCGCGCGGAGCTCGGTGACCCACCGCACGTACGCGTCGAGCGCGTCCCAGTCCGACGCCTCGCCGCGCCACGCCGCGCCGAACAGCGACGCGCCGTCGGCAGCGGCGAGCGCCGACCGCTCGGCGCGCAGCCGGTCGACGTCCGCCATGAGCTCCGCCTGCTCCGCCATCGACATCGCGACGCCCGGGCGGCGGTACTGCGTCCACCGCGCGCGGATGCCGCGCCAGCGGCCGTCGAGCACCGCGAGAAAGCTCAGGATCCCCTCCGACCTGTGGCGCACGTACGACACGTCCTCGGCGTGGTCGCGCTCCAGCGCCTCGGGCGCGAGCCGCGCCAGCAGCCGCTCGCGAAGCGCGACCGCGGCGCGCCCGCGCGCGACGAGCGACGTGGCCTCCGGCGGCGCCGCGTTCCATCGGTCGGACGCGAGCACCGCCACCGGCGCGCCCGGCGAGCGGCGGAGCACGTCGGCGATCGCGACGAGCGCGTCGACGTCGGCGAGCGTGCGCACGGGCGGCAGGCCTAACGACGTCTCGAGGACGCCCGCGTCGTACACGAGCCGATCGAGCCGCGCCGCGAGGTCGCGCGCGAGTGCGGCGATCGTGTGCAGCGCGTCGTCGGTGTACAGCGGGCGCGATGCGTCGCGCCACGGATGCTCGGCCGGCACCCCGATCGGCGCCGCGGCGGCACCGAGGTCCGCGAGATCCCGCACCGTGGCGTCGAGCAGCGCGCGCGACACGCCCTCGATCGGCCCCGTGTACGTCACGCGCGGCGCGTCGCGCACGACCGCCAGCTCGCCGTACGCGTCGAACGGGGTGGCGCCGAGGGCGCCGTGGAGCGTGTGCACCGCGTCCACGTACTCGTCGAGCGTCGCGCGCACCGCTGGCAGCCGCTGCGCGGCCCCCGCCACCGCGGTCACGCTCTCGAGCGACCGGTCGAGCGCGGCGCCGAGCGAGCGGATGACCGCGCGCTTGTTCGCCTTCGTGGAGTGCAGCTCCAGGCAGAACTCGCCGAGCCCCGCGGCGACGAGCCGCGAATGCACGACCGACAGCGCCGCCATCTTCTCCGCCACGAAGAGCACCGACTGGCCGGCGGCGAGCGCGCGGGCGATGAGATTGGTGATCGTCTGCGACTTTCCCGTGCCCGGCGGCCCCTCGACGACGAGATCGTGGCCGCGGGCGACGGCGGCGATCGCGCGGAGCTGGCTCGAGTCGGCGTCCACCACCTGGTACGTGCGCTCCGGCGGGAACTCGGCGTCGAGGTCCATGCGCCGCACGTCGTCGGGCAGCCCCACGACGTGGTCGTCGGTGGTCCCGGCGCGCGTCACCAGCTGCGTCACGAGGCGGTGCGACGCGATCGGCGCGGCGTTGCGCTCGAGGTCCTTGTACATCACGAACTTCTGGAAGCTGAAGAGCGCGAGCACGACGTCGTTCTTCAGCGACCACCCGTCGCGCGCGTCGATCGTGGCGGCGACGGCGGCGAGCCACGTCTGCAGGTCGTACGTCTCGTCGAGCGCCTCGACGTCGGGCAGCTCGGGGAGCGCGACGTCGTGCGTGCGGCGCAGCCACTCGGCCAGCGCCGGATTGACGAGCGGATCGTCGTCGGTGACGCGCAGCTGATACCCGGCGCGCGCGCTGCGCCGCGTGAGCTCCACCGGCACGAGCAGCAGCGGCGCGCGCAGCGTCACGTCGCTCGCCTCGGCTTCGGTGTAGTGCACCATGCCGAGCGCGAGGAACAGCGTGTTCACTCCCTGCTCCTCGATCGCGAGGCGGGCCTGCTCGTCGAGCCGGCGGAGCGAGTGGTCGAGCGCCTCGGGCACGAGCGCGGTCTGCAGCACCTCGTCGGTCTGCCGCGCGTCGAGCGTCGCCGGGTCGTACGGCGTGAACTCGGGCGCCGGCACGTCGACGTCGTCGGCCGGCGGCTCCGCCGGCGAGCCGTTAGGCGGCTCGGGAGCCGCCGCGAAGCGCATCGGCTGCTCGCGCAGCACGAGGCGTCGGAAGATCTCCGCCGGCTGCTCGTCGACCACCGCGACGGTGGAGACGCGCGTCGGCCGGAAGTTGAGCGCGCGATTGCGCTTCGTGAGGTCGAGGAGGGCGCGCTGCCAGCCGGCGACGGCGGCGGCGAGACGCGGGTCTTGGGTGGTACCGGTCATCCCACAAAGTCTAGCGCGCGGTATGAATGGGCGCGCCCGTCGGGACTCCACGTACGTGTGTTGGTGGGACTGAAGAAGGACTGAAGAAGGACACTTGAAAGGTTCCTTCTTCAGTCCTCCTTCAGTCCTTCTTCAGTCCTTCTTCAGTCCTCCAGAAACGCGTACGTGGAGCCGTGCCCCTGCGGCACCGCGTCGACCAGCAGCAGCTCCTCCGCCCGCACGTCGCGCGGCACCTCCTCCACCGGATCCAGCACGCCGATCTCCTGCTCCGGCGCCGCGCCGAGGTCCCGGAACCGGCGCGCCGACACGAGCACCCGCGCCTCCATCGACCCGACCGCCTGGTTGTACGACCGCACCGTCTTGCCGAGCTGCTCGCCCACGCGCGCGAAGTGCTCGCCGAGGGTGCCTAACCGCTCGTAGAGCTCCCGGCCCAACGCGCTGATCGCGCGGGCGTTCTCGGCGAGCGCTTCCTGCCGCCAGCCGTAGGCGAGCGCCTTCAGCAGCGCGATGAGCGTCGTCGGCGTGGCGAGGATCACGCGCTGCCCCACCGCGTGCTCGATGAGCGACGGGTCGTGCTCGAGCGCGGCGCTGAAGAACGACTCGCCGGGCAGGAACAGCACCACGAGCTCCGGCGCGCGCTCGAACTGCTCCCAGTACGACTTGCGGCTCAGCGCCTGCACGTGCGCGCGCACCTGCCGCGCGTGCTGCGCGAGATGCCGCCGGCGCTCGTCGTCGTCGGCCGCGGCGACGGCGGCGAGGTACGCGTCGAGCGGCGTCTTCGCGTCGACCACGATGCTCTTGCCGCCCACCAGACGCACGACGAGGTCGGGGCGCAGCTTCCCGTCCTCGCCGTCGACGGTGTGCTGCGTCGCGAAGTCGCAGTGCTCAAGCATCCCCGCCAGCTCGCAGACGCGCTTGAGCTGCACCTCGCCCCACTGGCCGCGCACGTGCGGCGTGCGGAGCGCGGTCACCAGCTTCTGCGTCTCGTGGCGCAGCGACTCGCTCGACGCGGCCACGCCGTCGAGCCGCTCGGCGAGCATGCCTAACGACTCGGCTCGCGCCAGCTCCATCGCCTGGAGCGTGCGGTCGTACGTCGCGAGCCGCTCGCGGATCGGCGCGACGAGCGCCTCGATCGCCGTCTCGCGCTCGCGCAGGTCGACCCTCGACGACTCGGCGGTGCGCTCCAGCTCCGTGCGTGCGAGCCGCAGGAACGCCTCGTTGTTCTGCCGCAGCGCCTCCGCCGACAGCGCCTGGAACGAGTCGCGGAGCCGCGCGTCGAGGTCGTCCGCGCGCCGGCGCTCGGCGTCGAGCCGCGCGCGGTGGGCGGGGCGCACGGCGAGCAGCGCGACGACGGCGCCGACGAGCGCGCCGGCGACGAACGGGAGGACGGGAAGGAGCGGCGACATCGGGGGCGCGTTAGGCGGGACGGAAGCGGGCGGCGGGCGCCGCGAAGAAGACGGGCGGCGGCCCGTGCCCGAAACATTCCCGCCGCGCCGCGCGAGGTCGAGGGGCAGCGCCCGTCCGCCCTCACGCCGACACGATGAGGAAGCCGACGAACCGCCCGTCGGGACCGGCGATGCGACTCGAGATGAGATAGTCGTACACCGCGGTCCACTGCGTCAGCTCGTGCACGGTGACGCACCCCTCGGACACGTGCCCCGGGTGGATGTACCGGCTGCTGTTCCCGCTCATGCCCTCGAGCTGGATGGGGAACCAGACGTCGGTGCACCGCATGCCGGGCGTCTTCGCGCGATACGGCCCCGTGTTGATGTTCGCGTGCGACTGGTCGGGAGCCATGATCATGTGCTTCCCGCGCGGGATCGGCGTGAACGATTCGTCCCACACGCTGTTGAGCGAGACGAGCGCGTGGACGCCGGCCACACTCACGGTCGCCCACTGCTGCTTCAGCGGTCCCTTGAACGGCGAGTTCTCGATGATCGGGGCTCCGAACGGGCTGACTTGCACGATCGCCGGTCCCATGGGGCCGACATCGGACAGGTACGTCGCCGCGTTCGCGGTCGTGAGGCTCGCCTCCTTGCCGACGTGCTCGGAGTTGCCATCCGCGATCGTGAAGTACTGACGCCCTCCGGTCTCCCGCAGCAGCTGCACCCTGGTGTACTCGCACAGGTACGCCGCCTGGCCGGACCCGTTCAGGGTCACCCGCAGCCACCCGGTGTCGTCCGCCCGCCGCGTGTACTTCACCCCGATGTCGCCCATGATGACATCCTCCTGAGAGTCGTCCGACGAAACCGATCCAGGGGGGGTGGAAGGGTGGACTAGTGCTCCGCCGTCGCGCTGGAGCCGTGATCGATGAAGTAGGTGAAGCTCCCGTCGCCGCCGACGGTGCCGACGTCGCAGTACAGGCACCGGTGCTGGCCGCCGCCGCCCGACTGCTGCGCGAGCGCGACGAGGTTGAAGTACGCGGGCCCGCCCTCGAGACCACCGACGCCGTTCGCGTCGACCCAGTAGCGGCCGGGAACGATCGGCTGGCGCACGATGCGCGCGAGCACCGCGACGTCGATCGGGTGCAGCTCGCGGCCGTTCACGAACACGCCCGTCACGTCGCCCGCGCCGCCGCCCGACGCGTCGGCCCGCAGTCGCCCGCCGAGCGTCAGGCCCGCGGCGATGATGCCCCGCGCCGGGCCGCCGCGCATGCCCCACGCGCCGGTGTCGCGATCGTACCAGTAGTCGCCCGGGCGCACGCCCATGCCGTAGCGCCGCTCGATGTCGCGGATGGTGCGGTCGTCGAGCGCGACGCCGTTCACGATCACCGACGACGCGACCTCCACGGCGGGCTCCGGCGCGTCCGGTGCCGCGACGGGAACGGGCGTGACGGCGACCGGTGCCGCCGGCCGACCATGTCTCGTCCCCTGTGCACCCACCAGCGCGACCGCACCGACGACGAGCCCCGCGACGACCAGCTTCACGCCGCGCCCCGATCCGTGCTCCGACATAGTTCCGCTCCCGCGTGGAAGGTGATGCGGATCACCAATCCCATACGCGGCGCCGAGCGTGGACCGATCAGGGGTTGAGCCAGTAGCTCGCCTTCACCACGAGGATGTTGTCCGGCCGCGTCGCGAACAGCGCCGCGCGGTCGCGCCCGAACGCGAAGTCGCCGACCGGCGCGATCCCCTGCCGCAGCTGCTGCCACGCGACGTAGAGCGTGGACCCGGGCCGGTACTCCCAGCGCAGCACCGCGTTGCCGCGCAGCGAGCGGAGGTTGAAGTCGAGGTCGGGCACGCGTCCCGGGTAGTCCGCGAAGTCGTACGAGCGCGCGCGCACGAGCTGCCGCGCCGCGCCGTAGTCCGCGCTCGAGATGAGCGGCTGCACGTACGTCTCGAGCGAGAGGTCGCGCGTGAACGTCACGTTGAGCCGCGTCTCGAGGCCGAGCTCCGTCTGGGCGAGCGGCGCGAACAGGTAGCGCGCGCCGTACGTCGGCGTGTACGCGCTGTCGCGCACGGCGGTCACGTACTGCGCGGTGACGCGCGCCTTCGTGAACGTCGGACCGACGCGCAGGTTCCACCGCGACGACGTCTTCAGCCCGACGCCCGCCTCGACGTTGTACGTCCAGCCGCCGCTCTCGTCGCGCTGGTAGAACACGCCGCCGTCGCCGGTGATCGGCTTGCGCCCGTCCGACGAGAACGCGACGTTCGCCGCCACGTTCGCCGGCCGGATCGCGATCGGGCCGCCGCGCGTCAGGCGGTCGTCGAACGACCGGAACTGCCGCCGCACCGCGCCGTTGAACGACCAGTAGCCGACCGTGAGCAGGTTCGCGTTCACGCCGCCGACGGTGAGGATCGGCTCCCACGCGGTGTTGTGCTCCGACCGCACGTTCGGCGTCACCGACCACCGACGCACGTGCTTGCCGGGACGGTTCTCGCGGTACGACACGTTGAACGCGACGTCGCGCCGATCGGTGCGGTACGAGAACCCGAGATCGTTCACCTCGTAGCCGGGGCTCGTCGCCGCGGCAGCGAGATCGCCGCGCCAGTGCTCCCCCGACTGCTTCGTGATCCCCGCGCTCGCCGAGTAGCCGCCGAGCGACGCCCGGGTGCCTAACGGCGCGTTCGGGTCGACGTCGACCGCGAGGTGGTCCGCGTCGGGGCGCTGGAAGAAGTGGTTCGACGCCGTCTCCACGAGCGCGATCGACGCCGCGCTGCCGCGAATCAGGCTGCCCTCGGCGTCGCCGCGGAGCCGCCACGCGTGGTTCGCCCACTCGTGCCGGAAGTCGACGCCGCCGGCGAACGCGTCGGACCGGAAGGCGCGCCGCAGCACGTCCGTGGCGAGGTCGCGATGCACCGCGGTCAGGGCGCCGCCGACGATCGTCTGCCCACCACGGTACTCGCGCCGCGCGCGGCTCACGAAGTAGCCCGACCGCGGCTCCGCGGCGCTCGTGAGGTCGTGCCCGAGGTCGTCGCGGTAGCGCGCGTTCTCCCGGCCGGTCACCGCGCCGAGCGTGCCTAACGACCACCCGGCCACCTTGCCGGAGAGCTTCGCCGCCCCGAGGATCGTCGTCGTCGTCGGGATGTCGGCGAACGGTGTCGGAGCGCCCAGCGTCGGCGCGCGGCCGATGCGGCGGCTGTAGAAGAGCTGCCCGCCGCTCGTGTTGCCGAGCCCGAAGTCGAAGATCTCGCTCCCCTCGAGGAAGAACGGCCGCTTCTCCTCGAAGAACGTCTCGTACACGCCGAGGTTCACGACCGCGGGGTCGACCTCCACCTGTCCGAAGTCGGGGTTCAGCGTCGCGACGAGCGTGAGGTTCGACGCCACGCGGTAGCGCAGGTCGAGCCCCGCCGAGCCGACGTACTCGTGCTTCGTGCGATACGGGTTGCCGTGCGGGTCGACGTACTCCGCGCGGCTCACGGTGTACGGCAGCAGCTCCAGCCGCTTGCCCGCGTGCAGCCCGTTGAGCCCCGCGAGATGGCCGTACGCCGGTACCCCGCCGCGATCGCGCTTCGGGATGAACGTCGAGACCGCGTACTCGAGGTTGCGACCGATGACGCGCTCGAACTGCACGCCCCACGTCTGCGCGCTATCTCTGCCGAAGCGGAGCTGGCTGAACGGGATGCGGTACTCCGCGGTCCACCCGCCGGAGTCCACCGACGTCGCGACGTCCCACACCGCGTCCCACGAGTTGTCGTCGGCGTCGATCGTCTTCACCTCGTCGCGCCGCACGCCCGCCGGGTTCACGTCGAAGCCGAACGCCGTGCGATGATCGTGGTAGCTGTCGAGCATCACGCCGAACCAGTCGGAGTCGCCCAACGGCATGTCGCGCCGGCCGAGGCGCCCGGTGACGCGTCCGCGGTCGTGCAGCCGCACGCCGACGTACAGCGCATCGTCGTCGTAGAGCACGCGCACCTCGGTGCGCTCGCTCGCCGGCTTTCCCTCGTCGGGGTCGATCTGCGTGAACGCGTCGGTGACGGGGGCGTCGCGCCATGCCGCGTCGTCGAGTCGTCCGTCGACGTGGATGGTGCCGACGAGGCGCGCGGCGCGGGACACGGGGACCGCGGCCCCGCCGGCCGAGACGGTCGGGGCGACGCTCGGCTGGGCGAGCGCGGAGCGAGCGGCCACCACGGCGGGCACCATGGCGGCCAGCACCGCGCCGACGGAGGGGATCGGGCGCAGGAGGGGATGCATACCGAGACGGCTGAGGAATCCTCGTGCCGCGCGGCCGCGCGCGGAAGCGGCGGTGCGGCAACGACTTGAGCGCGGGTGCGGGGCGGCGGGTGTCCGGAGCTGGGACTTCCGGTCCCAGGAGCGAACACCCGTGGGACGGGAGCGCTTGCGAGCCGGAGGCCCGCGCCGTACGATCGCCGCGTTACGCTCGTGCCCGCCACTCCCCCCGGCCATGTACCGCTCCCTCCTCCTCGCCGCGCTGCTGTCCTCGCGCGTGGCGGCCACGCAGCCGGCCCCGCAGACCGAGGCCGACGAGTACACGCGCTACGAGCTGCTCGCTCCGGGCTCGGCGAAGTTCCGCATCCTCTACGAGGTGACGGCGACGACCGCCGGCGCGACGCACTACTACAACCCGATCCGTCGCGGCAGCGTGGCGAGCGACGAGCACGTGTTCGATCGCGCGACCGGACGGCCGCTCGTGTTCGACGTCGTGACCGGCACCGTGGCCCGCGCCGGCGGCGTCGCGCGCGCCGACTCCACGCAGCAGTACATCCGCGTCACGCTCGCGCGCGCCGTGCCGCCCGACGGCGGCGAGGCGCGCATCCTCATCGACAAGACGTACACCGACACGGCGAGCTACGTCACCGACGGCGCCGACATCGTGTTCCGCCGCCCGCTCGGCATCAAGCGCAACGCGGTGGTGCTGCCGCGCGGGTACGAGCTCGTGTCGAGCAACTATCCCGCGCAGGTGCTGCAGGAAGAGGACGGCCGCGTGAAGGTGAGCTTCTGGAACGGGACGCCGGCGGAGGCGCCGCTCGCGCTCCGCGCGCGCCCCGCGACGTCGATGGCGGCGGGCGCGGTGCCGTCCGCGTCGTTAGGCATCGGCGCCGCGGCGCGGCTCGACGAGCGCGCGCACCAGAACCGCGAGATCGTCTACTTCCTGCGCCAGCCGGAAACGCATGCGTTCGACCTGTACCACGACTACACCGAGACGCGCCCCGGCGTCGCGGCGTACGTGAACGTGGTGCGCGCCGGCAGCGCGGTGTCGGGGCCGTCGGCGCGCAACCTCGACACGGGCGAGATCCTGAAGTGGGAGGTGCTGCGCGGCGACGCGATCGCGCGCGCCGGCTTCGGGGCCGAGGCGCCCGACGCGACGCCGCAGACCGAGGCGGTCGTGTTCCGCTTCGCGCCGGTGCCCCGCGGCGGCACGACGCGGCTCCGCATGTCGGAGACGTACACCGACTCCGCGCGCTACCGCCTCGCCGGCGACGAGCTGGTATGGGACCGCGCGTTCGGCCGCCCGGCGAACGCGGTGGTGCTGCCCGCGGGGTGGATGCTGACGAACAGCTCCATGCCCGCGACGGTGAGCGAGCTGTCCGACGGCCGCGTGCGGCTCGACTTCGTGAACCCGCGGCCGGACGAGATCGCGGTGCTGATCACGGCGCGGCGGAGGCGTTAGGCGCGGTCTTCGCGCCGGCTCACGCCACGCGGATCACTCCCCGAGTCGCCCGAGCGCCTGCTCGAGATCCGCGATGAGATCCGCCGTCGACTCCAGGCCGACGTTGAACCGCACGAGCGACCGCATGCGCGGCGACGCGTGGTCGCGCGGCGGACCGGGCACCGGCACGACGAGGCTCGTCACCCCGCCCCACGAGTACCCGAGCTCGAACAGCTGCAGCGCGTCGGCGAACGCCTCGAGCTGCGCGCCGGTGTAGCGGGCGTCGAACACGACGGAGAACACGCTCGTCGAGCCGGTGAAGTCGCGCCGCCAGATCTCGTGGCCCGGGCACGACGGCAGCGCGGGGTGCAGCACCGCCTCCACCTCGGGGCGCGCGGCGAGCCAGCGCGCGACCTCCAGCGTGCTCCGCTCGAGTGCGTCGAGCCGCACGGCGAGCGTCTGCAGGCCGCGCAGCGCGAGCGAGCAGTCGTCGGGCGACGCGTTGAAGCCGATGCCGGCGTGCGTGCGGCCGATCGGCTCGTAGAGCGACTCGTCGCGCAGCGACACGGTGCCGAGCAGCAGGTCGCTGTGCCCGCCGACGTACTTCGTGAGCGCCTGCATCGACACGTCGACGCCGTGCGCGAACGCGTCGAAGTGGACGCCCGCCGCGTACGTGTTGTCGAGCGCGACGCGCGCGCCGCGCTCGTGCGCCGCGGCGACGATCGCGGGCACGTCCTGCACCTCCATCGTGATCGACCCCGGGCTCTCGCACCACACGAGCTTCGTCTCGTCGCGGATCCACTCGGCGATCCCGGCGCCGATCGTCGGCGGGTAGAAGTCGACCGCGACGCCGAAGCGGCGCATCACGCGGCGCGCGAACACGCGGTTCGGGCCGTACACGTGGTCGGGCACGAGCGCGTGGTCGCCCGCGCTCGTGAGCGCGAGCCAGATCAGCGCGATCGCCGCCTGGCCGCCCGGCGTGAGGAACGTGTGCCGGGCCCCCTCCAGCTCCCCGACGCGCGCCGCGAGCTCCATCGCCGTCGGCGTGCCGTACAGGCCATACGTGTACCCCACGCGGTCCTGCCGCCAGTCGTCCGTCATCGCGGCGGCGCTGTCGAAGACCACGGTCGAGCCGCGGTGCACGGGCGGGACCAACGCCCTGAACCCCGATGGGATCTCGACGTCGGAGTGGATCAGCTTCGTCTTCCAGTCCATTGATCGATGGGGCGGCTCTGATGAGGCGGCGCTCGAACGGCGGCGCTGAACCTCGGCGCTGACACCACGCGTGTCCAGCGCCGCCATATCGGAGCCGACGCATCAGCGCCGCCCGATCAGCGCCGCCTCACCGGCAGTGATGACACCAGACCGCGACCACCTGCCCGACCACGAGGCCCGGGTCGCGCGGGATGCTGATGAGCGGCCGCCCCGGCGCGAGCGACTCCAGCTCCACCGCGCGCGCACGCACGCGCTTCACGCGCTTGCAGACGTAGCCGTCGTCCGGATGCCGCGCGACGATCACCGTGCCGGCGCGCAGCGGACGGCCGAGCGCGACGAGCACCGTATCGCCGGTGTGCATGAGCGGCTCCATCGAGTCGCCGGCGATGCGCAGCGCGAGGTGCTGCTCGCCGCGCGGCTCCTCGTGCGCCACCCACGCGTCGACGGGCTCGTCCCACAGCTCGCGTCCCACGCCCGCGGCGACCGCGAGATCGACGAGCGGCGCGGTGGGCAGCTCGTCGTCGCGCACGGCGAGCACGGGGCGTGCGCCGCGCCACCGCACCCCGACGCTGCGCGCGAGCGCGAGCGCCTGCAGCGCGCGGCCGGCGGCGAGGAACTCCGCATCGCTCATGCGCCGCGTGGCGCGCGCCGCGGCGCTGCGCTCGCGCGAGATCCACCACTCCACGAACGCCGGGTCGTCCCACGCCGCGGCCTCCTCGCCGGCGACGGCCGCGGCGGCGAGGCGCACGAGCGCGTCGTCGTGGGCGCCCGCCGCGAGCTCGTCGAGCCAGGCGTCGTGTGCGGCGTCCGTCGGATCGGAGGCCGGCATCGGCACGTCGGGATGGGCGTCGTCGCTCATCGCTCGTCGTCGAACGGCGTCGTGGGACAGTCGCGCGCCGCCGCCGCGGGCGATACGGACGCGACGACGGGAGGGAGCACACCGGCGCGGCGCAGGAAGCGATCCACCTCGGCGCGCTCGGCGTCGCCCAACCGCGCGCCGTACTGCACCGCCGCCGCGCGCAGCTTGCGACACAGCCGCCAGATCCGCTTCGTCGCCGCGTCGTAGCTGACGCCGAGCCACGTCGCGATCATGCGGTGCGACACGCGCTCGGCGAGCCACGTGAGCAGCAGCCGCTCGTCGTCCGACGTCATGTCGCGGATCGCGGCGGCGAGGGCGCGCACGGCGGGCGACCCGGCCGCGTCGTCGTTAGGCTCGCGCGGCTCGCTCGCGCGGCGCGCGTACTCCGAGCAGAGCGTCTCGACGACCGCCTCGCCGACGTGCGCGGGGCCCGCGGTGCCGCGCACCGTGCCGCGCACCGGCGCGTGCCGCGTCGCGTCCGTCGCCGCCTCGGCGTAGCGGCGCTGCCGGCGCGCGGCGGCGCGGCGCACGTCGATCAGCTTGTGCCGCGCCGCGCGCACGAGATAGCCGGCGAGGTTCATCACGCGCGGCGCGCCCGGCTGCGTGAGCCGCACCGCCTCGTCGGCGAGCACCTCGTCGACGAGCGCTTCGGCCGCCGTCACATCGGCGCCGACGGGCATGCGCACGTGGCGCGCGATGCCGGCGAGCAGCGGACGGAAGCGCGCGTGGAACTCCGACCACGCCCACTCGTCGCCGCCCTGCATCGCGGCGAGCAGCGCGCGGTCGTCGAGCGCCGCGGCGCGCGCGCGCTCGGGACGCTGTCCGCGCGCGACCGTGGATCCTTCGGCCCGGTCGGGCAACCGCTCGGCCTCATCGGGCTCGCTCGTCATCCGGGCTCTGGCAGACATGGTCATGGCTGTGGCGATCACGCCGGACAGCCGTCGGCGCGTCGCCTCGGTCCCTGCGCCGAGCATCGTAGCCCGAACAAGGACCGAATACAACCCTGTACGTTGGAGGTCCCTGGCCGTCCCGCGCCGACGCCATGGATGATGACGCTCTCGCTGCCCCTCCCCGACGTGCCCGCGCGCCGCGCGCTTCCCGTGCTCGGCGACGCGCTCGATCGGCAGAAGGACATCGTGTACCTCGACGCGACGGCGCACTCGGTGCTCAACCCGCCGTCGGCGACGGGCATCGGCTGCTGGACGGTGAACCCGTACGTGGGATGCGCGTTCGGCTGCGCGTACTGCTACGCGCGCTACGCGCACCGCTACGTCATGGAGCGCGCCGGTGCGCCTAACGACGACGCGCTGCCGCCGTGGCTCGCGTTCGAGCGGCGCGTGCTCGTGAAGCGCGACGCGCCGACGCTCGTGCGGCAGGCGCTCGCGTCACGATCCACGCGCTACCGTGCGCTCGTCTCCGGCGAGGAGTCGGTGCTCGTCGGCAGCGCGACGGACCCGTATCAACCGGCCGAGCGACGGTTCCGCGTCACGCGCGGCGTGCTCGAGGCGTTCGCCGAGCATCCCGGCGTGCGCGTGAACGTCATCACGAAGAGTCCCCTTGTCGCGCGCGACGTCGACGTGCTCGCGTGCATCGCGTCGCGCGGCGCGGTGACCGTGCACGTGTCGCTCATCACGCTCGACCGCGCGCTCGCGCGGCGCGTCGAGCCGCGCGCGCCGACGCCGGAGAGCCGCCTGCGCGCGATCGAGCGCCTCGCCGCGGCGGGGATCCACGTCGGCCTGAACGTGATGCCCGTGCTCCCCGGGATCACCGACGATCCCGCGGGGCTCGACGCGCTGCTCGCGCGCGCCGCGGCCGCCGGCGCGCGCGACGTCGGCGCGTGTGCGCTGCGACTGCAGCCCGCCGCGCGCGACCGCTACCTCCCGTGGATCGCCGCCGAGTTCCCGGAGCTGGCGGCGCGCTACCGGACGACGTACGCGCGGTCGTCACACGCCGGCGAGCGGTACCAGGCCGGTCTACGGAGCTACGTCGGACGCATCGCGGCACGCCACGGGCTCGTGTTGCGCGAGTATGGGCGCGGCGAAGAGAAGATGCGTGTCGAGCGGACGTCGGCGCAGCTCTCGTTAGGCATCTGAGCGCCGATGCCGGGTCCCCTCGTGAGCGACGACGCCGTGTGCGAACCGAGAGATCCGGAATGGCGCGAGATCGAACGTCGGCCGCTCGCCCAACGCCATGTCCGCCAGGATCTCCCCGATCGCCGAGGAGAACTTGAACCCGTGCCCCGAGCACGCGCTGGCGACGATCACCTGCGGCCACGCCGGATGGCGATCGACGACGAAGTGCTCGTCGGGCGTGTTCGTGTACATGCACACCGCCGACTCCGCGTGCGCGCCGTCGGCGTCGGGCAGGAACGTGCGGAGCAGCGCGTGCACGTACGCGATCTCCGCGGGCGCGACGGTGCGGCGCAGCGTGTCGGCGTCGGCCGGCTCGCCCTGGTGGTGCAGCGCTACCTTCACCCCGTCGCCGACGTCGGGGAAGCCGTACCACGTGCGCCCCGGCGCATACTCGCACAGGAAGATCGGGAACCGCGACGGCGCGTACAGCCCGGTGTCGCGTGCCGGCCGGAACCAGTGCTGCACCATGCGCTCCACGACGAGCGGCGGCGACGCGGCGCCTAACAGCGACGACATCCACGCGCCGGCGGCGAGCACGAGCCGGCGGGCGCGGTACGTGCCGCGCGCCGTCGTCACCACCACGCCGTCGCCGGCGGCGTCCCACGTCCGCACCGGCTCCTCGACGCGGAGCTCGGCCCCGTGGTCGGCGGCGAGCGCGAGGTGGGCCGCGATCACCGCCTCGGGCACGAGGAACCCCGCGCGCGGCTCCCACACGCCGACCATGTCGCTCGTCACGCGGAGGCCGGGGACGCGGTGGTGCACCTCGCGTGCGTCGAGCAGCTCGTGCGGCAACCCGTGCTCGCGCGCGCTGCGCAGCGCGCCGGCGACGACGACGCCGTCGGGCGGGCCGAGCATGAGCCCACCCGTCGGGACCAACAGCGTGCGGCCGGCGAGGCGCTCCAGCTCCGCCCATCGCTCGTAGGCGCGGCGCACGAGCGGCACGTACAGCGGATCCTCGAAGTACGCCTCGCGAATGATGCGCGCCCTGCCGTGCGACGAGCCCGACGCGTGCGGCGGCGCGAAGCGGTCGAGGCCGAGCACCGACGCGCCGCGGCGCGCGAGCTCGAACGCCGCCGCGCTGCCCATCGCGCCGAGCCCCGCGACGACGACGTCGAACGACGTCATGGCGACGCCGGCCAGAGCCACGCCGCGCCGCGCACGCCGCTCGAGTCGCCGTGCGCGTTAGGCACCACGCGCGTCGTCACGGTGTCGGAGAAGACGTGCCGCGGGAGCCGCTCGCGCACCGCGTCGGCGAGGCCCGGCAGGTTCGACATGCCGCCGCCGAGCACGATGACGTCGGGGTCGAGGATGTCGATCACCATGGCGAGGCCGCGCGCGAGCCGGTCGTGGTAGCGCGCGAGCGTCGCCAGCGCGCCCGCGTCGCCGTCGCGCGCGCGGCGCACGATGTCGAACGTGTCGCGCGTCTCGCCGGTCGCCTCGCGGTGGTCGCGCGCCATGCCGGGGCCGGAGAGGTACGTCTCGATGCAGCCGCGCCGTCCGCAGTAGCACGGCGGCCCCGGGAGCTCGCTCGCGTCGGGCCACGGCAGCGCGACGTGTCCCCACTCGCCAGCCACGAGGTTCGGTCCCACGAGGCACCGGCCGCGCACGACCACCCCGCCGCCGACGCCCGTGCCGAGGATGACGCCGAACACGACGTCGGCGCCCGCGCCCGCGCCGTCGCACGCCTCGGAGAGCGCGAAGCAGTTCGCGTCGTTCATCACCCGCACCGGTCGGCCGAGCCGCGCCTCGAGGTCGCGGGCGAGCGGACGGCCGATGAGCCACGTGGAGTTCGCGTTCTTCACCGCGCCGGTCGACGGCACGATCGCGCCCGGGATGCCGATCCCCACCGGCCCCGTATCGTCGGCCTCCCGCTCGATGTCGGCGACGAGCCGCACGAGGGCGTCGAGCGACGCCGCGTAGTCGCGCGGCGTGGCGACCCGGCGCCGCGCGAGCTCCGCGCCCGCGTCGTCCAGCGCCAGTGCCTCGATCTTGGTGCCGCCCAGGTCGATGCCGATGCGCACGTAGGGGGATGATCGGTTTCGCGTGTGATTCGCGTACAGTGGAGTGGACGGGCGCCGGCCGACGAGGATCCGGGGGGACCGCGCCGCGCCGGCCGTCCGCTCCACGATGTTCACGAGGTAGCTGTGACGCGGCCGAAGTCGAAGGTGTCGACGTGGCAGCTGCCGACGACGTCGTACGCATCGCGTCCCGTGTTCCGAACGCCGCGTCCGTGACTCGCGGTGCCAGGGGCACGGGCGCGCTGCATTCGCGCCCCACCCCTCCCGTCCCCACCCCGCTCAGGCGTCGCGGCGGAGCTCCACGGCGAGCCACGCGCGCGCCGCGCGCCAGTCGCGCTGCACGGTGGGCGTCGAGATGCCGAGCGCCTCGGCCGTCTCCTCCGCGGTGAGGCCCGCGAAGTAGCGCAGCTCCACCACGCGCGCCTGGCGCTCGTCGAGCTGCGCGAGCCGGGTGAGCGCCTCGTCGAGCGCCACCAGCTCGTCGGCGCGCACGGGGCTCGCCTGCGCCGCCTCGTCGAGCGTGACGGCGAACTCGCCGCCGCCGCGCTTCTCGGCCAGCCGCTCGCGCGCGGCGCCGACGAGCACCTGCCGCATGGCGCGCGCGGCGACGCGCAGGAAGTGCTGCCGCCCCTCCCACGACGGCTGCGCCGCGGGCGCGAGCTTGAGATACGCCTCGTGGACGAGCGCCGTGGCGCCGAGCGTCTCCGAGGCGCGGCCGCCGCGCACGAGCACGGCGAGGCGGTGCAGCTCGTCGTACACCTTCGCGAACGCGCGGTCGAACGCGTCGGAGTCGCCGGCGCTCGCCGCGCGCAGCAGGATCGTCAGCTCGCCGGGATCGGCGTGGTCCTGCGCGGAAGCGGCGGGATCGCTCACGGGGGGAGGGGCGGACGTTGTGTTAGGCACGGTCGATGACGTCCCGGAGCGCACCGGCGCTCGGGAGGCGGTCGGGCGGTTCGGTGGCCAGCGCGCGCTGCATCGCCTGCGCCACCGCGTCCGGCACGTCGGGGCGGAGGGCGCGCACGTCGGGCGCCGGACCGGTGTCGCGGCCGGTGAGCACCGCGCGCAGCGCCGCGCCGCGATACGGGCGCTCGCCGGTCAGCATCTCGTACAGCAGGCCACCGAGCGCGTAGACGTCGGTGTACGTCCCCACGCGCTCGCCGCGCGCCTGCTCGGGGCTCATGTAGCGCGGCGTACCGATCGCCGCGCCGGGCACGGTGAGCGCGCCGTCCATGTCCGCGAGGTCGAGCGCGCGCGCGACGCCGAAGTCGGCGAGGTGCGCGGCGCCGTCGGCCGTCACGAGCACGTTCTCCGGCTTCACGTCGCGGTGCACGATGCCGTGGGCGTGCAGGTGGGCCAGCGCGTCGGCCATCTGTCGCCCGACGCGCAGCGCGTCGGCGAGCGCGAGCCGGCGCTCCGCCTGCAGCCGCTCGCGCAGCGTGGGCCCGTCGACGAACGGCATGGTGAACCAGAGGCGCCCGTCACTCTCCCCCGACTCGAGCACCGGGACGAGGTTCGGATGCGAGACGCGCGAGCCGACGCGGATCTCGCGCAGGAAGCGCTGGCGCGTGTCGGCGACCGCGAGCGCCGCGGCGACCGACGGGCGCAGCACCTTGATCGCGACGTCGGTGGCCCGGCCCTCGTCGTGCGCGAGGTACACGACGCCCATGCCGCCCTTGCCGAGCAGCCGCACGACGCGGAACGGCCCGACGTGCTCGTCCGGGGCGAGCTGCTCGCGCACGGGCGGGCGATTGCCTAACAGCTCCGCCGGTCGGCGGTCGAGCACCGAGGTCGCCGATGCGTCGGCGGCGAGCATCGCCTCGACGTCGGCGCGGAGCGTGGCGTCGAGGCCGGCGAGCCACGCGGCGCGCGCCGGCTCGGGCTGCGCCAGCGCTTCGTGGAACAGCTGCTGCACGAGCGCCCAGCGCGTCTGCGCGGCCGAGGGCGCGGCGGACCCGGTGTGCTCGGAGGGGAGCATGCGTGTCAGGCCAGGGGGAGCGCGAGCGTGAACGTGGAGCCCACGCCCGGCGCACTCACGACGGTGAGATCGCCGCCCATGCCGCGCGCGAGGTCGCGGCTGATCGCGAGCCCGAGCCCCGTGCCCTCGAGGTTCGTGGAGAGCGAGCGGCCGAGCTGCACGAACGGCTCGAAGATGTGCTCGATCTTCTCGGAGGGAATGCCGATGCCGGTGTCGCGCACCTCGACGAGCGCGCCCTCGCCGTCGCGCGCGCAGCGGATGACGACCTCGCCGTGCGCCGGCGTGTACTTCGCCGCGTTCGACAGGAGGTTGAGCAGGATCTGCCGCAGCTTGTCGGCGTCGGCCCGCACGACGAGCGTCGCGTCGCACCCCGCGTGCGCGTGGCGGATGCCCTTCGCGTCGAACTGCGGCTCGACGAGCGCGGCGACGGCACACACCGCGTCGTGCAGCGACACCGCGACCGGGTGGAACTCGACCTTCCCGGCGTCGAGCTTCGCGAAGTTCAACACGTCGTTGATGAGGCCGAGCAGGTGCGACTGCGACGCCTGGATCCGCGCCAGCGCCTCGGACTGCGCGTCGGTGAGCGGGCCGTGGATCCCGAGCTCGAGCAGCTGTGCGTGGCCGCCGATCGCGTTCAGCGGCGTGCGCAGCTCGTGGCTCATCGTCGCCAGGAAGTCCATCTTCGCGCGGTTCGCCGCCTCGGCCTCGGCGCGCGCGACACGCTCCGCCTCGTAGAGCCGCGCGTTCTCCAACGCGACGGCGCTGCGCCGCGCGAGCTCCTCGGCGAGTGCGAGATCGTCGGCATCGTACTGCCGGTCGGACTCGGTGATCATGAACGACAGCGCGCCGAGCGTGGTGTTCGCGACGACGAGCGGCGCGAGCATGTACGACCGGATCCCGACGCCCGAGATCGCCGCGCGCTGCGCCTCGTTAGGCACGTGGGCGGCGAGCCGCTCCGGCGTCAGGTCGGGGACGAGCACCCCGTGGCCGTCGAGCAGTCGCTGGAACGTCTCGGGCTCCACGCGCTGCCGCACGTCGAGGTTCGCACGAGCGGAGGCGGCGATGAGCGCCGCCTTCGCCGGGTCGACATGGACGTTGACCGCGCGCTCGAACGCGCCCGCCGCGTACAGCAGGTCCACCGCGCAGCCGTCGGCGAACGTGGGAACGGCGAGCTTCGCGATCGCGGCGAGCGTCCCGCGGACGTCGAGCGGTGCCGCGAGCGTGCGTCCGGCATCCGCGAGGACGCGCAGACGGCGCGACAGCCGCTCGGCCTTCTCGCGCTCGTGGCGCTCCGCCTCGTACAGGTTCGCGCGGGCGAGGGCGAGCGCGCACTGGCCGGCGAACGCGCGCATGTGCTCGCGCTCCGCCTCGGTGAACGGGCGCGGCTCCGTGAAGTTGAACACCACGAGGCCGAGGAGCCGGCGGCCGGCGTGCAGCGGCAGCGCCGCGAACGCGGGGAACCCGTGGTGCGCCATCGCCGGCACGAGCACCGGGAATCGCTCGCGCGCCTCGTCCATCGACCGCACGAACACCGGCGCGCCGGTGCGCACCACCTCGCTCCCCGCCGTGCCGCGGTCGATGGGATAGCGGCGCCACGGCCGCATGAACTCCGACGACAGCCCGGCCGCGCCGAGCTGCACGAACTCGCGGTCGTCGTCGCTCAGCAGGTTGAACAGGCCGCCGGCCGCGCCGAACGCGGGGCGCGCGCGCTCGAGCGCGACCGCGGCGACATCCTCGGGCCGCACCGCGCCGGTGAGCGCGGCGGTGAGCGTCTGCAGCTCGCGCACGCGCGCCGCCTCGGCCACCGCCGCCGCGCGCGCCTCCCCCGACGACTCGAACAGCCGCGCGCGCTCCTTCGCCTGCGCGCACTGCGCGGCGAACGCGACGAGCTGCGCGCGCTCGTCGTCGCTCACGACGTGCGGCGCGCGCCACGCGAACGCGATCATGCCGAGCGTGCGCGCATCGACGCGGAGCGGCAGCGCGACGATGGCCTCGTATCGGCCGGCTTCCATCACCGGCACGAACGCGGGGAACGCGCGCCGCACGGCTTCGAGGTCCTCCAGTAGCACCGGCTCGCCGGTCGTCACCACACGCCCGCCGGGCGAGCCGCTCGTCACGGTGTAGCGCCGCCAGTGCGCGACGGTGTCGTCCGGGAAGCCGGCCTGCGCGAGCAGCGACAGCGTGACGCCGTCGGCGTGCAGCCGCGTCACCACGCCGGCGTCGGCGCCGAACGCGGGGATGCCATGATGCAGCACGACGTGCGCGACGGCGTCGTTCGTGAGCGCGGAGCCCAGCGCCGCGGTGAGCGCCTGGAGCTGCCGCGTGCGCTCCGCCGCGCGCTCCGCCGCCGCGCGGGCCGCGCGCTCCGCGGTGTGCAGCTGCGCGTTGTCGAGCGCGAGCGCGGCCCGCGCGGCGAGCTCGCCGGCGAGTGGCAGGTCCGCATGCGTGTAGCCAGGCGCACCGTCGCCACGCACGAGCGTGAGCGCGCCGAGCGTGCGGCCGCGCGCGCGCAGCGGTACGCAGAGGTACGAGCGCAGGCCGAGCGCCTCGAGCGCGGCGCGGCGCTCGGGCACGCGGGCGAGCGCAGCGGCCAGCGGCGTCGGGATCTCCGTGGCGACCTGCGGCTCGCCGCTGCGCACGACGGCCGGCGCGCCGTACGCCCACGTCGGCTCCGACGGCCAGCGCACGACCTCGCGCGCGGCTTCCATCCGGTCCGGCTCGACGTGCACCGCCGCGACGCGCCGCAGCGTGTCGTCGTCGGCCAGCAGATCGACCATCGCCCAGTCGGCGAGCGTCGGCAGCGCGGCACGCGCGACCGCGGCGGCCGTCTCGTCGACGTCGAGCGAGCGCGCGATCGCCGCGCTCGCGGTGCCGAGCAACCGGTCGGCGGCCTCCGCGCGGCGTCGCTCGGTGACGTCGCGGAAGACGATGGTGGCGCCGTCGTCGATCGGCGCGATGCGCGCCTCGACCCACGCGCCCACGGACGCGGCGTACTCCTCGACGGTGGACGAGCGCCCGTCGCGGATCGCCGCCCAGATCGCGCGTGAGAACCGCGTCTCGGCGAGCGCCGGATACACGTCGGAGGCGGCGCGGCCGATCAGCATGGACGCGGGCTTGCCGAGCATCGACTCGGCCCGCGCGTTGAGGTAGGTGAAGCGATAGGCGCGATCGACGGCCAGGAAGCCGTCCTCGATCGACGCGAGCACCATCTCACTCAGCGCGCGCGCGCGGCGCTCCGCCTCGGACAGCCGCGCGCGGTCGAGCGCCTGCGCGCACTGGTCGGCGAACGCCTGCATGAACGCGCGCTCCTCGGACGTGAACGCGCGCGGCGCGGGGAACGTGATGGTGAGCGCGCCGAGCACGACTTCGTCGACACGCAGCGGAAGCACGCACCACGCGCCGTCGGTCACCCCGGACGGGAGGACGCCGGGGGCCTGCGCGTAGCGCGCGGTCCACCCGGCGAGCGACTCGACGTAGACCGGCTCGCGCGTGCGCACGACGTCGCGCGCGGGGAGCGGTACCGCGTCGGGAAAGGACGCCTGCCCGTCCGGCGAGAGCTCGACGACGGCGCCGGTGTGTGCGCCGAGCGCGGGGACGAGCTGCGAGACGACGACGTCGGCCACCGCGTCCCGAGCGAGTGGGCGGGCGAGCGCGGCACTCAGCCGCTGCAGCGCCTTCGTGCGTGCGGCGGGGGTTCGCGCGAGCCGCGTGACGCCGTCGCCGGACGCGGAGTGCGGCGAGTCGAACGAGCGACGCGTGAAAGGCACGGGGTGGGACGGAGGCGGCATCTCGGGGTAAGCATGGCGTCGGGGGAGCACGGTGGCAACCGAGCCGGCGGGCACGCGGTACCTAGGTGCCAGGGGGGCTCCCCCCCCTTCGCCCAAGGTGCCATGCGCCGATTCCGGCGCGGTACCATTCCGACGCGGGCCGGATCCCCGGATCGCGGCGCCGGCTCACGTCTCCTCGCCGGAGAAAGCCCCTCGTGTTTGGTACGCGGATCAGCGGATTCGTGAATCAATCGATCCGCGTACCAAACCCCGGGAGGGTGGCTCCCTCGATGAGCCACGCGCGGCGCGCCGATCACGCGTCCGTCGCGGAGACGCGGAGCACTGCGTCTTCGAAGCGAACCGCAGAGGACGCAGAGGGCCGCAGAGGAGACCAACTCCCGTCGTTGGTGGTCCTCTGCGGCCCTCTGCGTCCTCCGCGGTTCATTCACACTGCCAAGGCAGTGCTCCGCCTGTTCCGCGTCCCGACTCAGCTACCCGACGGGAACCCGGCGCCGCCCTGCTGGTTGTCCTGCGGCCGCTCACGCACGCGCGGCGGACGGCCGAAGTTGTACTGGTAGCTCACGAACACGCCGCGCACGCCCGGCCTGCGCGCCGTGATCTGCGTCAGGTTGTCGTCGCCCGCCTGAATCCGGAACTTGTTCGTGTTGAACGGGTCGACGACGCGGATCGCCACCGATGCCTTCTCGCCGTCGATCTTCTGCCGCAGCACGACGTTCGCCATCTGCATCGCGGCGAAGCGGCCGCGCTCGATCTTCATCGGCGCGCGATACATGTAGCTGCCCTGCAGCGTCGTCTTGCTCGTGAGGTTGAACGTGCCGTTCACGCGCGACATCCACGTCACCGCGTCGGAGCCGAGGCTCGACTGCGAGCCGCCGTCGGTCACCATCTTGAAGACGTTGAAGCCGGCGAAGCCATTGAACTTCCTGCCGAGCCGCAGCGAGCCGTTGAGGTCCGTGCCCCACGAGCTGCTCGTCGCGAGGTTCTTGAACGACACCGTCGTCACGTCGCGCCCGTCCACTTCGGCGTCGGTGTCGATGTCGACGCGGATGACGTTCGTCGTGCGCCGGTAGAACGGCGCGAGCTGCAGCGTGCCGAGCTTGCCGTTGCGCGTGACGCCGAACTCGTACGCGTCGGTGTACTCGGGGTTCAGCTTCGGGTTGCCGATGAACACGTTCTGCACGTCGAAGAACGTCGGGAACGGGTTCAGCTCCTGCGTACCGGGACGGCGGATGCGGCGCGAGTAGCTCGCCTTGAGCTGCGTGGCGGACGACGCGTTGTACATCACGACGCCGCTCGGGAAGAGGCTCGTGTAGTGATACGGGTAGTGCTCCGGCTGCGCGGCGAGCGAGAAGTCGCGGGCCGCGTACTCCGCGCGAAGCCCCGCCTGCAGGTCGAACTTGCCGGCGCCCTGGCTGAACACGCCGTACGCCGCCTGGACCTTCTCGTCGAACGCGAGCGCGTTCGAGAGATCGCTGCGCACCCACGTGCCGCTGCCCAACGCGTCCTTGCGCACGCCGTAGTCGCGGTCGAGCCAGCGGCTGTCGCTCTTCGCGCCCGTCTCGAGCTTGCGGCGCTTGTCGAACGTCTTCGTGTAGTCGACCTGCGCGACGAGCTGCTGCTGCACGGCGTCGGTCTCGTCGATCTCGTTCTCGGTGCGCGTCGCCTGCGCGAGCGGCTGGCGCCACAGGCCGGTGTCGTCCTCGTCGTGGCTGCGGTTGTAGCGCACCTCGGCCGACAGCTCGTGCTTCTTCTTCGGGTCGAACGTGCGCTTGAACGCCGAGCTGAGGTCGGTGTAGAGGCCCGTCGAGCGCGAGTCGCGCAGCCGGTCGTAGCTGTCGAGCAGCGCCTGCGTGGAGTTCAGCTCCTCGTAGGTGCTCGTCGTCGCGTCGGTCGAGCGCCGGTGGCTCAGCGTCCCCGCCGTCGACAGCACGTCGCGCTTGTTGAACTTGTAGTCGACGGTCGTCGTGAAGTTCTGGCCGCCGTTGCCGTTCAGGCCGCGCAGATCCTGGTTCGTGATCGGCGCGGCGATGTTCGCGCCGTGACGCACGCGATCGTTGACGCCGGTGACGGTGCGGTCGTCGGCGTTCACGCCGATCGTCGTGAACGTCGTCCACGGTCCGCTCTGGTAGCCGAGGTTCGCGGACGCGTTGTAGCGATCCTCGCTCGCCGCGCCGACGTTCACGCCGCCGGAGAGCCCGAGGTCGACGTTCTGCTTCAGCACGATGTTGAGGATCCCGGCCATCCCCTCGGGGTCGTACTTCGCCGACGGGTTCGGGATGACCTCGACCTTCTCGATGACGTTCGCCGGCAGCGTCTTCAGGTACGACGCGAGCTGCGCGCCGCGGATCGGCGACGGGCGGCCGTTGATCTGGATGGCGACGTTCTCGTTGCCGCGATAGCTCACCTTGCCGTCGGCGTCGACCTGCACGGACGGCACGGCGTCGAGCACGTCGCTCGCGTTCGTGGCGGCGGGCGCGACGTCCTTCGCGCGGTACGCGGTGCGGTCGGGCTCCACGGCGACGGCAGCGCGCTCCTCGGTCACGTTGACCGCGGTGAGCGAGACGGCGACCCGCGTGAGCTTGACGGTGTCGATCGGCGCGCGCGGCGCGGCCTCGGTGATCGCGAACGGCATGACGCGCGGGGCATAGCCCAGTGCGGCGATGCGCAGCAGGTACGCGCCGTTGCGCAGCCCCTGCACGCGGAACGCGCCCTGCGGCGTGGTGATGGCGCCGGCGACGAGCGACGAGTCGCGCCGCGCGCGGACGGTGATGCTCGCGCGCGCGATGGGCGTGCTGCCCTCGCCCTCGAGCACGGTGCCGCGCACCTCGCCATTGGCGGCGGGCATCGCACCGGGCGCGCCACCAGGCGCGCCGCCGGGACGAGCGGTCGGGGGCGACGGTTGCTGCGCGGACGCGACGTGCACGGTAGCGAGCAGCGCGAGCGCGAGGGGGGCGGTGCGCCTCATAGCGGGGCTCCCAGGAAGGCGGGTACGCATCGGGGCGATGCGTCGTGTCTCCCGCGCTACGGGCCGCGCGCGCTCGAGGTTTCGCGTTGTGACGAACGGAGGATGTTCGCGTCGTGTAAGGCGCGCGATGCAAGTGCTTGCAACGTCGCCGCAAACCACTGCACGCGAGGGACGCCCCGCGTTAGGCGGCCGCGAAGCGCACCGCGTAGCCTTTCGCGTCCGGCTCGACGAAGCGCAGCAGCGCGTCGCCTTCGGGCTCCAGCGCGCGCCGCACGCGCGCGCTCACCGACGCGAACGGCGTCGCGGTGAGCACCGCCTCGCCGCGCACGCGCGCCGCCTTCCACGTTCCCGCCACCACGCCGTCGACGAGGAACGTCGCCGCGACCTGCAGGTTCTTCGATACGACACGCGCACGGTGCGCGTCGGCGATCACGCGCGACCGATCGTCGTGCGCGAGCACCAGCGTGTCGAACTCGGGAAGGAGGCGGGGCGGCGCGTCGACGTCCTCGCCGGGACGCGGCGCCTCGGGCAGATCGAACAGTTCGCGCCCGCGCGCGTCGCGGAACATCGCCAGCTCGTCGCGCATCGCGTCGAACGTCGCCTTCAGCCCGCGCAGGCCGCACCACGCGCCCGCATCCGCCGGCGTCGCGGGGCCGAACGCGCCGAGATAGCGCCGCACGAGCGCACGCATCGCGTCGGGTGCGGGCTCGCTCGGCACGGGGGTGCCTAACCAGTCGTCGGCGAGCGCGAACGCGGGCCCCGTCTCCCACCCCCACGCCGACCGATCGTTCGGCACCTGCACGAGCGGCAGGTGCATGCGCACCGCGTAGCCGAGCGCGCGCTCGTCGATCTCGGGGAACGCGCGCGACAGCTCCGCGCGCAGCACCTCGAACGTGCGCGGCTCCGCGGCCAGCAGTGGACGCGCCGCCGCGGTCACCGCGCCGAGGTTCTCGGCCATGAACCGGTCGCGCAGCACGCCGCGCATCGCCGCGGTCAGCATCGGCTGCAGCGCGGGACGCAGGCGCGCGAAGTCGTCCGCGCTCACGAGGTGCAGCGTGGCCCGCATCATCGTCGCGCGCACCACGGCGCGCGCGCGTACCGCGTCGAGCAGCGCGTCACGCGTGAAGCCGTCGAGCCGCACCCACAGCGCGACGAACGGCGGCCGCGCGAGCTGTGCCTGCAGGCCGCCGAGCCGCTCCACGGCGGCGGGCACGGCGTGGCGCTCGCGGGCGAGCAGCATCTGGCGGGCGAGCGTGGCGCGGTTGAGGTCGCGCACGGTGAGCGTGGTCATGCGCACAATCTTACGCGCACCGCCCGTGCGCGCGCGGTTCGTCACCGAACGCATTCCGCCGGCGCGCCGATGATGGTAGCGTCGATCGCATGTGCCGCATCCGGCTCGTCCTCGCCGCCGGCGGGATCGTGCTCGCCGCCTGCGGCGGGGCGTCCGCTGGCGACGGCCCGGCGGCGCCGCGCTCCGCCGCCGACATCGTCGCCCTCGGCCACTCGGCCTTCGTCACGAGCTGCGCCGGGTGCCACGCGTCGCGCGATGCGTTCGACGTGGCGCGCTTCGGCTTCGACGACGCGACGATCGTGCGGCGGGCGGTGAAGCACGTCGACAGCGCCACCGCACGGCAGATCGTCGCCTACGTGCGCTGGCTCCAGGTACCGCCGATCCGGCGCGACACGTCGCTGTTCCAGCCCGGCACCACGGTGCTCGACGACGACCGCACGTTCTGGCGCGCGCTCACCGGCACCGACGGCTGGCCCGCCGACCTCACGCCGGACAAGCTCCGCGCGATCGACCCGCGCACGCTCTCCGTCCCGCTGCGCCTTCCCGTCTGGTCGAGCGAGGCGGACGAGACCGACTGGATGCCGGAGCGCCCGCTGCCGGCGGAGATCCTCGCCGGCGGCGTGCAGCAGGCGCTCGACGCGTACTACGCGGCGCCGTCCGACGAGACGATGCTGCGCGCCGTCACCACGTTCCAGGACGCGATGCGCACGCGCACCGACATGTGCACCGGCGAGATCGCGTTCAAGAAGCGCCCCGACGACTGCTTCGAGGCGATGCGATGGATGTCGGCGTTCACCGCCGTGCACCTGTTGCGCTCCGGACGGCCGCCGGCGTCCCCGCCGCCCGCCCTGCTCGATCTCTGGTGGGACACCGGTGAGGCCGGCGTGAGCCGGTACTTCGCGCACTTCCCCGCCGAGCCGACGAACGTCGCGTCGGCGTGGATGTACCTCGCCTACAGCTTCGCGCCGTCGCGCTTCGACGAGCCGGGCGGCTACCTCGGCCAGTTCCTGCAGTCGCCGCAGCGCAACGGGTCGCCCGTGAGCTATCCGCGGCTCGCGACGTTCACCGCGCTGCGGCGCATGGTCGATCCCGGCGTGCCGCGCGACACCGGCACCGCGCACACCACGCACGTGTTCTACGACGCGCTGCTCGCGATGGTGCGCGCGCCGGACGCGATGAAGCCCGACGTGGCGCGGTTCACCCACGACTTCCTCGTGCGCTGGCTCGACACCGCAGGGCCGCTGGACGATGCGACGCGCCGCGCGGCCGCCGACATGGTGACGCGCTCGTACCGCGACATGCCCGCCGCCCTGCGCGACGACCTCGCCGCCCGCGTCGCCGCCGCGCGCTAGTCGCGGAGCGCTCGGACGAGGGCGATCGCGACGGCGACGACGAGCAGCAGCGCGCCGAGCGCGCCGGCGCCGTACGGGATCATCCCCGCCATCTCGTCGAACGCGCGTCGGCCGGCGGCGGTCAGCGTCCCCCACGCCGCGAACAGCAGCAGCGCGGCGCCGACCGTGGCCAGGACGATGGCGGTGCGCACCGGTGCCTAACGCGAGGGGGGCGCGCTCATCGCACGCGCCGCATGACGTACTCGCGCCGACGCATCGCCGTCGTCTCGACCCACAGGATCATCGCCTGCCACTGGGCCGGATGCATGCCCGCGCCCTTCGCGCGATCCCACCGGAAATGATTGGACGCGCGCGAGACCGGCGCGAACTCCACGCCGAGGGAGTCGAGGCGCACGGCAACGTAGCGCGGTCCCATCCCGACGTTGCCGAGCCGGCCACCGCGCAGCTCGTAGCGCGCCGCGTCGCGCACGGTGCGGAACGTCGAGTCGGCGAACGACTCGACGGTGAGCGTGGAGTCGTCGACGAAGCGATATCGCTCGTAGAACGGAGCCTGCTGCGTGCCGCCCATGCCGGCGCCGCGCCAGTCGCCCTCGATCCAGCGGAGCTGCGCGAGGCCACGCGGCGTGATGACGGGGACTTGCAGCCCGCGCGGCTGCGCGCCGAGCGGCAGGGACGACGGCAGCGCGACGCAGAGGGACGTCAGCGCGACGAGCGGGAGGCGGCGCATGGCTGGACGGCGTATCGGAAGGAGCGCGGGTGGTGCCTAACGGGCGTCCGCGGCGAGCACCTGCGCGAGCCGCTGCAGCACGAGCTGCAGGTCGGGTGATTCGGCGAGCACGTCGAGCATCGGGTCAACGCCGAGTCGGTCCATGCGGTCGAGCGCCGTGCGGATCGTGAACGCCTTCGGGTCGAGCGACGCGTTCACCTCCTCCCAGCGCAGCGGCATCGACACCGTCGCGCCGGGGAGCGGCCGCACGCTGAACGGTGCGACGATCGTCTGGCCGTGCCGGTTCTGCAAGTAGTCGAGGTAGACCTTGTCGCCGCGCTTCGTCACGTGCCGCGTGATCGTCGCGATGTCGCGCACGCGCGCGAGCACGACGCGCGCCAGCAGCTCGCCGAGCATGCGCGACTGCGCGTACGTGCACTGGCGGCCCAGCGGCACGAGGATGTGCAGCCCGGTCTTGCCGGTCGTCTTCACGTAGCTCGGCAGCCCGATCGACTCGCAGATCTCGCGCAGCACGAGCGCCGTGCGCACGACGTCGGAGAACGGCGCCTCCTTCGGGTCGAGGTCGATCACGCACCAGTCCGTCTGCTCCAGCGACCCGACGCGGCTCGCCCAGATGTGCAGCGGGATGGACGCCATGTTCGCGAGGTAGAGCAGCGTCTCCACGTCGTTGCACACGAAGTAGCGGATCTCGCGCTGCGACTCCTCGCTCCAGATCGGGATCGTGCGCACCCACGGCGGCGTGAACTCCGGCGCATCCTTCTGATAGAACGACTTCCCCTCGATGCCGTCGGGGAAGCGCGTGAGCACCACGGGACGATCGCTGAGGTACGGCAGCATGCGCGGCGCGATCGCGCGGTAGTACTCCACGAGGTCGCCCTTCGTGTATCCCTCCGCCGGCCAGTAGCGCTTGGACAGGTTGGAGAACGCGAACGTCTTCTCGACGGGCCGCGGCGGCTCTGGCGCGACGGGGGCCGCCTCGCTTTCCTCGACGGCGTCCGCGGCGTCGGCGACATCGACGGCGACGGTCATCGGAACCGGCTCGGGCTCGTGCGCGGGCCACCGCTGCCGATCGCAGTCGCGTGGGTGCTTGTCGGTGCGCATGCGCAGGAACGACGCGTGCCGCAGCAGACCGTCCGGCGTCCACTCGGCGTAGCGCACCTCGCACACGTGCACCGGATCCACCCACGTCGTCGTCCCCGTCTCGGGGATCGCGGCAGCGGGCTCCGCGCCCGGCGCGGCGACGGGCCCGTCGCACGGCGCGTCGCTGCGGATGACGGGCTGCAGCATCGCGCCGAGTCGCGCGAGCTGCGCGTCGTCGAAGCCCGTGCCCACGCGGCCCGCGTAGACGAGCCGCCCACCGACCATGTCCGCGAGCTGCAGCGCGCCGAAGTGCCGCCGCCCGCCGTTAGGCGCGGTGAAGCCGACGATCGCGAAGTCGCCGGTGCGCGCCGACTTGATCTTGAGCCACGCGTCGGTGCGCCCGCCGCGGTACGGCGCGTCGGCCCGCTTCGCGATCATCCCCTCGAGCCCGATCGCCGAGGCGTGCTGCAGGAACCGCTCGCCCTCGCGCTCGTGGTGGTCCACCGAGCGCAGCACGCCTAACGAGGGCACCAGCTCGGCGAGCAGCGCCTTGCGCCGCACGAGCGGCAGCGGCCGGACGTCGAACTCCTCGAACGCGAGCAGGTCGAACGCGTAGTACGTCGCCGGCAGCTCCACGGCCATGCGCCGGATGTCGAGCGGCGACGTGAGCTGGCCGCGCCGCTGCATGAGCGCGAAGTTCGGCATTCCGCGCGGGTCGAGCACGACGACCTCGCCGTCGACGATGCACTCGTGGCACGGGATCGCGCGCACGGCACGCGCGATCTCGGGAAACACGTTCGTGTAGTCGTTGCCGTTACGCGTGAGCAGCAGCACGTCGCCGCGCGTCTTCGCGGCGAGCAGTCGATAGCCGTCGAGCTTCGGCTCGAACAGCCAGCCGGCGCGCGTGAACGCCTCGTCCGCGGGCTCGGCCAGCATCACCTCGACGGCACGCGGATCGACGCGCGTCGCGGGCGCGCCGGCCTCCATGAGCGCGGCGCGCACGCGCCCCGTCGGACTCTTGCCTGCTTTCACTTCCTCGACCGTCAGTCCCGACAGCACCGACGTCTCGGGGAAGTCGTCGCCCGGGGTGCGGACCCACGCGTCGCGCTCCTTGATGAAGAGCCAGTCGCGATCGCTCTTCTTGATCTTTACCAGAGTCCACTTGCCGTGCAGTTTGTGGCCACGGAGCTCGAACAGCAGCTTCCCCTTCTCGAGCCCCTCCCGCCAATCCTCCAGCGGCACCCACTCGCCGCGGTCCCACACGATGATCCCGCCGGCGCCGTAGTTGCCGGCGGGGATGATCCCCTCGAAGTCGCCGTACTCGATCGGGTGGTCCTCGACCTTCACGGCGAGCCGCCGGTCGTTCATGTCGTACGACGGTCCCTTCGGCACGGCCCACGAGCGGAGCACGCCGTCCATCTCGAGCCGCAGATCGAAGTGCAGCTGTCGCGCGGCGTGCTTGTGCACGACGAACAGCCGGCCGAGCACCGGCGACACGCTCCCCATCGGCTCGGGGGTCGTGTCGGCCGACCGCTTGGCGCGGTACCGACTGAGATGATCGGACGTGGGTGTCTGCTCGTTGCCGTCGGCGGTCATGCGCGTCGTTCGTCAGCCGTTCGTGGTCACGCCCCACCCTCAACCCGCTGCATCATGCCCGCTCGCGCCATCGGCACCGCTACCATCTCCTTCGGGCTCGTTTCGGTTCCGGTCAATCTCTACTCGTCGAGCGAGTCGCGCACGAGCGTGTCGTTCAACATGCTGCACAAGAACTGTGGCTCGCGACTGAAGCAGCAGTACGTCTGCCCGAAGGACAACAACGAAGTGGTGGGACGCGACCAGACCGTCAAGGGGTACGAGTTCGCGAAGGAGCAGTACGTGGTGTTCACCACCGAGGAGCTGAAGGCGATCGAGGAGAAGGCGACCGGCGCGATCGACGTCGTGGAGTTCGTGCCGCTCGCGCAAGTCGACCGCGAGTATCTCGAGAAGGTCTACTACCTCGGGCCCGACAAGGGCGGCGAGCGCGCGTACCGACTGCTCGCGGCGGCGCTGCACGACACGGGACGCGCGGCGCTCGGCCAGTACGCGGCGCGCGGTCAGCAGCATCTCGTGCTCCTGCGGCCGCTGAACGGCGTGCTCGTGATGGAGCAGCTCCACTACGCCGACGAGGTGCGGTCGATCACCGAGGTGCCGATTCCCGACGGCGAGGTGAAGGCGCAGGAGCTCGCGCTCGCGAAGATGCTCATCGCGCAGGGATCGAACGACGCGTTCGAGCCGCAGAAATACAAGGACACGGTGCGCGAGCGCGTGATGGACGCGATCCAGCGCAAGATCGAGGGCCAGGACATCACGTCCGACGTGACGCCCGACGGCGGCGGCAAGATCATCGACCTCATGGAAGCGCTGAAGGCGAGCCTCGCCGCGCCCGGCGAGATGAAGTCGCAGGAGCTGCGCGCGTCGTGAGGACACGTCGGTGACGATCCTCGCCGGCACGAGCGGCTACGCGTTCGAGGAGTGGAAGGGACCCTTCTACCCGCCGACGCTGCACGCGGACGAGCTGCTCCCGTTCTACGCCGGCCGCTTCCCGACGGTCGAGATCAACAATTCGTTCTACCGGCTGCCGAAGACGCAGGTGCTGCTCGACTGGGCGGCACAGGTGCCGGAGTCGTTCCGCTTCGCGATCAAGGCGAGCCAGCGCATCACCCACTTCGCCCGGCTCAAGCCGGACTGCGCCGAGGCGCTCGGCTTCCTGCTCAAGAACACCGCGGCGTTAGGCGACAAGCTCGGCGCGATCCTGTTCCAGCTCCCGCCGAACATGAAGCGCGACGACGAGCGGCTCCGCGCGTTCCTCGCGCTGCTGCCGGCGGGCCGGCGCTACACGATCGAGTTCCGGCACGAGAGCTGGTTCGACGAGACCGTGTTCGGCGCGCTCCGCGAGCACGACGTCGCGCTGTGCGCAATCGAGCAGGCGGACTTCGCGGCGCCGGTCGTCGGCACCGCGTCGTGGGGCTACGTGCGACTGCACCGGCTCGACTACGACGACGCGGCGTTGGGCGCGTGGGCCGAGCGCATCGCGGCCGAGGGCTGGTCCGACGCGTACGTGTACTTCAAGCACGACGAGGGCGCGGGGTCAGGGCCGCCGGCGGTCGAGGCGTTCGATCGCGCCGTCTCGGGACTCCCATGACGTGACGGCTCCCCGTGTGAGACGCGGATCACGCGGATCACGCGGATCACGCGGATCGAAAGCATCCGCGTGATCCGCGTCATCCGCGTCCACAATGCGAGGCGCCGTCAGCGACGAGGCGCGCGGCCCGGCGGACCGAAGCTTCAGCGCAGCGCCTGGATCACCGGCAGCTTCGACGCGCGCCGCGCCGGGAAGAAGCCGCCGATCACGCCCATCGCCACCGCGAACCCGACGCCGGCGCCGAGCAGCCCGGGGGTGACGCGGAACGCGAACGCGACGTCGCTGAAGCTCGCCCAGTTCGTGGTGCTCGTGACCACGCCGTTGATCGGCAGCGCGAGCAGACATCCCACCACGCCGCCGATGAACGCGATCACCGCCGACTCGGCGAGGAAGCTCGCGAGCACGCTGCGCGGGTGGAAGCCCAACGTGAGCAGCACCGCGATCTCCGGCGTGCGCGAGCTCACCGCGGCGTACATCGTGTTCACCGCGCCGAACACCGCGCCCACCGCCATGATGCTCGTGATCATGATCGCGAGGAAGCGGAGGATGTTGCCGAGCAGCTCCGACTGGCTCGCGTAGAACTCCGACTCGCGGTGCGCGTCCACCTGCAGCCGCTGGTCGGCGAGGAACGCGCGCTGCGCCTCGGCGAAGCCGCCGGGATCCTTCAGGCGGAACGCGACGTCCTGGAACGAGTTGTAGCGGAACACGTTCTGGAACTGCTCGTTCTCCCCCCAGATCTCCGACTCGAAGCTGGAGCCGTCGGCGGTGAAGCGGCAGACGACCTTCCAGTCGCGGTTCGAGAAGCGCAGCACGTCGCCGACGTTCACGTTCTCGAAGCGGCCCTTGAGCTTCGCGCCGACGCACACCTCGCTCTGCCCCGACGCGAAGCGGCGCCCCTCGACGATCTTGATGCTGCGCCGCACCTCGAACGCCTTGTCGGAGACGCCGCGCGCGACGACGTTCGCCACCGTGTACTCGTCCCCGCCGGGGCGCTTCAGGTTCAGGACGATGTACGTCTCCGGGCTGATGAGCGGTCGGCCGTCGGCCGCGGTCGCGACGTGCGGCGACGCGGCGATGATGGAGATCGCTTCGCGCGGGATGCCGCTCGACAGCTCGCTGTCGGCGCCGCGCCGCAGCAGCAGCACGTTGTCCGTCGAGCCGGTCGTCGCGAGCGCGGCGATGAAGCCGTTCGCCAGCGCGAGCATGGCGACGAACACCGCGACGACGAGCCCGATGCCGAGCGCGGTGAGCGCCGTGGAGACGGGCCGCTGCTTCACGCTGCGCAGGTTGTAGATCAGCGGGATCTTCACTCGACCCTCCGGAGCGCCTGCACCACGGGAAGCTTCGCGGCCTGCCACGCGGGGAAGATGCCGCTCGCCACGGTGAGCAGCAGCGCCACCGTCGCGCCCACCGCGAGCGTGCCCGGCGTGACGTGGAAGCCCGGCAGGAAGCCGCCGTTGCCGAACCCCGTCGCTGCCGGCAGCAGCACCGCGCCGCCGAGCCCCAGCACCGCGCCGACGAGCGAGATCACCGCCGCCTCGACGATCACGAGCCCGAACACGCGTCGGTCGGAGAAGCCGACGGTCTTCATCACTGCCACCTCCGCGCGCCGCTCGCGCTGGTTCATCATCATCGCGTTCGCGGTGACGAGCAGGATCGCGAACACCACCGCCATGCCGATGGTGCTCATGAGCAGCTTGACGTTGCCCCACATGCTCGCGAACCCCGCCGCGAACGCCTTCTCGGTACCCGTCTTCGTCGGCGCGGCGGAGTTGCGGAAGCCGTCGTCGATCGTGCGGATCACGGCGGGCGCGGCGTTCGGATCGTCGATCTTCAGGATGTACCAGCCCGGCGTCACGCGGTCCGGGTACTTCTCGTACATGTAGTCGTAGTGGAACATGAACGAGTCGTCGCCGTACTCCTTCAGCGTCGGGTGATAGATGCCGCGGATGGTGAACGTCCAGTCGCCGGGGAAGATCGTCCCCTGGATGGTGACGTTGTCGCCCACCTTCCACCCGAACGCGCGCACCAGCCCCTCGCCGATGAGCGCCGCCGAGCGCTCCTTCAGGAAGGCCTGCTTCTGATCGTCGGCGACCTGGATCTCGGGGTACATCTTCAGGTACGACTCGGGATCGACGGCGAACTGCGCGAAGAACTTCTTGCCGTCGCCGTACTTGCCGCCGAACCAGTTCGCCCACGTCACCTCCTGCACGTGCGGCACGTTCTTGAGCCGCGCCGCGTAGCTCATGGGCAACGGGATGACGAACGCGGTGGAGTTCTGCACGATGAGCCGCGACGCGCTCATCACCTGCGATCCCGAGTTCAGCGTCGTGACGACCGTGCGCAGCGACGCGAACAGGAACAGCGCGAGCGCCACGCTGAACGTCGTGAGCACGGTGCGCAGCTTGTGCCGCTTCAGGTTCGCGAGAACGAGCGGGAGGAACTTCATAGCGCCACCGCCTCCCGCCGCGCCTCGGGAAGCGCGTGCGTCGCCGCGACGCCGCGCTCGAGCAGGTCGCCCTTCTCGAGGTGCAGCACGCGCTTGGCGCTCCCCGCCGCCTTCGCGTCGTGCGTCACCATCATGATCGTCTTGTGGAACTCCTCGTTCAGCCGCCGCAGCAGCTCGAGCACTTCCTCGGAGCTGCGCGCGTCGAGCTGTCCGGTCGGCTCGTCGAGCAGGATGAGCGTGGGGTCGGCGACGATGGCGCGCGCGATCGCCACGCGCTGCTCCTGTCCGCCGGAGAGCTGCCGCGGGTAGTGGTCCATGCGGTCACCGAGCCCCACGACGCCCAACGCGATCGCGGTGCGCTCGGCGCGATCCTTCTTGCCGAGCTTCGTGAGCAACAGCGGCAGCTCCACGTTCTGCCGCGCGGTGAGCACCGGGAGGAGGTTGTACGACTGGAACACGAAGCCGATCGTGCGCGCGCGCCAGCTCGCGAGCTGCGCCGCCGACATCGCGCTCACTTCGGCGCCCGCGACGCGCACGCTGCCGCGCGTGGGCTTGTCGAGTCCCGCGACGAGGTTGAGGAGCGTCGACTTGCCGGAGCCGGACGGGCCCATGAGCGCCGTGTAGCTCCCTTCCTCGAAGTCGATCGTGAGCCCGCTGTACACGTCGACGGTCTGCGCCTCGCGCTTGAACGACTTGTAGACGTCTCGGATCTCGACCAGCGCCATGTGGGCATTCTCCTGTGGAGTGGCTCGGCTGGCTCACGCGGAGACGCGGAGCACGCGGAGAGAATCACACAGCGTTGTTCTCCGCGTGCTCCGCGTCTCCGCGTGAGACTCACGGCACTTTCACGCGCATCCCTTCGGCCGGCGCGTCCACGCCGCCGACGAGCACCTGCTCCCCACCGCTCAGCCCCGAGCGGACCTCGAGATAGCCGCCGCTCACCGGCCCCGTCTGCACCGCGCGCCGCACGAGCCGGCCGTCGCGCACGAGCCACACGACCGTCGCGCCGCCGTCGGTCTTCACCGCCGCGGCGGGCAGGCGCAGCGTCGTCCTCGCCGCGCCGCCATTCATGGCGACGGCCCCGGACGTCGACGACTCCGCGGGCGCGAGGAAGTCCACCTTCGCGCCCATCTCGGGCAGGATGCGCGGGTCGCGGTCGTCGATCGCGACCTTCACCTGCACCGTTGCGCGCTGCCGGTCCGCCGTCGGCACCACCTGCCGCACGCGGCCGCGGAAGCTCGTGTCCGGATACGCGTCGAGCGTGATGCGCGCCGGACGTCCGCCGGCGATGCGCGCGATGTACGCCTCGTTCACGTCGACCTCGACCTCGAGCGTCGACAGGTCGGCCATCGTGACGACCGCGCCGCGCGTGAGGCCGCCGCCGACCGACGGCGCGACGACCTCGCCGACCTCGGCGTCCTTGCGCAGCACGGTACCGGTGAACGGCGCGCGGATCACGGTGTTCTCGTCGGTCGCCTGCGCGAGCCGCAGCCCCGCCTCGGCGGCGGTCTTCCGCGCTTCGGCGGCGCGCACGCGCGCGGCGGCCTGCGCGGCGCGGCTCTGTGCGGCGTCGAGCTCCTGCTGCGACACGAGGTTCGCGTTCGCCGCCTTCATCGACTCGAGGCGCGCGGCGTCCTTCGCGAGCTGGTCGCGGTCGGCCCGCGCCTCGATCGCGCTCGCGTCGGCCGACGCGACGTTCGCCTGGGCCTCCGCGACGGCGGCCTCGTAGTCGGCGTTCTCGAGCCGCGCGATGACGTCGCCGCGCCGCACGAACGAGCCCTCGGCCACGCCGAGGTACGCGAGCCGCCCGGCCGTCTTCGCGGAGACCGACGCCTTCGTGCGCGCGACGACGTAGCCGTTCGCGGTGACGGTCGTCCCCGCCGCGCCGGCGCCGCCCCCGACGCGCCGCCGCTCGCGTTCACCACGGTCACCTGCACCGTCGGCACCGCGCGCGCCCGCACGATCGTCACCGCCGCCGCGACGACGCCCGCCGCGACGAGAAAGAGGACCACGTTCCGCACGAGCGCGCTCCGCTCGGCGGGCGAGGGCGCATCGCGGTCGATGCGGAGCTTCGAGAGATCGGCGGGGACCGTCATCGCGGGGGGAGCGGCTGGCCGTCGGGCGGGGGGACGCGCGGTGGGGGGGGGCGACGGATCCGTCCTCGTGCTGCGCGGTCCGTCGGGGCGCGTCGTCGGGTCCCTATAGTCGGGCCGATCCCTGGGGGCCGCAACCCGGAGCCCGATCCGGTGCACGCCCCCTGTTTACGGCACCCGCGGCCCGAGTCGCACGCGTCCCGCGGGACAGTCGAGCGTCACCGCGATCCCGTCGCGCGCGCCCGCGGCGACGCGCTCGCGCAGCCCCGCGCGGCCGAGCAGCGCGCGCACGGAATCGGCGGACGGCGAGGCGAGCGCGAAGTCGGCGAGCATGCAGCCGGCCGGCGCGTCGGCCGCCGGGTGACGCGACGCGGGATCCCACTCGATGAAGAACGGCGTGGGGCCGAACTCCGCCGAGTCGGTGCCCCAGTCGAGCGTGCGCCAGCGGAGCGTGACGCCGTCGGGACGCGCCCGCTCCCCGGGGAGCACCGGCCCCGGCGCGAGCGCCCGCGCGACGAGCGCGGCGCGCACGCTGTCCGCGTTCCGCGTGCGCGCCGCCCACCCGATCGGCGTGAGCTCGCGCAGCCCCGCGAGCGCCGCGGAGCGCGGCGTGAGCGGCTGCCGCGGGTCGGGCGCCATGAGCTCCAGGTAGCGGCCGCCGCCCAACGACAGCAGCGCGTTGCGCGTGCCGCGCCCCGGGTGCACGCCGCCGACCGCCGGCGCGATCCCGGTGGCCGCGCGCAGCAGCGCGATCCCGCGCTCGAGCGAGTCGATGCCGACGATGACGTGGTCGAGGTCCGGCGCCACGGTGCCTAACGGCTGCGCGCCGGCACGCGCCGCGAGCGTGGTGCCTAACAGCAGGAGCGCGGCACGTGTCGCGCGCGCGATCGATGGGGTCATCGGAACCCGGTCATGAGCACCACGTCGCGCACCTCGTCCACGTACGAGAGCGCGGCGCGACGGCCATCCTTCGCCCAGTCGAGGAAGTAGATGCGCCCATCGGCGATCTGGCCCACGCGCGCCGCGGCGCCCCCCGTCAGCGGCTGCCGCCAGAGCCCGCGGTCGAAGTCGCGGTAGATCAGCGCCGAGCCGTCGGGCACCCAGTGGACGCCGTTGGACAGCCGCCCGCCGCGCGGCAGCGGGAACTCGGCCACGCGCCGCCCGTCGGCGAGCGACAGCACCGCGAGCCGCGTCTCGCGCCCCGCCGAGTCGCTCAGCGCGACGGCGAGCCGCGTCCCGTCCGGCGACACGCTCGGCCAGCTCGCGCCGGCGCCGGTCACGCGCTGGGACGCGCCGCCGTCCACCGGCAGCCGCCACACCGACGGCGCGCCGTCGTCGACGCGCGTGTAGAGCACCCACCGGCCGTCCGGCGTGAGCGTGGGCTGCGCGGCGTGGCCGCCGGTGGTGAGCGCGCGCAGATGCGACCCATCGCCGTCGACGCGCCACACGTCCTCACCGCCGCCGCGGTTCGACTCGAACACGAGGGCGCGGCCGTCGGCGGTGGCCTGCGGGAAACGGTCCATGTAGCCGGACGACGTCAGCGGCCGCGCATCGCGCCCGTCGGCGGTCATCGACCAGAGCGAGTACGTGCCGTTGACGAACGACACGTAGACGATGCGCCCGTCGCGCGTCCACGTGAGCCCCGCGCTGCCGTCGAGCTTCCCGAACGCGCGGCTGGTGATCGGCCGCGCGCCGGCGAGGTCGGCGGACGGCGACACCCAGATCGTGGAGCTCACGACCGAGCGCACCGCGAGCAGCGACGCGCCGTCGTCGGTCACGCTCAGCGACGCGCGGCCGTAGCGGCTGAGGTCCGGCGTCACGCAGCGTACCGCGCCGGTCGCGACGTCGAGCAGCCAGATGTGGAAGTCGGAGCCCGCGCCGACGGCGTGGAACAGCACCCCGCTGCCGTCGGGGAGCCACGCGACCCGGCTGATCTCGTCCCACGCGTGATCGGCGAGCGACGAGACGGCGCCGTCGGCGATGCGCACGCGCGCGAGTGTGACCTTGCCGGGCGCCGTCGCGCTCGTCGCGCCGACGGCGAGCGACGCGCCGTCCGGCGACCACGCCGGCCCGTAGACCGCGAACGCGCGCGGCGCGGCGAGCGCCGCCACCTCGCGCTCGCGCCCCGCGTTCGCGCCGCGCAGCTCCGCGACGACGAGCAGCGACGCGTCGCGCGCGGCGTCGTGGCGCACGAACGCCACGCGCGAGCCGTCGCGCGACAGCGAGAACGGGCCGCGCACGCCATCGAGCGCCTTGCGCGGCGCGCCGCCGCGCACCGGGATGTCGAACAGCGCCTCGCGGGTCGCGAAGTAGAGCCGCTCGCCGTCCGGGGAGAACGCGAGCCCGCGATAGTCCACGTCCTCGGGCGCGCGCAGCTGGACCGGCGGCTCCGTGCCGCGCACGCGTCGGATCCACAGCGACTCCATGCCGTCCTGCGGGTGCACGTACGCGAACCACACGCCGTCCGGCGACAGCACCGCCGACGACACGTCACCGAGCGCGGTGAGGAGGCGAGCGGACATGCCGCGCGGCGCCGCGTCGCCCTCGTGCGCGCCGAGTGTGCGTGCGCCCTGCACGACCACCGCCGCGATGACGACGACCGCGATCGCGGCGACGATCGCCCGCCGCAACCGGCGCGTCGGCAGTGGCGCCGCGGCGGGCGCGGGCGGCGCGGGCGGCGTGGGTGCGGCGGCCGTCGCGACGACCGCCGGGTCGTCGTCCGCGTCGCGCAGGTCGGCGACGAAGCGATAGCCCCAGCCCGGCACCGTGACGACGTAGCGGTGCTCGCCGCGTCGCTCGCCGAGCGCCTTGCGGATCGCCGAGATGTGGACGGTGAGGTTCCCTTCCTCGACGATCTGGTTCGGCCACACGCGGGCGAGCAGATCGTGCTTCGTGACGAGCTCTCCGCGGCCCTCGACGAGCGCGAGCAGCACGTCGAACGCCTTCGACGTGAGCGGCACCGCGATGCCGTCGCGGAGCAGCAGGCGCCGCCCCGCGTCGACCGTGAAGCGATCGAAGCGGAGACAGCGGGGCGCAGCGCTCGGCGTCGTCATCGCCGCGTTAGGAAGGTTTACGAAGTTCTTCGGCGCACGTTAGGGACTTTCCGGCCGGGCCCCGTCATGGTCGTCGCATGCGAACCATACCATACGCCCTCGTCCCCGGTGTTGCGGCCCTGCTCGCCGTCGGGGCTGCGACCGCGCGGCACCCACCGCGCCGCAAACATTCGCCTCGGCGGCCGTCCGCACCAGCCCGCTCGTCCCACTCGGCGGCACCCGCGCGCTCGGCGGCACCACCGGCTCGCTCGTCCAGCTGGTCGACATCAAGCGCGCCCGCGGGGGACCGAGCACGATCGACCCCTGCTGGCTCGTGAACCGCGGGCTGTACGAGGCCGACGCGCACAACGGTCGGTTCAGCGTCGAGCTCACGTTCACCTATTCGTCCCGAGGCACGCTCGTGACGCGCACGTTCGACGTGCCGCTGCACGACGCGCGGCCGGAGGACGACGCCGACGCCCGTGCGAGCTTCGTGGAGCTCACGATCCCGCTCGACGTCGGCGACGCCGTGCCCGACGCGGGTGCCGCGATCGACGGCGAGATCGTGCTCGTGCGCACGAGCGGCGACGGGCGGGTGGTGGTCGACGTGTCGCGCCTCACCGCCGGCGGCTGACCGCCTAACGCGTCGTCGGGCCGGCGTGTCCTAGTAGATGAACACCGGCGTCCAGCGCGGCACGTGCGCGTACAGCCACGCGACGTCCGCGTCGCGCAGGCGCACGCAGCCATGCGTGGCGGCCTTGCCGATCGACGCGGAATCGCGCGTGCCGTGGAGCAGGTAGCCGTCGCCGAGGTCGAGGCGGAAGCGGCCGAGCTCTCCCGGGATCCGGCGGTTGCGGGTGCCGAGCGGCGGGATGTAGAGCGTGCTGTCGAAGATGATCTCCTCGTCCTCGGCGAGCGTGTCGAACACGCCCGACGGGTGCACGAGGCCGGCGACGGGGCCGCGCACGGTGAGCACGTCGCCGTTCGGCAGCTGCACGGGTCGCCCGTACTCGAGTCGGCCGACGCGCAGCCCGCTCTCCCGCGCCGACTCGACGTAGTGCCAGTCGGGCGGCACCCACACGGGGTTCGCCTGCTTCCCGCGCACGAAGCGGATGCCGCGCGGCGTGCGGAAGCGCCACACGTGTCCCTCGTACGCGATCGTCGTGTCGCTGCCGACGGCGACCGGCGCGCGGAGCAGCGTGTCGCGGTCGCGCAGCACGAGCAGGCGCCGCGCGGCGAGCGCCACGATGATGCGCAGCCCCGGCGTGGTGTCGGCTGCGCGGCGCACCTCGGCGGCGGTGAACCCGACGCGTGGAGCGTATCGCGCCTCGAGCGCGCGCCGCACGTCCGCCGTGTCCGGCGTGTGCAGCGTCGTCAGCGTGGCGGCCCGTGCCGCCGTCCGACGGGGTGGTGCCTCGTCAGACGGCGGCGCGGGACGACGCGCGAGCGCATGGCGCGCGGCGGCCCCCCCGGCGAGCGTGATGAGGCCGACGAGTGCGAGCCCGCCGAGCGCCCACCTACGCGCGCCGCGTCGCGCGGCCACGGCCCGGCGTCACTCCGTGCCCGCGGAGTCCTTGCGGACTGCCTTGCGGTGCTCCGAGTGCGCGCGCGCGGCGTGCCGGGTAGCGGTCCGGTGTGCCGCGGAGTCGGTCGCGGCGTTCGCGGCCGCGGTGTTCGCGGCCGCCGTGTTCGCGTTCGTCGTCGCGGCATGGGCCGCGGCGTTCGCGTGGGTGGAATCGGCGGCCATGGCGCGGTGCGCCCGGCGCGCGCCGTGACGGGCGGCGCTGTCGGCGGTCGTGGACCGCGCCATCGTGCCCGGCTGCGTGCCGGTCTTGCCTGTCGTCTGCGCCGCGCCCGTCGATGCGACGACGAGCGAGAGCGCGAGCGCCGCCATGGCGGCGCTCACGTTCGCGAGTGCCTTGCGCATGCACACACCTCCGTGAAAGCCTCGGACCGACGAGCCACGTGATACGCTCGCCTCGTCGGGAGGCGCCGCATCGCGCGTACCGGCCGACGGCCCGACGCCTAACGGAGGCACTAAGAATCCGCTAATTCTCCGGGCCGGTGCCTAACGGTGCGGGCGCGAGGCGCAGCAGCCGCGCCTCCAGCGCCGCGTACGGCACCGCGCCGACGATGCGGTCAACGATCTCGCCGCCGCGGAAGAAGAGCAGCGCGGGAATGCCGCGCACGCCGTAGCGGATCATCGTGCGCTGGTTCACGTCGGTATCGAGCTTCACGACGCGCACGCGGTCGGCGTGGCGCTCGGCCAGCCGCTCGAGCGCCGGCGCGATCATGCGGCACGGGCCGCACCACGGCGCCCAGAAATCGACCAGGGTGAGGCCGTCGTGTCGCTCGACCTCGTCGGCGAACGTCTCGTCGGTGACGGCGGTGATGGTGGCGGTGTCGGACATGGGCATGGCTCCTCGGTGATCGTTAGGCACCCGCGCGGGCCGCACCCAGGGGGCCGCACCGTGCGGGGCCGGCGCGTTGCGCCGCTGCCGAGGAGCCTACAACTTGAAGCGCGGTTGAGGTCAACCCCCCCGCTCCGGACCGGCATGGAACAGATGAGCATCGGCGAGGTGGCCCGGCGCGCCGCCGTGGCACCGTCGGCAATCCGCTACTACGAGCGACTCGGCCTGCTCCCGGCGCCGCCGCGCACCGGGGGCAAGCGGCGCTACGACGCGGCCGTGCTGGACTGGCTGTCGCTCATCGCGCTGGCCCGCGAAGCCGGGTTCACGATGGCCGAGATCAAGCGGCTCGTGACCGGGTTCACGCCGGGGACGCGGCCCGCCGCGCGCTGGCAGGAGCTCGCGACGCGGAAGCTCGCGGACATCGACGCGATGATGGCGCGCGCGGAGCGGATGCGCGCCCTGCTGCGCGTGATGCTCGACTGCGGCTGCTTCCGACTCGACGACTGCAGCGCGTTGCTCGCCGCCGGCCCGACCGACGGCCAGAGCCCGTGCGTGCTGCCCGCGGCCGCGCGCCGTTAGGCACCGAGGGCGGCGCGCGCCGTCGACGCGGCCGAGCGGATCGCGTCCGGTGACGCGGTGGGGTCCTCGAGCAGCTCCCACAGCGCGCGCAGCGCGGCCCGCTGGCCCGTGGTGAGATCGTTCTGCATGCAGTCGAGCGCGAGGCTCGCGGCGTCGGCAGCATCGGCGCGCGTGTCCGCGGCGACGACGGCCTCGCGGTCGGCGAGGGTGCGGAGGGCGGTGGTGAGGCGCTCGATCATGAGGGAATGAATACTCCGGCGCGCGGTGGCGCGTGGGGTGGCGTCGTCGCGGTCCGCGTGTATGCTGCCGACGTGAGAGTCACGCGTCCTCGAACATCATCGACCATGTCGAGACACTCGGGCCGTCGAGGAAGCTCGCTCCGCCTCACGGCATCGCTCGTCGGCGCGGCGCTTGGCCTCGCCGCCTGCGCGCACGGCGCGGGCGCCGAACGGCGGGCCGTCGGCGTCGCGCTGCGGGGCGTGTGCGGTCCGGCGAGCGCTTCGCGCGACTCCAGCTGCGCGGTGCGGGGTACCGAACGGGTGCGCGGCGGGTATCGGGTGCTCATCGATCGCCGTCCGCCGGCCGGGAACGACCGCCTCGCCGTCGTCGTGCGGGGCCGCGGCGTCGACGTCACTCCGGTCGACAGCACGCGGCCCGCGCCGGGCGGCCGGCCGTGAACCATGCGGCCTAACGAATCGCCGCAGCACGCAGCCACACCCCCGCATCGGAGAGTCGGAAATGTGCCTCGACGCGAACTGGCGGATCGTCGATGACGCCGCCGCGCAGGAAGTGGACCTCGCGAGCCTCCCGCAGGTCTCCGCGGACGGCTACCGCTATGCCGTCACGCACGCCTTCCGTGCGCAGACCGGCGTCCCCGGCGTGGTCTACGAGATGGTGCGCGAGGCGGACGAGGAGCCGATCGGCTGCGTGACGCTGCTCCTGAGCGACGACGAGGACGCCGTGATGCACGTCGGACACATGGGCTGCTCCATCCGGCCGGAGCACCGCAGCCAGGGACACACGACGCGTCTGATTCGCGCGCTCGCGCCGGTGATGTGGGCGCGCGGCATCGGTGACCTGATCCTCGGCTCCGCGGTCGGGCACGCATCGCACTATCAGTCGATCGGTGCCACGGGGGCGATGCTGATCGGGGAGCAGTTCGGGGACGGATCGAACTGCGGGGCACTGTTCCGGCTCTCGCGACCCGCGTCGCCGGCCGGAGGCTGATACGACGATGGAGTTTTCCCTGAAGAGGAGTCGTGAGACGGCGCGCGAATCATGCGAGCGAACGGCGCCCGTCGTAATCTCTCCAGCGTTAGGCGACTGCCGACCACCCTGCCGCGCACGAGCGAGACGTCGTGAATTGGTTCTTCGTCGAACCGTGAGCGCTCATCGCCACGTACGCCGCCGGCGAGCTGGGGGGGAGGCTGAATGACGCTCGCCCGCGACGGCTACGTGATCGTGCCTGACGCCGTCGATGCCGCGACCGTGGACGCGCTGCTGGCGGCGCTCGCTCCACTCGCGGAGACGGTCGACGGCACGCGCGGCGGCGCGCGTCACCTGCTGCGCGACGTGCACGCCGTGCGCGCGCTCGCGCGGAGCGCGGCGGTGCGCGGCGTCGCCGAGGCCGCGCTTGGGCCGGGGGCGTTCGCCGTGCGCGGTATCCTGTTCGACAAGACGCCGGGCGCGAACTGGAAGGTGGTCTGGCACCAGGATCTGACGATCGCGGTCCGCGAGCGTCGCGACGTGCCGGGGTTCGGGCCGTGGACGGAGAAAGACGGCGTGGCGCACGTACAGCCACCGGCGCAACTGTTGGCTCGCATGGTGGCGGTGCGCGTGCACCTGGACGACTGCACGGAGGCGAACGGCCCGGTGCGCGTGATCCCGGGGTCGCATGTGCACGGCAGGCTGACCGCGGCCGACGTCGGCCGCTGGCGCGCCACCGCCCCGCAGGTCGTCTGCACGGTGACGCGTGGCGGCATCCTCGCGTTCCACTCGCTGCTGCTGCATGCCTCGGCGCCGGCGGTCGAGCCCGCGCACCGCCGCGTCGTGCACCTCGAGTTCGCGGCCGCGGAGTGGGCGCAGCTGCCCGGCGGACTCGCGTGGTACGATCGAGTGTGAGTGGACCGGGATCGCCGTTCGGCGCGCCATCGCCCCGCGCCCGCGGCCGTCGCGCCTCTCCTATCGCCCCAGCGTCCGGATCTCCTGCGCCCGCGCCCGACTCACCGGCACGCGCGCCCCGTCCAGCAGCTCCGCCTCGAGGTTCCCGGCCGCGTCGCGCTTGAACGCGCGCACGTGATCGAGGTTCACGATGTGCGCGCGGTGCACGCGCGAGAACCGACGCGCGTCGAGCCGCGCCTCGAGACGGCCGAGCGAGAGATGCAGCACGTGACGGACGTTGCCGTCGTGCGCGATCACGTAGTCGCCGTCGGCCTCGAACCACGACACGCGCTCGACCGGGAGCGGAACGAGCGCGCCGCCGACCCGCACGAACAGCCGGCTGATCGGCCCGCCCGCGAGTGCGCCGCTCAACCGCTCCATCGGGTCCACCGACGCGGGCTCGCCGAGCGCGGACCGCACGCGCTCCATCGCGGCGGCGAGGCGCGATGGACCGAATGGCTTCAGCAGGTAGTCCACCGCGCCGAGCTCGAACGCGCTCACCGCGTGCTCGGAGAACGCGGTCGTGAAGATGACGAACGGCGCGCGCTCGAGCCGGCGCAGCACGTCGGTGCCTAACAATCCCGGCATCTGCACGTCGAGGAAGACGAGCTCCGGCCGCAGCGCGTGAATCCCGGCGACCGCGGATTCGCCGTCGGCCGCCTCGCCGACGACGTCGACCCAGTCGAACGCGCGGAGCATCGCGCGCAGCCCGGCGCGCGCGATCGGCTCGTCGTCGACGACGAACGCGGTGACCTTCACGACGCCGCGCCGCGATGGCGGGGCACGACGAGCAGCGCCTCGAAGCCGCCTTCCGGCGCGGGGCCGCACACGAGGCTCGCCGCGCTGCCGTAGAGCACCCCCAGCCGATCCCGCAGTCGCGCCAGCCCGGTGCCCGGACTCGGCTTCGCGGGGAGCGCGCGAACACCGTCGCCCGAATCGCGCACCGAGAGCATCAGCTCGGAGCGGCTGGCGGCGGCGGTGACGACGATCTCCGTCGCGGCCGTGCGCGGCGCCGCGCCGTGACGCACCGCGTTCTCGACGAGCGTCTGCAGCGCGAACACGGGCACGCGCTCGTCGAGCAGCTCGTCGTCCATGTCGGCGTGCACGACGAGGCGATCGCCGAACCGGATCCGCTCGAGGGCGAGGTAGCGGGAGACGAACGTCCACTCGTCGCCGAGCGTGACCTCGTCGCGCTTCTCCTCGAGCGTCGCGCGCAGCAGGTCGCCCACGAGCTCCGCGGCCTCGGCGGCGCGCTGCGGGTCGACGGGAATGAGCTGCACGACGGTGTGCAGCGCGTTGAACAGGAAGTGCGGCTGCACCTGCGAGCGGAGCGCCGCGAGCTGCGTGCGCGCGGCGACCGACTCCGCCCGCGCGGCGCGCGCCGACCCGTCGGCTGCGTACGAGATCCCGACGACGATGGCGTACATGAACACGCCGATGAACGTCATCTCGAACGCCCGGCTCTGCAGCGAGAGCTCGGGCACGTGGCCGGGCACGAGCGCCTCCAGCACCGCCGTCACGAGGAACCACGTGAAGGCGGCGATCGGCGCGCCGACGATGTGGAACGCGGCGAAGCGGAGCCGGAACGGCCGCGGCCACGGCACCCGGCGCACGAAGTGGTAGACGAACGCGATGATCGCGGCGCCGACCGGCAGGCGGATCGCGGCGGCGATGATCTCGTCCGTCGTCCACACCGAGGCGACGACCAGATGCAGTGGGGACATGCGCGTCGAGAGAGAGGTGACCGTGGGGTGCCGTCTCAGGATAGGGACCGCGCGACCTTCGGGCGACGGCCGCCGCTGCCGTTCGGCGGCCTGGATCTGCCGTTCGGCGAATCGCCGCTGTCGAGCCCCGCCGCGGCATCCCAGGTTGCGCGAGCGATCCGCCAATACCACCAGCCGTCATGACGATGTCGCGTCCCCTTCGATTCGCGCTGCCGCTCGACCTGAAGTTCGGCTTCCGGATGCTCGTGAAGTATCCCGGCCTGACGATCGTGGGCGGGCTCGCGATGGCGTTCGCCGTGTGGGTGGGCGCCGTGGTGTTCGAGATGGTGACGGCGTTCACCAACCCCACGCTGCCGCTGCCGGCCGGCGATCGCGTCGTGCAGATCCGGGACTGGGACGTGGAGGCCGGGAAGGCGGAGCCGCGGGCGCTGCACGACTTCGTCGTGTGGCGCGAGTCGCTCAAGTCGGTCACCGACATCGGGGCGTTCCGCGACGTGTCGATCAGCCTCGTCGCGCCCGGCATCGAGTCCGGTCCCGTGCAGGTGGCGGAGATCACGTCGAACGCGTTCCGGATCGCGCCCGCCGCGCCGGTATTGGGTCGCGTGCTCGCTCCGGCCGACGAGCGCGCCGGGGCGCCGCAGGTCGTGGTGATCGGCTACGGCGTGTGGCAGAAGCGCTTCGCGGGCGACGCGCACGTGATCGGCCGCAGCGTGCAGCTCGGAGACACGTTCGCCACGGTGGTCGGCGTGATGCCCGAGGGGTTCGCGTTCCCCGTCTCGCACGAGGCGTGGATCCCGCTCCGGTCGGACGTGCTCGGCCAGCCGCCGCGCGAGGGGCCGGACGTCACGGTCTTCGGGCGACTGGCGCCGGGCGTCTCGCTCGAGGGAGCGCAGGCGGAGCTGGCGGTGCTCGGTCGGCGCACGGCGGCGCAGTTCCCGAGCACGCACGAGCACCTGCTGCCGCAGGTCAGGCCGTACACGAGCACGTTCTGGGATCCGTCCGCCCAGGAGATGCCGCTGATCTACTCGTTCAACGTCTTCGCGGTGCTGCTGCTCGTGCTGATCTGCTGCAACGTGGCCCTGCTCATGTTCGCGCGGGCCGCCACGCGTCAGAGCGAGCTCGTGGTGCGCAGCGCGTTAGGCGCGAGCCGCGGTCGGATCATCGCGCAGCTCTTCGCCGAGGCGCTGGTGTTGGGCGCCGTGGCCGCGGCGGTCGGCCTGGCGGCCGCGTGGTTCGTGCTCGACCGGTGGGGGCTGCGCTACCTGGAGTTCAACCTCGGGCGGATCCCGTTCTGGTTCGACATCGGCCTCTCGCCGCTGACCGTGCTCTACGCGTGCGGGCTCACGCTGCTCGGCGCGGCGATCGCCGGCGTGGTGCCGGCACTGAAGGTCATGAAGGGGATCGGCGCGCAGCTCCGGCAGGGGACGACGGGCGGCGGCGGCGGCGTACAGTTCGGCGGCGTGTGGACGGCGGTCATCATCACGCAGGTCGCGTTCACGGTAGCATTCCCCGGGATCGCGTACGTCGAGCAGCGGCAGCTCGCGCGCATCAAGTCGTTCCCCGCCGGCTTCGCGGCGGAGGAGTATCTCGCCGCACGGCTCGACATGGACGTTCCCGACGTGCGCGAGGCGGCGGCCGAATCGGCGTGGGTGGCGCGGGGCACGCGCCTCGCGGCCGCGCTCGAGACGGTGCGCCAGCGCGTGGCCGCCGAACCCGGCGTCCTCGGCGTCACGTTCGTGGACCGACTGCCGCGCGACGAGCACGCCGAGCGCGTCATCGAGCTGGAGGAAGACCTGCCCGGCGCGCGGCAGGCGGCGCCGGTGCCGTCGCGCTCGGGGCAGCAGCCGCTGCGAGAGGTGAGCACCGCGCAGATCGACCCGTCCTACTTCGACGTGCTGAAGACCCCGATGCTCGCCGGGCGCGCGTTCGACAACGGCGACCTCGCGCCGAGCGCGCGCGCCGTCATCGTCGACAAGGGCTTCGTCGACCAGGTGCTGCAGGGACGCAGCGCCGTCGGCCGGCTGGTGCGCTTCGGCGCTCGGCGGGGCAGGAACGTGCCCGAGCAGGAGCGGCCGTGGTTCGAGATCGTCGGCGTGGTGAAGGAGCTCGGCATGGGTGCGCCGACGCAGATGGGGCGCGCCGCGGGGCTCTATCTGCCGACGGTCCCCGGGCGGGACGGGCCGGTCAACATCGTCGTGCACACGCGCGGCGACCCGATGGCGCTCGTGCCGCGGCTGCGCGCGATCTCGTCGGCGGCGGACCCCACGCTGCGGCTCACGGCGCTGCAGAGCGTCGATCAGGTGACGAGCGGCGTGCTGTGGTTCATCCGGCTGTGGTTCCGGATGACGCTCGTCCTGATCGGCATCGCGATCCTCCTCTCGCTCGCCGGCATCTACTCGGTGCTGTCGTTCACCGTCGCGCGGCGCACGCGCGAGATCGGCGTACGCGTCGCGTTAGGCTCCGACCGGCGACGCGTGGTGGTCGACATCTTCCGGCGGCCGGTGACGCAGGTGGCCGTCGGCGTCGTGGCGGGCGGGGCGCTCATCGGTGCCGTGGCGTTCTTCGCGTCGACCATCGGGCTCGAGGACGGCCGGATCAAGCCCGCGTTCAGCGCGGGACAGGTGGCGCTCTACGTGGCCTACGTCGCGTTCATGTTCGGCGTGTGCCTGCTCTCGTGCGTCGTGCCGACGCGGCGCGCGCTCGGCGTGCAGCCGACGGAGGCGCTGCGCGCGGAGTAGTGCGGCGGACGGCCGCTCGGCGTGTTATCCTGCAGCCGTATCGTGCAGGACCACCGCCACACCGCACCGTCCGACCGTGTCCGACGAGATCGTCGTCCTCCGCGAGTTCCTGAACGAGCTCGACGCGCGCTTCGCGTCCACGGTCCTCGAGGCGAACGGGATCCCGTCGCAGGTGCTCGCGGACACGGCCGGGGGCGCGTACCCGAGCATGGCGCTCGTCTACCCGGTGCGCCTGCTCGTGCGCGCCGAGGACGCGGCGCTCGCCGCCGAGGTGCTCGACACGCCGGCCGACGCACCGGCCGAGGCGCCGCACGACGACACCCCTCCCGCCGCCTAACACGAGGTGACCATGTCGACCCGCTCCTACCGGCTCGTCGTGCTCGGCTGCATGCTGTCGTGGTTCCTGCTCGGCCTGCACGCACCGATCGTCCATCAGCTCACGTCGCGCCACCGGGCGCCGCACGCGTCGGTGCTCGTGGCGGTCGCCGCGCTCGCGCTCTGCGCGCTCGCGGGATCGTGGGCACTGCTGCGCGCACCGGGTCGGCAGGCCGGCCGTTAGGCACCGACGGAGACCGACGGAGGCCGCCATGATCCGCAAGCTAAAGAGCGGTGAGTACCGGCTCTACTCGAAGAAGAAAGACCCGAAGACCGGCAAGCGCCGCAACCTCGGCACGTTCAAGACGCGCGAGGCCGCCGAGAAGCACGAGCGCGCGGTGCAGTACTTCAAGCGGCAGGGGTGAGCATGTTCGTGCACGCCGTCTACTTCTGGCTCCGTCCCGACCTCACGCCCGACGAGCGCGCGCGCTTCGACGCCGGCGTCGCGTCGCTGCGCACGATCGAGGGCGTGCGCCACGGCTACGTGGGCGTGCCCGCGCCGACCGATCGGCCGGTGATCGAGCGCGGCTACTCGGTCGCGCTGGTCGCCGTCTTCGACGACCAGGCGGCGCACGACGCGTATCAGGTGCACCCCGTGCACGACCGCTTCCGCGACGAGTGCGGCGGCCTGTGGACGGACGTGCGGATCTTCGACTCGGTGAGCGACGAGCAGGAGGCGGCACGTGGCTGACGACCGCCGACGTAACCTGTTCGATCCGGACGCCGTCGCCGAGGTGCAGCGCCGCCTGCAGACGCTGCGCCCCGACAGCCCGCGGCAGTGGGGCACGATGACGCCGTCGCAGATGGTGGTGCACTGCGCGCGGGCCGTGGAGCAGGCGCTGGGCGAGCGGCGGCCGCCGCGCGCGATGATCGGGCGCGTCCTCGGCTGGGCCATCAAGCCGCTCGCGCTCGGGAACGATGCGCCCATGCGCCGCAACTCGCCGACGATGCCGGAGCTCGTCGTGAACGAGGAGCCGGACCTCGCTGCGGAGCGCGCGCGGCTCTCGGCGCTCATCGACCGCTTCGTCGCGGCCGGGCCCGCGGGGTGCACGACGCACCCGCACGGCTTCTTCGGGCGCCTGACGCCGCGCGAGTGGGCGGTGCTGATGTACAAGCACCTCGACCATCACCTGCGGCAGTTCGGCGTCTGACGCGATCGCCGCGTCAGGCGGGCGGCTCGCCGAGCAGGCAGCGCATGCAGCGCAGCGTCGTGCCGAGGTGCGCCGCGCGCCCGGCCTCGGTCAGCACCCACGGCCGGCTCTGCATCGGCGGCTCGTGACGCACGTGCTGCCGGTGGCCGCACGCCAGCTCCGCGACCCAGTGCCCCTCGTCGTCGAGCCGGAAGCCGGTGATCGCCTGCTCCGGTGCCGCGGGATCGAACGGGCGCACGATCAGCCGCGCGCGGCGACGCGCACCCGCACCGCGTCGCGCGCCCCCCCCCATGCGAGCATGACGAGCGCGCCTAACGCGGCGCCCGTCGCGTCGGGCACGAGGTCGCGCAGCCGGCAGTGTCCCTGCCCCGTGACCCCTTCGGCCAGCTCGACGAGGGCGCCCATCACGAGCGTCGCCGCACCCGCGCACAGCCAGCGCCGCGGCCCGCGGAACTGCGGGAGGCTCAGCACGTAGCACAGCGCGAACAGCACGATGTGCGGGTGGTTGCCGAGCGACAGCGCGGCCAGCCGCGCGTCGAGCGCGGTCTCGCAGGCGCGCGGGTGCAGCCGGAAGCCGACGCGCGCCGGGAAGTAGAGCAGCCCGAGCGCCATGAACGCGACGTACGCGGCGCGCACGCCTCGGAGCGCGAGCACCGCGAGCACCACGCGCACCGCCGTGAAGAGCGCCGTCATGTCAGGAAGCTACCACGCGCGCGTCACTCGAGCCCGAGCAGCAGGTGCCGCTCGCCGAGGAACGCGGCGTGGAGCGCGTGCGCCGGGCCGACGCGGCGGACGACCGACGCGACGCGGAGGTACAGCGCGAGGTACGCGGCGTCGCGCGCCGTGATCGCGTCCGCGCGGTCGATGCTCCCCGACGGCCACGCGCCGCCCTGGAACCACCGCGCGCAGCTCGGCGCCACGCTGCTCCACGACGACGCGTCCAGCTGCGCGTACATCACGCTCGTCCAGTAGCAGGTGTGGCCGAGCCCGAGGACGTGTCCCGCCTCGTGCTGGACGAGGGCGGCCTCGCGCACGCGCCGCGTACGACCGCTGAACGAGAGCGTCGCGTCGACGCGATCGAGCACGCCGAGGCACGGGTGCGCCGCGAGCCGCTCACCGACGCACGCCGTCGTCCACGTGCTCGCGGCGAGCCCCTGCAGCAACACCGAGTCGACGACGACCGCGACCGCGTACGCGCGCGTCACGAGCGATCCGGCCGCGGTGGCAACCTCGCGCTCCGGCACGAGCCGCTTCTCCGTCGGGCGGTAGAGCCGCGTCCCGACCGCGTCGCCGAGCGCGTCGAGCGCGCGCCAGAACGCCGTGGAGTCGTCGGCGACGATCGGCATCCGCGAGCGGTCGCGGTCGAAATACACCGGGAGCGGGAACGCGTCGTCGGGGAACGCCTCGAGCGTGGGCGCGCTGCCTAACGGCGCGACGCGGTCGAGGAACCAGTTGCGGTCGTACCACGGCGCGCCCCCCGGGGCCCCGGCGAGCCCCGCGCCGAGCGCCGCGTTCAGGCTGAGCGGGATCTCCCCGCCGGCGAACGCGCCGGAGGCGAACCGCCAGCGGAGCGGCAGGAGCACGAAGCGCAGCGGCGGCGCGTCGCCCGACCCCGGCGTCCAGCGCGTGAGCGACGGGAACCAGCGTCGCGCCACGCGGTCCGCGGCGTCGACGAGGATCTCGGTCGAGTCGCGCAGCGCTGCCGACCGCGCCCGCAGCGCGAACCTGCCGTCGGCCGCGACGTCGGCGGAGTCGACGCCCGACGCGGTGCGGACGTACACGCGCAGCCCGTGCGGCGCGGTGCCGTCGAGCAACTCGACCCGGCCGGCGAGCGGCACGCCGACGACGATCGTCGCGCGCAGCGGCCGTGCGAGGCCCAACGCCGAGAGATCCGCGGTGAGCTCGGTCACGCCGTCGCGGAGCGCGGCCACCTGGCCGTCGGCGCCGACCGTCGCGACCGCCGCGTCGCCGCTCGCCCATCGCGCGTCGACCTCGCCGGCCGCGAGCGCGACGCCTGCCGCGTCGAGCGGCTGCCACGTCACGCGTGCATGCTCGCCCGAGCGCAGCACCAGCGTGTCGCGCGCGAGCCGCGCGTCGCTCGCCAGCACACGCGCGCGGAAGATCACCGAGTCGCGCGAGCCGAGGTGCGCGACGGCGCTCTGCCCGCCGAGGCGTGGCGCGAGCCGCCATGAGGCATGCGCCTGCCCCGCGGCGTCGGTGCGCGCGTCGCCCGCGACGGCGCCATCGCTCGTCGTCCACGTGATCATCGCGTCGGGCGCGCCACGACCGCTGCGATCGACCGCGGACACCACCAGCGGCGCGGGAAGCGTAGTCCCAGCCGTGCGCGTCTCCTGCGCGTCGCCGGACGCGCGGCGGAGGGCGATGTCGCGCGCCGGCGGTGTCGGCTCGCGGTCGGCGGTGCAGGCGGACAGCAGGCTCGCGGCGAGAACCGAAAGGCAAGCACGCATCATCTGCATCGCGTTACCATCATCTCCATACAGCGCTCGATGGAGCTCATGGTAACGCCATGGACATGATGCGTTCTCATGGCTCGCCTATGAACTCGCGCACCACCGCCACCGTGCGCCCCGGATCCTCCTCGTGCGGCACGTGCCCGAGGTCGGGGAAGACGACGAGCCGGCTGCCCGCGATCTCGCGGTGGAAGCGGTCCGCCGACGCGCGCGGGATGAGCCGGTCGCGTCCGCCCCACAGGATGAGCGTCGGCACGCGCAGCGACGGGATGCGCTCGGACAGCTCGCCCGGGCGCGACTGCCGGAAGCGCTCGACCACCGCGCGCCTGTTGCCCGCACGTGCCGTCATGTCGAAGTAGCGGTCGACGAGCGCCGGCGTGACGCGCGACGGATCGCCGTACACGTTGCGCACCGAGCTCGCGACGAGCGGCCGCGGCAGCACGTCCTGGAGCAGGCGCGCGAGCCCCGGCGTGTTCGCGAGGCGGAAGCCGATCGGCACCGACGCGGAGTGGAACGGGTAGCCCGCGGCGTCGACGAGCACGAGCCGCGCGACGCGCTCGGGGTGCAGCGCCGCCATGGCCCACGCGACGTGCCCGCCTAACGAGTTGCCGGCGAGCACGCAGCGCGCGACGTGCAGCGTGTCGAGCACCGCGGCGAGCGTGCGCACGTACGCCTCGATGTCGTAGCGCCCGTCGGCGGCCGGCCCGGTGAGCCCGAAGCCCGGCATGTCGTAGCGGATCACGCGACGGTGCGTCGACAACGCGCGCGCCCACCCGTCCCACGTATGCAGCGACGACGACGTGCCGTGCAGCAGCACGATCGGCAGCGAGTCGTCGCGCGGGCCCTCGTCGCGCAGGTGGAGCGAGAGCCCCGCCACCGGCACGAAGCGCGACGGCGGCGGCGCCCAGCGCGCGGTCAACGCGTCCACCGGTCGGTCGGGGACGCGCCACGCCACGAGGAGCCCGATCGCCGCGACGAGGAGCAGCGCGAGCGCACCACCGAGCAGCCGGAGCACGCGATTCATGCCTCGTATGCTGCCGTCCGTCACGGAATCGCTCAAGGGCGCTCTCGCGACGCGCCGGGTCGCGTACCTTTCGTGCCCCGACCGCGCTCGTCCCCTCCCCCCGCCGCACCGCCCTCGATGCTGCCGTTCGCCGCGCTCCTCGCCACGCTGCTCGCCGCCGCCACACCGCCCGACGACTTCGCGGGGCGCACGTACGCGGGGCGCAGCCGTGAGCTCGACGTCGCGATCCCGCGGCACGACAGCGAAGGTACCGTCGACGGGCGGCTCGACGAGGCGGCGTGGCGCACGGCCGCGCGGCTCACCGGCTTCTCGCGCTACGCACCGACCGACGACGCGCCGGCCGACGACTCCACCCAGGTGCTCGTGTGGTACTCGCCGACCGCGATCCACTTCGGCATCCGCGCGTTCGCCGAGCCGGGGACGGTGCGCGCGACGCTCGCCGACCGCGACAAGATCTACACCGGCGACTACATCGGCATCTTCCTCGGCACGTTCAACGACGGGCGCCAGGCGACGGTGTTCGCCGTGAACCCGTTAGGCGTGCAGGGCGACGGCATCGTCGTCGAGAGCGGGCGCTCGAGCGGCGGCGGCTTCCAGGGCCTGCAGTCGGGGCGCGAGCCGACCGACATCAGCCCGGACTACGTCTTCGAGTCGAAGGGGCGGCTCACCGACTTCGGCTACGAGGTCGAGATCCGCATCCCGTTCAAGAGCCTGCGCTACCAGTCGCTGCCGTCGCAGACGTGGGGCGTGAACGTCATCCGCGTGGTGCAGAGCCGCGGCGTCGAGTACAGCTGGGCGCCGGCGCAGCGCGCGGCCGCGTCGTACCTCGCGCAGTCGGGGCATCTCGTGGGACTGAGCGGCCTGCGGCGCGGGCTCGTGCTCGATCTCAACCCGGTCGTGACGGAGCGCGCGGTCGGCGGACCGACCACTGCGCGGGGCTACGCCTACGACGCACAGCCCGCGCGGCTCGGCGGCAACGTGCGCTGGGGCATGACGAACAACGTCACGCTGAACGCGACAGTGCGCCCCGACTTCGCCGAGGTAGAGTCGGACGCGGGGCAGATCGCGTTCGACCCGCGGCAGGCGCTGTTCTTCGCCGAGAAGCGGCCGTTCTTCCTCGACGGCATCGAGCAGCTCAACGTCCCGAACCAGCTCGTGTACACGCGGCGGATCACGAGCCCGTTAGGCGCGGTGAAGGTCTCGGGCAAGGCCGCCGGCGTCGACTTCGCCGCGCTCTCGGCGGCCGACGACCGCGCCGCGTCGGCCGACGGCGACGCGCGCCCGTGGTTCGAGATCCTGCGGCTGCAGCGCGACGTCGGCCGCTCGTCGCGCGCGGGCTTCGTGTACACCGACCGCGAGGAGCACGGCCACAGCAACCGCGTCGTCGGCGTCGACTCGCGCGCGGTGTGGCGGAAGATCTACAGCGCGCAGCTGCAGGGCGCGTACAGCCGCACCACCGCGCCCGATGCGCCGACGCGCGAGGGGCCGCTGTACATGGTGGACCTCCGCCGCACCGGCCGCTCGTTCGTCGCGCGCTACCTGTTCAACGCCATGCACGACGAGTTCGACGCGCAGAGCGGCTTCATCTCACGGCCTGCGGTGACGCACCTGCTGATCGACCATACCGCGCGCATGTTCGGCGCCCAGGGCTCCGCGCTCCGCTCGGCGTCGTTCGACGTGTCGGCGGACGGGCTGTGGAAGTACCGGAAGTTCGTGACGCGCGGCGACATGCTGGAGAAGAAGCTGCACCTCAACACGAACTACGAGCTGCGCGGCGGCTGGAAGGCCGGCGTGTCGTACCTGCTGGAGACGTTCGGCTACGATCCCGACTTCTACGACGGCCGGCTCGTCGCGTCGGCCACCGACACGGTGCCGTTCGTCGGCCTGCCGCGCATCACGAACCACGACTGGGTGTTCTCCGTCACGACGCCGAACTACCGGCGCGTGTCGGCGTCGGCGACGTACATCGTCGGGCGCGACGAGAACTTCTTCGAGTGGGCGCCGGCGAACATCGGCTACGTCTCCGCGGCCGTCGACTGGCGGCCGACCGACCAGCTCCGCGTCGGCGGCACGTACCTGTGGCAGTGGTACCGCCGCCCGACCGACGGATCGATGGTGGGCGAGACGCGCATCCCGCGCGTGAAGGCCGAGTACCAGATCACGCGCGCGGTATTCGTGCGCGCCGTCGGCGAGTACCGCGCCGACTACGCCGACGACCTACGCGACGCGGCCGGCGCGAGCGCGATCCCCGGCGGCACGATCCTCGTCCCGGACGGGCGCGGCGGCTACCTGCCGGGGCGCGGCTTCACCACCGCGACGGGGCGCGCCCGGTCCGTGAACAGCTTCCGGCCGGAGCTGCTGTTCTCGTACATGCCGTCGCCGGGCACGGTGGTGTTCGTCGGCTACGGCAGCACGCTCGGCGAGGCGGACGCGCTGCGCTTCTCGGGGCTGCGCCGGCAGCGCGACGCGGTGTTCGTGAAGATGAGCTACCTGCTGCGGCGCGCCTAACGCGACGGCAGCACCGCGTACTCGCTCTGCACCAGCCCGTCCGCGAAGCTTCGCGTCGCGACGTGGCGCAGCCGCACGTCGCCGTTCGACAGGGGGCCGAACAGCGGGATGCCGCGACCGAGGAGCACCGGCACGGTCGTGACGATCATGCGGTCGACGAGCCCCGCGTCGAGGAACGCCTGCACCGTCTTTCCGCCGTCGACGTAGAGCCGCGCGAGCCCGCGCGCCGCGAGCCGCTCGACGATCTCCTCCGGCCGCCCGGCCATCGTCTCGACGCGGCCGCCCGACGGCGCGGGGCCGTCGAGCGGGCGGTGCGTGAGCACGACGACGGGCTTGTCGCCGTACGGCCACGTCGGGAACGCGCGCACGAGCTCGAACGTGTTGCGTCCCATGACGAGCGCGTCGACGGCGTCGAAGAACGTCGCGTACCCGTAGTCCTCGCCGCCCGGCTCGGGCACGGGGAGCCAGTCGATGGCGCCGTCCTCGCGGGCGATGAAGCCGTCGAGGCTCGTGGCGATGAAGACGGCGGCGGGAGCGTGCGGGCTCACGCGGCCGTCGCCCACCGCCGCCACATGGTCGCCACCTCGCGCGACACGATCGGCCGCAGCTCGCGCAGGCAGACGAACGTCGTCGCCATCACCACCGTCCCCGCCGCGGCGATGTACACGAGCGCCGAGAGCCGGTCGAGCGGCGGCATCGCCAGCCGCAGCGCCGCGCCGACGCCGAGCGCCACGAGCAGCGGCACGCCGACGTCCGCGCGCAGCCACCGCCCGAGCTCTCCGCGCAGCAGGCGCCGATGCATGATCGGCGTCGTGACGAACATGTACCCCGCGTTCGGCACCGCCCACGTCGCCGCCGCGCCGACCGCCCCGTAGCGGCTCGCCGTGAACCAGATCGCGGGCACGAGCAGCGCGACGTAGACCGCGTTGTACGTCGTCATGAGCCCCGGCCAGCCGCACGCGTTCTGCACGTGCGACGGCACGCTCGACAGCGCGTTCATGGCCGTGCCGATCGCGAGCACCGTGAGGATCGGCGCCGCGCGTCCCGCCGTGTCGGCGCTGCGCGTCCAGATGAGGAGCAGCGGGTACGCGAACGCGCACAGCACGACCGCGAGCGGCGCGGCGGCGAGCGTGATGAGCTGGCTCGCGCGGTGATACATCTCGGCCAGCCGGCCGATGGCCCGCTGCTCCCACAGCTCGGCGAAGCGCGGGAAGAACGGCGCGCCGAGCGGGAGCACCACCGACCACAGCGTGCCCGCCGCCGTCCCGGCGAGCGTGTAGTACCCGAAGTCCGCGAGCGAGAGCACGCGGCTGAAGATCACCTTGTCGACCTGCGACACCGCGGCCGTGAGGAACGAGTTCGCCGAGACCGTCGCGGTGAACCGCCACACCTCGCGGATGACGCCGCGCTCGAAGCGGCTGCGGCGGCCGATCGCCGGCAGCGACGTCCACAGGAGCCACGCGCCCACCACCACCTGCGCGGCGAGCGCGAGGCCCTGCAGCGCGAAGAACACGTGCGGGGCCGAGGTCACGCGCGCGAGCACGAGCATCGCCCCGCCGATGCGCACGGTGCTGAAGACGATCATGAGCGCGTTCAGCGCCACCTGCCGCCCGATCCCGAACAGGCCGCCCTGATAGAACGAGAACAGCACCGCGGCCGTGACCGAGAGGCTCATCCAGCGCAGGCAGCGGGTGATCGTCGCGGGATCGAGCGCGCGCGCCTGCACCCAGTGGTGCGCGATCAGCGGCGCCGCGGCGAGCACGAGCCCACCGCACACGAGCGCCAGCCCCCAGTGCACCGCCTGCAACGTCAGGAGCACGTCGCGCCGCGTGTCGACCGCGCCCGCCCCGGTCACCGCGCCGCGGCGCGCGAGCTCGCGGTTCAGCGTCAGCCCCAGCCCCGAGTCGAGCAGCGACGAGATGTTCTCGAGGAGGATGAGCAGCCCGATCAACCCGTAGGCCTCCGCGCCGAGGTAGCGCAGGTAGACCGGGACCGCGAGCAGGTTGAGCGCCATCGACCAGAAGCGGCCGGCGAGGTTCGCCGTCAGGTCGCGTTGCAGCTGATTCATGCGGGAGGCGGGACACGAAGGGGGGAGCGGCCCGAGGACCGGCGCCCCAGGTTAGCATCCGCCGCCGAATGTGACCAGCGCGGCCCTGGTCCAGTGCCGGACCGGCCGAGACATTTCGCCACGCGCTCCCAGGCCACCGTCCGCCCAGCTCCCGCGACTGCCGATGTCCATCCCGCCCCCTATCGACGCCGCCGAGCCGCCGCAGCTCCCGCGCCGCTTCGGCCTCCTGCCCGCGACGGCGCTAAACATGACGAACATGATCGGCGTCGGCCCGTTCATCACGATCCCGCTGCTCATGTCCGCGCTCGGCGGGCCGCAGGCGATGCTCGGGTGGATCGTCGCCCTCGTCATCGTCATCGGCGACGGCATGGTGTGGAGCGAGCTGGGGGCGGCGATGCCCGGCTCCGGCGGCTCGTTCCACTACCTGCGCGAGGCCTTCGGGCGCGAGCGGCTCGGCCGCCTCATGGCGTTCCTGTTCGTGTGGCAGTTCGTGCTCAGCGGCCCGCTGGAGATCGCGTCGGGCTACATCGGGTTCGCGGACTACGCGAGCTACATCTGGAAGGGGCTCACCCGCGCGAACACGATCGCGCTCGTCACCGTGGTGGGGCTGGTCAACATCGCGCTGCTGTACCGGCGCATCCACTCCATCGCGAGCATCACCGTCTCGCTCTGGGTCGGGACGCTGATCACGGCGCTCGCGGTCATCGTCACCGGCACGATGCACTTCGACCCGCGGGTCGCGTTCGACTTCCCGCCGGGCGCGTTCAACTTCTCGTTGGGCTTCTTCCTCGGGCTCGGCGCGGCGTCGCGCATCGGGATCTACGACTACCTCGGCTACTACGACGTCTGCTACATCGGCGACGAGGTGCGCGACCCGGGGCGCGTGATCCCGCGCTCGATCCTCATCAGCACCGCCGCGGTCGCGGTGATCTACCTCGGGATCAACCTGTCGATCATCGGCGTCGTCCCGTGGCGCACGTTCGTGCCCGCGGCCGCGCACCCCGAGTCCAACTTCATCGTCTCGATCTTCATGCAGAAGATCTACGGGCGCGGCGTCGCGACGGTGTTCACGCTGCTCGTGCTGTGGACGGCGTTCGGCTCCGTGTTCGCGCTCCTGCTCGGGTACTCGCGCATCCCGTTCGCGGCGGCGGAGAGCGGCTACTTCTTCCGCGCGTTCGCGCGCCTGCATCCGACGAAGGACTTCCCGTACGTGTCGCTCCTCGTCCTCGGCGCGATCTCGATCGTCGCCGGGCTGTTCTCGCTCGGCACGGTGATCGACGCGCTGATCGTGACGCGCATCCTCGTGCAGTTCATGGGGCAGGTCTTCGGCGTCATGCTCCTGCGCAAGCGCGCGCCGGAGATGCCGCGTCCCTACCGCATGTGGCTCTATCCCGTGCCGGCGCTCGTCGCGCTCGTCGGCTGGATCTTCGTCTTCGCCACCACGGCGCCGCGCGTCATCATGTTCGGGCTCGGCGTCCTCGCGCTGGGCGGCCTGGCGTTCCTCGTCTGGTCGTGGCGCACCACGCGGTGGCCGTTCGCACTCCAGGAGGCAGCATCGTGATGCAGATCCTGCGGAAGAACACTCTCACGCGGAGCCGCGGAGGACGCGGAGAACTGCCCATTCACAAGTGTCGTGCTCCGCATGCTCCGCGTGCTCCGCGTCTCCGCGTGAGCATGCACTGCGTCGTGCTCGCCGCGTTCGCCGCTCGAGGCGGCGCGCAGGAGCGGGAGACGCTGCGCGACGGATGGGCGATCCAGTCGTCGGCCGAGGTGGGCACCGACGGTGCGCGGATCTCCGCGCCGACGTATCGCGCCACCGGCTGGCATCGCGCGACGGTGCCGTCGACGGTGGTCGGCACGCTCGTCGACGACAGCGTGTACCGCGACCCGTTCTTCGGGATGAACCTGCGCGCGCTGCCCGGCATGAGCTACAAGATCGGGCAGAACTTCGCGCACCTGCCCATGGACTCGACGAGCCCGTTCGCCGTGCCGTGGTGGTACCGCCGCACGTTCCGCGTGCCGGGCGCGATGCGCGGCCGCCGGCTCGTGCTCCACTTCGACGGGATCAACTACCGCGCGAACGTGTGGCTCAACGGCCGCCGGCTCGCCGACTCGAGCCAGGTCGTCGGCACCTATCGCCGCTACGACTTCGACGTGACCGATGCCGTCGCGGCGGGGCCCAACGCGCTCGCCGTCGAGGTCTTCGCGCCGACACCGCCCGACCTGCAGACGACGTGGGTGGACTGGAACCCATCGCCGCCGGACAAGGACATGGGGATCTGGCAGCCCGTGTCGCTCGTCGCGAGCGGCAGCGTCGTGCTGCGCGACCCGCAGGTCGTCAGCCACGTCGACACGGCGACGCTCCGGCGCGCCGAGCTCACCGTGGGCACGGAGCTCCGCAACCTCGGCCCGCGCCCCGTGACGGGCACGCTGCGCGGGCGTATCGAGGGCGTCTCGTTCAGCAGGACGGTGACGCTCGCGCCTAACGACAGCGCGTACGTCGCGTTCACGCCGGACAGCTTCCCGCAGCTCCGCTTCACGAGCCCGCGGCTCTGGTGGCCGGTGGAGCTCGGGCGGCCGGAGCTGTACACGCTCGACCTGTCGTTCACCGCGGGCGGCCGGGTCTCGGATCGGCAGCGCGTGCGCTTCGGGATCCGGGAGATCACGTCCGAGACGACGGCGCGCGGCGGGCGGCTGCTCGTGGTGAACGGCAGGCGGATCCTGGTGCGCGGCGGCGGATGGGCGCCGGACATCTTCTTCCGACCGCAGCCCGAGCGGCAGGACGCGCAGCTCCGCTACGCGCTCGACATGCACCTCAACACCATCCGGCTCGAGGGCAACTACGAGGACGACCGCTTCTGGCAGCGCACCGACAGCCTGGGTCTGCTCGTGATGACCGGGTGGGTGTGCTGCGACGCGTGGGAGGAGTGGGCGAAGTGGGGCCCCGAGCAGTACGCGGTCGCCGCGGCGTCGCTGCGCGACCAGATCCGGCGGCTGCGCGGCCACGCGAGCGCGCTCGTCTGGCTCAACGGCAGCGACAACCCGCCGCCGGCGAACGTGGAGCAGACGTACCTCGACATCGAGCGCGAGGAGCACTGGCCCAATCCGACCATCTCGTCGGCGAGCGCGAAGCCGACGCGCGTCACCGGCGCGAGCGGCGTGAAGATGACGGGCCCGTACGACTGGGTGCCGCCCGGCTACTGGCTGCAGGACAGCACGCACGGCGGCGCGTGGGCGTACAACACCGAGACGAGCCCCGGCGCGGCCGTGCCGCCGATCGAGAGCGTGCGCCGCATGATGCCGGAGCGCGACATCCAGTGGCCGCTCGACAGCGTGTGGCTGTTCCACGCGGCCGGCGGGCAGTTCACGCACCTGCTCGACCGCTTCGACACCGCGCTCGTCAAGCGCTACGGTCCGCCGCGCGACATCGACGACTTCGTGGAGAAGTCGCAGCTCATGACGTACGAGGGCGAGCGCGCGATGTTCGAGGCGTATCGCCGCAACAAGTACGTCTCCACGGGCGTGATCCAGTGGATGCTGAACAACGCGTGGCCGTCGATCTACTGGCACCTCTTCGACTGGTACCTGCGGCCGGGCGGCGGCTACTTCGGCACGAAGAAGGCGAACGAGCCGGTGCACGCGATGTTCTCGTACGACGACCGCTCGATCGCGATCGTGAACGCGCGGCGCGAGCCGCTGCGTGGCGTGCGACTCCGCGCGAGAGTGTTGGGCCTCGACGCGTCGGAACAGTGGACGCGCGACACGGTGCTCGACGTGCCCGCCGACAGCACTCTGCGCGTGCTCGCGCTGCCGGAGCCGAGCGGGATCTCGGGCGCGTACTTCGCCGATCTCCGGCTGACGGCCGCGGACGGTCGACCGCTGAGCAGCAACTTCTACTGGCTGTCGACGCGGAGCGACGTGCTCGCGGACACCTCCACCTGGTACATGACGCCGGTGAAGTCGTACGCGGACTACACGGCGCTCGCCTCGATGCCGCGCGCGACCGTGACGGCGAGCGCGCGCTTCACGACGCGCGGCACGGACGAGGACGCGCGCGTGACGCTCACCAACACGAGCCAGGCGGTGGCGTTCTTCCTCCGGCTGCAGGTCACGGGGCGCGGCGGCGAGGAGGCGCTCCCGGTGCTCTGGAGCGACAACTACCTGTCGCTCCTTCCCGGAGAGACGCGCGTGGTGACGGCATCCTTCCACCGTCGCGATCTCGGCGGCGCCGCGCCGCGCGTGGTGGTGGGCGGCTGGAACGTGTCGAGGACCGAGACGCGTTAGGCGGATCCGCCTAGCGCGGCACCGGCGGCGGCTCCTGCAGGTAGCTCCACGTGTCCCCGTGGATCGCCGCGCGCGCCGTCGCCGACGCGACCGCGAATCGCGCGCCCTGCCGCGCGAAGAACGCCGCGGGCAGCCGCTCGGCGTCCGGATGGGCGTCGAGCCATGCCCACGCCGCGCGGCGCAGCGCGGCCGTCTGTCGCTCGCTCAACCGCGCCATCCCGTGCGCGGCGCCGAGGCGTGCCTTCGCTGCGCCTCGGCCCGCGCGCCCCGCCCGTGCATGCTGTGCGCTCATCCCCATTCCTCCGCGTCGCGTCGGGCGCCGACGCCCGACCCCGGTGTGAGCCGAACCGCTCGCGAGGATTCTCGCCACTCACCGGCGCGGACGCAATCGGAGGCGGCCCGCACGCCGGATCGCGCCCCGTATCCGCCGACCCGACGAATCGTTAGGCGGCGGGGACGCCGCGCTCACTTCCGCACCGTCGCCGGCAGCGCGAGCTCGGTGAGCTGGATCATCACCGCGCTGCAGCCCGAGTCGCTTCCCTTCGCGTGCACCTCGCCGCGCGCGATCACCGCGCCGTGGCCCGCGCGCACGAGGTGACGCGCCCCATCGGCACCGGCCACCCAGCCCTCGCCGCGGACGACGAGGAAGAGCTGATCGAAGCCCGCCGGGTGCGCGCCGATCTCGCCGCCCGGCTCGAGGTGCACCACGTAGACGTGTGCCTCGCCCGCGCCGTCGCCGAGTGGCTGCGCGCTCGCGCCGCGGCTCGCGTACTCGGTAATGGGCGTGGCGCGCTCGGCGCCGCAGTCGATGACATGCATGTCGACGGTCGATGTCAGGTGTCGACGGCCGCGCGATGCGTCAGGCGGTCGCGGCGAGCGCGCTGCCCGTGTCACCGCACCGCCGACGCGACGACGGTCACGGTCACCGTGTCCTGCTTGCCTCGCGCGATCGCCCGGATGGTCGCGCGGCCCAGCGCGAATGCCGTCACGAGCCCGGACGACGCGTTTACGGTCGCCACCGCCGGGGCGCTGCTCGCCCAGCCGATGACGAGCTTGTTCGTCGTCGCGTAGGCGCCCCGCGCCCCATAGGCGGTCGCCTGCAGCTGCAACGTGTCGCCGACGACGAGCGTGCGGCGCGGCGCCGTGATCTCCAGCCGATCGACCGTCGGCTCCACGCTCAGGTAGTCGCCGCAGCTGGCGGCCATCGCCGCGAGGGCCGGCATCCACGGCGTGAGACGGTATCTGCGGAACGGAGTTGCTTCCACTGCGAGCCTCGTGAATCGGTCGTCGCCTAACGCTCGTTCGAGGCACGGACGACTGCCCTGCACACGTTAGTCCGGCGCCCCGCCGGCGGCCACCACGGCCGCGCGGCGTGCGACCCGGCCTGCGACCCGGCCTGCGCGTCGCCAGGCGCTCCCGTTCCGTCACCACGCGCCTCGCGCCACTGGTCGGCCGCCTCACCCCCCGTGACATTTCGGCGCGGCCCGTGGCCGCCCCGTCCATCATCCGCCCTTGCCGATGCCCCGCTCACGCTTCACCGTCGCCGCCACGCTCTGCGCATGCGGCGCGTTCGCCGCCAGCGCCCACGCCCAACGCGGCACGCCGCGCGACGCCCAGCGCGCCACGCAGGCCGCCGCGCAGGCCGACAGCGGCCGCCCGCCGAGCGAGTTCCGCTCGCTCCGCTGGCGCAACATCGGCCCGTTCCGCGGCGGGCGCTCCGTCGCCGTCACCGGCTCGTACACCGACCCGCGCGTGTTCTACTTCGGCGCCGTCGCCGGCGGCGTGTGGAAGACGACGAACGGCGGGCAGACGTGGCGCAACGTCTCCGACTTCCGCGTGAAGAACGGCGGCCCCGAGATCGCCTCCGTCGGCGCGATCGCCACGTCGCCGAGCGACCCGAACGTGATCTGGGTCGGCTCGGGCGAGATGGGGATCCGCGAGGACGTCACCTACGGCACCGGCGTGTACCGCAGCACCGACGGCGGCGAGAGCTGGGAGCACCTCGGCCTGACGGACACCCAGCAGATCGGCGCCATCCGCGTGCACCCGACGAACGCCGACGTCGCGTACGTCGCCGCGATCGGGCACGTGTTCGGGCCTAACAAGGAGCGCGGCGTCTACCGCACCACCGATGGCGGCAAGACGTGGAAGCAGGTGCTGTTCGTCGACGACTCCACCGGCGCCATCGATCTCGCGATGGACCCGTCGAACCCGCGCGTGCTGTTCGCGGCGATGTGGCGCGTCCAGCGCTTCCCGTGGGGGATGTCGGCGGGAGGCGGGAAGAGCGGGCTGTGGAAGTCGACCGACGGCGGCGACACGTGGACCGACGTCAGCGCGAACCCGGGGCTGCCCAGCACGGCGTTGGGCCGCATCGGCGTCGCGGTGTCGCCCGCGAACCCGCGTCGCGTCTATGCGAGCGTGGAGGCCCCGGACTCGGCCGGCGCGCCGCGCGGCGGCATCTTCCGCTCCGACGACGGCGGCGCGACGTGGCAGCGCGTGAGCGGCGACCAGCGGTGGCAGGTGCGCGCGTGGTACTACTCCACCGTCACGGCCGACCCGCAGGACGAGAACACCGTCTACGTGAACAACCTCGGCACGTGGCGCTCCGTGGACGGGGGACGCAGCTGGGCGCGGCTCGGCGTGCCGCACGGCGACACGCACCTGCTGTGGATCGACCCGAAGGATCCGAAGCGCATGATCCACGCGAACGACGGCGGCGCCACGGTGAGCTACGACGCCGGCGCGACGTGGTCGAGCATCCAGAACCAGCCGACGTCGCAGTTCTACCACGTCATCACCGACAACCAGTTCCCGTACCGCGTCTACGGCGCGCAGCAGGACAACACCACCGTCTCCATCGCGAGCCGCTCCGACCAGGGCACCGTCACGCGGCAGGACTGGTGGCCCGTCGCCGGCGGCGAGAGCGCGTACATCGCCGTCGACCCGACGAACCCCGACGTCACGTACGGCGGCGGCTACATGGGCGAGATCTGGCGCCACGACCGGAAGACGCAGCAGACGCGCAACGTCAGCGTGTGGCTCGACAACTACGACGGCTGGGCGGCGGGCGAGGTGCCCTACCGCTTCGCGTGGACCTTCCCGCTGTTCTTCTCGCCGCACGATCCGAAGACGCTCTACACCGCCGCGCAGTTCCTCTTCCGCTCGACCGACGAGGGGAACTCGTGGACGAAGATCTCCCCCGACCTGTCGCGCGCCGACCCGAAGACGTTAGGCCGCTCCGGCGGCCCGATCCACGGCGACATGACCGGCACCGAGTGGTACGCCATGGCGTTCGCCGTCGCCGAGTCGCCGATCGCGAAGGGGCTCATCTGGGCGGGAAGCGACGACGGGCTGATTCACGTCACGCGCGACGGCGGTGGCACGTGGACGAACGTCACGCCGCCCGGGCTGCCGCCGTTCACGAAGATGAGCATCGTCGAGCCGAGCCATCACGACGCCGGCACGCTCTACGTCGCGGCGAACCGCTACCAGCAGGACGACTTCCGCCCGTATCTGCTGAAGACCGCCGACTACGGGAAGACGTGGACACGCATCGACGCCGGCATCCCGTCAGGCAGCTACACGCGCGCCATCCGCGAGGATCCGGTGCGGCGCGGGCTGCTCTACGCGGGCACCGAGACCGGCGTGTTCGTGTCGTTCGACGACGGCGCGCGCTGGTGGCCGCTCCAGCTCAACCTCCCGCGCACGCCGGTGCGCGATCTCGCCGTGCACGACAACGATCTCATCGCCGCGACGCACGGGCGCGCGTTCTGGATCCTCGACGACGTGTCGCCGCTGCGGCAGCTCGCCGACTCCGTGCGCGCGAAGTCGGCGCACCTGTTCGCGCCGTCGACGGCGATCCGCTTCACGGCGGGGCGCGGCCGCGCCGGGAGCGAGTCGGGCGAGAACCCGCCCGCCGGGCTGTACGTCGACTACTGGCTCAAGACCGCGCCGGCGAAGCCGATCAAGCTCGAGTTCCTCGACGCGAAGGGCACCGTCATCAAGTCGTTCACCAGCCCCGACACGACCGCGCCGAAGCCCGACTCGACCCGCGTCGCGTTCACCGCGTCGGACTCGCTGAAGCGCTTCACGGCGTACGACACCACCGGGCAGTCGTCGCAGCGCCGGCGCATCGAGTCGGACAGCGCGAGCTACTTCCCCGCCGACTCCGTCGTGCACGCACGCGCGGGGCTCAACCGGTTCGTGTGGGATCTGCGCTACCCGGGCATCAAGGAGCTCAAGAGCGTCGTGAACGACGAGGGCACGACCGACGGTCCGATGCTGACGCCCGGCACGTACGCGGTGCGCCTCACGGTCGGCGGCACCGCGCTCACGCAGCCGTTCCGCGTCGTCGACGACCCGCGCATCGGCGCCACGCCGACGGAGCTCGCGGCGACGTTCGACTTCGCGCAGCGCACCGTCGCGAAGACGAACGAGCTGGTGGACGCCGTGAGCCGCATCGAGTCGATGCAGCGGCAGCTCGACGCGCGCGTGAGCCAGACGGCGAAGCAGTCGTACGCGTCGCGCGTCTCGGCGCCGGCGCGGTCGCTCCGCGCGCGGCTCGAGGCGATTCGCGCCGCGCTCGCCGACGTGCACTCGGAAGCCGACCAGATCACGCTGCACTACCCGGTCAGGCCGTACAACCAGCTGCTGAACGTCAACCGCATGGCGCAGAGCTTCGACAAGGGGCCCACGACGCAGTCGCAGGCGGTGCTCCGCGACCTCGGCGCGCAGGTGGACGCGCAGCTCGAGCGGCTCCGGGCGCTGGAGGCGGGCGACCTGTCGGCGTTCAACCGGCTCATGAAGGAGCTCGACGTGCCGGCCGTGACGGTGGAGGACGCGAAGAAGCCGATCTCGTGATCGCGATCGGCGGCGATGCGCTGCGGCTGCTGCCGGTGATGGTGGCCGCAGCGTTAGGCGGTGCGGTGAACGCGGTCGCCGGCGGCGGCACGCTGCTCACGTTCCCGTCGCTCGTCTCGTTAGGCATCTCGCCCATCGTCGCGAACGCGACGAGCACGGTCGCGCTGTGGCCGGGATCGGTGAGCTCGATGTACGGCTACCGCGATGCGCTGCGCGGCGCGGGCGGCTGGGCGGTGGCGTTCGCGGTGCCCAGCCTCGCCGGCGGGGCGCTCGGCGCGTGGCTGCTGCTGCACACGTCGCCGGAGCGGTTCGCGCACCTCGCGCCGTGGCTGGTGCTCGGCGCCACGTCGCTGTTCGCCATGCAGGGCGTGCTGGCGGCCCGCCGCGGTGCGGTGCCCGAGCTCGCGCGCCCCCGTCTGCGCCACCTCGCCGCCCAGTTCGCGGTCGGCGTCTACGGCGGCTACTTCGGCGCCGGCATCGGCATCCTCATGCTCGCCGTGCTCGGCATGATTGGGCTGCGCGACATCCACCGCATGAACGGGCTGAAGAACTGGGGCGGCACGTGCATGAACTTCGTCGCCGCGGCGACGTTCTCGTTCACCCGCCTCGTCGACTGGCCGGTGGCGCTCGCCATGGCCGTCGGCTCGATCGCCGGTGGCTACGTGGCGTCGCGCGGCGCCCAGCGGGTGCCTCAATATCTGGTGCGGAGGGCGGTGCTGGTGGTGGGGTTCGTCAGCGGCGCTTGGCTCCTTGTCGAGCAGCTGCGGCGCTGATGAGGCGGCGCTGCTGGAGCGGCGCTCGAGCCGCGGCGCTGATACCGCGCGTCACCAGAGCCGCGGTATCAGAGCCGAGGTATCGGAGCCGATTCATCCGCGCCGCCAGTCTGGCTGCCCTCGGCCGCCCTGGCACTCCGCAGCGCGGTCAGCCCGCCGAATGGCTGCCGCGCCGGCACTTCTGTCAGGCACCCCGCTCGCACTACATCGGGCCGACCAGAGAGGACTCCCGATGATCGACACCATGCAGACGCTGTTCGGGCTCACCGTGCCCGTGACCGATATTCCCCTCGCCCTCGAGCAGGCGCAGGCGCTCGCCGAGCGCCTCATGGCCGCGGCCGTGTCGGTGCGCGAGGGCGCGCCGTCGCCGGTCGCCGCGGATGCGCGCGACGACGCCGGCCGCTACCTCGCGCTCCGCCGCCGCGGTGCGCTCAGGCTGCCGTTCTCGCTCCAGCGCACGTGCGACGAGACGGCGCAGGCCGTCATGCGCCTCACGCTGAACGTCCCGGCGCGGCTGCCGCGTGCGGAGCGGCTGGTGGCGTGACGCTGCCGCGGATCGCGGAGTAATCCTCTGCACGGGGCCCGCTTCGCCGCGGGCCCCGTTCTCGTGCCCCCGCCCGCCGCCGTCGATGCGCTCCCGTCTCTCGCGCTCCCTCGCCATCGCCGGCCTGGCGATCGCCGGCGCGGCCTGCTCCGGCCAGCCGACCGGGCCGGAGTTCCCGCCCCCGGCGAGTGTCGTCGCGGCGCTCCCCGACTCGGCCGCCGCCGCGTACCGCCACGACGCGGTGGCGCTCGCGGTGCGCGAGCTGCGTCGCGTCGGCCCGCCGGCGGCGCAGCCGATCGAGGTGCCGGCGGATCTCGTGGAGAGCCTGTACCGCTCGCTCGCCGCGGTCTACGCCGCGACGTCGCTGCCGGCGCGCGACAGCGTCGTGACGCTCTACCGCATCCACGCGTTCGGAGAGTCCCAACAGCTAATCGTCATCGCCGACGACCCGCTGCCGCGGTGGGCGGACGCGTTGGCGCACGGCGTCCTGCACACCGGCGACGCGTCCATCGACGCGCTCGTCGCCCGCTACGGCCTCACGCTCGACCAGCGGTACGCGCTGACGACGGGCCTCATGGTGACGCTCGGCGCGACGCGCCCGACGAACATGGCCGCGCTCGCGACGCGCTTCGCCTCGATCGCCGGCGTGCGCGCCGCGGAGCCGAACGGCTCCGGCGGCGACGGCGACGACATCCGCGCCGAGCCGTCGAGCGGCGGCTGGCGGCTCGAGTACTCGGTGGGCTACGGCGACTGCCCCGCGGGGTGCATCTCGCGCCATTACTGGACGTTCGACGTCGACGGCGCGGCCCGCGTGACCTACCGCGGCAGCCGCGGCGATCCGGCGCCGGTGGGTCGGTTCTAAGACATGTCGAACCGCAGAGGGCCGCAGAGGGCCGCAGAGAACGGCAACGGCTCTTAACCACAGAGGACACGGAGGACACGGAGGAAACCAATCGAAGTGGTTCTCCTCCGTGTCCTCCGTGTCCTCTGTGGTTCAAATGAAAAGGCTCTGCGACCCGCTGCGTCCTCTGCGGTTCATTCACGGCCCACGAGCCTGGGATCGAACGCGAACGGGTGGTGCTCCGCCACGGTCACCCGCGCCGCGTCGGGGTGCAGCGGGTCGAGCACGGCGCACCAGCACCCTTCCGCGACGCCGGCGCCGGCGTGCTCGGCCCAGTCGGGGAGGACCGCGGTGGGGACGCGAAGGAGCGCGCCGCGGGCGGCGGCCGGGATCGCGAGCCACGCGTCGCCGACCGCGCGGCAGGCGGTGGGCTGCGCCACCGCGCGCCAGCCGTCCGGGAGCGCCGGGGGCTCGGCCGGGCCCCAGCCGTCGGGGGCGCCCAACGCGTCGTCGACGTCCACCGCGAACGCCGTGAGGTCGAGCGGCAGCGTGTCGCGGTCGACGTGGGCGAGCACCTCGAGCACGGCGAGCGGGAGCTGCGACGCGAGGTAGACCGCGGGGCGGCCGGGCGACGTCCACCGGCCGCCGTGGCGGCGGGCGCCCTCGCCGGAGAGCGGGTCGTGGCGCCCGGGCGCCAGCCGCCAGAGGCGGGTCACGCCGTCAGGCGAACACCCCGAACGCGATCCGTCCGAGCTCGTCCTCGACGATGCGCGCGCCCGCGTCGGTCGTGCACAGGCCGAGCGGCGTCTCGCCGTCGAGCGCCGGGCTCGGACGGCGGAGCCAGCGCGCGGCGCGGCGGGTCGCCTCGCGGGTGCGCTCGTCGTCGGCCGTCGCCGGGTCGCCGCCGAACGCCTCCACCGCGGTGGCGAGCACGCGAGCGAGCCGGACGAGGCGATTCGACTCCTCGAGCGACAGCGGCTGCCGACGGGCGCGCCGTTTCGTGAGCGTGCGGCGGGGGATGACCAGTCGCTCGATCTCGTCGGGGGTGAGCCCGCCGTCGGCCGGATCCGGCGTCGTCAGCCGGCGCAGCGCGGCGAGCGGCAGCCCGCGCTCCACCGCACGCGCGACCGCGATGTCGTCCACGAGCGCCACCGCGGGGCGCGGCGCGGCGTCGGCCGGGTCGACGAGCAGGTGCAGGAGCTGCGCGGCAGTCATGGAGCCTCCGGTGGCACGTGTGCCTCAATCTAGCGGCACACGTGCCATCCGACCACCCTCGTCACGGCTCCGGCGCGGTGCGCTTCGGGTATGGCGGCGCGGCGGGCGGCTTCGGCATCGCCTGCACCCGCGTCATCACCTCCTGGATCGCCCGCTCGAGCTGCGGATCGCGCCCCCGCGCCATCAGCGCCGGATCGTCCACCACCGCGATGTCCGGGTCGACGCCGTGGTTCTCGATGATCCACTCGCGCTTCGTGCTGTAGATCGCGAAGTCGGGCGCCGTCACGCTCCCGCCGTCGACGAAGCTGGGCGTGCCGCTGATGCCGATCAGCCCACCCCACGTCCGCATCCCGATCAGCGGGCCGAGCCCCGCCTGCTTGAAGTAGTACGGGAACGCGTCGCCGCCCGAGCCGCTCCAGCCGTTGACGAGCATCGCCTTCGGCCCGGGGCTCCCGACGGGGGGCCACTGCCAGCTCGGCCCGTTGCGGCGCTTCCAGTAGTTGGTCACCGGCCGGTCGAGCAGCTCGACGAACCGGTCCGGGATCTGGCCGCCGCTGTTGAACCGCTCGTCGATGATCATCCCGTCGCGGTCCACCTGCGCGCGGTACTGCCGCACGAGCTCCGTCTGCCCGTCGATGCCGGTGCTCGGCACGTACACGTAGCCGATGCGCCCGTGCGACGCCGAGTCGACGCGCTTCCGGTTCGACTCGATCCACGCCAGGTTCCGCAGCCGTCCCTCGTCGCCTAACGTCTTCACGAGCACCACGCGCGCGCCGTCCATCGTCGGCCGCGCGTTCACGGTGAGCGCGACCGCGGTGTTCGCGAGCCCGTCCAGCGCCGCCGCCGGCTCCTTCGTCGTGTCCACGGGGCGCCCGTTCACGGCGAGCAGGTAGTCGCCCGCGCGCACGCCGATCCCCGGCTCCAGCAGCGGCGAGCGCACCTCGCTGTCCCACTGCCCGCCGTCGACGATGCGCGCGATGCGGTACGCGCCGTTCTCCAGCGCGAAGTCGGCGCCCAACAGTCCGACGCCGCGCCGCGGGCCGGTCTCCACGTCGCCGCCGCCCACGTACGTGTGCGACGAGTTGATCTCCGCGATCAATTCACCGAGCACGAAGTTCACGTCCGAGCGCGACACCGCGTCGTCGATGAGCGGCCGGTAGCGCGCGCGCATGGCGTTCCAGTCGACGCCGTGCATCCCCGGGTCGTAGAAGTAGTCGCGCTCCACGCGCCACGCGTCGTCGAAGATCTGGTGCCACTCGGCCGCCGGATCCACGACCATCGACATGCCGCCGAGCGCGAGCTTCTTCTCCAGCTTCTGCGCCGGCTTCGTGTCGACGATGTAGTAGTCCGGTCCCGCGCCGGGGCCGCCGCCCTGCGCCGCGCCCGGCGCGTTAGGCGCGCGCACGAGCATCTTCTTGCCGTCCGCGGAGACGACGAAGGCCGCCGCGTTCTCGACGAGCGTCTTCTCCTCGCGATCATTCAGGTCGAACGCGACGATCGGCGTCGGCACGTTCGGCGGGCCGCCGTTAGGCGCCGGCTGTGCCGTGCCGGTGCGCGCCGTGCGCCGGTACAGCACGCGCCCGGCGACCGCCGACAGACTCGTGTAGTTCCCCGGGGCCGCCGGCAGCACCACGGCACGCCGTTCGAACCCGTCGACGTCGATCGCGACCGGCGTGGGTGCGCGGTGCGTCGAGTCGCGCGCCGCGGCGAGCGTCTCGCGCGCGCGCCGCTTCGTCGAGTCCTCCTTCTGCGCGCCCGGCACCGTGCGGTCCGCCGCGGCCGGCTCCTCGTCGTTGCGCGGCGCGAGCGGCGACGGCACGTCGGCGCGCAACGGCACCGCGACGACGTTCGTCGTGTTCGCGTAGATCCACGTGTTGTCGAGGTCACTGTACGACGGCGCGAGCGACCGGCCGGAGAGGAAGTACAGGTACTTGCCCTCGGGGTCGAACGCCGGCTGGGTGTCGTCGAAGTAGCCCGACGTCGCCTGCTGCGTCTTGCCGGTCGTCGCGTCCCACAGGAAGATCGCGCCGTGCTGGTTCGGCACATCGCGCGAGTACGCGAGCCAGCGGCCGTCCGCCGACCAGCTCGGGCGGAACGCCTGCAGGTCGCCGTGCGACCAGTACAGCGCCTGGTCCACCGGCGTCACCTTGCCCGTCGCGACGTCCACCACCTGGATGCGCAGCGCCTCGTCGACGAACGCGATGCGCTTGCCGTCGCCCGACCACCACGGCGTGTAGCGGAAGCCGGGCCCGAGGTGCGTCACCGTGCGCTCGGCGCCCGTGCCGTCCGCGTCGCGGATCGTCAGCTGGTACTCGCCGGTGCGATCGCTCCAGTACGCGACGCTCTTCCCGTCGGGCGACCACTGCGGCGTGCGCTCCGCGGCGCCCGACGTGCCGGTGAGATCGTGAACGAGGCCGTTCTCCGCCGGCACGGTGAACACGTCGCCGTGCGCCTGGAACAGCGCCCGCTTGCCCGTCGGCGAGATGTCCGCGGCGGCGATCTCGCCGGCCACCGCGCGCGGCTGCGGGCGCAGCGTCGAGCGGTCGGTGACGACGCGCACCTGGACCTCGTGCATCTGCTCCGACGCCAGGTCGAGCAGGTAAAGCCGCGACCCCGCCTGGAACACGATGTCCGACGGCCCGATCGACGGGTACTTCACGTCGAAGTCGGTGAAGTGCGTGAGCTGACGGAACGTGTCCTTCTGCGTGTCGTACGCCCAGATGTTGCCGCGCATGTTCGTCGCGCGGTCGGACAGGAAGTAGATCGTGTTGCCGTGCCACATCGGCTGCGCGTCGCTCGCGTCGTCGTGCGTGATGTTGCGCGCCGTGTTCTTCTCCAGATCGTAGATCCAGATGTCCGGCGCCCACCCGCCGCGGTAGCGCTTCCAGGTGCGCGCGTCCACCGCCTCGGGCAGATACGCGACCTGCTTCGCGTCGGGCGAGAACGTGCCGAACTCGCCGTATGGCATGGGGAGCTGCACCGGGAGGCCGCCCGCGGCGCTCACGCGGAACAGCTTGTCGTAGCGGTTCGTCTCGCTCGTGCGGGACGACGCGATCAGCAGCGCGCTGCCGTCCGGGTACCACGCCGCCACGCGGTCGATCGCCGGGTGGTACGTCACGCGCGTGACGTCGCCGCCGCGCGCGGGGATGACGTACACGTCCTGATTGCCGTCGTACGCGCCGGTGAAGGCGAGGCGCGTGCCGTCGGGCGAGAACTTCGGGAAGCTCTCCTCCCCGCGCGCGCTCGTTAGGCGCTCGGCGACGCCGCCGATCTTCGGCACGACCCAGATGTCCCCGCCGTACACGAACGCGATCTGCGTCGCCGACACGGCGGGCTGGCGGAGCATGCGCGCGTCGACCTGCGCCTGGACGCGGCCGGACGCGAGCGCGAGCAGGAGGACGGCGAGGGGGCGGATCCGATGGGCGCTCATGCGGCCAGGGGGACGGGGGTGACCGGCGGTCGGTGCGCGTCCGGCGCCGACCGCCCCATTGTGCGTGGCGGCGCACGTCGCAGGAAGAGTCCGCCGGCGGGCGCCCTGGCGGCGGGCCGCGGTCGCCCGTAGCGTGGGCTCATCCGACCACAGCGAGGCGTCATGACCACGGTGCAGAGCATTCTCGCGCGGAAGACGCAGGAGCGGCCCACGATGATCACCGTGCATCGCGCGGCGACGGTACGCGAGGCGGTGCGTCTCATGGCGGAGCACGGGATCGGCGGCCTGCCGGTGCTCGCCGAGGACGGCACGGTGGCGGGGATCTTCACCGAGCGCGATCTGCTGCGCCGCGTCGTCGCGCTCGACCTCGACCCCGCCAGCACGACGGTGGATCTCGTGATGACGCACCCCGTGGTGGTGGGCTCGCCGTCCACGCCGCTGGACGAGTGCGCGAACGTGATGACCGAGCGCCGCTTCCGCCATCTCCCGATCATCGACGGCGACCGGCTCGTCGGCATGGTGACGGTCGGCGACGTGCTCGCCCTGCGCGCGGCGGAGCAGGAGGTGACGATCGCGGAGCTGAACCGCTACGTGTTCGATCTGCGTTGATCGGGACTCGGGACTCGGGACTCGGGACTCGGGACTCGGGACTCGGGACTCGTTAGGCACCCGAGTTCCGAGTCCCGAGTCCCGAGTCCCGAGTCCCGATGCGCCGTAGCACTCGGCCCGCCCGCGCTCCGTTAGGCACCCCGCCGTCCACCGCGACGGCGCCGTTCACGATCACGTACGGGATGCCCGCGGGGTACTGGTGCGGTGCCTCGTACGTCGACTGGTCGCGCACGGTCGCCGGGTCGAACACCACGACGTCCGCCGCCGCGCCCTCGGCGAGCCGGCCGCGGTCCGCGAGGCCGAGCCGCGCGGCGGGCATGCCGGTCATCTTGTGCACCGCCTCTTCCAGCGTGAGCAGCCGCTTCTCTCGCGCGTAGACGCCGAGCACGCGGGGGAACGTGCCGTAGGCGCGCGGGTGCGGGTGGCCGTCGCCGGGGCGCGACAGGCGGCCGTCGGAGGCGATCATCGTCTGCGGGTGGCGCATGATGCGCTCCACGTCGCGCTCGTCGATGACGTGGAAGATCGCGTTCGCGCCGCCGCGCCGCTCCGCCTCGAGCACGAGCGTCGCGCCGTTCTCCGGCGTCGGCGCCTTCCCCTCGCGGCGCGCCCAGTCGGCGAGCGTCTTCCCTTCCAGCGACTTGTCCCACGTCACGCGCGCGAACTGCACGCGCGCGATGTCACCGCCGCCGCGGTCGTTCATGATGTTCTCCACGACGCCGCGCCGCATGCTGTCGCGCAGCGCCGGGCTGCCCAACCGCCGCACGAACGCCGAGTCGCCGCCGGCGAGCGCCCACGACGGGATCAGCACGTTCAGCCCCGTGTGGCTCGCCGTGTACGGGTACTGGTCGATCATCACGTCGACGCCCGCCCTCCGCGCCGAGTCGACCATGGCGAGCGTCGTCACGCTCGCGCCCCACATCGGCTTGCCGACGACCTTGTGGTGCGTGAGCACGATGGGAATGTGCGCGTCGCGCCCGATGCGGATCGCCTCCGCGACGCCGTCGAGCAGGCCGAGCCCCTCCTCGCGCAGGTGCGACGTGTAGATGCCGCCCGAGTCCGCGGCGGCGCGCGCGAGCGCGATCACCTCGTCGGTCTTCGCGAACGTGCCCGGCAGGTACTTGAGCCCCGTCGACAGCCCGAACGCGCCGTCGCGCATCGCCTCGCGCACCATCGCCGTCATGCGCGCGAGCTCCGCGGGGCTCGGCGCGCGGTCGGCCATGCCGAGCACCGTGCGGCGGATCGACCCGTGGCCGACGAGGTACGCGACGTTGATCGCCACGCCGGCGCGGGTGACCGAGTCCATGTACGGCGCGAGCGGCAGCGGCGAGCTGCCATCGGGCCCGCCCAACGCGGTGGTGACGCCTTGCCGAACCGCGCTCTCCGCCCCTGGCATCGCGAGCAGCGGCTCGAGGTGCGCGTGCAGGTCGATGAACCCCGGCGCGACGACGCGCCCCGTGGCGTCGATCACGCGCCGCGCGCGCGACCGATCGAGCGCCGCGCGCGACACCCGCACCACCCGGTCGCCGCGGATCGCCACGTCGGCGCGGTAGCGCGGCGCGCCCGTCCCGTCGATCACGGTGCCGCCGGCGATCAGAAGGTCGTAGCGCGCCGTGTCCGGCTGCTGCGCGTGCGCGAGCGGGGCGGCGAGGAGAAGCGCGGCGGCGAGCGAGAGGAGGCGCATCGGTCGGGGCTGGGGTCCGCTGGAGAAACGCGCGGACCGGCCGGGATGCTGCGGCGAACGGCATCGCACGCGGAGGCGCGGAGGACGCGGAGGGCCACAGAGGAAACCAATTCCTGTTTTGGTGGTCCTCTGCGGCCCTCTGCGTCCTCGGCGGTTCAATTCGAAGAGGCACTTCTCCGCGTTCTCCGCGCCTCCGCGTGAGCTCCGTCGTCAGCTCGCGCTCGGCTGACTCACGCGCTGATGCACGCCGAACGCCCCGCCCTGCGGGTCGCGGCAGATCGCCACGCGGTCGCCGCCGGGAACCTCCATCGGGCCGGTGAGCACCTGGCCGCCCTGCTCCTTCACCGTCGCCACCGCGGCGTCGACGTCGGGGACGCGGAAGTACAGCGTCCACATCGGCGGGATCTCCTCGGTCGGGCGCTTCATCATGCCGCCGTACATGTGCTGTCCGCCGCGGCCGTACATGAGATACCGGCCGTGCTCCGGCCCCATGTCCATGGTGCTCGCCTCCGACCAGCCGAGCAGCTGGCGGTAGAAGTCGAACGCGGCGTCGAGATCCGTCGTGTACAGCTCGTGCCACGACACGTCACCGAGTCCCGGCTCGGCGGGCATGGGGCCCGGCGCGTTCGACGGCGTGAACAGCGCGAAGTAGGCGCCCTGCGGATCGGTGAGCACGGCGAAGCGCCCGACCGTAGGGATGTCCGTCGGCGGCACGTGCGTCGACGCGCCGAGCCGCTCGGCCTCGGCGACCGTCGCGTCGACGTCGGGGGTGCCGACGTACGAGAGCCAGTGCGCCGGCACGCCTGCCGCGCTCTCCTGCTCCGGCATCCGCATCACGCCGCCGATCGGCGCGCCGGCGGCGTTCGTCCACATGGTGTAGGCCGGTGCCCCCGGGCCCATCTCGAACGGCGTCGTCGTCCACCCCACCACCGTCGTGTAGAACGCACGCGCAGCCGACTCGTCGGTGGTCATGTGGTCGTACCAGAGATACCGGCCGAGGAGCGAGTCGTTCGTCGCCGAGAGAGGAGAGGGCTGCGCGTCGGTGCCGCTGGCGGGGCTGGTCATGGGGCGCTCCTGGGGTGGATTCCGAAGACACACCGAAAGGGGACGGCAATCTGCCGGTGACCTGCATGGAGCGCCAGCCTCCGTCACCACATTGTGACGAGACGCAGCAGGAGGTCCCGACGGCGCGTCGGGGCGCCTAACGCGCGGTCGCGCCGCGCACGCGCGCGCTGAGCGCCTGCGTCTCCGGCGACGGCTCCGCGTCGTACTCGCGCTTCAGGCGGCGCGCGAAGTCGTCGTACACGTGCACCGCACCGGCGCGGTCGCCGAGCCGGTCGAGGAGCTGCATGACGCGGCGGAGCATGCGCTCGTCGGTCGGCGCGAGCGCGGCGGCGTGGCGGGCGTAGCGCGTGGCGATGGTGTAGTCGCCGCCGTCCTCGAAGCGCGCCGCGAGTCCCCACGCGCACGCCGCCGCGCGGTCGCGCAGCTCGGTGCGGCTGCGCTCGAGCCAATCCTCGAACTCGCCGGCGTCCTGCACGAAGAAACCCGGCAGCAGCTCGCCGCGCCGGTACAGCTCGAGCGCGCGCGAGTAGTAGCTCTTCTCGACGCACTCGCTGAACTCCACCGCGTCGCACCACACCGCATCGGGGGCGAGCCCGATCTCCTCGTCGCCGCGCGCCGCGAGCGCCGCGGCACCGAGCGCGCGCCGGAGCGCGTACACCGCCTTGCGCAGCGCCGCGCGGGCGTGCTCCTGGTCGAGCTCGGGCCACAGGAGCCCGACGAGCCGGTCGCGGCGATGCAGCGCGCCGGGCGACGCGAGCGCGAGGTAGGCGAGCAGCGCGACGCACTTCGACTGCGCGAGCAGCGCGCCCGCCTCCTCCGCGGCGACGCCGCGCAGGTCGGTCGGGCCGAGCAGCCGGAGCTCGATCATGGCGGCCAAGGTACGGCCGACGTGGGCGGGGGGAAAGTCGACCTGGCGGCGCGGCGCGCGCGGAACGCTCGCGGAACGGTTCGCGAACGCCGGGCCCACGATGCCGGAACCGCCGCCGCGAACATTGGGCGCCGTGACGTCGACGCTCGATTCCGCGACCGCAACCGGCCCGCCCATGCCCACCCGCCTCGACCTCCAGCGCACGCTCCCGCTCGGTCACGCACGCCCCGACACGGACTCGGCGCTCGACCCGCGCGCGTTAGGCACCCGCTACCGCGTCGAGCGCGAGCTCGGCGGCGCCGGGGCGAGCCGCGTGCTGCTCGCGCGCGACCTCGCGGCCGACCGCAGCGTGGCGCTCAAGATCCTCGGCGCCGGCGCCGACGCGGCCGAGCGCGCGCGGTTCGATCGCGAGATCGCGCTCACGGCGCGCCTGCGCCACCCCGGCGTCATCGAGGTGCTCGACGCCGGCCGCGTGGGTCCCGGCGGCTCGACGTACTACGTGATGCCGTACGTCGGCGCCGAGTCGCTGCACGAGCGGATCGCGCGTCACGGGCCGCTCGCCGTGGGCGACGCGCTCCGCATCGCGCACGCGCTCGCCGGCGCGCTCGCCCACGCGCACGCGCACGGGGTGGTGCACCGCGACGTGAAGCCGGCGAACGTGCTGCTGGCCGGCGCGCGCCCGGTGCTCATCGACTTCGGCATCGCGTGCACGCTCGACGGCGACGTCGGCGGGGAGCGCATCACGGCGACCGGCTCGCTCGTCGGCACGCCGACGTACATGAGCCCCGAGCAGGCCGCCGGCGACGGCGGCGTGGACGGCCGCGCGGACGTGTACGCGTTAGGCTGCGTGCTGTACGAGATGCTTACCGGCGAGCCGCCGTTCAGCGGCCGTACCGACGTCGTGCTCTGCCGCCGGCTGCGCGAGCGGCCGCCGCATCCGCGCCATCGGCGGCGCGACATCCCGGCCGACGTCGACGCCGCGGTCGTGCGCGCGCTCGCGCCGCTGCCGACCGCGCGCTACGACAGCGCCGCCGCGTTCGCCGCCGCGCTCGAGCGCGCCCTCGCGCGCGACGCCGGGCGCGCCGAGCGCGGCGAGCCGTGGCACACGCGCGGCTGGCGCGTGCTGCGGTCGCTCGGCCTCGCGCTCACGATCGGGGCGTGAACACATTGAACCGCAGAGGACGCAGAGGGGTGCAGAGGACTGCCTCTTCGAATTGAACCACAGAGGGCACGGAGGACACGGAGGAGAACCACGTCAATGGGTTTCCTCCGTGTCCTCTGTGCCCTCCGTGGTCAATGGCAGTTGACGTTCTCTTCGACAGGTTCGAGGTGCCAGGCGAGTACTCTGGGGATCCAACGGCGATGAAGAGGATCTCGAGATCTCTTCAATCGCACGTGGATCCCCAGGGTACTCGTCTATCCCCTCGCTCCATCGATGTTCTCTGCGACCCTCTGCGTCCTCTGCGGCTCGATACGAAGCGTCGGCGCTCCACGTTCACGACGCCCGATCGATCTCGTCGCGGACGAGGTAGTACGACGGCCCGCGGCGGCCGCGGCGCAGTCGGACGAGGCCGAGCTGCGTGAGCATGCGCACGTGCGGCGCGATCGCGCGCCATGCCGCGCCGAGATCTTCCGCGAACTCGCGCGGCGTGCGGGGACCACCGCTGAGCATGTCGAGAATCGCGCGACGGCGTGCGTCACGCAGCACGTTGCCTCGAGGACGCATGGGCCCACCGTGGTCCGCGGCACGCGCGCGCGCCAGCGCGGTGGGATCGGCCGTGCATTCGCGCGGGCGAGTCGCGTCACGCGCCGTCGCTCTCGTCGAGCCCGCGCTCGGCGCGGCGGAGCAGCTCGCGCAGCCGCGTCGCGTCGACGGGACGCACGTCGGTGCGAGCGCGCACGGCGCCGGAGCGGCCGTCCTCGGCGGCGAACAGCGAGGCGAGCATCCCCTCGACGCGCGCGGCGAGCACGTCGCGCCGACGGACGAGCGCGTGATACACGCCCTGGCGTCCGTTCAGCCGGTGCGTCACGAACCCGCGCTGCTCGAGCCGGCCGAGCAGGGTGGCGATCGTCTTCGGCGCGACGTCGGCGCGGTGCCGCACCGCGGCGTGCACGTCGGCGATGGTCGCCTCGCCCCCGGCCCACAGCGCGCCGAGGATGAGCAGGTGCAGGTCGGTGAGCTCGGCGAGCTCGCCGCGTCGCGGCGGGGCCGCGCTCACGGCGTCGTCGCCGCGCGGCGCGGGCGGGCGAGCGACGCGAGCCCCAGCTCGTCGAGCACGCGGCGGAAGCGCGCGCTCGGACGCACCTCGTCGAACAGCGGCGACCAGAGCGGCTCGGTGGCGAGGAACGGGTCGTGTTGCTCCACGGCGCGCTCCAACGCATCGAGCGCCGCGGCGGTGTCGCGCACGCCGAGCTCGAGGTGCGCGAGCGCGAGCGGCCGGCCCGGCAGGGTGCCTAACCCGTCGATGCGTGCGCGGTACTTGCGCGCTTCCTCCAGGTCGCCGGCGCGCGCCGCCGCGTAGCCCGCGAGGCCGAGGCCGAGCGCGGAGCGCGGCTCGAGCGCGAGCCCCGCGCTGAGCGCGGCGAGCGCGTCCGCCGGCCGGCCGTCGAACAGATGCACGGCGCCCATGAGCATCCATCCCGTCGCGAGCGTGGGATCGCCCTGCACCGCGAGCGACGCCTCGGCGCGCGCGCGCGCGGGCTGCCCCGCGGCGGCGAGCGCCACGGCGAGCGACGCGTGCGTGATCGCGGTCGACGAGTCGAGCCGCGCGGCGCGCTCGAGCGCGGCCACCGCGCCGGCGGCATCGCCGCGCACGAGCCGGTGCTCGCCGTACGCCTGCCACGCACCCGCGTCGCGCGGCATGCCGGCGAGCGCGCGCTGGTACGAGCGCTCGGCGTCGTCCCACTGCCAGAGCGCGTCCTGCACGCGCGCCTGCGCGATGTGCGCCTCCCCCGACCCCGAGTCGAGCGCCACGGCGCGCTCGGCGGCGGTCGCGGCGCGCGCGAGCGCATCGGTGACCGACGCGGCGCCGTAGAGTGGGAGCAGCGCGTACGCGTCGGCCAGGGCGCTCGCGGCGGGCGCGTACGACGGCGCGAGCTTCAGCGCGCGCTCGAACGCGCCGATCGCCTCGCGCAGCGCGCGCGGACGGCGCGTGCGCACGAGATAGCGGCCGCGGAGCACGAGCTCGTACGCCTCCGGCGGCACGGCGGCGGCCGCGTTAGGCGCCCGCAGCGCGTCGGCGGCGCCGGGCCGGATGCCGTTCGCCACGCCGGCGACGACGTCGTCCTGGAGCGCGAACAGCTCCTCGGTGCCGTGCTCGAACGCGCCGGCCCACTGCATGGTGCCGCTCTTCGCGTCGACGAGGCGCGCCGTGGTGCGCACGCGTCGGGCCGCGCGCTCGAGCGTCCCCTCGACGAGCAGCGAGGCGCCGAGCCGGCGCGCGATCTCATCGGGGCTCATCCCCTCGCGCATGAGCCCCTGCACGCGCGACGGCGACACGACGCGCACCGACGGCAGCCGGCTCAGCATCGCCGCGAGGTGCGCGGTGACGCCCTGCGCGAGGTGCGCGTCGGACGAGTCCTCGCTCAACGAAACGAGCGGGACCACGAGAACGACGGAGGCGGGTACGGCGGAAGCGGGTGAACCGGCAGCGGGTGAACCGGCAGCGGGTGCGGCGGACGCGGATACGGCAGTGCGGGCACGCCACGCGGCGCCTAACGCGGCGACCACCGCCAGCGCGCCTAACGACGCGAGGACGGCGGTGCGACGCGCGGGCGAGATCCGGCGTGGGAGCGCGGCCGCCCGCCGGCGGCCGGTGTCGCTCGCGGCGACGCTGAGCCGCTCGACGACGGCCGCGGCGTTCGCGGGGCGGTCGGCGGGCTGCGGGGCGAGGCACTCCTGCACGAGCTCCGCGAGCGACGCCGGCACGTCGGGACGCACCGCGTCGACCGGCGGCGGCAGCTCGGTGAGCTTCGCCCGCAGCAGCGCGTGCGGCGCGAGGTCGGCGAACGGCGCGGCGCCGGTGAGCATCTCGTACGCCGTGACGCCGAGCGCGTAGACGTCGGCGCGGCTGTCGACGGCGGGGTCGCCCGCCGCCTGCTCGGGCGCCATGTACAGCGGCGTGCCCACCGAGAACCCGGTGCCGGTGAGCGAGTCGCGCGACGGTGCCGATGCGTCGGGCGCGCCGCCTAACGGCCGCTCACCGCTGCCGCCGTGCACGGCGTCCCGCAGCGCCTTCGCCACGCCGAAGTCGGCGACCATCGCGGCGCCGCTCACGAGCAGCACGTTGCGCGGCTTCACGTCGCGGTGCACGATGCCGCGCTCGTGCGCGTAGGCGAGCGCGCGCGCGCGACGTCGCGCAGGATCGCCGTCGCCTCGGCCACCGGCAGCCGCGCGCGGCCGGCGAGCCGCTCGGCGAGCGACGCGCCCTCGATGAACGGCATGACGTAGTACGGCACGCCGTCCACGTCTCCGGCGCCGATCACGCCGACGACGTTCGGGTGGTGCAGCCCGGCGACGAGCAGGATCTCGCGCCGGAAGCGGTCCACCGCCGACGGCGTCGCTAGGTGGCCGGGGAGCACCTTCACCACGACCAGGCGGTCGAGCGCCACGTCGCGGGCGAGGAAGACGCGCGACATGCCGCCCGGCGTCAGCTCGCGCTCCACCTGGTACGTGGGGCGCAACCGCTCCACCACGCGCTCGGCCGGCACGTCGAGCGTCCCGACGGCCGGCCGCGCCCGCGGGCCCGTGCCGCCGGAGTCGCTCGCCCAGGTCATGCCCAGTCTGACACCACCGGAAGGCCTTCGGTTTCAGCGCGACGGCCGATCATCAGCCCGCGAGCGCCCGGTCCAGCTCGTCGAGCAGGATCTCCAGATCCGCCGGCACCGTCTTGTAGTTCGTGATGCACGCGCGTAAGACGCGTTCGTCACCGGTGAGCGCGACGTCGCTGATCCAGGCGTGCCCGCGCGCCTGCACCGCCGACACGACCGCCGCCGTCGTCCGCTCGCCGGCGCGGATGCGTGGGTGCGTGAAGCACGCGAGCGGCAGCGGCGTGTCGTTGACGACGATCCAGCCGCGCTCGCGCAGCCGCGCGCGGAGCAGGTCGCCCATGTCGGCCTGGTGCTCGAGCGCGGCGGCCATGCCGTCCGCGCCTAACGTGGCGAGCGTCATGAACAGCTTGAGCCCGATGAACCGACGGGACCACTGCAGGCTGCCGCGATAGAGATCCTCGCGCCCCGGTGCATCGGGCGGCACGTACGACGCCTCGACGTCGAACGCGTGGCGGAGCACCTCCGGGTGCCGGGTGAAGAACATCCCGGCGCCCATCGGCACGGAGAGCCACTTGTGCGCGTCGCAGGTAACGGAGTCGGCGCGCTCCACGCCGCGCACCGCGCCCCGCAGCCGCGGCGACAGCGCCGCCGCCCCGCCCCACGCCGCATCCACGTGGTACCACGCGCCGCACGCCGCGGCCACGTCGGCGAGCGCGTCGAGATCGTCGATGATCCCCGCCCCGGTCGTCCCCGCCGTGGCGACGACGAGCACCGGGCGCCATCCCGCGGCCCGGTCGGCGTCGATGCGTGCGCGGAGCGCGGCGGCGTCCATCCGCAGCCGGTCGTCGTGCGGCACGACACGCAGCGCGTCCTCGCCGAGGCCGGAGACGCGGACGCACTTGTGGAACGAGTGATGGCTCTGCGTCGACACGTAGACGGCCGGCCGCTCGCCGAGCGCCGCGGCGCCCCGCTCGGCGTACGCCGGCATCACGTGCGACAGCGCGGCGACGAGCGCGGTCTGGTTCGCCTCGTTGCCGCCGGTCGTGAAGTGCATCGCGCACGCGGCGGGGTCGAGGCCGAGGGCGCGCGCCACGAACGCGAGCGTGTGCCGCTCGATCTCGTTCCCTGCCGGCGAGTGCGCCCACGCCGCGAGCTGCGGGTTGTAGAGCGCGGCCAGCGCGTCGGCGCACACCGCGGCGGGATGCACCGCGGGGTTGAACAGCCCGAAGTAGCGCGGGTGCGTGACGTGGAGCGACCAGTCGCGCAGCATCCGCGCGACGTCGGGGAGCACGGCGTCGAGCGGGCGCGCGGCGTCGAACGGATACGCCTCGGCGAGATGGGCGCGGATCTCGGCGGCGGTCACGTCGGGGGTGACGCGCAACGAGGCGACGGCTTCCGGGAACGCTCGGATCTCGCGGGCGAGGACGTCGAGCGCGTCGGGCGAACGGTCGGCGGTGGTCACGGGCGGAGATCTAGGGCCGGCGCGGCCCGCCCGATATCACCATCCGACGGTCTTCGCCGAGCGCGGGCGTTGACAGGTCTCGCTCCGGTTCCAAGAGTTGAGCGCCCCTCCTCCTGTCCCCCCGCCCCCCGCCCCACGCTCAGATGACGGAGAGCTCCTCCGCGCGTCCCCACACCGGACCGCGTGTCGCAGTACTCGTGGTCGGCGTCGTCGTCGTCGCGTTCGCCCTCATCGACCGGTGGCTCACCGTGCGACGCGGCTTCAGCGCGCCGGTGGGCACCGTGCCCTTCCTGGTGTTCGGCGGCCTGCTCGTGGCCGCGGGGCTGTTCGGGCGCAACGTGGTGCCGGCGTATCGCGGCACCGCCACCATCCTCCTGAACGTCATCCTCCTGCTCGTGCTCGTCGAGGGCGCGTCGGCGATGCTTCGCCGCTGGCGGGCGCGCAACCGCGTGGAGCGCAGCTACGAGGAAATGGCGTGGCACCCGTTCTACCGCGACAAGCCGTGGGCGGCCGAGTACTGGCGCGAGTTCGAGGAGTCGAAGCCGATGGCGTACGCGCCGTTCGTCATCTTCCGGCGGCGCCCGTACAACGGCCAGTACATCCACATCGACCGTGACCGCCGCCGCGTGACGCCGGGGGCGAACTGCGCGCCCGGCGCGTTCGTGGTCTACATGTTCGGCGGCTCCACGATGTGGGGCACGGGCTCCCCCGACTCGGCGTCGATCCCGGCGTACGTCCAGCAGGGGCTGGCCAAGCGCGTGTCGGGCCCGGTGTGCGTCGTGAACTTCGGCGAGAGCGCGTACGTCTCGCTCCAGGGGATGATCCAGCTCGCGCTGCAGCTGCGCGCCGGCGCGCGCCCGAACGCCGTCGTGTTCTACGACGGCATCAACGACGTCGGGACGACGTGGCAGTTCGGGCGTGCCGGCAGCCACTCCGACCAGTCGGACATCGCGGCGGCGTTCGAGCGGCGCAGCGCCGTGCGGCAGCTCGCGGAGCAGACCTCGACGTACGCCGTGCTGCGCCAGAGCTTCGCGCCGGTGCGACGCGACACGTTCCCCATCGCGGGGCTCGCCGACTCGGTCGTGCACAACTACCTCGGCGTGACCGAGGTGGTGCGCGCGCTCGGCAAGGCGTACGGCTTCCGCACCCTGTTCTTCTGGCAGCCCGCGCTGAGCGAGTCGGGCAAGGTGATGACGGCGCTCGAGAAGCGCGACGTCGGCACGCGCGCGCGACGGCACCTGCAGCTGTTCGCGGAGACGTACACGCGGATGCGCGCGATCGCCGCACGCGACTCCGCCGACGATCTGCACGACCTGTCGAGCGTGCTCGCCGACATGCGCGGCGACGTCTTCCTCGACCAGGCGCACCTCACGCCCGACGGCAACGCGCGCGTGGCGGCGGCGATGCTGCGCGCATGGGACGGGCTGCCGGACTGCACGGCCCCGCGCGGGTGCGCGCCGGCGGCGCTCGCCGCGCGCTAGCGCCGCGACTCCACGTACGGGGTCTCCTGAGACTGAAGAAGGACTGAAGGAGGACTGAAGAAGGAAACACCAACAGGGTTGTTGGTCCTTCTTCAGTCCTCCTTCAGTCCTTCAGAAACACGTACGTGGAGGCCCGTCAGAAGATCGTGTAGATGAACGGCGCGAGCGCCGAGCCCTGCGCGAACACCATGAGCCCACCCACGGTGAGCAGCACCACGACGATGGGCAGGAGCCAGAACTTCTTCCGCTCCCGCATGAACGCCCACAGCTCGCCTAACAGTCCGCGACGGGCCACGATCGGATCCTCCCGGTAACTAGAACTGACGCTCCATGCGCTCGGCGGTCGGCACCGCCGGCATGTGCGGCTCCCACCGCGACGCGGTGCGCGCGCGGCGGCCGCCGATCGGGCCGCCGGTGCGCCGGCGGACGAACCCGGCGGGCGTGATGGCGACGAAATAGACGACGCCCATGAACACCGGCGTCGTGACCTTCGAGATGCGGTGCGCGAGTCCCATCCACGCGCGCTCCACGGGGCCGAGCGCGGTCGGCGCGACGAGCGCCGCGACGACGAGCGCCCCGCCGACGCCCTGCAGCACCGCGGCGGTGCGCACGCGTCCGCGCCACCACGCGATGCCGCCTAACGCGAGGAACGCGAGGCCGACCGTGAGGCCGAACTTCCGCCCGTCGGCGGCACTCAGTCGAGCTGGAACTCGCGCTGCCATTCGGTCTCCTCCTTCCACTCGCCCTGCCCCGCCTTGTGCAGCACGAACGGGCCGAGCACCAGGCCGTCGATGTGTGTGCGCATGAAGCAGCGATACGCGTCCTCCGGCGTGCAGACGATCGGCTCGCCGCGCACGTTGAACGACGTGTTCACGACCACGGGGCATCCCGTGAGGTCGCGGAACGCGGCGATGAGGTCGTGATAGTCGGGGTTCGTCTCGCGGCTGACGGTCTGCACGCGGGCCGAATAGTCGATGTGCGTGACGGCGGGGATGTCGGAGCGCACGATGTTGAGCTGGTCGATCCCCCACAGCTGGCGCGCGTCGTCGGGCATCGGGATCTGCCGCTCGCGCTTCACCGGCGCGACGAGCAGCATGTACGGCGAGTCGACGTCGAGCTCGAACCAGTCGGCCACGTCCTCGCGCAGCACGCTCGGCGCGAACGGGCGGAACCCCTCGCGGAACTTGATCTTCAGGTTCATCTGCGCCTGCATGCGCGGGCTCCGCGGGTCGCCGAGGATGGAGCGGGAGCCCAACGCGCGCGGGCCGAACTCCATGCGCCCGTTGAACCAGCCGACGATCTTCTCGCCCGCGAGCTCCTCGGCCACGTGGCGCAGCAGCTCGTCGCGCTCCATGCGCCGATAGCTCGCCCCCTTCGATTTCAGGAACGCCTCGATCTCGTCGTCGCCGAACGAGGGGCCGAGGTACGCGCCCTTCATCGTGTCCTTGCCGCGCACGACACGCCGCTCGCGCGCGAGGTAGCGATGGTGGATGAGCTGCGCGACGCCGAGCGCGCCGCCGGCGTCGCCCGACGCGGGCTGGATCCAGATCCGCTCGAACGGCCCCTCGCGCAGCAGCCGGCCGTTGCCGACGCAGTTGAGCGCCACGCCGCCGGCGAGGCAGAGGTTCGGCAGCCCGGTCTCGCGGTGCGCGGTGCGCGCCATGCGGAGCATGATCTCCTCCGTGACCTCCTGCACCGAGCGCGCGAGGTCCATCTCCTTCTGCGTGAGCTTCGACTCCGGCACCCGCGGCGGCCCGCCGAACAGCTCGTCGAACGCGGCGCTCGTCATGGTGAGGCCGCTGAGATAGTCGAAGTACTTCTGGTTCAGCGTGAACGAGCCGTCGTCGCGCAGGTCGACGAGGTGCTCGTAGATGCGGTCCACGTACGTCGGCCGTCCGTACGGCGCGAGGCCCATCACCTTGTACTCGCCGGAGTTCACCTTGAACCCGGTGTAGTACGTGAACGCGGAGTAGAGCAGGCCTAACGAATCGGGCCACCGCATCTCGCGCAGCAGCGTGAGGTCGCGCCCGCGGCCGACGCCGATCGACGCCGTGGCCCACTCGCCCACGCCGTCCATGGTGAGGATCGCCGCCTCCTCGAACGGCGACGGGTAGAACGCGCTCGCGGCGTGCGACTCGTGGTGCTCCGCGTACAGCAGCGACCCGTCCCACCCGCCGAGCGCGGCGCGCAGCTCGCGGTCGGTGAACAGCTTCTCCTTGATCCACAGCGGCCCCGCCATCAGGAACGAGCGGAACCCCTTCGGCGCCACGCCGAAGTAGGTCTCGAGGATGCGCTCGAACTTCAGCAGCGGCTTGTCGTAGAAGCCGACGTGCGCGACGTCCTCGATCCCGATCCCGGCCTCGCGCAGACAGTACGCGACGGCCTGCGTGGGGAACCGCTCGTCCCCCTTCTTGCGCGTGAAGCGCTCCTCCTGCGCCGCGGCGACGATCTCCCCGTCGCGCAGCAGGGCGGCGGCGGAGTCGTGGTAGTACGCGGAGATGCCGAGGATGTACTCGTGCGCCATGTGCGTCAGACCGCGCGGGCGGGAGGATGAGGCGGGCAGGACCCGCGGGCGAGCGACGGCCCACGATGCGTCCGGGCCCCGATCGTGGCAAGCGACGGGTCGACGCATCGTGTGGCGCACGCGCCACGGAACAGTGGCCTCGGCGCCAGTGGTGCGCCGTTTCCAGCCGCAGGGTATGTTGTGACTCCCTCGAGCGCGGGGTCGTCGAGCCGCGAGCCCTTCCGGCCCGACTCCGCCGCCATGGACCGCCGGTCGCCCCCGCCACGGTGCGGGTGTGACTCCCCGACCGGCCCGACCGACAGCCCTCCACTTCCTCGCATGAACATCGCCGTCGTGGGTCACGTCGACCACGGGAAGAGCACCATCGTCGGCCGTCTGCTGGCAGATACGGGGACTCTCCCGGATGGGAAGCTGGAGCAGGTGCGCGCCACGTGCGCGCGCAACGCGAAGCCGTTCGAGTACGCGTTCCTGATCGACGCGCTGAAGGAGGAGCAGGGCCAGGGCATCACCATCGACTCCGCCCGCGTCTTCTTCAAGACGCCGCGCCGGCCGTACATCATCATCGACGCGCCGGGGCACCTGGAGTTCCTGAAGAACATGATCACCGGCGCCGCGCGCGCCGAGGCGGCGCTGCTCGTCGTCGACGCCCGCGAGGGGGTGCAGGAGAACACGCGCCGGCACGGCCGGCTGCTCCCGCTGCTCGGCGTGCGCCACGTCGCGGTGCTCGTGAACAAGATCGACCTCGTCGACTACAGCCGCGCCGCGTTCTGCGCGCTGGAGCACGAGCTGCGCGAGTTCCTCGGCGGCTACGGCGTGACGATCGAGGCGTGCATCCCCGTGTCCGGCCGCGAAGGGACCAACCTCGCCGCGCGCGCGCCCGAGACGCCGTGGTACGCGGGACCCACCGTGGTGGAGTTCCTCGACGCGCTGGAGGAGGAGCCGGCGCCGGTGGAGAAGCCGTTCCGCATGCCGGTGCAGGGCGTCTACAAGTTCACCGCGCAGGGCGACGACCGCCGCATCGTCGCCGGCGGCGTGGCGTCGGGACGGCTCCGCGTGGGCGACGAGGTGCTGTTCTACCCGTCCGGGAAGCGCAGCCGCGTGAAGACGCTGGAAGGCTTCAACGTCGACCCGCGCGCCGAGGCGGGCGCCGGCGAGGCGGCCGGGTTCACGCTCACCGACCAGATCTACGTGCAGCGCGGCGAGGTGGCGTGCCGCGCGGACGAGGAGCGTCCGTCGGTCGCCGCGCGCATCCGCGTGTCGCTGTTCTGGCTCGGCACGCAGCCCCTCGTGCGCGGCCGCCAGTACCGCCTCAAGCTCGGCACCGCGTCGGTGGGGATGGAGCTGGAGGCAGTCGAGCAGCTCGTCGACGCGTCGGAGCTCGGCGAGCGCGACACGGCGGACGCGGTGCAGCGCCACGAGGTCGCGGAGTGCGTGCTGCGGCTCGAGCGCCCGCTCGCCGTGGACGCGGAGATCGGCATCGCGGCGACGGGTCGATTCGTGATCGTCGACGAGTGGGAGATCCGCGGCGGCGGCATCGTGCGCGAGGCGCTGCCCGACCCGCAGGCCGCGGTGCGCGAGCGCGTGCTGGTGCGCAACGCGAAGTGGGAGCCGAGCGGCATCCCGTTCGAGCGGCGCGTGGAGCGCTACGCGCAGCTGCCGGCGATGGTGCTCATCACCGGCCCGCGCGACGCCGACCGGAAGAGCCTCGCGCGTGCACTGGAAGCCAGGCTGTTCGAGGAGGGGCGGCTCGTCTACTTCCTCGGCATCGGCAACCTGCTCTACGGCGTCGACGCGGACCTCGAGCGCACCGGCGTGCACCGGCACGAGCACCTGCGGCGTCTCGGCGAGGTGGCGAACCTCATGCTCGACGCGGGGATGCTGCTCGTGGTGACCGCCGCGGAGCTGACGCCCGACGAGCTGGATCTCGTCGGCACGGCGGTGGAGCCGGGGCGCATCCACACGGTGTGGCTCGGCGGCCGCGGGCCTAACGATCTCGCGTCGGACCTCGTCGTGGATGATTCCGATCTCGGCGGCGAGCAGGTGGAGCGCATCTGCCGGCTGCTCGAGGAGCGCGGGGTGGTGGGACGATGAGCGCGCGTGGCGGGGATGGCTCCGTGGCACGCACCGCTCCTCGAGTGTTGGACGCGGATCACGCGGATCACGCGGATAGGCCGATGGCTGAAGCCGGGAGCCTATCCGCGCCATCCGCGCGATCCGCGTCCACTCTCACGGAGCCCGACGCGCTCGCGGGGGCCCGCGACGGCGCGCTGATCTCCGACGAATCGCTCGCCCGACTCGTGCGCATCGCCCGCCACGCCGGCGCCGCGATCATGCCGTACTATCGAATCGACAGCGGCGCGCGCGCGAAGAGCGACGGCAGCCCGCTCACGCTCGCCGACGAGGCGGCGCACCACGTGATCGTCGACGCGCTGCGCGCGTGGACACCGGACGTGCCGGTCGTCTCCGAGGAAGGCGAGATCCCCGACGCGTCGGTGAGGCAGTCGTGGCGCCGCTTCTGGCTCGTCGACCCGCTCGACGGCACGAAGGAGTTCCTGCACCGGAACGGCGACTTCACGGTGAACGTCGCGCTCGTCGAGGACGGCGAGCCGGTGCTCGGCGTCGTCTACGCGCCGGCGATCGACCGGTGCTGGTACGCGGGCAAGTCGTTAGGCGCGTGGGTCGAGGCGCCCGACGCGCCGCCGACGCGCGTCCACTCGACGCCGCCGGCCGAGGGCGCGCCGCTCGTCGTGGTGGAGAGCCGGTCGCACCCGTCGGAGGCCCTCGAGCGGTGGCTCGCGACGGTGCCGGTGGCGCGCCGCGTGCCCGCGGGCAGCTCGCTCAAGTTCTGCCTCGTGGCCGAAGGGACGGCGGACGTGTATCCGCGCTTCGGGCCGACGATGGAGTGGGACGTCGCCGCCGGCGACTGCGTGTTCCGCGAGTCGGGCATCGACGGACCACGGCGCTCGCCGCTCACCTACAACAAGCCGGATCTGCGGAACGGCGACTTCGTCGTGGGGCTGTGATGTTCTACGAGACGCACTGGCGATCGATCATCAAGGCGGTCTCCTGGCGCATCATGGGGACGGTGGCGACGGCGCTGCTCGTCTTCATCTTCACGCGCAAGCTCGCGTTGTCGCTGTGGGTCGGCGCGCTGGAGTTCACGTCGAAGATCGGCCTGTACTGGCTGCACGAGCGCGTGTGGGACCGCCTGCGCTTCGGCAAGAAGGAGGTGCGGCCGGCGGTGATCTGGTTCACCGGCCTCTCCGGCGCGGGCAAGAGCACCATCGCCGACAAGGTGTACCGCGCGCTGCAGGAGCGCGGCCTCCGCGTCGAGCGGCTCGACGGCGACAGCGTGCGCGACATCTTCCCGGCGACGGGGTTCACGCGCCCCGAGCGCGACCAGCACGTGCGCCGCATCGGGTTCCTCGCGAGCAAGCTCGAACAGAACGGCGTCACGGTCGTCGCGTCGTTCGTCTCGCCGTACGAGGAGTCGCGGCAGTTCGTGCGCGGGCTGTGCGGCCGCTTCGTGGAGGTGCACGTCGCGACGCCGCTCGCCGAGTGCGAGAAGCGCGACGTGAAGGGGCTGTACGCGAAGGCGCGCCGCGGCGAGATCACGAACTTCACCGGCATCGACGATCCGTACGAGGAGCCGACGCGCCCCGAGCTGCGGCTCGACACCGCCGCGCTGTCGCTCGACGAGTCGACGCTGCGCGTGCTGCAGTACCTGGACAAGCAAGTGCTGAGGGTGAGCTGATGACGGACCATCTCGACCGCCTGGAGGCGCAGAGCGTCTACATCCTGCGCGAGGCGTACGCGTCGTTCCGCAGCCTGTGCATGCTGTGGTCGATCGGGAAGGACAGCACGGTGATGCTGTGGCTCGCGCGGAAGGCGTTCTACGGCCACGTGCCGTTCCCGCTCGTGCACATCGACACGTCGTACAAGATCCCGGAGATGATCCAGTACCGCGACCGCCTCACGGCGGAGTGGCGGCTGAACATGATCGTCGGGCAGAACCGCGAGGCGCTCGCCGCGAAGCAGACCTTCCCCGACGGCGCGATCGATCGCATCAACTGCTGCCGGCTGCTGAAGACCGAGGCGCTGAAGAACACGCTGAGCGGCGCGTGGCCGCGGCAGCGGTTCAACCACGACCTCGGCGCGTACGAGCCGGACCCGAACCCCGAGCCGTTCACCGGCGTCATCGCCGGCGTGCGCGCCGACGAGGAGGGGAGCCGCTCGAAGGAGCGCTACTTCTCGCCGCGCACGGTGCGCTCGCAGTGGAACGTCGGCGACCAGCCGCCCGAGTTCTGGAACCAGTTCAACACCGACTTCCCGCCCGGGACGCACGTCCGCATCCATCCGCTGCTCGACTGGACGGAGCTGAACGTGTGGGAGTACATCGAGCGCGAGCGCATCCCGACCGTGTCGCTGTACTACGACCAGGGCGAGGGGCAGCGCTATCGCTCGTTGGGCTGCGGCCCGTGCACGCTGCCGGTCGCGTCGGACGCGCAGACGGTGTCCGAGATCATCGTGGAGCTGCGCTCGGGCCGCTACGCGAACGTGGCTGAGCGCTCGGGACGCGCGCAGGACAAGGACGACGGCGGCGGGCTCGAGACGCTCCGGCGCGAAGGGTACATGTAAGCGCGATGACGGCGACGACTGCACGGCCACGCCGGCACGGCGAGCACTTCACGCCGACGTCGGCACGGCGACCGCCGCACCCGGGCGCGCCGCCGGCGACCGCCCGCGAGCACGGCACGTCGTATCGCGCCGACGTGCAGGGGCTGCGCGCCGTCGCGGTGCTCGCGGTCGTGCTGTACCACGCGGGCGTGCCGCTGTTCGGCGGCGGCTACGTCGGCGTGGACGTGTTCTTCGTCATCTCCGGCTACCTCATCACCGGGCTGCTGCTGCGCGAGGTCGAGCGCACCGGCACGATCGACTTTGCGGCGTTCTACGGCCGGCGCGTGCGCCGACTGCTCCCCGCCGTGACCGTGGTGCTGCTCGCGACGTTGGGCGCGACGGTGCTCTTCCTGTCGCCGCTGGAGCAGCGCGAGCTCGCGCCGGCGGCGCTCGCCGCGGCGCTCTACGCGAGCAACTTCTGGTTCGGCTTCCAGGCGACCGACTACCTCGGCGGGGACGTGCAGCAGAACCTGGTGATGCACACCTGGTCGTTGTCGGTCGAGGAGCAGTTCTACATGGCGTGGCCGCTGCTGCTGCTCGTCGGCGCGCGGTTCGGCGCGCCGGATCGGCGGCGCGGGCGGCTGCTCGCGCTCATGACCGGCGTGGCGCTCGCGTCGTTCGTCGGGGGCCTGTGGCTCATGACGCGCTCGCGACCGTGGGCGTTCTTCGGCTCGCCGCCGCGCGCGTGGGAGTTCGCCGCGGGCGCGCTCGTGTGCCTGGCCGAGGCGAGGCTGGCGACGTTAGGCAGGCGCGCGGCGACGGCGCTCGCGCTCGTCGGCGCGGCGGGGGTGCTCGGCGCGATCGTCGCGTTCGGCGACCGCACGGCGTTCCCCGGGGTGGCCGCCGTGCTCCCCGTCGCGGGCACCGCGCTGCTGCTCGCCGCGGGGGCCGCGCGCACGCCCGGCGCGGTGTCGCGACTGCTCGGCGTCGCGCCGCTGCGCGCGGTGGGCGACTGGTCGTACTCGCTGTACCTCTGGCACTGGCCGCTGCTCGTCTTCCCCGCGCTGCTCGGCCTCACGCTCGGACCCGCGGCGCGGGCGGCGTGCGTGCTGGCCGCGCTCGCGCTCGCGTGGGCGAGCTACCGGTGGGTCGAGAACACGCTGCGCTTCGATCGGCGGCTCGTCGCGCGGCCGTGGCGCTCGCTCGCGCTCGGCGCGTGCCTGACGGTGGCGGCCGGCGCGGCGGCCGCTGCGGTGTGGGCCGCCGGCGGCCGCACGATCGACGCGCGCATGGCGTCGTACCGGCACGCGCGCGACCTGCCGAAGGTCTACGCCGACGGCTGTCACGCCGAGTTCTCGAAGGTCGACGTCGGCGGGTGCGTGTACGGCGTCGCCGATGCGCGGCGCACGGTCGTGCTGTTCGGCGACAGCCACGCGGCACAGTGGTTCCCGGCGCTCGAGCGGCTCGCGCGCGACGGGAAGTGGCGACTGGTCTCGCTCACGAAGTCGGCGTGCCCGCCGGCCGACGTGTCGGTGACGAACCCCGATCTCGGCCGCCCGTACCGGGAGTGCGACGCGTGGCGCGCGAAGGCGATCGCGCGCGTGGCGGCCGAGCGGCCGGCGCTCGTCGTGATGACGAGCGCCTCGGGCTACATGTTCGAGGCAGGCGCCGGTGCGGGCGCCGGTGTCGGCGCCGACGCATGGCGCGATGGGATGCGGCGGACGCTGCTCGGTCTGCGGCGCGCGGGCGCGCCGATCGCGGTCGTGCGCGACACGCCGCGCCCCGGCTTCGACGTGCCGCGCTGCCTCGCGCGGGCGCTGCGCAACCACGGCGCGTCGGCGGCCCAATGCGACTTCGCGCTCGACGCGAACCCGTGGGGCGCCGAGGTGTTCGGCGTGAACCGCGAGGCGGCGCGCGGGCTCGACGACGTGCGGTTCGTCGATCTCTCCGACGTCATCTGCGACCGCGGCCGGTGCGTGGCGACGCGCGACGGAGAGGTGATCTTCCGCGACACGAACCACCTGGCCGTGCGGATGGCCGAATCGCTCGCGCCGGTGCTGCGCGACCGGCTGCGCACCGCCGGCCTGCTGCCGCCCTGACGGGCCACGCCAACCGGACGACGTCACCACGTTAGGCGGGAGGATACGATGACCGCGAAGGTGTTCTGCATCGGGTTCCACAAGACCGGCACGAAGAGCCTCACCGCGGCCCTCGGCACGCTCGGCTACCGCGTCACGGGGCCGAACGGCGTGCGCGACCCGGACATCGCGACGAAGGTGCTCGACCTCGCGAACGCGCTCGTGCCGAAGTACGACGCGTTCCAGGACAACCCGTGGCCGATCATCTACCGCGAGATGGACGCGCGGTACCCGGGGAGCAAGTTCATCCTGACGCTGCGCGACCGCGACGCGTGGATCCGGAGCCAGGTGAACCACTTCGGCACCGAGGTCACCCCGATGCGCCAGTGGATCTACGGCGAGCATGCGGGCTTTCCGGCGGGGAACGAGGACATCTATCTCGCGCGCTACGACCGGCACAACGCGGAGGTGCGGGAGTACTTCGCGCACCGTCCCGACGACCTGCTCGTGATGCCGATCGACGACAGCGCGGACTGGGAGCCGCTGTGCCGGTTCCTCGGCCGCCCGATCCCCGACGTGCCGTTCCCGCACCGCAACAAGGGCAGCGATCGGCAGGTCCGGCGCGAGCGGGGCGAGGGGCCGCCGCCGCACCTCGGGCTCGTCGACGTCGCGGCGCCGAGGTCGACGGCGGGCGGATTCCTCCGGCGGCTGCTGGGGCGGGGACGCTAGCGCCTAACGGCCGTCAGTCGCCGACGCCGGCCAGCACCGAATCGACGGCCGGCGCGTCGGCCGACGCGGGCCCGGCCGCGCAGGCCAGGAAGCGCCGCGCGAGCTCCCCCACGAGCGGCTCGCGCAGGCCGGCGGTGTGGCCACCGGGCAGGTCGTGGGTCACGACCTCCGCGGCGAGCTCGCCCCAGCCGTAGGTCGCGTCGAGCCGCGCGCCGGCGCGCTGCTCCGCAGCACGGAACAGCACGATCGTCCCGTCGTAGAAGCGGCCGCGGTAGCGCCGCGCGATGCGGCGCGCGGCGAGGCTGAAGCGCGTCACGCGCTCCGGGAGTGCGAGGTCGTGCGGGGCGCGCCGGTGCTCGTACTTCCACGCGAGCCAGTCGCCGCGCGCCTTCTCCAGCCACCACCGCCGGACGCGCTGCACGCGCCGGTAGAGCGTGCGCGCCGAGCGGCCCTGTCCCGGGTCGGCGTCGAGGACGGCGCGGAGCGTCTTCAGCCGCACGCCGCCATGGTCGTAGAGCCAGTGCGCGATGCGTGCGCCGAGCGTGTACGTCGGGTGGCCCGGCGCGGGCTGATCGTAGAGCGCGACGAGCGGTACCTCGTGCCCGCGCTCGCGCATGACGCGCGCGAGCTCCACGGCGATCCAGCCGCCCATCGACAGCCCGAAGAAGATGTACGGGCCGTGCGGCCGCACCTTCAGGATCTCGTCCGCGTAATACGCGGCCATCGCCTCGATGGTCTCGTGCGGCTCCTGCGTTCCCCAGTTGCCTAACGCCTGGAGCCCGTACACCGGATGGCGCCCGCCGATCGCCGCCGCGAACCGCTCGTAGATCAGCACGTTGCCCATCTTGCCGTGCGGGCAGAACACCGGCACGCCCGCCGCGCCGGCGTCGCCGAACGGCACGACGCACTGCCACGACGCCGCGTCGGCGGGCGCGCGCAGCAGCGCGGCCAGCTGCTCCACCGTGTCGTGCTTCAGGATGGTGACGAGCTGCAGACGCCGGCCGAACTCCTTGCCGATGCGCGTGAACACCTTCACGGCCGCGAGCGAGTGGCCGCCGACGTCGTTGAACCGGTCGGTGACGCCGAGCCCCGTGACGCGCAGCACCTCCTCCCAGATGCGCAGCACGCGCGCCTCCACGTCGTCGCGCGGCGCGACGACGTCGTCGCGCGCCGGCTCCGCCTCGGGCGCGGGGAGCGCCTTGCGGTCGATCTTTCCCGTCGGCGTGATCGGCAGCGCGGGCAGCTCGACGTACGACGACGGCACCATGTGCGCGGGCAGCGTGCGTCCGAGCGCCGCACGCAGCTCGGCGGCGGTCGTGGTCGCGCCGTCGACCGCCACGTAGTACGCCACGAGGCGCGGCTCGCTGCCCGCGTCGGCGCGCAGCACGACGGCGGCGTTGCGCACCGCGTCGAGCGCGACGAGCGTCGCCTCGATCTCGCCGAGCTCGATGCGGTAGCCGCGCAGCTTCACCTGCCCGTCCATGCGGCCGAGGAAGTCGAGGCGTCCGTCGGGGCGGAAGCGGACGCGGTCGCCGGTGCGATAGAGCCGGGACGCGGGACTCGGGACTCGGGACTCGTCCGGCACCCGAGTCCCGAGTCCCGAGTCCCGAGTCCCGAACGGGTCGGGCACGAACCGCTGGGCGGTCAGCTCGGGACGATCGAGATAGCCGCGCGCGACGCCGACGCCGCCGATGTGCAGCTCGCCGCCGACGCCTAACGGGACTGGACGCATGCGGTCGTCGAGCACGTAGAACGTCGTCGCGTCGATCGGCCGCCCCACCGGCGCGACCGGCTCGGGGCCCGCCGCGGTCACGCGGTCGGCGGCCGACCACACGGTCGTCTCGGTCGGCCCGTACATGTTCCACAGCTCGCCCCCGCCGGCCAGGAGCGACTCGGCCAGCGACGCGGCGAGCGCCTCGCCGCCGCACAGCAGCTTGGCGCCGCGCGGGTTCGTCCAGCCGACCTCCAGCAGCATGCGCCACGTCACCGGCGTCGCCTGCACCACCGTGACCCGGTGCCGCTCGATGAGGGCGGCGAGCGCCTCGCCGTCGACCGCGGCGCTCCGCGGCGCGATGACGATCCGCGCGCCGACGACGAGCGGCAGGAACAGCTCCGGCACGGCCATGTCGAACGAGATCGTCGTCACGGCGAGCATCGCGTCGCGCGGCGCGAGGCCCGGACGCTCGCGCATCGCCAGCAGCAGGTTCGCGAGGCCGCGGTGCTCGAGCACCACGCCCTTCGGCCGGCCGGTGGATCCCGACGTGTAGATGACGTAGCAGACATCCTCGGGCGCGGCGAGCGCCGGGGCCGGGGCGCCCGCCGCGTCGCGCACGATCTGCGGCCAGTCGCGGTCGAGGCACAGCAGCGCCGCGGGCGGGGCGCCTAACGATTCCGCGTGCGCGGTGAGCGTCGCGAGGCTCGTCGCGGCCACGCGCTCCTGCGTGAGCAGCAGCGGCGTGCGCGCATCGGCGAGCATGTACGCGAGGCGCTCCACGGGATACTCGGGATCGAGCGGCAGGTGCGCGCCGCCCGCCTTGTGGATCCCCATGAGCGCCACGTACATGTCCATCGACCGCTCCACGCAGACGCCGACGAGCACCCCCGGCCCCACGCCGCGCGCGGCGAGCGCGCGCCCCAGCGTCGCGGCGCGCGCGTCGAGCTCCGCGTAGGTCATCGTCGCGTCGCCGAACTCCAGCGCGATCGCATCGGGCGTGCGCGCCGCCTGCGCGGCGAACAGCGCGGGCATCGTCGCGCCGCGGCGCTCGGGATGCGCCGTCGCGTTCGACCCGCTCCACACCGCGAGCAGCTCCTCGCGCTCGGCGGGCGTCATCATCTCCAGCTCGGCGAGCGGGCGGTCGCCCTTCGCCACCATCTCGCGCAGCAGCGTCGCGAGGTGGCCGAGCATCCGCTCGATCGCCGCGTCGGCGAACCGCGCCCGGTAGTACTCGATCCGCAGCAGCAGCGCCGCCTCCCCGTAGCCGCGCACGCTGAGCGGGAACGTCGTCTGCTCGCGGAAGTAGAAGCCCCGGCACCGCGCCGGGTCCAGCCGCTCGAAGCTCGTCGTCTGCCGCTCGTTCTCGTAGACCAGGATCGTGTCGAACAGCGGCGTGCTGCTCGGCACCGCGCTCGCCGCCTGCACCGCGGGGAGCGGCGTGTGCTCCGCCACGCGCACCGCCACCTGCGACGCCCGGATGCCGCGCAGCCACGCGACCACGGGCTGCTCGGCGGGGATGCGCACGCGCACGGGCAGCGTGTTGATGAACAGCCCCACCATGTCGCGCACCGCCGGGTCGCCGTCGAGCGGCGTGCGGCGGCAGGCGCGCGTCGCGCCGAAGACGACGTCCTCGGCCCCCGTGTAGCGCGCCAGCAGCAGCGCCCACGCGCCCTGCACCAGCGTGTTCAGCGTCAGCTCGTGCCGCGCGGCGAACGCCTTCAGCGCGTCCGTATCCTCGACCGACAGCGCGAGCGCGCGGTCGGTGTACGCCGGCGCCTCGGCGTCGGGGTCGGGCGCCGGCGCCGGGAGGTCGGGGAAGACCGGCTCCGCGTAGCCGCGCAGCGCCTCCGCCCAGTACGCGGCCGCCGGCGCGGGGTCCTGCCGGTCGAGCCAGTCGATGAACTCGCGGTATGCGCGTGGCGCGGGCGGCGCGGGCGGCGCGGGCGGCGCGGGTGCTGTGGGCGGCGCGGGCTCCTCACCGGCTTCCAGCGCGTGGTAGGTCGCGAGGACCTCGCGCAGCACGATGATGAAGCTGCGCCCGTCGAGGATGATGTGCGGGAAGCTCCACACGAACTCGTGCCGATCGGCCGCGCTGCGGAAGAGCGCGAGCCGGAACAGCGGCAGCGCGTCGAGCCGGAAGCCCGCGCGGCGGTCGGCCGCGAGGTACGCCGCCACGCGGCGGCGCTGCGCGGCGGCGTCGAGCGCGCGCACGTCCTCCACGTGCACGGCGAGCGGCGCCGCGTCGACGCCGTCCACGCCGTCGACGCCGTCGACGACCTCCTGCCGCGGGGCGTCGACGTCCTCCCAGCGGAAGCGCGTGCGGAGCGCGGCGTGGCGCGCCGTGACCCGCTCCCACGCGCGGAGGAACCGCGCCACGTCCACGCCGTGCAGCGTGCAGCCGATCTGCTCGAGGTCGACCCCCGCCTCCGGTGCCCGCAGCCAGTGGTACAGCATCCCCTGCTGCAGCGGCGACAGCCCGTACGCGTCCGCCATGCCTAACGACCCGCGGTGGCCCGCTCCGCCGAGCGCTCGCCGAAGATCCGGCGCGACAGCGCCTGCAGTTCGGGGTCGGCGAGCATGTCGTGCAGGCGGGGATCCTGCTCGAAGTCCTTCCAGCGGTCCATGACCTTCATCTGGCGCGCGCCGTTCAGCCGCTTCCAGTACTCGCCGAGGCGGCGATACGTCTGCGGGCGGAACAGCTTGCGCCAGTGCTTGAACACGTCGCCGTACGTCAGGTCGGCGCTCATCGCGGTCTTGTCGAACGAGGAGCCGCCGCCGATCTCCGAGACGTGGCGCAGCGACGCGTCGGAGAACGTGCCGCCGAGCCGGCGCGAGAGCGTCTGGCGGTACTTCCTGTCGGCGAACCACCGATTGTACAGCACCACCACGGTGTCCTCGTCGCCCCGCTCCTCGACCGCGATCGCGGCGCGCGCGAGCTCCTTCCAGTACGCGACGATGGTCGGCAGATCCTTCACGCCGGTGAGCTTCTCGAGCTTCTTGAGGCGGCTCGCGAAGTTGTTCGCCGGATCGCGCAGGATGAGGACGTCGAGGCGACGCGCGCTGCGACCGAGGTACGCCTCGCGCCGCGCCTCGAACGCCGGCGAGAACGCGCTCGCCAGGAGGCTCGTGGCGTTCGGCAGGAGCCGCTTCGCGTCGTCCTCGTACGAGTAGACGAGGAGGTCCTTCGGCGTGTCGCGCCACGCCTCCTGCGGCACGCCGTCCATCCCGTACGCGAACCGCTGCGGCGCGACGACGTACGGGTCGTGGTCGCCGTGGCGGACGTTGTTCAGGAAGCACGCCGGCCGCCCGGCGAACTGCT